>CALVFO010000026.1 GCA_944326855.1 uncultured Alistipes sp. | reverse complement strand
ATACGCTTTCCGACACGACGACGCCCTGGACAATCAGCCTCCAGCATCTCGAACTCAACGACAACAACCTGACCTACGGCACATTGTACGGGAAACCTGCAGTGGGATTCGACCCCGCTCATATCCGTATCAGCGCCCTGAACCTTCAACTCGATTCAATCTTCAACCGGGGGGAACAAATGGCCGCAACCATTCGTTCACTCGCTTTCCGGGAACGTTCGGGGCTGGAAGTAACCCGGACTCAAGGCCGTTTTAGCATGGACTCCGCCTCTGTCCATCTGCAGAATTTCCGGCTGGAGACCCCCGAATCCTATCTCTCCGTACAGGCTCAGGCCGGAGGGGGCCTTCTTGCCATGCAACCCGAAACACCGCTCTCCCTCGAACTGGAGGCCAGCCTCACTACGGCGGATCTGTGGCGGCTGTATCCGGCCGATGCCTCCATCCGTCATACCTTACGGGGTCGGAAGATGAAAATCACCGGAAAAATGGACGGACGTCTCGACCGCATCGATCTGCGGACGCTGTCCCTGGAGCTCTCCCGCAACATTACCCTGCGCGCCAACGGACAACTGCGATCGATTACCGCTCCCCGACGTCTCGGAGGCAGCCTGCGCCTGTACGGCCGCTTCGCTCAAATCGATTTTCTCAAAGACCTTTTGCCCGATACCACGCTGCGCCAACGAATTGCTTTCCCGCCTCAAATGACCCTGCGGGGGAAAATGGACCTGGCCGGACAGAACTACGCTCCTTCGTTCCAACTCGAAATCGACACGGCCCGCCTGAACCTGGACGGAGCACTCAACCTGCACACCCACCACTATCGGGCCGAACTGTCGGCACTGAACTTCCCGATGGATGAGTTCCTGCCCCAGGACTCCTTAGGAAAGGTCTCTCTGCAACTCCGGGCCCAAGGGGAGGGTTTCGACCCGACAGCCACCGGTGCCAGCGCCGATATCGATCTGACCGTCGATCGTTTCGAATACAACGGATATCGATACCACGATCTCGGGGTACAGGCCTTATTAGCCGAGCATCAGCTCCGGGGCCGTTTACACAGTTCCGATTCAGCCCTCCGACTGGATCTGACCCTGAACGGAGCCTTAACGCCCGAACAATATACCGCCCGGCTCCAAGGGAATATTCAGTGTCTGGACCTGCAAGCCCTCCATTTCGTCCGAGATCCTCTGCACGGCTCGTTTTGTTTCGAGACCGATCTTCTCGCCCGTCCCGATTCGGCCGCCTACCGGGCCGAAGTGGTGTTCGATTCGATTCGCATCACCCACGGATTCCTGACCGACGCCATCCGACGAACCGCGCTGGACGCCTCGGCCGACCGTCATCAGGTCAGCGCCAGCATCCGTTCCGGAGACCTTCTCGCCCGTTTCCAAACCTTCATTCCGCTGGACTCCCTGCCGGGCTCGCTGCAACGGACCTCCGCCCGAATCGCTCAACAGATCGACTCCTCGAACCTGAACATGGCCCTCATTCAGGAAGCCCTCCCGCCGTTCCGGTTCACCGCCTCGGCCGGGCGACAGAATATTCTGTACAACATTTTACATGCCCAACAGATGGGCTTCGAAACCCTGAGCGCCGATATCGCCACCGATTCCACGGCCCCGTTCCACGGGTCGATCGTCATCAACGGATGGCAGATGTCCGGCATGATCCTCGACACGCTGAACATCGGCCTGCAACGCCAAGAACAACGGCTCAACTATTTCCTGCGACTGGCCAATCGCCCCGGCAACCTCGAACGGATGGCGCTGATCGCGCTTTACGGCGACATCGAAGGGAAGACCGCCCGGATCAATTTCTTCCAACGGGACCGGGCCGACAGCATCGGTTTCTGGTTCGGGCTCGAAACGCTGCTCCAGGATTCGGCCCTGCGGGTCAGTCTCTTCCCGCTCAATCCCATTTTCGGGTATGAACGCTGGACGGCCAACCCGAACAACTACATCCTCCTGCACCGCAACAAGAGACTGTATGCCGATCTGAACCTGGAACACGGCCGACAACACCTGCGCCTCCAACCGGGACAATTACCCCACCTGCCCGAAGGGGCGGTGAACCTCGATATCGCCGGTATCGACATCGCCTCCGTGCTGGAATTACTGCCTGCTCCGCCTCCCGCAGGGGGTATGCTCTCCACGAACCTGACCCTGGGGTTAAATCAAACGACCGTCGCAGCCAAGGGCCTCCTGCATATCGACAGCCTGCAATACAACGGGCAAAGGGTGGGCGATATCGGCCTGCAACTCGCTTTCTTGTCCGACAGCCTGCATCGCAAGAAACTGGATGCCCGGCTCGACATCGACTCCCAAACCGTTCTGACCGCTCTGGGAAGTTACGTCGGTGCCCCGGCCGACTCCCTGCATTTCGAACTCGGGCTGCCCTCGTTCCCGCTGGCACCCCTGAATCCTTTCCTGCCGGCCGATGTCGCACGACTGACCGGATCGCTCCAGGGAAAAGTCCGGATAAACGGGCCGCTTCAACATCCCTCTTTTGACGGATCGTTGAAAATCGCTGACGGGAGTCTTTCCGTTCCCATGATCGGCACCTCGTTCGGACTCTCCGATCGTCCTATCACCCTGGCCGACCACCATGTGACTTTCGACGCCTTCGGGCTGACCGCTCCGGGCAACAAGGCCCTTGCTTTAGACGGGACGGTCGATCTGAGCGATTTTTCCCAACTGTATGCCGACCTGCGACTCCATGCTTCGGATTTTCCGCTCATTCATGCCCCCCGCAACAGCCAATCCATGGTATACGGCAAAGCCAACGCCGACATCGACCTCCGCGCCCAGGGGAAACTCAACGCCTTGGTCGTACGGGGAGATATCGGGCTCAGGAACAGCACCGACATTTTCTATACACTGCAAGATTCCCCGTTGGAAACGACCGATCAGGAACAGCACATCGTCCAGTTTATCTCGTTCAGCGACACGACGGCGCTGGCCCGACTCGATTCGGTTCCCCCCGTACAGATCTGGGGTCTGGACATGCTGGTAAACGTCAATATCGACGACCAGGTCAAAGCCACGGTCAACCTTTCCGAAGACGGCAACAACCGCATCGCCCTGATCGGGGAGGGCAGCCTGACCTACACGATGAATCCGCAGGGCGACTCCCGATTCACCGGCCGGTATGTGCTTTCGGGCGGGACGGTGGTGTACAACCCGCCGATCATTTCCCAGAAGGTGTTCGCGATCGACAACAAAAGCTATGTCGAATGGACGGGCGACATCACGGAACCTTCGTTCAACATCACCGCCACGGAAAGTGTCCAGACTACCGTGACCACCGATGACAACAACTCCCGCAAGGTGACGTTCGACATCACGGTCAACGTCCGCAATACGCTCAAGGATCTCGCCATCACCTTCGACCTGTCGGCTCCGGGCGACATCACCATCCAGAACCAGTTGTTGTCGCTGGCCCCCGAACAACGATCCACCCAGGCCATGGCCCTGTTGATTTACAACACCTATACGGGTCCCGGTACGACGGCCAAAATCGACAGCAACAACCCGCTCAATTCGTTCATCGAGAAAGAGCTGAATCAGTGGGCGCGCAACAACCTCAAGAATGTCGACGTATCCTTCGGCATCCGATCGGTCAACGATCCCGGTTCGGCTTCGGGCCAACATACCGATTATTCCTACAGGGTCTCCAAAAACCTGTTCAACGATCGGGTGAAGGTCACCATCGGGGGCAGTGTCAGCAGCGATGCCGATCCGACCCAGAACATGAAAGAAAACTTCGTGGATGATATTTCCCTGGAATACCGGCTCGACAAACGCGACAACATGTCCCTGAAGGTATATCGTTACAACACCCAGGAAAGTATTCTCGAAGGGGAAGTGATCGACACCGGAGTCGGTTTCGTGGTACGCAAAAAACTCAACCGGCTGGGGAATCTTTTCCGCCTGAGCCGCGACCCGGAGAAACGACAACAACGCGAAGAAAAACGGGCCCAGCGTAAAAACACGAAACCAAACGAACGTCCGGCCCATCCGACTGAAACTTCATCATCCACTCCCTCTGAAACGTCCGCCGACCATGAATAAACCGTTCCGTCACCTCGTTCTGATACTCTGCGTACTCACCGTCGCAGGCTGTTCGACCACCAAACGGCTGGCCTCGGATCAGGTATTGTATACCGGGGTGGAGAAGATGGAGATCAAGGCCGCTGCGGATACGACCCGGGAGATTCCGGACGACGTAGTCTCCGAAGTCGAACAAACCCTGTCGGTTAAACCCAACAACCCCTTGTACAGTCCCTATATCCGTACGCCCTTTCCGATCGGGCTGTGGGCCTACAACGCCTTTTATACCGACAAGGAGAAAGGGCTCAAACACTGGCTTTACAAGCGGCTGGCCAAAAAACCGGTACTGATCTCCGACGTCAAACCCGACGTACGCACCAAAATGGTCCGCGACATACTGGACAACAACGGCTATTTCGGTTCCAGTGCCACATACGAACTGCTCGACCAGAAAAACCCCAAGAAGGCCCGTATTCGTTACGATGTTCAGGTGGCATCACCCTGGAGCTACGACTCCATTGCCTATCCCGAACCGGTTTGTGCCGTCACCCGGGCGATCGACAGTCTGAAAAGCAGTTCGCTACTGCATGTCGGCTCCCGGTACGACATCGACACCCTGACCCAGGAGCGTATCCGCATCGCCAATCATCTGCGCAACGCCAGCTACTACTATTTCCGCCCCGAATACCTCGAATACCTGGCCGACACCACCCGACAACCCTACAAAGTCGACCTGCGCATGGTCCTCGGACAGGGGGTTCCACCTGCCGCCCGCCAGGCCTATCGGGTTGGAGAGGTGAAGATCTCGCTGTTCAATCCGCTGGGCGGGGAGACCGACTCGCTCGAATACCGAGGCGTAAAAATCACCTATCAGAAGCTCTTGAAGATACGTCCGCGACTACTGACCCACAGTCTGCAAATCACCCCCGGCGAGCCCGCCCGGGTGGATTCGATCAATGCCACGCTGAACAACCTGACCCGACTGGATATTTTTCGTTATGTCAATCTGAGTGTTCCGCCGCTGGATTCACTCCATGCAGGCGATTCGCTCGACATGCTGATTTCGGCCGCGTTCGACGCCCCGATGGAGGCCCAGTTCGAAGCCGATTTCTCCACCAAATCCAACAGTTTTATCGGCCCGGGACTGACTTTCGGGATTCAGCACAAAAACCTGTTCCACGGCGGAGAGGTACTGGGTATCCACCTCAACGGAAATTACGAATGGCAAACCGGCAACAAAAGCGCGGAAGCCAATGCCACCCGAATTAATTCCTATGAATTCGGGCTAACCGCCTCGTTGAGTGTTCCGCGTCTGCTGGCTCCGCGGTTTCTCGCCCGCATCGACCCGAATACCCCGCGGACGACGGCCCGGCTGAGCGCCAACATGCTCAAACGGCCCAAATTTTTCACCATGCTGTCGCTGGGAGCTTCCATGGGATACGATTTCCAATCCTCTCCGCGCAGTTACCATAACCTGACCCTGTTCAAACTCGTCTACAACCGGCTGCTGTCCACCACTTCCGCTTTCGACTCGACCATGAACGCCAATCCCTGGATCGCCCTGAGTTTCCAGGATCAGCTCATCCCGTCGATCTCTTATACCTACACCTACGATCGCCCCACCGGACGGAACGATCGCAACCGGCTGGTTTGGCAATCGAGTTTCACGTCGGCCGGAAATCTCTTTTATGCGCTGTACGAACTTTGCGGCGATCATGGCAGCAAAGAAATCTTCGGCAACCGTTTTTCCCAGTTCGTCAAAGCCTCCACCGAACTGAAGTTTTATCTCCAGGTAGGCGAACACAATACCCTGGCCTCACGCCTGATGGTCGGCGTGGGGCATGCTTACGGCAACTCGCAGGTGTTACCCTACAGCGAGCAGTTCTTCATCGGCGGAGCCAACAGCATCCGGGCTTTCACGATCCGTTCGCTGGGTCCGGGCAGTTACCGATCACCGGCCGACAACCAAACCGGTTACTTTGACCAAACCGGGAATTTCAAACTGGAAGCCAATGTCGAATTCCGATTCCGGATCATGGGGCCGCTCAACGGAGCGGTTTTTCTGGATGCCGGCAACATCTGGCTGCTCCAGAACGAACCGGATCGTCCGGGCGGACAGCTGACCGGACGGGGTTTTTGGCGCGAAATCGCCCTGGGAACCGGTTTCGGTCTGCGCTACGACCTGGATTTTCTGGTCCTGCGAGCCGATCTGGGCATCGGCCTCCACACGCCGTATCCCAACCCCGACAAACCGGGCTACTACAACATTCCCAGTTTCAAGGACGGTCTGGGATTCCACCTGGCCATCGGTTATCCGTTCTAAACTCCGGGCTACCCAACCTCGATCAGCCCCCAACCGGAAACGGAAAATCCTCCGCAAAGGATCTACGCCCCGGCGGATCGTCCGAATCCGAATTGCCGAACCTTCCCCGAGCGGTAAACACATCCTGCCTTTTCGAAAAACGGCCAATTTTCCCAATACCCGTTTTCTTCCTCCCGAAACCCTGTCCGAACCGATACACGGGACGATCCGGAATTGGAGAAACCGAAACTTATGCGTAATTTTACTGAATGAAGGTCCGGTCTCTCGGAGCAAAGAGACCCCGGGTCTGACAAACCGAACCAATCCGACTAACCCTTTTCAATCCTTCAATACGATGAAAAATCCATACATGATCGGTATCGATATCGGCGGCACGAAATGCGTCGTCGTTTTGGGAGAATGCTCCGCGGACGGAAATATCCGCATTCTGGAAAAGAAACGCTTTCCGACCGGCCATCGCCCCTGGCAGGAGGTTATGGAACAGTTTTACGCCGAAACCGAAAGCGTCCTGTCGTCCCATCGGCTGACCCCGGTACAGATCGAAGCCATCGGCATCAGTTGCGGAGGCCCGCTCGACAGCAAGCGGGGCCTGATCATGTCCCCTCCCAATCTGCCCGGCTGGGATAACGTTCCCATCGTGGAGCTGTTCGAAAAACGATTCGGTATCCCGACCGGCATTCAAAACGACGCCAATGCCTGTGCTCTGGCCGAATGGAAATTCGGAGCCGGACGCGGAGCCGACAACGTTCTATTCCTTACGTTCGGAACCGGCATGGGGGCCGGTTTGATTCTGGACGGCCGTCTGTACAGCGGGACCAACGACATGGCCGGTGAAGTCGGCCACATGGCCATGCGTCCGTTCGGACCGGTAGGATACGGCAAGGCCGGCTCGTTCGAAGGCTTTTGCAGCGGGGGCGGCATTGCCCAACTGGCTAAAACCCGAGCCATGGAACGCCTCCAGATGGGTGAACATACGGCATACTGCCCCGATGCATCGGCTCTGGAAAGCGTCACCGCCCAAAGCGTAGCCGAAGCGGCCGCAGCCGGAGACCCCGATGCCCGCGACGTATACCGTACCAGCGGAGAGTTACTGGGGGAAGGTCTGTCGTTGCTGATCGACATTCTCAATCCCGAGGTCATTGTCATCGGCAGCATTTTCGCCCGGGCTCACGATTTGTTGTGGCCTGCCGCCGAAGAGACGATCCGCCGCGAAACATTGTCCCATGCCCGAAAGGTATGCCGTGTCGTGCCGGCCGGACTGGGCGAACAGATCGGCGATTATGCCGCTCTGTCGGTAGCGGTCTACACCGCCTCTCTGCGCCAAAACTGATCGAGGAAGCGCTCCTCAGACTCCATATGCACTTCCGCCCGGGATCCTGTTCCGGGCGGAAGTTTTGCAAAAAAGCCGCCCGCCCGAACGGAGACGATACCCCCTCCGGATCCGAATGATCTTTCCTCGGCTCCGATCTTCCGACTCAAATTTAAAATTCCCCTTTTCAGGATCGGTTTATTTTTTTAAATTTGTTCGATTGTCTCCGCAGGAGACTTTTCGGCTGCAAACTCAAACTCGATTATGTCCGACTCTTCCAAAAGCAAACGCCTCAAACGCGCCCTGTGGATCGCCGGTATCGGCGCGGTCATCGGCGTCAGCGTAACCATCGCCCTGAACCGGGTCTACCTGAAAACCTCTTCCAACGAATACTGTCTATCCTGCCATATCCATCCTCAGGCCGACCAAAGCTGGAAACTCTCCACCCACTATAACTCCAAAAGCGGAGTCATCACCGATTGTGCAGCCTGCCATCTTCCCCCCAAAGGCAGTTTCCACCACTTCGCCACCAAAACCCGAATGGGGCTCAAGGATCTGTGGTCCTACTACACCAAAGACAGCAGCAGTTTCGACTGGGAAAGCCGCAAGCAGCTGGATTATGCCGTAGGCATTGTCTACAACGAATCCTGCAAGGAGTGCCACCAACAGTTGTTCCCGGCCCGGCTGACCGACGAAGGGATCACCGCACACCTCTACTACGAAGCCAACGAAGAGAAACTCAATCTGCAGTGTATCAGCTGCCACCTCGACGTAGGGCACTATAATCCCAATTACGTCCACGCCCAAATGGAGGGCATTCCCCAACAGAAAGACCAGGGAGAACCTTTCACGGAAGCCACTCCGGTCACCCGTTTCGAATCGTTTACCGAACGCATTCCCGGCACCACCGTATCCTTCGAGATGAAAGCCGTTCCCGGCGGTTCGTTCACGCTGGGCAGTTCGCCGGAAGAATCCTTCCGCCGCGAAGACGAAGGCCCGGCACGTCAAGTGAACATTTCATCGTTTTTCATGGGTGAAGCCGAAGTAACCTGGGATCAGTATTGGGCTTTTTATGCCGAAACGATGTCGGAAGGCCGCACGCCTCCCGAAGTGGTTTTCGCCCACAACGCCGATCCGGAAGTAGATGCCATCAGCGGACCTACGCCTCCGTTCGGGATTCCCGACCAGGGTTGGGGCGGGGGTGACCGTCCGGCCATCACCATGACCCATTATGCCGCCGAGACTTTCTGTCTGTGGCTGTCGAAAAAAACCGGCAAGAAATACCGGCTGCCGACCGAAGCCGAATGGGAATACGCCGCACGCGGCGGAACGACCACACCCTATTTCTTCGAAGGTGATCCGAAAGACTTTTCCAACGAAGGATTCTGGAGAAAGTTGTTCAAGGCCGACACCTCGCCCATCAATCGCTACGTGATTTATGCCAACAACAGCCAGAACCGCAGCGAAGAGCCGTCGGCTGTACAACCCAACCCGTTCGGATTGAAGAATATGCTGGGCAACGTCATGGAATATTGTGCCGACTGGTATGCTCCCGATGCCTATGCCCAGCTGACCGACGGAGTCACCGACCCCCAGGGTCCGGCCTCCGGGGAGGAACATGTGGTACGAGGCGGTCAGTTCGCCGATGACGCCTCGGTGCTGCGTTGTGCCGCCCGCGACCATACCCGCCACAAGCAATGGCTGAAAACCGACCCCCAACAACCGCAAAGCATCTGGTGGTATTCCGACATTCGGGCCATCGGATTCCGGGTCGTTTGCGAATACGAGGGCGAATAGATCCGACGGTCTCCGCATGAGTCGTTGACATCAAGCGGAGGAACACCACAATACCGGGAATAAAACCCTTCCCCTTAAACAGAAACCTAACCAAAACCTAAAATAACCACGAAATGAGCGAAAAAAAGAACATCAGCCGTCGTGAATTTCTCTCTTACACGACAGCTGCCGGGGTGATCGGCGCCCTGGGCCTTCCTACTATCCTGACTTCTTGCTCCGACAAAAATGCCCAAAACACGCCTTTGCGTTCTCCCGAAGAGGTATATATCCCCGATCTGATGGATAAAGCCCTCGACGGCAAACCGCTCAAAGCCGGAGTGATCGGCTGCGGAGGCCGTGGAGCCGGAGCGGCCAAGGATTTTCTGACGGCCGCCGACAATGTAACCATCACCGCTTTGGGCGACGTGTTCAGCGATCGGCTGGAACACCTGCGCGGCGAACTCCAGGAACAATATAACGTTACGATCGACGATGCAAACTGCTTCATCGGTTTCGATGCCTATCAGAAAGTAATCGACTCGGGCGTGGATGTGGTGATCGTGGCCACGCCGCCTGCCTTCCGTCCGCTGCACTTCAAATATGCAACCGAAAAGGGGGTTCATTCGTTCCTGGAAAAACCCATCGCCGTGGATCCCGAAGGTTACCGCACCATCATGGCGACGGCCAAACAGGCCCGAGCCAAAGGCTTGTGCGTGGTGACCGGCACCCAAAGACACCACCAGCGCCCGTATGTGGAATCCTACAAAAAAATCGTTCTCGAAGGCATGATCGGCGAGATCACGGGCGGGAACGTCTATTGGAACCAGTCCATGCTGTGGTACAAAAACCGCGAAAAAGGGTGGTCGGACATGGAATGGATGATCCGCGACTGGGTGAACTGGAAATGGCTCTCGGGCGACCACATCGTGGAACAGCATGTTCACAACATCGACGTATTCCTGTGGTTCTCGGGTTATAAACCCGTCAGCGCCACTTCGTTCGGCAGTCGTCAGCGTCGTCTCACCGGCGACCAGTTCGACAGCTTCAGCACCGATTTCGTCTGCGACAACGGGGTGCATTTCCACAGCATGTGCCGGCAGATCGACGGTTGCGCCAACAACGTCAGTGAGTTCATCCAGGGAACCCGGGGCAGTTGGGCCAGCAACAGCGGCAGCAACGGCAGCTGCGTCATCAAGGATTTGCAGGGCAATGTACTCTGGGAATTCGACCTGGAAGCCGAAAAAGCCCAACATACCCAGACCAATCCCTACGTTTTGGAACACGTCAACTGGATCAACTGCATTCGCCAGGGCAACCCGATCATGCAGGCCGAAGAAACTGCGCTGTCCAACATGGCGGCCATCATGGCCCGCGAATCGGCCTACAGCGGCAAGATGATCTCCTGGGACGAAATGGCAGCGGCTTCGCTGAACTACGTGCCCGAGAATCCCCAATTGGGCAGTGTGGATATGACCCAACCGCTGTATCAGATCCCCGTACCGGGAGTTCCCAAGAGTAAATAAGCGATGAAAATCATCGACCGAACCCTGCTGGACGAGACGAGCCTTCGGGCTCGCTCGTCAGTGCGGGGTCGTATGAACCACAACTTTCACCATCACCTGGAGGATCCCTTCCACCGTCTGCTCAATGCCCTGGAACCCGGCACATTCCTGCCGGCGCACCGCCACCGGGACAAGGACGAAGGGATTGTCCTCCTGCGCGGCCGGGTGGCCTCTTTCATCTTCGACGAAGAGGGGAGCATCATCCAGCAAACCGTCGTCGATCCCCGGGAAAAAGTATACGGTTTCGACATTCCGGCCGGTGAATGGCACGGGCTGTTGGTGCTGGAGAGCGGAACCGTCCTGTATGAGACCAAAGCGGGCCCGTACCGTCCTTTGGAGCCCGACGAGATCGCATTCTGGTCTCCGGCTCCGGACGACCGTCCCGCCATTGAGGCCTATCTGAGCCGTTTGGCCGAGGCCCTCGAAGACCTATAACCCTGCAAACACGAAAATTATGGACAGAAGAACCTTTTTGAAAACCTCGCTGGCCGGTACGGCCCTGGCCGCCGCCGCTCCTGCCTCGCTGCTGGGAGGGTGTGCCGAATCGAAACCGGCCGGAGAACCGACGCCGTTAAGACTTTCGTTCCAGGAAAATACGGCTCCGGGAGAAACCCTGACCGAAAAGCTCGATTTCATGGAGGCCAACGGTATCGTCGGCTTCGAACCCGGAGGCCGGGGACTGGCCGAACGGGTTCCTGAACTGCAACAGCTCCTGCGGGGACGGAATATTCAGGTAAGCGCCATTTGTGCCGGTTTTTCGGGCTTCATTCTCGCCGAAGATCCCGCCGTACGGGCCGAATTCGACCGGACGATGAAGGAGATCATCGCTGCTGCCGGAGAATTGGGTTCGACGGGTGTCATCATGGTGCCGGCCTTCAATAAACAACTTCCGGTCATGCCCCATAATGCCGACACCCGAGCCTATCTGGTCGAACAGCTCGCCCTGTTGGGTGAATATGCCCTCGGACACGGGACGACGGTCATTCTCGAACCGCTCAACCGCTCCGAAGCCTTCTACCTGCGTCAGGTAGCCGACGCCGCTTCGATCTGCCGGGACACGGCTTGCGAAGGCGTATGCTGCATGGGCGATTTCTGGCACATGACCGCCGAAGAGACTTCCGACTACGGAGCCTTGTACAGCGGAGGACCTTACCTGCGTCACGTGCATGTCGCCAGCCGTGGGAAACGGCGCATGCCGGGTGAAGACGGCGAACTGGACAACTATGTAGAGGGTTTCCGCGCCCTCAAGCAGATGAACTATCCCTACTACGTCAGCTTCGAATGCGGCAGCACCGGAGATCGGGCTCAAACCGTCCCCGTTGCGTTGGAACTGCTGCGCAGCCAATGGGAACAAGCCTGACAGCACACCGCTCGGGGTCGTAACCCGGGAAACGATCTTTTCCAAACCGGTCTGTCCGGCATCCGGCTCCGAGAAACCCACAAAACTCTTGGACGGAGCATCGACAACCGACCTGCTGCGGTCCCCTGTCGAATGAGAAGCAATTCAAAAGTCGCGGAATAGTTTTCCCGCAGCGAAAACTATTCCCGCGACTTTTCGTATTTTTGCGACACACAGGAAACAGAAAATCCTGTCCGACTCGAAAAAAGAACTCCGAATGATTCGACAACTGGCCGGGCAAACCGCCATTTACGGCATCAGCAGCATCGCTTCGCGCCTGCTGAACTACCTGCTGACCCCGCTGTTGACCCGGGTGCTGACCACCGCCGAATACGGTGTCATCACCGACATGTATGCCCTGATTCCCTTTGCCATGGTTATCCTGACCATGGGCATGGAAACCGGCTATTTCCGTTTTGCCGGCAAAGCCGAGGGTCTGGCCAAACGCGAAGTCTTTTCAACCTCCTGGGGCGCCGTTTCCAGTGTAGCCATCCTGTTCGCTGCCCTGGTGTGGATCTTCACCCCCCAACTCTCCCGGATGATGGCATATGCCGATCATCCCTCCTACATCCGACTGGTAGGCCTGATTATCGCCTTGGATGTCATTACCTCCATCCCTTATGCCCGACTGAGGCAGGAAGGCAAAGCCAAACGCTTTGTGGCAATACGCACCTTTTCGGTGCTGCTCAACGTACTGATCGTTCTGTTCCTCTACCTGACCCTACCCAAACTGGCCACAAGCGGAGGCATATGGGCGTCGCTGTATGATCCGGATTACGGTCCCGGATATTATCTGGTTTCGAACCTCATCACCAGTCTGGTCACCCTGTTGGTGCTTTATCCCTCCTATCGGGACACGCTGCCCGTCATCCGGTGGCATCTGCTTCGCGACATGCTCTTCTACTCGTTCCCTTTGCTGGTGAGCGGAGTGGCCGGCGTAGCGAACATGTTCATCGACCGACAAATGATCAAATACCTCATGCCGGCCGACGAAGCCATGGACGCTTTGGGAATTTACGGTGCCGTCGCCAAACTGGGGGTGATTCTGCTGCTGTTTATCCAGATGTACCGCTATGCGGCCGAACCTTTCTTCCTGGCCAACTTCAAGAAAGACGATTTTCTGAAGGCCAACGCCGAAGCCCTCAAATACTTCAGCCTGGTTTCCGTGGGCATTTTTCTGCTGATCATGCTCTTCGAGGATGCTTTCGCGTTGTTGGTGGGCCCGGATTTCCGCCAGGGCATGTCGATCCTCCCGGTGATCCTGCTGGCCAATATCTTCTCGGGCATGACCCTCAACCTCAACTTCTGGTACAAACAAACCGGCGATACGCGCTTCGCACTCTGGATCACGGGCACCGGATTGATCGTTACCGTCCTGCTGAACGTCTGGTGGGTTCCCTCGATGGGATACATCGGGGCAGCCTGGGCCCGATTGGGATGTGAAACCGTGATGTTGGGGCTGAGCTACCTGCTCAACCGCATCCATTATCCTACCCCTTATCCGCTCCGACGCATCGGAGAATACTTTCTGCTGGGAGCTCTCTGTTACGGAGTGACCTTTTTCACCCCGACATGGCCGGGAATATGGAAATATTCGTTACATTTAGCCTTGCTGCTTCTGTTCGGTTATTATGCCCTGCGCCGCGAACATATCGATCTGAAAGCCTTGGTACGTTCGATCGTCCGCCGATAACCGGGAAGCAACCTGCAACCCTCAAAAGCCATACACCATGAAAGTAAAAGTCATCAACCGCTCGGCCTTCGACCTGCCGCAATACGAAACGCCTCAGGCGGCCGGTCTGGATGTGCGGGCCAATATCGAAGAACCGGTCGTGTTACGTCCGCTGCAACGAATACTGGTCCCCACGGGGCTGTTTGTCGAACTGCCTGAAGGGTATGAAATGCAGGTACGTCCCCGCAGCGGACTGGCTACCCGCCACGGCATCTCGCTGGTCAATACCCCGGGAACAATCGATCCCGACTACCGGGGCGAGATCAAGGTCATTCTGGTCAATCTGTCGAACGAAGATTTCGAACTAAAGCCCGGCGAACGCATCGCCCAACTGGTCGTGGCCCGCTTCACCCGCATCGCCTGGGAAAGTGTTGAAGAATTGAGCGAAACGGATCGCGGCACCGGTGGTTTCGGCTCGACCGGCACCAAATAAACCTCCTGATTTCGGGTCGGAGCATCTCTCCGCCCAACCTCAAAACAACGATCCGATGCAATTCAAAGCCATTTTGGGACAGGATGCGATCAAAGCTCATCTGATGCGCAGCGTCGAAGCCGGGCGCATCAGTCATGCCCAGCTGTTTACGGGCGATGCCGGTGCAGGCACGCTCCCGCTGGCCATTGCTTACGCCCAATACCTGAACTGTCCCCACCGTCACGATGGAGATTCCTGCGGAGAGTGTCCGTCCTGTCACCAGATCGGGCAGTTGGCCCATCCCGACCTGCATTTCGTCGTACCGGTCAACTCACCTAAAGGCAAATCCTCAGGTGAGAAGCCGCTCAGCAGCCGTTTCATGCCCCAATGGAGGGAAATCGTAACCCGCACGGGCGGCTATTTCAGCGAACAACAGTGGTACGAAGCCATCGAGATCGACAACAAACAGGGAAACATCAGTACGTTCGAAGCGGACGAGATCATCCGAAACCTCTCATTCAAGGCCTTCGAATCGGAATACAAGATCGTACTGATCTGGTTGCCCGAACGCATGAACGTCCAGGCCGCCAACAAACTGCTCAAGATCATCGAGGAGCCCTGGGAAAAGACCCTGTTTCTAATGGTCAGCGAATCGCCCGAGAAGCTCTTGCCTACGATTCTTTCCCGCACCCAAAGCATCCACATCCCGGGTCTCGAACCCGATGTGCTGACGGCCTACGGCCAAAGCAAAGGTCTCTCCGAAACAGAGGCTTCCAAAATCGCCCGGCTCTCGCGTGGGAGCCTGCTCGAAGCTCAACGCCTGATCGGAGCCCTGCATTCGAATGAGACACAGGCCAGTTTCGACTATTTCGTCCAGCTGATGCGGCTGAGTTACGAAAACCGGCACATGGAACTGCTCGAATGGGCCGAGACGGTGGCCTCATTGGGTCGTGAGGAGCAGAAAAACCTGATGGTCAATTCCATTCGTCTGATCCGTGACAGCTACATGATGACGGCGGGGCTTTCCGAGATTTCGTTCCTGTTCGGCAAGGAATACGACTTCTGCAAACGTTTCGCCCCTTATGTGAACAACAGCAATGTCGAACGGCTGGTTGCCGAAATGGAGCTGGTCATCCGTCAGATCGGCCAGAACGGAAATCCCAAGATTATTTTCCCCCATTTTGCCCTGACGATCAGCAAATTGATCGGGCCCCTGAAGCCATGACCGAAGTCGTTCTATTGACTGGCGGCAACCTGGGTCCCGTCGCCGAAACCCTGTCCCGTGCCCGACAAATGCTGATCGAACGGGTCGGTCCCGAAAAGATCTGTTCCGGGGTATGGGAATCCGAACCGTGGGGATTCGAGGCTCCTCAACGTTTTCTGAATCAGGTATTGGTCTTGGAGACCGCCTTGGAACCGTTGGCAGTTTTGGACACTGTTCAGGAAATCGAACGGATGCTGGGCCGCATACGGGAAGTCGTTCCGAACACGATTACGGGCCCTGAAATCGCCACTTCCTCCGCCGAAAACAGCGGCCAGGCACCCCGAGAATATCACTCCCGACCGATCGACATCGACATTCTTTTCTATGGTGACCGCATCATCGACCTGCCCCGGTTAAACGTACCGCATCCGCTGATTGCCCAACGCGCTTTCGTGTTGCATCCTCTATGCGAGATACTGCCCGAATACCGCCATCCCATCACCGGATTGAGTGTCCGGGAGATGCTGGTCCGAATCGAACCGGGAGACAACGGCTCCCGCTGATCGAGCTTCTCGTCCCGCCCTATCACCACCGAAGCCGACGACCAGCCCGCTTTTTTCACATCTCCCCCAAGATTCCGTTGTTCCTTAAAAGCCCTTGCCCCCTCAGGCCATCTATATCCGCTTAAAGAATACGACGCGTAACGGCCTCGGGACGCAACGTCTCCGTCAGAGGATCGGCTCCGGTGAGCAACACCGCTCCCGGTCGTTTCCCCAGCTCGAAACTCCCGGCCCAGTCGTCGATCCCCAAAGCCTCGGCACCGCCCAGCGTCGCCCAACGGATCAACTCATGCAGAGGAACTTTCCCGGAGAAACGTTTGAGCTCCTCCACCGGCGAAAGGCTCTCGTTACTGGCCAGGCTGTCGGTTCCCAGTGCAATGCGTACGCCGCATTGACGCAACAGTCCATAAGCCGGCAACACCCCTTCGATATACTCGTTGGAACGGGGGCAAAGCACCCAGGTAACCCGTCCCGTGAAATGATCCTCGATCCGTTGTACGGACTCCTCGTCGACAAAGGTATTATGTACCAGCAGAATATTCTTTTCGGGAGGGACACTTTCCGTGATCCGTCGGGCCGGGGAGCCATACGCGGCAAAATCGATTGACAAGCCCAAACGTTCGTTCCGTTCATGCAGAGGGCCTCTTCCCTCAAACAGATCGGCTTCGGAGCGACTCTCCATAAAATGAATCGATAGCGGATCGCCTTCGCAGGCCAGCGTCCGGAACGGCCGGTCCTGGAGGGCATAAGTCGAATGGGGGGTCTTGCTCCAACGCAACCCCATCACCCGGGCTCGCTCGGCCACGGCATCAGTCGCCGAAAAATCCGTGACGGCCAGGCCAAAATATTCGATGAAATTCAGGTAATGCAGCCCGCTGCGACATTTATGCTCGAACGTAAACGAGCTATTGCAGATGTCTCCCACGGCCACCACCCCTTCGCTGCGCATTTTGGCATCCCGGAAAGCCGCTGCCGCCGCCCGTTCGGCTTCCGGCACCTGAGAGCGCCAACGGCCGATGCCGTCGGCAAAAGCGGCAAAGCCTCCACCGGGAGGGATCTTGCCTTGGAGGTAGGAGAGTTCGGTATGAGTATGAGCATTGACCAGCCCGGGAATCAACACCCCACTGAAAAACTCCACATGATGATGATTGTCGAGTTGTTCCGGCGTTTCGATCCCCACGAGCAGTCCCTCGCTATCGAACGAGAGAATCGGTCGGGGAAGCCATCCCTGCGGTGTCCACGCGAAGTGAGACGAAATCTTTCTCAGAGGTTCGGGCATGAGCGGTAGGATCATAGGGCAGGTCGAAACCTGTGTGAGGATATTCGGGAATGGGGGAGGGATACAAAATGCGACGTGTCAGCGAATCGAGCGCAATTTCGGGAGGCATATAACGCGTAACCGACAAGGAATCGATTTTGACGAGGGTTTTGCGAGACTCCCGACCGCTGCTGTAAGCCAGAAAGATGTTCAGGGTTTTCAGGAGAGCCGTATCCGTCACGTCGACTTCGATCTTATCCCGGCGCTGCCGTCCTCTGGTGAACGAGCGGTAGGTATGGTTCCGGCGGCGATCGGAGGAATCGAGCACAAACTGCATGTACTGTACATAAGGATTCTGATCGGACGAATCGATCAGGTAAACATATTCGATCCGGTAGGTTCCCGGCTCCAACGGCAGGGAGATATCGGGCTCGTCCGCAGGGCGTTTCAAACGCGTCAACACCAGGCTGGTATCGCCATATACCACCTGTTTATAACGTTCGGCCGCAATCTGATCCAACGTATCCAGCATGGCCGCCTGAGCGAAATAACCGGCACTCTCCGCCGTTAGGTGTTCAATCGCCCGTTCGATCAGGTCGGTCAAGCCCACGCTTTTGCGTTTGGAGAGGTTGTCGATGGTATGAACGAAATCTTCGGCCCGATAGCCATAGCGTTCGAACACCGGCGCATAGACGTCGACGCTGTCCAGGCGTAGCGAATCGGTCATCAACGAAGAGCTCCAATAGGCGTTGGCCAGGAACAGATCGCTGACAATCGCGATCAATTTATCGTCGGGAATCTCTTTGGGCTTATGACAGGCCGAAAAGAGAAACGGCAGGACCAAGCAACAAATCAACAGACGTTTCATGCAAGAAAATGAATATGGACGCAAGGTACGCAAAAGCCGGCGATTTCGAAAGCCGCAGACCGATAAAACCGTTCTCGGGAGTTTCGGTGTTCGTTCCGGTGGTTGTCAGGCGTCGTGCTCTTCGGGGCGGATGGTTTCGGGCGAGATCATGGTCCGCACGGTGAGCGTAGCGATCAACCAGCTCAGGGCCCCGACCGTCACCACGATCCAGAACAGATCCCCGATCCGAATTTCCACCGGATAGGCATCGACCAGAAAGGTGCTTCCCCCCATGCCGATCCAGCCGAAATGTTGTTGCAGTCCGGCCAGCAACAAACCCAAGGCCAACCCGAACAAAGAACCGATGCCGTAAATGAGCAATCCCTCATAGCGGAAGATCCGTCGAATCAGGCTCAGCGAAGCACCCATGGTAACCAGGGTACGGGTATCTTTGCGTTTTTCGATGATCAGCATGACCAATGAGCCCACCAGGGAGAACGAGGCAATGACCAGAACCAGCAGGATGATAAAATAAATGCCCCACTTTTCATACATCATGATCCGATAGAACGATTCGTTCTGCTGGTAGCGGGAAAGGACCTTGAATCCGGGTCCGACCTCTGCCTTCAGACGAGCCTGTACGACTTCCGCAGAGGTCCCGGGCTGTAGTTTGACGGCGATGGAAGAGGCCTGCGCGGGCAGATCCAGCAGACGCTGGGCCAAGTCCAGGGAAACGAACACATACTGGCCGTCAGACTCGGCATCCAACGCAAAAATCCCGGAGGGATAGACCGACTCCCGGCGGTAGATACTCATCGGGAGCAACGGAGAGAAATTGCCCCGACGGGGGATATAGATCGCCATGGGATCGTTCAGTGAAGCCCGGATCCCCAAGGCATAAGCCACCCCCTGTCCGACGCACGCTTCCTGAAAATCCCCCAACCGCAACCGGTATTGTCCCTGGGTCACGATGCTGTCCATCGGGACGACCTGTCCGTAGAGAGAATCCACTCCTTTCATCATCCCGATGTATTGCCGGTCTCGATACTCGAACAGAGCATTTTCTTCCAGGGCATACGAAACGGACTCTACGCCCTCGATCGCCCGCAGGCGATCAGCCGGGAGGCTCTCTTCGGGGAAGGTCTTGCCCTGTACGGGTGTAATGACCAGATCGGGATCGAACGTGCTGTAAAGGCTCTGGATCAGGTTTTCGAATCCGTTGAATACCGACAGCAGAATCACCATGGCCGCCACCGGAATGGAAACGGCAAACGCACTCACTCCCGAGACGATGTTGATCACCGAATGCGACTTGCGGGAAAAGAGATACCGGCGGGCGAAAAGCAGCGAGAGACGGTTCATGGGAAACAGACGACAGCGAAACGGACGTTATTGCTTGAGCAGTTTGTCGATGCCGCTGATGTATTCCAGCGAATCGTCGACATAGAAAGCCAGTTCGGGGACGTGACGCAACTGGTGCTTCACCCTCGTTCCAAGTGCTTTGCGGATCATCCAGTTGTTTTCCTGGATGCTATTCATCACTTCGGGGTGTTTTTCAAAAGGGAAAATACTCAGATAGACCTTGGCCAGCGACAGGTCGGGACTCATCCGAACCAGGGTGACCGACACCATGGCTCCATGCAGCAACCCGGCGGCTTCACGGCGCAGGATTTCACCCATATCGCGCTGAATCTGCCGGGCGATTTTTTGTTGGCGGGTCGTTTCGGTTTGACTACTCATAATCGTTCGATACGTTAGAGGATATGCAGGCGGTCTTTCGGCCGCAGTTCAGGTTCAACTCAGGGTTCGCCCTCCGACGAGCCGTTCAGGCCCGACAGACGACATCTCGGTTACCGTTCCCCGAAACGGGTTTCCCGATCACGAGACCGTTTCGAAAAAGCGCGTATGGGCAGACTCCGGGACCATTCCCGAAGCAACCGGCAGACTACTCGCCTCCCGCACGCTGTTCCGAACCGATGCCACACGGATTACTCCGGTATCCTTTCTTGCCGGCGGGTTGCCCGAAGCAGGAAGCGTTTCCGCCGGATGCGTTTCCAGGGTGGGAGCCTCATTGCGAATCGGCTCCTGTCCCGTTCCTTTTTCCTTTTCCGGAACCGGCTGTATTTCGGAGCCGACACCATCGGGGAATAACGGAGTATTGAGAATTTCATCGATCTCCCGCATCAATACGCTGTCGACCGGAGGCAGTCCCTGTTTCGCACGACGTCGCATCATACGACGAGCCTCGGCCTCTTCCAGCCGAACCGCCATCCGTTTGCTGGGGGCCGAACGCAGGCCCTCTTTCCCCAGCCGATAATAGACCGCCATCGAGAAATTAAGGTTATCCAACGGGGACTGGGTATAAAGATTGGGCTCATACTTGATTTTCGAGCGCAGGATATCCGAGTAACCGAAATTGTAACGGGCTTCCAGGGTAATATCCCAACGTCCGGCCAGCAACGAAATCCCCGCACCGCCGCAAAGCCCGTATCCGAACCGAACGTCCCTCACCAATTTCATGGGATAGATCTTGTCGTCGTAGACGCCATGCCGTTTCGATTCGTACCACTGCCGGGAATCGAGGTTGTAGGAAAACTGCACCCCGAGATTCAGGAAAAAGCGGGCATGCCGCTGAAAGAAATAGAAGTGCGGTTGCCACATGAAGGGCAATTCGAAACTATTGATCGTCCGATGATAACTGGTATCGGCTCCTTTTCGTTCGAGGGTAACGTACCCTTTTCCGATGTATTGCAAATCGAGCTGAATGGCGCCCACGTACTTGATATCGCTGAAAAACTTATAGGACACACCGCCCGAATAGAGACCCCATTGCATAGCGGTTTCCTGTTTGGGCGTAAAACGCGCATTCCCGCCGCCCCAGCCGCCCCGCACACCGATATAATGTTGGGCATACGCGAACGAACTTCCCAGCGAGAAGACAAGAATCACTATGAATTTCAGTCCTTTGTACATGGTCATACATTCTGAAACGACCTTTTCGGGCGATCATCCGGGAAGCGTTCCCGAACAAATCCGTCTAAAAAGGCATTCCATAATTCTGGTTTCCGGTCCCGGAGGTGCCGAACCCGGACATTCCGGAGTTCTGACCGCCGTGATTATGGGTGTTCTGACTGTTTTGCTGTGCCTGCATACGTTCTTCAGCCAGTTTTTTCTGCCGTACAGCTTCCAGGCGTCCGATCATCTGCTCCATGCGTTCCATGGTGATGGGCGCGAAAATCTCCGCCATGTTCATCTCGTATTCCAGTTCCCAATTCACTTTGGCGACGATCGTTTCCTGTCCATCCGGACCCACGAACATCTCGACCCGTTCCGGCTGTCGCAATGCGAGCAGCGAACCCGTATCCCATTGGCCATTCCGGTTGCGATCGTCCACCACCCGCACCCGAATATTGCCGGCCGGGATATAGCGGAACCGATGGGTCCCCGTAGTCAAATGATTTCGCTGTTCGATGACCTTGCCGTTTTCATCGATCAGCTCGACGATGTATTCACTTTGGGGTGTTTCGCCCTGAATATGAAAGACCAGCGTCGCAAACTTATCCGGCATTTCGATGCCGAATTCGGCCTTCAGCGTATCGTTCATCTCACCGTTCACATTCCGGAAAGTCCGATCGGGAATCAGCAAACGATACTTCTGTCCGGGGGCCCATTCGGCTTTCAGGATCCAGTCTCTCATTTTAAAGGTATCCTGCGTAAAGGTAAGCGGAATACGGGTTGCTGTTCCCCCCTCCTTCTCAGGAAGTACCTCCAGTTGAATGGCGGACGTATCCAGGGTAACCAACGGAGCCACAAACGAAAACGAAATATGTTTCTCGGGATTGACCGTTCCGGAAGGCGTCACCGAGACTTTAAACGGATTGACCGGTTTCTCCTCTTCCTTTTTTTTCTGATCGTTCTGTTTGCGGTTCCCCTTAATCTCCGGCTCTTTCCAACCCAGTTTCAGCGAAACCGTATCGGTAAAATACTGCCGCAGGCTATCCTGTTTCTGGTAGATCAACCGGCCTCGCAGGGTATCGGGCAAGGAAAGTCCCGTGCTGTCGATCCACAGATACATACTGTCTCGATTGTGGGTCAGGTATTCGACCTGAATGCGGGACGAATCGACCCCTTCGAATGAGAGCTCCTCGATCTGCGGGAAGGGAGCGCCGAAATAGAGTTCGATTTTATTTCCGGCGATCCGTTTGCTCGAAGAGTAGGTCTGTCGTTTGAGAGGAGGTTCCATGAACAGTCGCAACATCACCTGCGGTTGAGCCTGCAAATAGTGACGCGAGGTATCGTACCAGACATCAAACGAAGGCATATCCAAAGGATTATGCAGACTGTCCAGGAAAGCGACCCGGTCGACACCCGGTTCATAACGCCGGTTTCCGTTGTTGTCCTCCAGGGCAAAGACCCGATAGGGGATCGGTTTCAGGTTTTCGGCCAGGAAAATCCCGTTGGGGAAAGCCTTCCCCACGGCCAATGGCTGGCTGTTATAGAGGGTGGAATCGCATCCGGGAACGGAGTCGGTAGCCGGATCGAAGAACAACATAAAACTATTTCCGAGCGTATCGCATGTCTGGGCGTCGATCGTATACCCCGACATCAGCATGGAATCGATCTCGGATCCGGTCGAGAAGACATACCGTAAGCCGATATACGGATTTCCTTCGTTGTTGTCCGCAACACAACTTCCGAAATTGAACGCATAGGTTTGATCGGGCAACAAGGTATCCTGAAGGTCGATCTGCACGCCCCGCCCCTTGATCACCAACGACGGATTCTTCGTCATAAACGGCGAGGTGAAAAACTCTTTCTGCTGATCCTTGAGTTGAACGTATTCGTCGAATTCGATGTATATTCGTTTGCCTTCGAAATCAGTCGTTCCGAAAGCCGGGGTCATACTCACCACCTGAGGCGGCAGCGAATCTTTCGGGCCGCCCTGCGGCATGGCGATCTGCGCACAACGGCTCAGCAATCCTGTCGCAAACAGAGCCAGAATCACTCCTCGGGCGAGACCTTTGTGAATATGCAAGGGTTTGCGGTTCATGACTGGGGCTATTTTTTCAAATGGCGGTCCATTTCCCGACGGGCGTCTTTTTCCTTGAGGTACTCGCGTTTATCGAAACTTTTCCGACCCCGGGCCAAGCCGATCTGCAACTTGGCCAATCCCCGTTCATTGATAAAGAGTTTGATGCCCACAATGGTGAGGCCCTTATCCTGCAAAGCGCGTTCCAGTTTAACCAGTTCCCGATGCTGGAGCAGGAGCTTGCGATCCCGTTTGGGGATGTGGTTGTTGTAGGTTCCCCAATGGTATTCCGAAATATTCATGCCCCGCACGAAGAGCTCGTGACGATGGAAATAACAATAACAATCCACCAGCGAGGCTTTGCCCTGCCGCAGGGATTTGATTTCCGTTCCCGAAAGCACGATACCGGCCGTATAGGTATCGAGAATCTCGTAATCGAAAGTCGCCCGTTTGTTTCGGATGGATATGTTACGATTGTCCGCCATTTTTCACAGGCCCTGTCGTGATGTCGGCGTCCGGTTTCGGAATTCGCCCCTATTCAGGCCAATGGTGCAAATGTAATAAAAATAGCCGAACTTCCCGGAATTCTACTTCCCGTATTGTACCCGGTTGTTTTGACGGCGTTTTTGCGTCAACTTGTTCGAACGAACGGCCGACTTGGAAGAAGAATGTGCTGAGGCTGAATAGTTTTTACGATTTTTATATCCGGTCTGATTCTGCTTGTATTCCGTTTTGATATTATTGATAGCACCTTCGTCGATCTGAATGGCATGATCGGACATTTCCCTTATATCTTTTAAGATAACTTCATTACTGGGATGCTCCTGGTTGTATTCGAACGATTTGGCTTTCATATATTTCGCAATATTGACCGCCGTTACGGTTTTCGCCGGCTCATCGGTTTCCTGAGCGAGCTTGGCCAACATGCGTTCGATATGTTTGCCATACTGTTTAAAAGCGATTTTTTTACTGGGATAGGAGAGTTTATCCGGTTTCGGGGCCAACATTTCCGAAGAAGGACGCGGATAGGGAGAATCGACATCGAGTTGAAAGTCGGAAATAATAAAAAGATGATCCCACAGTTTATGTGCGAAATCCGCCGTATCCCTCAGGACGGGATTCAGATTACCCATGATTTCGACCACCACGCGAGCCTGGCTGTTCCTCAGGTCCCGATCCTGTATAGACATCAGATATTCAACCATTTGATGAATATGCCTACCATACTCGGGAAGCCGCAGTTTCTTGCGCTCGTAGTTATAATTTTTCTCCATAAAAAGTTTTAAAGAAGCTACGAATGATTCGGTCCGTATCCGGCTCTGTTCCGTTCAGCCGCATTCGTATTCCAAAAAGATTGATTCGAGTGATACGTAAGATTATGCTTGGAATCTCATTGGCAAGGATTTTGAAATAGAGATTTCCTTGGCACTCTGAAGAATTTCAGTATCTTTGTTGACAAAACTAATGGATTTTTGCCAATTAGCCAAATATAGAATATTTTTTATCCAATTATTTATGCTAAGTATCTTGGTTGTAGATGGGGAACGAAGCATTCGGAACACGTTAAAAGAACGTCTCGAATACGAAGGGTTTGTCGTAGATACGGCCGAAACCGGCAATGAAGCGATTTCGAAAATCGACCATAAACCCTTCCATGTCATATTGTGCGACATGATGATCCAAGACTGCGGGGCTTACGATCTGCTGACGATCGTCCATGAGAAGACGCCGCTTCTTCCTTTCATCATGCTTTCCAACCTGAAAAGCGTCGATTCGGCCGTCAATGTCATGCGTCATGGGGCCTACGACTACCTGCCCAAACCGATCGATCTGAACAAACTGCTGACCTCCATTCGGGAAACACAGCTCATCAAGGAAGAGATCCGCCATAAGCTCCAACCGGAACTCCCGACCGTCATCACTTCGGGAAGCGTGCCGCCACGACCTTTAAAAATCGTGCCACCGGGACACACGGAGATCATCGGCCAGTCCAAGGCCATCGAACATGTCAAGAAACTGATCGAAAAGATCGCGCCTTCGGATGCGCGGGTACTGATTCTGGGGGCCAACGGAACCGGGAAGGAATTGGTCGCGCATGCGCTGCACGAACAGAGTCCCCGGTGCGACGAAGCATTCATCGAGGTCAACTGTGCCGCCATTCCTTCGGAGTTGATCGAAAGCGAATTGTTCGGACACGAAAAGGGGGCTTTCACTTCGGCGATCCGCCAACGCAAAGGGAAATTCGAACAAGCCGACAAAGGGACGCTGTTTCTGGATGAGATCGGGGACATGAGTCTCTCGGCCCAGGCCAAAGTATTGCGGGCCCTCCAGGAACACCGCATCACCCGGGTAGGCAGCGACAAGGATATTCCCGTCAATGTCCGCGTGATTGCGGCCACGAACAAAGATCTGCAACGGGAAATTGCAGCGGGCAATTTCCGGGAAGACCTCTACCATCGGCTCAGCGTCATCATCATCCGGGTTCCGGCCCTGAAAGATCGGCTGGAAGATATTCCCCTGTTAATCGACCATTTCATCCGGCAGATTTGCGCCGAATACCGTATTCCGCCCAAAGCCATCGCCGAGGAGGCCGTAGAGACACTCACGAAACTGGAATGGAGCGGAAATATCCGCGAATTACGCAACGTGGTCGAACGTCTGGTCATTCTCAGCGGCGAGACGATCGGCATGGAAGAAGTAGAGGCCTATGCGCTGGGGGTTTCCTAACCCTCTTCTTGCTGCTTCCGACACAGCGATCAATCCGGTCCAAACATTCCCCCCCATTTTTTCATATCCCGAAACCCATCGAGGCGGGCGAACATGATAAGAAGTTCACCCGCCTCGATGGGACTTTCATGGTTTCTGTAATCTAAATGCGTGCCAGGGATAGTCCGAATCGACACGATCCGCAGATTCTGACGAACACCTCGTCTTTCCGGTACAATCCAGGTCTTTCCGGCCCTCACGATCTTCTTCGTCACGAACCGACAAACCGTCGACCGCACGAAAAGGCCCCTTGGGCACCCGTCTCAGGAGATTATCCGCATTTCGAATATCCGCAGCTCATGCACACCGGACAGCTATTCTGATACACCAACGTTTCCTGTCCGCAATTGGGGCATTTTTCTTTGGCTTTGGTACCATTGGCAATATACTGTTTCAAAGCGCGTGCCACCCCGTTTTTCCAGGTATTGATGCTCTGGCTGTTCAAGTGCAGCGATTCGATCAGCGTCACCACATCCAAAATAGGCATCCCGTTACGCAATACCCCTGAAATCAATTTGGCATAGTTCCAGAACTCTTCGTCGAACAGACGGGAAATTCCCCCAATGGTGTTCGTATAACCGTATTTATCGGTATACTGGAAATCGTAACGTTTATTTCCTTCGGCATCTTTTACTTTGATGATGACCCCCTTATTTACTTTTCGGGGAATAAACATCGCATCCTCTTCCAATTTCCCGGTGAAGATTTCATACGGACGATCGTTGTAAATACCGACAAAGGCTATCCAGCTCTCTTCTCCATTCTTGAAACGAACGATATCGGCGGCCAATTCGATAGGGCGCTTCAAAGGCGGTTTGTACTCGCCGTTACCCGAAGCGTTTTCCTTTTCTTTTTTCTTTTCGACCAGCACCCCGGCACGCGAGCCGTCCCGATAAACGGTGACTCCCTTGCAGCCCGACTCCCAAGCTGTCCGATAAACCTGCCCGACCAGTTCTTCGGTCACTTCATTGGGCAGATTGACCGTCACCGAGATCGAATGGTCGACCCATTTCTGAATGGCTCCCTGCATTTTAACCTTGCTGACCCAGTCGATATCGTTGGCCGTTGCTTTATAATAGGGCGATTTTTCGACCAGAGCATCCAACTCTTCCTGTGTCATGTTTTTCACCTGTTCCAGATCGTACCCCTGTACGGACAGATAGGTCAGGAATTTATGATGGAAAACATTGTATTCTTCCCACGAATCGCCCACTTCATCCACAAAGGTCACTTTCACGTCCTTATCGCTGGGGTTGACCTTGCGGCGACGCATGTAGTAGGGACGGAAAACGGGTTCGATCCCCGAGGTGGTCTGCGACATGAGGCTGGTGGTGCCCGTCGGAGCGATCGTCAACAGGGCGATGTTGCGACGACCCTTTTTCGCCATCTCTTCGTACAGCGCCGGATCGGCTTCGCGGATACGTCCGATCATGGGGTTGTTAACTTCCTTTTCGGCCGAATAAATCGGGAAAGCGCCCCGTTCTTCAGCCATCTTCACCGAAGCCCGATAGGCTTCCAGCGCCAACGTTTTCTGAATCTGTACGGCAAAATCGATGGCTTCTTCCGAGCCGTAACGCAGCCCCAAAGCGGCCAGCATATCGCCTTCGGCCGTAATTCCGAGCCCTGTACGACGTCCCTGCAGCGCTTTGGTACGGATCTTTTCCCACAACTGAAGTTCTACCCGGCGAATATCGTCGTCTTCAGGGTCTCCGTCGATCTTGTTGATGATGGCCTGCACTTTTTCCAGTTCCAGGTCGATGATATCGTCCATGATCCGCATGGCGTAGCCCACATGCTTCTTGAATTTATCGAAGTTGAAGCTGGCGTTACGCGTAAAAGGAGCGTCCACGTAGCTGTACAGATTGATGGCCAACAGACGACAGCTGTCGTAAGGACACAGCGGAATTTCCCCGCAAGGGTTGGTCGACACCGTCCGGAAACCTTCGTCGGCATAGCAGTCGGGCACCGACTCGCGAATGACGGTATCCCAGAACAACACGCCCGGCTCAGCCGATTTCCAGGCGTTATGGATAATCTTGTCCCACAAGGTGCGGGCATCGATATCCTTTTCGTATTTGGGATGATCCGAGTCGATGGGGAACTGCTGATGGTATTTCTTCCCGCTCAGGGCGGCTTTCATAAATTCGTCATCGATCTTGATCGAAACGTTGGCTCCGGTTACCTTGCCGGTTTCCACCTTGGCATCGATAAAGTTCTCGGCATCGGGATGTTTGATCGACAGCGACAACATCAGGGCCCCGCGACGTCCGTCCTGAGCCACCTCACGCGTCGAATTCGAATAGCGTTCCATGAAGGGGACGATCCCGGTCGAGGTCAAGGCGCTGTTGAGTACGGGCGACCCCGTCGGACGAATATGCGAGAGGTCATGACCCACACCCCCGCGACGTTTCATCAGCTGCACCTGTTCTTCGTCGATACGAATGATCCCCCCATAAGAATCGGCCGGATGACGATGACCGATCACGAAACAGTTGGACAGTGAGGCGATCTGCAAATTGTTGCCGATCCCGGTCATGGGACCTCCCTGGGGAATCAAATACCGAAAATCTTTCAGCAGATCATACACCTGAGGGGCGTCCATGGATTCGGGATACTGGCTTTCGATGCGGGCGATCTCATGAGCGATACGCCAATGCATCTGATCGGGCGATTTTTCATAAATCTTCCCGAAAGAGTCTTTGAGCGCATACTTGCTCACCCAAACCGTAGCGGCCAATTCATCGCCTTTAAAATAGGCCTTGGCTTCGGCAACCGCCTCGGCATAAGGATACTCTTTTAGCGGGGCGGAGGGTTGTTTGTTTTCTTTTTCGTTCGACATAACCTTGAGATGTTATTATTTGACAGGAGGATTCAGCGGCAGCGACAACCAAGCCAGGTTGATTCCACGACCCATATGACCATAATTTTCGCCCGGAGCACCGTCATACAGAACCGCCAGGGAATCACCCACTCGAATCACCGAAGGCATCCCGATAGCGCCTTTCACCTGCCGGGTATTCTGGCAATCGATCACAATCGCTTTATCTTCCGTATTCCATTGATTCAGATCTTTCGTCCAATAGACCCAAACGGCATCGGTATATTCCCCCCGATCGGGATGGATGCCGATATGGTTGGTAAACAAGAACCAGGTTCCGTTACTGGGTTCATAATAGAGCGAGGTATTTTCGCACTGTTCCGTAGCCGGGAAGATGGGTTGAGGGTCCACCTGCCAGGTTCCGTCCAAATCGCGGGTGCGGGCCATGCCCACCGTGCGTCCCAACTTACCGGGAGCCGTATAAGCGGCGGCTCCGAAGAACATCAGGTATTCGCCATCCTGTTCGACCACATCTCCCGGGCTGGCCGTATCGCTGTAATAGGTACCGGCCTCATTGACAAAGGGCACGATGTCATACCGTTTGCGCCAGGGACCGGCCGGATGATCGGCCTCGGCTTTCAGGGTCACGTAAGGCACCGACGGGATGCGGTCGGGGGCCGGCGAACAAAACTGCGTTCCCACGTAGAACATGTGCCATTTGCCGTCGGCGAAAAACAACCAGGGCGAGGAGGCCGATTTCGAATCGGGTTGTTCTGCCTGACCCAGTTCCAGTTGTCGGCCGTGTTTGGTCCAATGCCGCAGATCGCGACTGGTTGCCAGACAAGAGAGCCAGCCGTCTTTACCGGCGCCGTCATAATGGAGGTAATACACGCCCTGATACTCGATGACCACCGCCTCGCGAGCCCCATACGTATCACAGCTGTCGGGACCCGTCCCGCAGGGCAGGACCAGACCTTCGTCCCGGGCATCCATACGCAGGACGGCCTGCGAGCGCCCGTCCACATAGCTCTCGGGGGCCCGATACACGTTCGGGCCTTCCTGCGCGGAAAGTTCCACCGCGCAGAGCAACATGCCTATGATCCACCCTTTTCGTTTCATGATCCGGTTTTCAAAGGCGAGTAAAGCATCGCACGACGGTTTGCCGTCGTCCGAAACTCTTTCCCGCACATCCTGTTTTTCCCTCGTTATGATCGTGCCGTTCCGAAGTGCGAAGTTCGAAATCCGCGAAAGATTCGGAACGGATCGGTTTTCGTTTACAAGAATACGAACTGTCGTCCTGAACTAAAAAATTTCGACGTCAATCTTATCAATAACTTATCAACACAAGACTAACTTCCTATCGTTCAGAGGTTACCGAAACCTGTTCGATTTTTCCTCCCAGAGGGGGTGCGATTTTGGACACTTTTACTTTTACCCGCTCACACTGCGGGAAAGCCGCATAAATGGCATCGATAATCCGTTCACAAACGTGCTCCAGAATATGGGAGGTAATGGCCATTTGTTCGCGTACGATTTCGAACACCTGCAAATAGTTGATCGTATCGTCGACCCGATCGCTCGCGGCAGCCCGGGAGAGGTCGGCCGTCAGGGTTACGTTCACCCGAAACCGGTTACCGACGACCTGTTCCAGAGGATAACATCCGTGAAACGCCCGGAATTCCATGTTTTCCAGCTCTATGACCGAAAGCGCCATTGCGATATAAAGTTTAATTCCGAATACAAAGAAAGCCATTATCCGAATTGCATTCCCTTCGTTTCCCGGGAAGTTATTGACATTTTTTCAGCAACTCGCCGCAACGATCTTTTGGCCAAGCGCTTTCGTTTTTCGGGAAAAGACAGATCGAAAAACACAACCCGATTTTCAGAAAAAGTTCCGAAAAAACGCCTCGGATCCTGTGTGACCGGACAAAAAAATCCCCCCGCGAAACGAGGAGATTTTCAGAGACAGCCGTTCTGTTCTGAGCCGGTTTATTCTAAGGAAGCATCCGGTGTTCCTCCGGCTTTCGTCACCGAAGAGATGTCGGCAGAAATTTCGTCCCCACTTTCCACCGTACGATCCGTTTCGGGTTTCGGAGCCGGCTGGTCGGCAAAGTATTTCACGACCTCCTCGGCCCGGTGTGCCCCGATCAGATCGGAAAGTTCCTCGAACGACACCCGGCGAATCCGGGAAATCGTGCGATAACGCTTGAGCAATTTCTCCACCGAACGGCTTCCCAACGAAGGAATGCTCTCCAATTCGCTCTTAATAAAGGCCAGGGAGCGCTTCTGACGGTGAAACGTGATCCCGAAACGGTGCGCCTCGTCCCGGATATGCATCAACACCTTGAGGGCTTCGCTGTTGCGATCGATGTAATAGGGCAGCGGATCGTGCGGGAAATAGACCTCCTCGATCCGTTTGGCCAGCCCCACGATAGCGATGCGCTGTTCCAGCCCCAGCCGCCTCAACACCTCGTAGGCAAAACTCAACTGCCCTTTACCCCCGTCGACGACGATCAACTGAGGCAGATCGGCCCCTTCGGCCAACAAACGGGTGTAGCGGCGGGAAACGATCTCTTCCATCGAAGCGAAGTCATTGGCTCCGATCACGGTTTTGACGTTGAAATGGCGGTATTCCTTTTTCGAAGGCCGGGCATCGCGGAAGACCACGCACGAGGCTACCGGATTCGTCCCCTGCAAGTTGGAGTTATCGAAACATTCGATATGCCGGGGCGGCTCCTTCAGATGCAACTCTTTCTGCAAGGTAGCCAAAACCCGATCGGTATGCCGGGCGGGGTCCTTGATTTCGATCTGCTTGAGCTTCTCGAGGCGATACACGCGGCAATTGCGCTCGGAGAGTTCCAGCAACCGCAATTTATCGCCCCGTTTGGGGATGGTGAAGGTCACTCCCTCGAACAGCTCTTCCCGAGGCAGGAAGGGCACGATCACCTCCCGCGAGAGGGAGGTTCCGAGTCGGTCGCGAATACGGCTCACCGCATAGGTCAGCACATCGCACGGTTCGTCTTCCAGACCCGGTTTGAGTTCGACGGTGAAGGTATTGACCACGGCCCCCTCGACGATGCGCATGAAATTGCAGAATGCCACCCCCTCGTCGACCACCAGCGAAAAGACATCCAGGTTGGTCAGCGTATTGCTCACCACCACCGACTTGCTCTGATACTGGGCCAAAATTTCGATCTTCTTTTTATAGCGGGCCGCCTCTTCGAAATGGAGTCGGGCCGCCGCCTCTTCCATCTGTCGCTGCAGGTATTCGCGCGTCGCCCGCGTATCGCCCTTGAGCAGCGAAGCCGCCATGGCAATACTTTCCCGATACTGTTCTTCGGTCTGCAAACCCACACAGGGGCCTTTGCAGTTTCCGATATGATATTCCAGACAAACGCTGTAACGTCCCCGGGCGATCGCCTCGGGCGAGAGGTTGAGCGAACAGGTTCTCAACGTATAGAGGCTGCGCAGGGTCTCCAACACCGACTTCTGGACATACACCGACGCATACGGCCCGAAATATTGCGATCCGTCCCGTTCCCGACGTCGGGTCGACACCACGCGCGGGAAGGACTCGTTGCGGATGGCCACCCAGGGATAGGTCTTATCGTCCTTGAGCAGGGTATTGTAACGGGGTTGCAGACTCTTGATCAGGTTATTTTCCAGCAGAAACGCTTCATTTTCGGTCGCCACCACCACATGCCTCAGGTCCTCGATCTTGCCGACCATCACCCGCACCTTGGCGCTGTGACCGGCCTTCGCCAGAAAATAGGAGGAGACTCGACGCTTGAGATTTTTGGCCTTTCCGACATAAATCACCTGCCCGTCCGCCCCCAAGAACTGATACACGCCCGGGGAATCGGGCAGCAACGACACTTTTTCCTTGAGCCGAATCAAACGCTCCTGTTTGGTTTCCTCTCCCATAAAGACGATACATCGGGTCGCAGCATCGACCTTTCCGACCGTAAAAATACCAAATTTTCCGTTCCGATTGTCGGCGAGAGGTGGAGGGACTCCTTTCCCCGATCCGACGGCAAACGGTCAATCACGCACAGCCGCCGACAAGTTCCTTCCCGTACGATCATACCGAAACTGGATTCGAAGACGGTCGCCCTGCCGCAGACCCGGCATTCGAACATTACTGGAACTATCCCGAAGCCCATCCCTCGGCCGATCCCGTCGCTTCGCCCCGGAGACCCCTAATCCTTCTCCGCCGGACGTCCCGTCCAACGATACCGGGGAAGATCGATGCCCAACAGGGCAATCACCCGCTGGACGATGCTTTCGCAGAGCTGTTCGATCTGCCGGGGATGACCGTAAAAAGAGGGTGCTGCCGGGCAGACGATCGCCCCGCATTCGGAAAGGGTGGTCAGATTCCGCAGATGGATCGTACTCATCGGGGCTTCGCGTGGCACCAGAATCAACCTTCGACGCTCTTTGAGCATCACATCCGCGGCCCGACCGGTCAACCCGTCCGACACGCCCGAAGCGATTCTTCCGGCCATACCCATCGAACAGGGGATGACCACCATGGCCTCATAATCGGCCGATCCCGAAGCCGGAGGGGCGAACAGATCGTCATCGTCATATCGGGTCATGCGCGGATCGTCCATCCAGGCGGTGGAATCTTCGAAGGCCGCCACCTCCCGGCCGTTGCGTGTAACGATCAGGGCGATTTCGCCCACCTCCTGCGCCCGGGCCAATGCCTGACACAACAAACGGGCATAAATCGACCCGCTGGCTCCGGTCACCGCCACGATGATATTGCGTTTTTTGTCCATCTCTTTTTTTCGGATTCCTCTCCGTGAGGGTGATTTTCGATTGTCGACGTCGATATGTGATGTCAACACACCGGATTCTCTGTCAATTTCCATGCCTCGACAAGAAACCTCGCCGCGATTTTTCCAAGGCTGAAACCGCCTCGTTTCCGACCCGCATCCCTTCTCCGATGAGTTCCGGATATTTCGCCGCTCCGGCTATGGTTCGAGCGTCACGCACTTCAGGCCCCGGTCCTGCAAAAACTGCAACGTACGGGGCAGGGCATAGCGCAAATTCCGGAACGCCTTGCGCGAATCGTGAAATACCACGATCGACCCTCCCTGCACATATCGGGTCACGTTGTGCAGGCAGGAGCGCGGCGAGACCCACTGGCTGTAATCGCGCGAAATAATGTCCCACATGATCAGGCTGTAATGTTCACTCAGCCGTCGGGCCTGTGCCGGTGTGATGCGTCCGTAAGGCGGCCGAAACAGATCGCTTTTCAAAAAATTATTCCCGAATTCCACATCCTCCAGATAGCGTTCGAGACTCATGCCCCAACCTTTTTGGTGACTGTAGGTATGATTTCCGATCTTGTGCCCCTGATCGACGATCTTCTGAAAAAGTTCGGGATGCATTTCGGCATTTTTCCCCAGGCAGAAAAACGTCGCTTTGGCCCCATATTTGGATAGGGTATCCAGAATCCACTCCGTCACCTCGGGCGTCGGGCCGTCGTCGAAAGTCAGATACACCTCGTCCGTGACCGGCATATCCCAAATCAAGGCGGGCATCAGGCGACGAATCAGTTTTGGAGGTTTGAAATGCATCGGAACGAATCAATTTGCCGCAAAGTAAATTTATTTATCCCGAACCTCAAAATCTCGGGGCAAATAACTATTTTTGTCTATTGGGATTCCTCCGCGGATCACCCGCTATTTAATCGTCATTGTACTATGAAATTCCTACGTCGAATCGTTGTTTGTTTACTCGCCTTATGGGTGACTCTAAGTGCCTGCTCTTCGGGGGGGAACCACAAGGTAGCTTCCACGGGACGCGCCTTCGAGGTGTTGGTTGTCACACCCGCCTCGGTATGGGAGTCTCCGGTCGGAGATACCCTGCGGGCCGTACTGCTCGAACCCGTTCCCATGCTCAACCAGCGGGAACCCCTGATGGATCCGATTCCTCTGGCCCCTCAGGCCTTTACGAGCGTCATGGAGCGTCACCGCAATGTATTGGAAATTGCCATCGGTCCCGATTATCCCCAACCCGCCATGGAGATGGAGCAGGACGTTTATGCCGCCCCTCAGTTGATCGTACACATCAGCGGGCCCAACGACAGTATCGTCACCAACTACATCTGGGAACATCGAACCGACCTGCAGCAAATCTTTGCCATTGCTGAACGCGACCGTTTCGTTTCCTACGCCACCTCGCAAACCGAAACCCGTATCCAGGAAACCATTCGCCAGAAATTCGGATTCGATCTTTCTTTGCCCAAGGGGTATACCATCCGCAATGACCTGCCCGACTTTTTGTGGACTTCGTTCGAGTTGCCGCTGGTCAGCCAGGGTGTCGTCATTTACAGCTATCCCTATACCAATCAGAATACATTCAGCCTCGATTCGCTGATCAACCGCCGCAACCAGTTTACGGCCCTGATTCCGGGTCCGGCCGACGGTTCATACATGTCTACCGTCTCCGAGATCGAACCCGAAATCCACTACCGCCGCATTCAAGGACGTCTGTGGGCCGAAATGCGGGGATTCTGGTATGTGGAAGGGGATTTCATGGGCGGACCTTTCGTGAGCTTTTCGACCCTGGATGCCGCCACGGGGCGCGTCATCTGCATCGACGGTTACGTATTCTCACCCAAGCACCACAAACGCAACTACGTCCGCGAGCTCGAAAACCTGATTTATACCGCCCGCTTCCCGGGCGAAGCTCCGGCCGAAGTTCCCGCCGATACCTCTCCTGCTGAAGTTTCTGGCGACACCACGCTCGCCGAATAACATAAGCGGTTACGCTACACGACGTCCCCCTTCCCAACTGAGAAGGGGGGCGTCGCATATGAGCGGTTCATTCCCGTTCCCGCAAAGTTTCTTTCTCATTCAAACGCATCCCACCTCCTGCCCTTGAACGACCTTTTCCCGAACCGGCCGACCATGATATTCCTCGCTACCGACAGAACCCCTCCAGGCGCCGTGTAAGGACGGATCCCGTTGATAAACTTGCGGAACAGCCCCGGAATTCTGTCTTTTCCCCTTTGTCCCGACGGTTTTTTTATTATTTTTACATCGTTTCCCGTCCTCGGGATGCGGAACGACACCCAAACACAATCCCCCGTCCATCCGGGCCCCGTCCGGCGGATTTGTTGTATGGATTTTTCGCACGCACTACACGAACACAACTCTCTATAACCTAACCTAAATCTATGAAAAAATTATTCGCGCTGGCATTATGCCTTTTGACGAGCCTTTCAGGGGTGTGGTCCGCAGAGCCGGACTACCTGAGCCTCATAAAGGCCATTCCGACCCAAAAACTGCAACATCCTTATCTGGTGTTCGACAACCAAAGCAAGCAGGAGATTCTGCGTCTGGTCGAGACCGATCCTCAAGCTGCCGAAATCATGGAAATGATTCGCGTGGCCGGAGAACGTTATATGCTGACGACCCCCGATGTGGAACCTCCGTTCGTGGCCGAAAAACTGCGGGCACGCTACATCGGCGGAGAGAATCCCAACTGGAACTACCGCCACTATTATCTGCAGGGAGCCGAAACCCTGGCCTTCCTCTACCAGATGTACGGCGACGAAGCCTACGCCCAGAAAGCCTACTACATGATCGACAAGATCTGTGCGCTGGATACCTGGATCCAGAAAGCTCACGATTTTGTCAATATTTACGGGCGTGTCTGGCCGTGGGGGGCCCAAGATGACCAGGTGGTTTTCTCCTATGACCACACCACCGGTGATTATGGTGTCGAAGTGGCCCTGGTGTACGACTGGCTCTATCCCGCCCTGAATAAGTACCAGCGCAACCGTATCCGTGGCGCCCTGCTGGAAAAAGTCATCACGAAAGTCCGGGGCTGTTACGAATACCACTGGTGGTCGACGGCCTATCGGTGCAATTGGTCGGGTATCTGCCACTCCGGGGCCGGCATGGCCGCCCTGACGTTGCTGACCGAAGATCCGCAACTGGTCGATGTGGTCGCCCGGGCCTGTGAAGGAGTGGCCGGGATGATCGGACAGATCGGCATGGACGGAGGCTGGGCCGAAGGTCGCGGTTATTGGGCTTACGGATTCGGCACGTCGTCCTATTTCATGGACGCCATCAAACGGGCGACCGACAGCCGGATCAACCTGTTCGAATTGCCGGGCATCAAAAACACCCCGACCGATTTCGCCCTCTTCGCGCTGGGCGGTCCGTTCTGCGACGGCGGACAAATCGGCCCGGTAGGGGCCACCCATACCCACAACAAACTGGTCGCCGAGACCAAAAATACGACCGGGAAATGGTATCTGGAAAATATTCAGGATCAGAGCATCAATCCCGACGGTCCGATCTGGTGGAACCTGATCTGGCCCACGCCGAAAGATGTTCCGGCCGTCAAACCGGCCGAGGCCTCCAAACATTTCCGAACCATCGACTGGGCCTTCATGCGCAAGGATTTCGGGGATGAATACATGCAGTTGGCCGTCAAATCGGGTCCCAACGGCGATCCTCACCACGGTTTTCTGGACATCGGCTCGGTAGCGCTGACCTGGCAGAATGAATCGGTAATCGGCAAGTTTGCCGCCGGAGGGTACGATCTGTTCGTATTCGACGAAATGCGCTGGGATTACCTCTACACGAACAGCTACGGCCAGAACGTGGTAATCGTGAACGGCGAGCAGCAGCAAGTCGCCAAACACAAGGATCAACCCTGGGCCGATCACTTCATCGGCGGCAAGATCGAACAATTCGTCGTGAAAGACGATTACGCCTATACTTTGGTAAATGCAACGCAAGCCTATCCCGGCCAGGAACTGAAGGGATGGAAACGCTGGGCGATTTTGGATAAGGAAAACAACATCGTCATTCTGCTCGACGAGGTAAAATGCGCGCCGGGAGCCGAAATCGACGTCCTGTTCCATCCCAATGTGGAAGCCCGCCGACAGGACGGGGTGATGACGCTGAAAGGGGAACGGGTCGACATGGAGATGGTTCCGCTGTTCAAAGGCGATTATACGCTGAAAACGGGCCGGCAACTGCACCATCAGATCGTACAGAGTCAGGCCACCCGCTGGATTCCCTATTACCACATCCTGATCGAAAAAGCTCCGGCCGAAACGAACTATATCGCCAGTGTTTTCTATCCGACGGCATTAAAGGACGGTTCATTGGGGGCCAAACAGTTCACCCTGGAAGAAAACGGTTCCGCTCCGGTGATCAGCTGTGTGGTGAACGGACAGACCCTGCGCTATACGGTCTCCCCGGAACAAGTGACGCTGGAACGATAACGACAGAATCGTCGGAACGTTCTCGCCCCCACGCATTCGGGAACGGGTTCCAGCGGGAGATTATCTCCCGACCACTCACTTTCCCGGCACTACGAATCTCTTTGGCGACACGTCCCTTGTCGCCTTCGTAACCGACCCGAATGACCCCATACCTCCATCGGAGTTTTCTCAAAACAAACGCCTGACCTTTCGAAAAGGTCAGGCGTTTGTTTACCCACACACTTCCCGTCTCGGATCAGAAACGTGCACCGTTCGAATCCGCACCGGGATTATTTCGGTCGGATCAGCGGGCCGAAACGAACCGATACCGCCCCGAGCCGATCTCGATGACCGTTGAAGTCTCTCCCTGAGACAGGCTGCGTACCCCCGGCTGATCCGCGGAACGGACTCCGAAACGGGCCGGGATTTCGATCCGGGCCGAAGTATTGGCCGGCAGTTCGATCTCCCAGGTAAAGTCATTTCCGTGCAACGTCCAATGACTTGCGATCGTCCCATACGGAGAGCGATAGCTCGCCTTTACCTCCTCGAGCCCTTCCGGGAATACCGGAGTCATGCGGAGGCGTTTGAAAGCGATGCTGGAGGGATCGTTGCGAATACCGGCCAGGTTTTCGTAATACCAGATCAACAGGTCTCCCAACAACATCACATGGTTGCAGGAGTTCATGTCCGGAGCCGCGGTATCACCATTCCACAACTCCCAGATGGTCGTGGCTCCCTGCTTGGCCATATACCCCCAACTGGGATAGGTATCGTTGGTGGCGATGCGATAGGCCAAATCCACGTGTCCGCTCTCGGTCAACCCGCGCATTAGGTGCTGAATGCCCAATACCCCGGTGCTGACATGACCATCGAATTCACCGACCGTTTTATCCACGATATTCCGGGCAACCCGTTCTTCATACCCCTCCGGAACCAATCCGAGCCGAAGCGACAACACGTTCCCGGTCACCGTATTGTTCCCGTACCGGGCTGTTTGCGGATCGAAATAGCGTTCGTTATAGGCCTTTTTGATCCGGGCTGCCAACTCGCAATAAGCCGTTGTATCGGCCTCGTTGCCGCTTAAAACCGCGTATTCGCTCATCAATTCCAACAAATGATAGAAAACGGTCGTCGAGAGAATCGGACCGGGGGTTTTGCGGGCGGGGTCCTGAGAATGGATCAGCTCCTGACGTTCGGGCGGCATGCACCAATCGCCGTAACGGTCTTTGACCACGATATCGTCTTCCATGGCCGCCGACACAATCCGGTCGACAAAACGTTTCATCGAAGGATAGTGACGTACGATCCCGCTCGTATCGCCGAAATGACGATAGAGCATATCCGCCACCGTAAAATAGGCAGCCGGCCAGGTGACGTTATCCTGATAGATTTCCCAATAAGCCGGACTGACGGCCGAGATGCACCCTTCGGGACTTTGGGAATCCTCGATATCCTGCAACCATTTGTTATACATCAGCGCATTGTCGAACACGAAGGCTTCGCCATAGGCTCCGGTCGTCCGGTCGCCCAGCCAGCCCAACCGTTCGTCTCGTTGAGGACAGTCGGTGGGGAAGCTCCGGTAATTGCCCCGAATCCCCCAATAGGCATTCCGGAAAACCTGATTGAGCACTTCGTTGGAGGTTTCGAACGTTCCGGTGGTCTCCATATCGTCGTAAATCACACAGCCGGTCAAAGAATCCGCTTCGGGAAGCTCATCCAGGCCGCTGATCTCGACATACCGGAAGCCGTGATACACGAACCGGGGCTCCCATTCGAAAGAGCCGTCGATAGCCGGCGTATATATATCGGTCACCAAGGCCCCTCGCAGGTTATCCATATAGAGGTTCCCGTCGGGAGTCAACAACTCGGCGAACCGGAACTGAATCGGCTGATCCTTCTTCCCCTGGAGTCGTACCCGTAACCAACCGACCATGTTCTGTCCCATATCCACAATCAGTCGGCCATCGTCCAGCCGTTTGACAGAAACCGGCTTCAACTCTTCGTGGATCACCATGGGTGGATTAGGCTGGGCGCAGAACTGTCCCGTCGGAGCTTTCATCCGATCGGGTTTCCGCCAGGCCGATGCATCGTATCCGGCCCGATTCCAGCCCGGCATTTCCAGACGGGCATCGTATTCCTCGCCGTCGAACTCGTTGTTGGCGACAATCGGTCCCCGATCGGTAACCTGCCAGGAGAGATCGCTCACCACCGTATCCCGAGTGCCATCGGCATATTCCACCTCCAGCTGGGCCAGCAACTGCGGATAACCGTAACCGATAATCCCCGGATTGCGCGTAGAATAATAATGCTGGTTTCCCAATACGACCCCCAGCGCATTCGTACCGCTCTCCAGCATCGCAGTAACCTCATAGGTGTTGAAATAGGTCGTCTTCGCAAAATTGGTTTGCGCCGGTGCCAATACGGCATTCCCGATCCGCTCGCCGTTCAGGTAAGCATCATAGGCTCCCAAACCACAGATATAAAGCATGGCCCGGGAGACTTCGCCTTCCACCGAAAACTCCTTGCGCAGATACCGGGCCGACAGACGGGTCCGGATCCAGGGGCGGTTGGTATCTCCTCCGAAAGTCATCGTCGAATCTTCGGGAGCTATGCCGATCCACTCGGCCCGCCAATCCTGCGCATCGAGCAACGCCATCGACCATCGGCCCACGGGGCTCCAGGGCGTTTCGCCCCGATTCGTTTCGACCCGCACCCGCCAGTAGTATTCACTGCCCGATTCGAGCGACGGACCTCCGTACGGAATCAATACCGACAGGCTGTCGGCGACACGTCCCGAATCCCACACCAGATCTCCGGACTGAAGTTCCTTTTCAGAACGAGCCACCTCGATCCGATAAGCCGACTGAACGACATCGGCGACCGAAGCCTGCAACTGCCAGGAAAAACGAGGATGGGTCGTTCCGATCCCGACCGGATTTTCCTGCATCTCGACGCGCAGATGTTCGACCGTTACTTGCGGAGTCTGACAAGCTCCCAACCCGATGAACAATGCCAAAAACCAAATCTTCGAAATTTTCATATGTTCACATGTTAAAGGTTCGATGATGCGGAATCCCATACCCGGAAAGAGAAAAAGTCCCCGACCCGAAGAAAGGAAAAGTTCCCGGCCCCGCCTCCCCGGTTCTTGTTCCCCGGTTCTTGCTCCCCGGTTTCCAGATTTCGGTTCCTGTCCCCTGATTTCCGAGCCCCGGTTCCTGATGCAGGGATGCCCGGTCTGGGTTCAGGGGCCTGATTCCAAACACTCGCTTCTCCTGCTTTTTCCGGTCTTCTTCCGGCCCCCTGTTTTCGTATTCAACGATTTGGCAGGCGACTTAAACCAGCCTGCGGATCGACGCTGAATCGACGCTTCCCCGTCCGGAATTTTTCAGAACGGTCCCTTCCCAAAGGACCTGTCGACATCCTCATTGCATATCCCGATCGACATCGACTACATATGCATCCGGAGTCATGGCTTTTCCCACCACGACCTTCACGAAAAGCCCGATTTCCCGACACCCTCTCTCCGTTCGGTTTATTCCTGCCGGAAAGGAGCCACAAGCTGGTAGATTCCCGATTCGAGTTCCAAGGTCGCCGTTCGATGGTCGAAAGCGATGGGTTCTACCTTCTTCCCGTTCAGGGTGATGCCGGTAGCCCGATCGGACGGCAGAGAAACCGTTGCGGACGTGCCGACAGGAATCTCGACATCGAGCCGGAACTTGCCTTTTTCGATTTTCCAGTGGCTGGAGATTTTCCCCCGGATACTTTCATAATCTGCTTTGGCCCAAGTGACATTGCCGCCCGGGATCGGCGTGATGAAGAAATGTTCCCATCCGGGATGCGCCTCATCGGGATTCAACCCGGCAATATAACGCCACATCCATTCGCCCACCGAACCGAACGCCCAATGGTTCATGGAGTTGGTATTGCTTTCCTGATAGAAACCACGGCCCTTCACATACCCGTCCCAACGTTCCCAAATCGTAGTGGCACCGTTGTCGACCATATACAGCCACGAGGGGAAAGCCCGGCTGGTCATCAACTGCCAGGCCACATCGGCATACCCTTCCCGGACCAGTTCCATCATCATGCGGTGGGAGGTCTGAATCCCGGTGGAAAGTCGTCCCTGGTATTTGTTTTGGATGTTGTCGACCATCAGGGCGGCGGCTTTGGCCCGCAACTCTTCGGGAAGCAGATCGAAATTCAAGGCAATGGCATATCCCGCCTGCGTATCGCCCAGAATATGTCCGTCGGGCTCTACAAAAGCCTGGTTGAAGGCCTTTTTGATCGCTTCGGCCAGTTGACGGTAACGGTCCGCTTCAAGCGGATAACCGATCTCTTCCGCCATACGGGCTACGATCTGGGTCGAACGGGCGAAAAAAGCCGTAGCAAAAACCTCTTTGGGTACTTCGGCCCCCTTTCTGGGCCAACCGGGCGTGATGATTTCGTCGCCGTTCATCCAGTCGCTGTAATCGCTGTTGCGACCATTACGCCAAATCAGGTCCGGGTTGTTGCGGGCGATATAGTCCACCCAGGCTTTGGCCGCCGCAAACTGCTCTTCGAGCAACCGACGGTCGGCATAATTGATATAAGCCGTCCAAGGCAGCATCACACCGCAGTCCCCCCAGGCAGGAGCCCCCTTACGAAAATCGTTGGCACCCCCCGGATGCGGCGCATAGTCCGGGAAACGACCGTCATCCGCCTGACCGTCCCGCATGTCCTGTGCGAATTTGGTGATGAAGGCCGCCAGATCCATGTTGAAAATGGCCGTTTGGCCGAAGGCCTGAATATCGCCCATCCATCCCATGCGTTCATCCCGCTGCGGACAGTCGTTGGGGGTACTCATCAGGTTGGATCGCTGAGTCCACAAGATATTGCTCATCAACTGATTCAACGAATCGTTGGAGCAGGCAAACGTGCCGGTGAACGGAGCCGATGAATGAAACACCCGAGCCACGACATCATCGAGCGTAGGAGCTTCTTCCACCCCCGAAACCTCAGCATAGCGGAATCCATGGTAGGTAAACGTCGGTTCGTATTCGAACTCTCCGTCCCGAGCCGGGGTATACTGATCGATCTGCGGCGCTAACCGGATACTGATCGTGTACAACGTTCCATCGTCATAAACCGCTTCCGCATGGCGGAAAGTAACGGTCTTCCCGGCCTTTCCTTTCAATTTGAAATGACAGCACCCCACCAGATTCTGCCCGAAATCAATCACATAGACTCCGGGCTTCGGTTCGGTAATCGATTGGGGTCTGATCTCTTGTTCGACCCGGATCGGCTCGTTGCGCAAAGAAATCAGCCGCAGAGAATTCGGCATGAAAGCACCGGCCGACGTCCAACGGCTGTCGTCGAAACCGGGCCGATCCCATCCCGACAGTTCCAAACGGGCATCATACATTTCGCCCCGATAGATACCGGCCGCCGTAACCGGACCTTGCGTCGTCGTTTTCCAACTTGCGTCCGTCGGGATCACCTGACGGGTGCCGTCGGCAAATTCGACCTCGATCTGGGCCAGCAATTCAGGATATTTCCCATAGGTGAAACGACCCGAAGCCCACAATTCCCCGGCATACCAACCTTCGGCCAGAGTTGCTGCAGCGGCATTCTCGCCGGTTTGCACCCAAGGGGTGATGTCATAGGTCTGATAACTGATCCGTTTATGGTAATCCGTCCATTCCGGAGCCAGACGTTGATTGCCCAGTTTCTGTCCGTTGATCCGGAATTCATACAACCCCTTGGCTGTTACGTAAAGAGTGGCCTTTTTAACGGGTTTTGGAAGCGAAAACGTTTTGCGTGCATACGTAGCCGGCAGGGCCCCGTACATTTCCAGACCCAGAGGAGTCGATCTCAGGATGCCGTCGGTCAAATAAAAAGGATTCCAGTTCCAACGCTTAATAGCATCGTCGGAAAGAACGGAGGCTTTTTCGGCCAGGTTTTTTCCGCCCGAAAGAACCTGCATTTCGGCCAGCGCGAAGCCGTAATTGTCCCCATCACGCAGGGCCAAACGGGTTACGGTCAGCCGAACAAACCGGGCGGTCGTAGTCGGAACCGGGTAAGATTGCGGTTCTACGCCCGGATTGGGAATATCCGTTCGGGTATAGTCGGCGATCGTGCGGAGATCCGAAAAATCTTCCTGATCGGCTACTTCGATCCGAAAACGAACCGGGAACAAAAAGCCCGGCACATCGGCCCGATAATCGAACGGTCGGGCCGGGAACAGCTTAATCGTATCGAAAGTTTTCGACGCACCCAGATCGATGGTAACCCGTTGGGTGGTATCGGCCCGATGAGCGACCAGGCTGCAAAAGCCATCGATCTTGGGGATCAATTCGATTTCGGTTTTCATCGCGGTGCTGTCGGCAATCCATTGGGCCTGCCAGTCCCGTTCCTGAAGCAGCCCCATGCTCCACTGAGCCGGCTCACTCCAAGCGGAAGGTTTGCCTTCCTTGTCCCAGACCATCACCTTCCACCAAACTTCCATACGGGAAGTCAGGTTCTGACCGTCATAAACCACATGGAGAGTCTGATCGGAAAGGATCTTCCCACTGTCCCACAGATCACCCCGATCCTGACGGAGAGCATCGAGCGAAGAGGCGACCAGCACGCGATAGGCCGTCTGTTTCTCCGCATTGAGAGGAGAGGATAACTGCCAACTCAATCGGGGAGAGGTTTCATCGATGCCGACCGGATTGACCAGGTATTCTGTTCTTAATTGATGAGCGGTGAGGTTCCCGGGATTAGATTGAGCGAAGCATACGCCTGTCCATGCAGACAATATCCCGATGCAAACGGTAAACAATCTTTTTTTCATAACGAATTATCAGTAAGCGGATCAGTAGTTGGGGGAAAATACGGATGGCGGAGAGCCTTTTCCCAATTGTACAAAAATAAAAAATATTTGGAAACTCACACAGATCCGGGCCGGGCGTTTGTTCCCGAGTAGAATGGGACGAAAGATAGGGAAGTCAGAGATATAGATACGACAAGAAACACAGGGCCTCATCCGTCCATCCATGCGCAGGATGTCGTCTTTGTCAGATAACCCACGAAGGAGATTACCTGCCATCTTTCAGAAAGCCGAATTCCGGTTTGTTGACACAAGTAAAGGGTCGCCCCGGCAAAGGACGACCCGATATGGGAGCAGGCCGACTTCAGACACTAAAATTTCAGCCCGTAAGACAACATATTTTGTAACGTAAATATTTGATAACGACCGCCGGTAAAGACTGTAATCAAATCAAAATTAATCCCAAATACATGACGATCATTATTGATAAAATGAAATCGGACGGGAAATTCGATGCCGAATACATGATGGGTATCTATACGATTCTGATCGTTGACAGGACGTTCTACGTCCATGTAGTCGTATCGGCAGCATACATAACCGGGTGAAACCCCGATCTGGAAATTTCTGAATTTTTCTCCAAAAGGGGTCCATAAAATACCGGCTGTCACACTGACGGGTCTGACTACCTCCCCAATGGCTTTTCTGGAAATAGCTCCTGCTGAAAACTTTCCCCGGAGAGACACGCAGTCCGTCCAGAGATACTGATACTCGAGTGCGAAAGCTGGGCCGAATGAAAAATCGATCGCTCGATAAAAATACCCTCCGTCATTTTCCCAAACCCCCGCCGATACCGACATGAAATGACGCTTCTCTTGAGTGTGACCCAACAAAGGCAGCAGTAACACTAAAAACAACATTCTTAGTTTCATAATCCTTCATTTTGCAACATTTCAACTTCAAAAACAACATTTCCCGGACAGCACATTCAGCCAGCGTCCGCGGATTTTCCCGCATGTAAAACCATCCGAAATCGCACGTACGCTCGCTCTTCTATAAAGGTAATGCAACAAAATGAAACGACCCAATCCCGGCGACAGAATTGCAACAAAAAAACATCCGAACAAGGGAAACGAAAACTTTTTTCAGATTTTCGTGGAGCCGCTGTGATACAGCCGGCTTTTTTCCTTTGTTCGGATGTTTCTTTACACGGAAGTACCCCCGACGGGAATCGAACCCATATCAACAGAACCGGAATCTGTCATTCTATCCATTGAACTACAGGGGCCGGATAAAATCCGGTGCAAAGTTGCAATTTTTTCACGGTTATTACAAATTTTTTCTCAGATTTCCCCTTCCCCCTTCTGCGGATGCAAAAAAAGGAGCTCCGCACACAATTATTTTTCGACGGCACAGTTTTATTTTAAAAAGCCCGGCTATCGGGAATCGGTCAGGAATGATATTTGTACATTCCATAAATAAATGTATTTTTGCAGTAAATCAATCGAAGTCTCATGTTGGACAATTGGCAACGTCTGGAACGGGTCATCAAATGGACAGGCTTGTCCGTCAACTCGTTCGCATTGACAATCGGCCTGAAACGCAGCGAAAATCTATACCAGATCAAAAAAGGAAACAACGGAATCAGTCGTGATCTGGCCGAACTCGTCGCCGCCAAATATCCTTCGATCAGTAAAGGATGGTTGTTGAGTGGCGAAGGAGACATGTTCCTCTCTTCCCGCCAAAACGCATCGACCGGAGTTCCCTTCTACGGTATGGACGTACTGGACATCGTCCGAATGGGTCATAAACGCCCCGAACCTCGTTTTTTGATCAATCTTCCCATGTTCGAAGACTGCGATGTGGCCGGTCTTTGTCTGGGAACGGCCATGCAACCCGAGATTCCGGCAGGGAGCATGCTGATGCTCAAACAGGTTCCCGTTTCTTCCATCATTCCGGGTGAAACCTACGTCATCCATTCGACCCGATTCAGCGGCATCCGAATTATCCGACAGGGGGAAGATCCCGAACAATTACTGCTATTACCCCGCAACACCCAAGAATACGACCCCATTACCCTCGAAAAAGCCAAAATCGGGAAACTGTTTCTGGTGCAGGGAATCATCATCAAAAAAAACACCTGACCCCCAATATTCAATTTTTTAAATCATGTTTTCAGGTATCGTAGAAACGACCGCCACGGTGGTGGCCATCCGCGAAGAACAAGGCAACAAGCATTTTACGTTAGAATGTCCGTTCACTTCCGAACTGCGTATCGACCAGAGCATCGCCCATAACGGGGTTTGCCTGACGGTAGTGGAACTGGATGGAAACCGCTATACGGTAACGGCCATCGCCGAAACCCTGCTCAAGTCCAACCTGGGAGATTTACAGGTAGGAGATCTGGTCAATGTGGAACGCAGCATGAAACCCGATGCGCTGCTGGACGGACATATCGTGCAAGGTCATGTCGACCAGACGGCCCTGTGCACCCGCATCGAAGAGGCTGACGGAAGCTGGTATTTTACGTTCGAATACGACGCTTCGACCGGGAACATCACCGTGGAAAAAGGTTCGGTGGCCGTCAACGGTGTCAGTCTGACGGTGGTCAACTCCCGCGAAAACTCCTTCCAGGTCGCCATCATTCCCTATACCTATCAACACACCAATTTCCATACTTTTCGAGTCGGGACCCGGGTCAATCTCGAATTCGACATCGTGGGCAAGTACATTGCCCGACTCATGAAACAATACCTCAAGTAATCTCCGGGTATCGTGAAACTCAAGATCAGGACCATCCATGGCGTAGCCATGGCGATCAGCCTGACAGCCACGGCAGTGGGGTTGTTGTGCAGCCTGTTCTATCCTGAGCCGCTGCCCGTAATGCTATTGATTTTCGGCATCGTTTTCGGAATCACCTTCTGGTCGGCCCGATACTTCATCAACAAATACGTTCTGTACCGTATCAAGCCGATCTATCAGATCCTGCTGTCCAAAGATCTGCGCACCCGGGAATTGCCTCAGAAAGGCGATATCGTCGAAACGATTCAAGACGACCTGACCCATTGGGCCGACCGCAACGCTCAGGAAATCGCCCGCCTCAAAGAGAACGAGCTCTTTCGCAAGCAATACATCGGCAACGTCTCGCACGAAATCAAAACACCCTTGTTTTCGATCCAGGGCTATATCCTGACCCTGCTGGACGGAGGGTTGAAAGACGACAGCATCAACCAGAAATACCTCGAACGTACCGAACGCAACATCGAACGGCTGATCAACATCGTTCAGGATCTGGAAGACATTTCCCAATACGAAAGCCGTTTGCAGATCATGGACAAAGAACCGTTCGATCTGGTTCAATTGGTTCGCGAGGTGGCCGACACGTTCGAGATGGAAGCAGCCAAGAAGGAGATCCGAATCCGGATCAATTCGGAACTGCCGGTCATCGTGTACGCCGATCGCAAGCGGATCAGCCAGGTTGTTCTCAACCTGATCAGCAATGCCATCAAGTATGGGCGTCAGGGAGGACATATTACCGTCAGTTTCATCGACGGTTTCGACAAGATCATGGTGGAGGTGCAAGACGACGGGATCGGCATCGCCGAAGAACATCAACCCCGGGTTTTCGAACGGTTCTTCCGGGTCGACAAAAGCCGCTCACGGGAACAGGGCGGTACGGGTTTGGGGCTGGCCATCGTCAAACACATCCTCGAAGCACACGGAGAAACGCTCAACCTGCGCAGTCGCCTCAACGAAGGCAGTACCTTCTCATTCACCTTAAGCAAACCGCCTGCGGATGCCTGAGATCCGCCAATTCCATCCCGATCCGATTCCACTCTTCCCAGTCTGATTCCACCTCCCGGCCCGATTCCACACGCTCCGGTCCGACTCCGATCGTTTCCCGAATCCATACGTTCCGGAACAACCGCATCCCCGCAGCCTGAACCGACACCTTCTTTTCAGACGTATCATTCTCCTGAAGTCACTTACCCGCTCGCTCTCCAAGTCGTGACGATAAGGCCGTTTACGGAAAATTCCTATCTTTGTCGAAACGCTCAACGGTTATGGAAACATTTTTGCCTCTGTTCGTCACCTGGGATGTCGACCCCTCCATGTTGTCGATCGGATCGTTCGATATTCGCTATTACGGTCTGATGTGGGCCGTAGGACTGGCCATCAGCGCCTATCTGTTCAATTTCATGATGAAACGCGAAGGATACTCGCCCAAAATGTTCGATTCGATTTTTTGGTACGGAGTATTGTCGACCGTCATCGGCTCGCGGTTGGGACACTGCCTGTTTTATGCCCCGGGTTACTACCTGACCCATCCGATCGAAATCCTGTATATCCGTGACGGAGGGATGGCCAGCCATGGTGCCGCCGTAGGGTTGCTCATCGGCCTGTGGCTGTTCTCCCGCAAATACAAAATGCCCTACATCTGGTCGCTGGACCGGATCGGAATCGCCGTTGCGATCGCCGGTGCTCTCGTCCGGATCGGCAACTTGCTCAATTCCGAAATCTATGGTATCGAAACCTCGTTGCCGTGGGGCTTTATCTTCGTCCGCAACGGAGAGGTCGTTCCCAAACACCCCACACAACTTTATGAAGCCTTCTCATACCTGATTCTTTTCGTCATTCTGTGGTGGATGTACTATCGAAAAGACCTGGCCCGCCGCCGTCCCGGCGTCATGTTCGGATTTTTCCTGATCGTTCTGTTCGGAGTCCGGGTTCTCATCGAATTCGTCAAAAATCCCCAGGAGGCGTTCGAAGAGAACATGTTTCTGAATATGGGGCAGCTACTCAGCCTTCCGTTCATTTTGGCAGGGGTGGTGATTCTGTGGCGGGCACTCCGCAAACCGGCTCTTGTCCCGGCTCCGCTGGCCTCAAGTCCTTCCCCGTCGTCTTCCCATCCCCATAAACCTAAGAAAAAATAGCCATGGACCCTGTAAGCATGCTTATCTTCAACGCCCTGGCACAACGCCGGGGTATCAACCTGCCGGAAATCGGTTCGTTGTGTGTGGTCTCCGAACCGGCTCGCATGCAGGAAAACGGGAAACTGATTCCACCGTTCAGTCGGGTAACCTTCTCGCCAGAACCGGAACCGGGTTACGACGAAATTCTGTGGCTGATCGGCGAGAGCAGCGGTCGGGACGAAGCCGGCAGCCGGGAAATTTACGACGCCTGGCGATCCAGCGTTCAAACCCAACGAAGCATATACATCGAATCGGTGGGCGAAATTGTCGGGAACACCTTTATTCCTTCGGAAAAGTTACAACGTACGCTCAATCCTTCAGGGATCGCGGCGTTTCAGTTACAACGCCCCTTCACCCTGCGGCAAATTTTCTTCTGGGTAGGCACGACCGTCATCGTGGGAGGAGGACTGGCCGCCGGACTGATCACTTTTCTCAATAGCCGACCGGCTCCATACGATGCGCCTTATGCCGAAAAGGTTCCGGTCGCAGAAACGCTTGCCGACGACGACACCACACACCGGGGATCGGCGACGGAGGAGGGTGCGGAAAAGACATTGGAGGCCCTCACCGACAGCGATCTGACCCCTTCTGCTCCGGCAACCGACCCGGCCCGGCCCACTCCTTCGGCACCCCCGAAGGCCAAACCGGCCTCTGCGTCATCGAATGCGCCGAAGCCGAGCGGTCCCCAACCTTCCTCCGCCTCTTCTGTCGGCGGAGGCTCGACGGCGAAGACTCCTCAACGCGGAGAGATGCGCTATTATGTGGTGGTAGGCACCTACAGTACCGATGAAAACGCCGAACGGTTCATTGCCTCGGCCCGCAAAAAGGACGCCTCGCAGAACTACCGCAAACTATTGCTGTCCAACGGGAAAATCATGGTCTATACGGCCGACATGGGCAGCGATGCCGAAGCCCAGCAACAACGCCGGGCCGTGAGCGGGAATTTCCCGGATGCCTGGGTATTCAAGCGCCGGGCCCGATAGGCGTTACGAGTTCCGGGGCCAATCACCCCGACCAATATTCTCAAACACGCGGAATGTCAAAAATTCCGCGTGTTTGTTTTTCCGCTTCCGGTCCTCCCAACGGGAAATCCATACCGAATTCGGCAACGCAGGCAAGAAGACTCCGGCCGTTCAGAACCCGATCCGGCACCCGTTTCGACAGCCTCAACCGACCTGAAAAGTTCCGTCACGACGACCTTCGGGCCACCGAACCGTAAACCACATCCACGTCCTTTGGGTCCTTCCTGCCAGATATCGTATCGCGTCTTTGGGGCCTTCCTGCCAGATGCCGTATCGCAGCCCGCCGTCATACGTCCCCGACCTAAAAAACCCCCATCCCGAAAGAACAGGACAGGGGCTTATGAAAATGGAGGACTCCGGACATCGTTCCCGAGGCTCCGATACCGATGCTCGATCCCGAACCGGTTCCCCGAAAACAGACCCTCCGTTTCCGGGCGCTGCATCGGGAGTTCCGACCCGTACCGAGAATCTTATAACGCTTTCACGGCATCCGGGGCGATTTCCCAGGCATAATTCTGGCCGTCCAACGTATAGCGGACCACCGGATAGGAACCGCTTTCATCCAGCGCAAAACCGCCGGCCGTCGCTTTTCTGTCCGAAGGATAGAACACCGTAGCCACGACCGTCTCTTCGGCAGGCGCCTTGAGCGAGGTAAAAATACAGGGAACGATCTGCATCGGATCGTTTTTGACCACCCGTACGACATACTGTTTCTGCAAGCTGACCTGATAGGGCGAATTAATCAGCGGCTGCATCTCCATGGCGGCACTTTTGCCTTGCAGACTGGCACTGCGGCCGTCGTTGACCGTGACGTCGACCCGGGGATGGAACAACAGGTCGATCGAAGCCCCTTTCTCGCAGGCAATGCGATCGAGCACCACCACCACATCGGTACGTTTATCGAGAATCATGGCCCGTTTCCAACCCTTCATCTGCTGTTTGGGATAGGCGTCGGTGGGATCCATCAACGTGTAATCGAATGTCGGCGAAGTATAGAATTTATCGATTCTGCCCCCCAGGCCTTCGATCCAGGGTTGATCCTTGTGTTTGCAGGGGATTTGCTCCTCGCCGTTGACATGCACTACATTGTGCGAAAGACTCCGCACATGCAGGTATTTCCAACGATCCTCGGTAAAGAAGAACTGGTCATAAACCTTCTGGTCCATTTCCCCCACCAGAATATCGCCTTGCCAGCTCAGAATGAACGAACCGGCATCCAGATGCCCGTGATGAGGATCGTTCATCGGGGCGCACTTGATGGCCACCTGCAGGTTCTCTTCCCCGAAATCCCGACGCATGAAGGCCCAGTCGATACTCGGGAAGTATTTCGAAGCCACGGCGGGTTTTTCGGCCTTGACATCGGTGGGACGCGGCCAGATCAACTCCCAGAAACTCATCGAGCGGCGATCATCCCCGAAATATTTTTCGAGGTAATACATGGCCGCCGGATCGGGGTTTTCGGCGATGAATTTGTTGTAAAAATAGGAAAAGCCGATCGGTCCGGGCGAGAAACCGTCATTGAAGGTTCCCGTCATGCCGTACAGTCCGAAATCGGCCGGATGCTGCCATCCTTCGGCCTTGAACATGTTCAGTTTACCGTCAGTAAGCCGTTTGACGGCTTCCATGAACGAGATCGTCTCCCGAAGACCGTATACCGAATAGTGACGTCCTTCGGCCCAACCGTTGTCGGCACCGTACTGTTCCAGATTCTTGACCATGCCTTCACAACTGCGGGCCACGACATCCACCAGTTTGGGGTCTTCGGTCAGGAGAGACAACGCGGCGATCCCCAAACCTCCATAACAACTGCCTGACCAATTGCAACGATAGGCACCGCTCCACCAGAAGTAATCGTAATTACCCCGCACGCGCAGAATAGCGTTTTCGAGCAGGCCGCTACGGATACGATTCCGTTGTTCCTTGTCGAGTGCCGGATAGAGCCAGTCGTAAACCAACCCCAGAGCCAGGGCGATCTCACTGGTATGCAGGTCGAAGGTAAACACCACCTGATCATCTCCGGCGCCCCAGGGCCAGACACGTTTATGGATCACCTTGTAACGATGCAGGCCCAGCACCCAGTAGGTCATTTCGCAAAGCCGATCCGCATAGTGGAACGCTTTCTGGGCATAGGCCTCGTCTCCGGTCATCTGGTACAGAAAGGCCAACAACTTGGAGCCCTCCCGGTAGTAACCTACGAAATGTTCGAAATCGAAGGTTTCGTTGTATACGTTGGCGTCGTTATCCAAAAACGGTTCGGGTTCGACCGTCGTCAGCATCAGACGACGCCCCTGTTGCAGCAACACATCCCAAATCTGGGCCTGCACAGGATCGGAAGCGATCCGATCCAGAATCTGCTGTTTGCTCTGGTTGTCGAAAACCAGATAGGGGTGTTCGAGATTACGGTTGAGAATTTCCTGGCTGAGTTTCAGGTAATCCTGAGCCACCAGCGACTGAGAGAGACAAAGGCCCAACACCAGGCCGATCAACGTTTTCAATTTCATGGGTATGCGGGGTTAGAGATTCATGCAATTTTTTCGGTTCGGGTCAAAAAACGATCCGGCCGGAAACGGACACCTTCCCCTTCTACGAAATGTAAACGAATGATTCCGTTCCCCGGGGATTTACCACGGCGCCCTGACCGTCTAACAAAGATAGCGAAATTTTTGTTCGTCTCCTCGAACGCAGCTCCTCGTTGGATCCAATCGGGAAAGAGGAAAGCCCGAGCGACCCGGCAAACATCAGCCAGATCGTCCCATTCTGCCTACATCCCCGTGATACCGTCGCCTACTTTGAGGGTTTTGGGCCGGAGAGCCTTCCCCGTCCACAGAGATCACCATCCCAACGTCCCCGTAGCCAACGACAACGCCCGGAATCCGTAATGACTCCGGGCGTTTATCCTGTCACGTACAAAATGGTTCGATCAGGGAATTTCCGTTTCGGGATAGAGGTATCGAATCCAATCCAGGACCAGCGTTTTCATGATCTCATGATAGGAAAAACTCTCCCGAAAGCCCCAGCCGTGTCCGCCGGAAGGGAACAGATACAGCGCAGATGGGACCTTCTGAGCCTTGAGCGCATCGTAAAACAGGGTCGAATTCCGGGTTTTAACCGTTCCGTCGTTGTTCGACAGCAGCAACAAGGTCGGTGGTGTCTGAGGAGTCACGTGACGTTCACTCGAATAATAGGCCTTCATCGTCTCGGTGGTATCGGCGCCCAACAGATTGAGCATGGATCCCCGATGCACCAGAGAATCGGCAAAAGAAATAACCGGATAGCACAAAATCCCGAACGCCGGACGCGTATCCTGCTCGTAGCGGGTCAAGAGCGTGGAGGCCAGGTGACCGCCGGCCGAAAAGCCCATGACCCCGATGCGGGCCGTATCGAGCCCCCATTGACGAGCATGCGCCCGGATCAGACGCATCGTCTGTTGGGCATCGGCCAGAGGAACGCGCGCATGTCCGTTGGGCATCCGGTATTTGAGAACAATGCCGGAAATTCCGTGTTCGGCCAGCCATCGGGCGACCGGCTCGCCTTCCTGCTGCATGGCCAGCGCGGCATACCCTCCTCCGGGGATCAGAATCACACCGATTCCGGTGTTGCGATCCGAACGGGCCGGATAAAAGGTCAGGGTCGGTACGCTGACATTGGAGGTATAGTCCCGGGGACCGACGATCGTTTCGGGGCCCGAGAGACCGTTGCTTTCGGACGGGCCTTCAGGCCAGAGCGGCAGTTCGGACGGCGTCGTCTGCGCCAGAGAGGGAAGGCTCCAACCAACCAACACTCCCCAAACACACAGGCAGATCCATCGTTTCATCCCTGTCATCGTTTTAAGCACCGGCATAAATCAACAGCCCCAGACCCGCCAAGAAAAAGACGAACATCCCGAGGTTGAGTTTGTTCGAGACCGCCGGAGCCTGCCGGAATTCATGCCAAACCAGAATTCCCCACAGGGCAGAAACCAACGTTGCCCCTTGTCCCAAACCGTATGAGATGGCGGCCCCGGCCGTACCCGAAGCGATCAGGCTCAACAACTGCCCGATGCACCAGATCACACCGCCCAGCACGCCGACCAGGTGCGTTTTGAAGTTTCCCCGGAAGTAATCCCGGATCGAGGCCGGTTCGCCCTCGATGGGACGTTTCATGGCGATGGTATTGAGGATGAAGGTGCTGAGGAAAATTCCCACGGCAAAAACAACCAGAGCGGTATAGGGGGTCAGTTTTCCGGGAGCCGGAGCCGTGAAATTCATGTCCATCGAGGCGGCGACGAAGCGGTAGAAGAAGGCCATGATCACCCCGGCGGCAATGGCCGTCAGAATCCCGCTGCGCGACACCCGACTGGCTCCGCTCTGTGCTTTTTTATACGCCAGGGCATTCAACAGGATAGCGATGGTAATCAACACCACGCCGGAAAAAATATAGATCGGATCGCCTTTGGCCTCTCCGAAGTAGTTGATCAACACCCCCAGCACCAGGGCCAGCCCGATGCCCACGGGGAAAGCCACCGACATGCCGCACAGTGCGATGGCCGCCGAAAGCAGGATATTGGCCGTATTGAAAACGACTCCTCCGAGGAAGGCTTTCCCCAGATTGGACGGATCGGCCTGAGCGAGATCGGCGACAAACCCGCGGCCCTCGGTTCCGGTACTTCCGAGGGTAAAGGCGGCCAGGATCGAAAACAGCAGCACGCCGATGACATAATCCCAATAGAAAAATTCATACCGCCAGGTACGGGCGGCCAGTTTCTGGGTATTGCCCCACGACCCCCAGCACAACATGGTGATAAAGCAGAAAATCACCGCGAGGGTATAGTCATGAACGATATACATAAGGCGTAGTTTTAAGGTTTCAAAGGTATGGCGAACGCGCATCCCGATCGAGGAACCCGTCCCGCCGACATAGCCGAAGAGGCCATCCCTCCGCACGGAGGGACAGCCTTCGAAAAGATCAATCTTTCAGCGGAAGTTCCGTCACATCGAGTTCGTTGCGATAGGGAACCGAGGCCTGGGCACCGACCCGGCTGATCGACAGGGCCGAAGCCTTGCAGGCGAAACGGGCCGCTTCCGTCAGGGAATGGCCTTCGGAAAGAGAGACCGCCAACGCTCCGTTGAATACATCCCCGGCCGCGGTCGTATCCACAGCCTGAATATCATAGGCCGGAATCCGTGTAGCTACTCCTTCGGAATAGACCAAAGCCCCCTTGGAGCCCAAGGTGATCATAACGTGCCCGACTCCCAGTTCGGCGATCCGGGCGGCTGCTTCGACAGCCGAGGTTTCATCGACGATCTTGACACCCGAGATCATCTCCGCCTCGGTCTCGTTCGGGGTAATCAGGTAGAGGCATTCGAGCAGCTCCCGGGAGAGCGGACAGGCCGGAGCCGGATTCAGGATCAGTTTCTTTCCCCGCTCACGGGCCAGAGAAGCCACATATTCCACCGTTTCGATCGGAATTTCGAGTTGCACCAGAATGATTTCGGTCCGATCCAACACTTTCTCAATGCCGGCCAGATCGGCGGGCAACAGATGGGCATTGGCCCCCGAAGCCACGACAATGCAGTTTTCGGCCCGATCGTCGACGGTAATCAGAGCGACCCCCGAGGGATGTTCCGTATCGGTACAAACATAGGTCGTATCGATTCCCTCCTCTTCGAAGAGCTGGCGGGCCTGATGACCGAAAATATCGCTGCCCACCTTGCAGATGAAGGTCACTTGTCCGCCCAGACGCGCTACGGCCACAGCCTGATTGGCCCCTTTGCCGCCGGGATTCATCAGAAAAGTGCCGCCCAGCACGGTTTCCCCCGGACGGGGCAGGTGAGAGCTGCGCACCACCATATCGGTGTTGCTGCTGCCGACCACCAGAATTTGTTTCGGTGTGGAAGTTTCTGCAGTCATGGCTTCTATTTTACGGTATTGTTTTTCATGCTTTCAGCCTGCAGACGGGCGTGGGGATGTTCATACGGTGCATCCGAATAGACCAACATGTAGGTAAAGTCGAAGGTGGCGTCCGGGCGCGGATTTTTCCACTTCATCGCTACCGTATGGTTGGCTTTAGGCAGTTGGTAACGGAAGAAAATTTCCTGTTTGCGATCGTGGAAAGCAATCGGGAGTTTGGCCGTTTCGACCAGTTCGCCGTCGAGATAACAATCCACTTCGGCCACATAGGACTCGTCCTTACATTCCAGTTTGCCGCGGAAAACAGCCCCCGTACCTTCGAACTGGAGCGTATCGAGCTGCTGCATGGGCACGGTCATCGAACGAGCCAATACCGGATAGTGTCCTTCGAAGGATTGTTCCAGACGTACCGGAACCGGTTGCTGGCAGGCGATGGTTACGGTCGAATCGGTGACCGTTCCTCCGTTTTCGGAAATCATTTGCAGGGCATGACGGAAACCTACCTCATAAACTTTGTTCAGCGAGGTGTGGGTGAAGGCGAAATCCATATCTTCGGCTTCCCGCAGGTTCTTCATCCAGTATTCGGGAATGTTCTTGTATCCGATCATCGTGCCCAGAATCCCGGCGGCCGAAGCCGGATTGCAGTCCGAATCGTACCCGCAACGGGTGGAGATATCCATGGTCTTGAAGAAATCCTTTTCGCCATAGAGCAGTCCGATGACGATGTAGGCGCTGTTGATGACCGCATCGATGTTGAACGAGCCGAATACGCCGCTGGGGCACCCCACGTCCTGATTCCATTTGCGGGTCACTTCGAACCAGGTTTGCTGCCAGTCGTCGGGGTACTGCTTCCACCAGCGGATCACATCGTTTATGCATTGATAAAATTTGCTCTCCTGCGGGATGGCTTTCAGGGCTTCGGTCACCACGAATTCCATGTCATCGGAGACAAAGGCCAGCGAATACATCGCCCCGACGTATACACCGCCGTACCAACCGTCGCCATAGCACATGATATGACCGATCTTGTCGGAGATTTCAGAGGCCTTGTTGGGCATTCCCGGACACATCAGCCCCGTAAAGTCGGCTTCGATCTGGTAATCGAGGTCATCGGCATGAGCGTTGTTGAGCCAATGGCCCGAAGCCGGAGGCATGATGCCGTTGAGAATGTTGTAACGGGCGGCCTGGTTGGCGTGCCAGAGCCGGTAATCGGCCGTAGCGAAAGCCATGGCGAACGAATCCACCGGAGCATCCACGCCCAGCCGGTCGATCACTTCGACGAAAGTCAGGTCCATATACACATCGTCGTAGAGGCCGGGAGAGTTTTCATACCACCATTTGATATACCCGTCGGGCCAGGGGATCGGGGTGTAGGCAGGAATCAGACCGCCGTTATACCGGAATTCCGTTACGCTTCCGTACGAGCAACCGATGGTCTGGCCCGCCCAGCCGCCTTTGATCTTGTCCTGCAGGACTTCGCGGGTCAGGGTGACGGTTTGAGGCATTTGTCCGCTATCGGAGCGGTCGGGGCCGCAGGCACACAACCAGAGGCCCAACGAAAAGAGAAACAGTTTTTTCATGGATAGGTTTTTAGGGGTTCGACAGGTCGAAAGTTCGTTTTTTACAAAAATAAAAGTTCGAGGCGTAAATCCTCCGCAAAAAAAGACTATTTTAGAGAAACCCAAACATCCAATTCAAGGGATAATCCTTCAAGTATCCCGATCCGGATATATAGGCATAAAATATTGGTTAAAAATAGATTGAATGAGCAAATCCGTCTCCTCGTTTTTACTGGTACGCTCCATGACAAAGTCCGAAAAAAGATATTTCCGACTTTATTCCCATTTGCAGAGCGGTTCCAAAATGTACCGTCTCATGTTCGATCTGTTCGATCGGAGCGATTCTCTCGAAGAGGCTTTCGAGGTTTTTTCCCGACAATGTCCCGGAACCCAACCCGAGACAACGGTCAAATACCTGTACACGAACCTGCTGGAATGCCTGTTGCACCTGCGGGGAGCGAAAGATATCCAGCACCGTATTTTCGAAACGATCTCGACAGCGGACATTCTTTTCGAACGAGGCCTCTACGAAGAGGCTTTCCGGGAGCTGAACCACGCCAAAAAACAGGCCGAGCTCCATCGCCAGGACGTATTGCAGCTGCTCATCCGGCAAACGGAACTCCGTTATCGACGTCTGCGCAATTTCGGGACACTGGACGAAAAAACGCTGGTCGGCAAGCAAATCCGCATCATCGATCTCATCAAGCGCATCCGCAGCAAGCACTGGCACAATCAGTTATATGACATTCTCAAATTCCGCTTCCTTCGCCAGGGATATGTTCGTTCGGCTCAGGAGCAACAAAAACTCAACGACCTGCTGCTGCACGAACTGAACCTGGTCGCCAACGGTCCCAGCCGTCATTTCGAAACCGAGGAGTTGCACGCCCTTTTTCAGGCCACCTATTTTCTGAGCGTAGGCAATTATCCGGCAGCCCTGCGCCACTATCGGGGCCTGATCCGCCGTTTCGAGGAGAAGCGGACACACGATCCGATTGCTCCGACCCACTATCGGCAGGCTTTGGAGGGCATTCTGGACACCCTGCTGGCCGTCGGGCTGTATGATGAAATTCCCTATTTCACCGCAAAACTGAACGCCGACCAACCCGATGCCCCGGAAATGGCACTGGCCGATTCGGCCCGGATCTACTGGTATAATTCTCTGGCCCTGCTGCACACCGGTCGACTGGAAGAGGCCGTACGTTGGCGGAAGCGTTTCGAGGAAGCACTCTTTCACAAGATTCATCTGCTCGGACTGGCGATGCAACTGCGGCTATTCTTGCACGATGCCGTTCTGTGGCTGTTCACCGACCGTCTGAATGAGGCCCGAAAAGCCCTGCGAAAGATATGGGCTTCGGGCAAATTGCTGTCCGGTTTCCCGGATTACCGGACGGCACGACTGGTCAACCTGCTCTTATTGGCCGAATCGGGCGATTACGATCGGGTACTCTCCGAAACGACCGCCCTCCGACGAGCCATGCGCGGAGACAAAGGGCAACCTCAATATGCCATGGAAAAATTGCTCTTTCGGTTCGTACAGGCCTATCCGCTGCCCTTTGATCGGACATCCCGGCTTCGCCTGTGGACCAAACTCGAACCGCAGGTCCGGAACATTCAGGCCGACCGTTACGAACGGTCTCTGTTGGTCCTCTGCGATTTCCCGGTTTGGATTCAAAGCCGTCTGACGAACACTCCGGTGGCCGAACTGCTGAAGAGATCCGCTGCCCGCACTTTCTCCTGATTCGGACCCCCGACACGAAACAGATTCGAACTCCTCTTCACAGAAAACAGGGCACAACAACAGCACGGTATTTCATAATTTCGGCCCGGAAAGTTATCTTTGTATATCCACAAAATCGAATCCGATATGAAAACATCGCTCTGGCTATGGGTCGGACTGGCCGGTTTGTATGCCGGGACACTTTCGGCCCAGGAAGAGGAGGTAACGAATGCCTTTTTCGACCTGCAGGTAAACGGACAATTTACCGAAAAACATTCTCCGATGCAGGACCCGGCCCCTAAAGAAGCCGTCCAGAAACTGCTGGACGAAAAGCCGGCCGCCCAATTTTTCTGTTTCACCGAAGACCGTCAGAACGACATCCGTCTGTTGGAGGCGCTGCCCGCACCCTGGATGTCGCGCCCGGCCGAAGAGAGAACCCGTTTTCGGGGAGCATGCGCTCCGGGCGAGTACTATTCCTGGCAGATCGGCGTATACGCTCCCTACATGGCGTTAGAAAATCTGCAGGTCGTTTTTTCGGATTTCAAATCCTCCGACGGGAAACGGATTCCGAAAAGCGCCTTGAAATGCATCAATTTAGGCGGTGAGGACAAAGAAGGAGTTCCCTTCCGGAAGACGGTCTCGGTCGGTCGGGACTCGGTACAGCCGCTATGGATCGTGATGGATATTCCCCAAACGGCACAAGGCACCTATCGGGGTACCGTGACGGTACAGGCCGAAAATACCGCCCCGATCTCCATCGAAGCCCAGATCGACGTCAAGGGGGCTGCGATTCCCAACCACGGAACCGACGACGCCTGGCGCAAGGCCCGTCTGGGTTGGCTCGATTCGCGGATCGGCCTCGAAAATACGGTCACCAAACCCTATATCCCGGTAAAAATCACGGGCAACACCTTGTCTTATTTGGGCGGAACGCTGGAACTTTCCCCCCGCACAGGCCTTCCGGCCGGTATCGTGACCCGTTACGGTCAGGACAATCTGCTTTCGGACAGCGCCCACAACGCCGTATTGGGTGATGAAATCCGCCTGATCGTCGAAACCGCCGAGGGGGAAGAGGTTCTCTCCGGCGGGAAGCTGCGCATCGTAGAACAAAACGACGCGAAAATCAACTGGCAGCTTACCCGGAAGAACAAACACTTCAGCGTACTTTGTGAAGGGCAGTTCGAATTCGACGGAACGGTAGCCTACCGGCTGACGGTCACCTCGCTCGCAAACACCCAGATCAAGGATATCCGCCTGGAGGTACCCTATACCCGATATGCCTCCCGTTACCTGATGGGCCTGGGGCATAAAGGAGGGTACCGCCCCGATTCGTCCATTCACTGGCGTTGGGACATCGACAAGCAACAGGACAAGATCTGGATGGGGAACGTGAATGCCGGATTGAACTTCGTGTTCAAAGGCAGCAACTATCGTCGTCCGCTGGTCAACATCTATTACGCGCTGGGGAAACTGAATCTGCCCGAGTCGTGGGGGAATGCGGGCAAGGGAGGCATCGACATCGCCGACACCGCAAACGATCGGGTCCTGCTGACCGCTTTCAGCGGTCCCCGGACGATGCAGAAGGGCGAGGCCCTGCAATTCGACTTCGACATGACGATCACCCCGCTCAAACCGCTGAATCTGGCCATGATGGCTACCGAACGCTTCTACCACTCGAACAGCGACGTGAGCGAGCCCTACATCGACATCGCGGCCCAGGCCGGCGCCACGATGATCAACATCCACCACAAAAAAGACATCTATCCCTACATCAACTATCCCTATCACGACCATTCGATCGGGGATTTCAAGACCTTCGTGGAGAAGGCCCACAGCCGGGGTCTGATGGTTCGGCCCTACTACACGACCCGCGAATTGACGGTCAAGACCCCTGAATTATGGGCCCTGCGCAGCCTCGGCGGCGAGATTATCTTTGACGGTCCGGGTAAGGACACCCGCACGATGATCCACAAAAGCGGGCCCAAACCCTGGCTGATCGAAAACCTCAAGGCCCACTTCATCCCGGCCTGGTATTGTGCGTTCCAGGAGGGGAAATACAAAGGCGACATGGACATTTCGGTCATCACGACTCCCGACTCACGCTGGAACAACTATTACCTCGAAGGCCTCGACTGGATGATTCGTCACATGGGCATCGACGGCATGTATATCGACGACAGCGCCCTGGATCATCGCACGATGCAACGTGCACGCCGCATTCTGGACCGCGACGGCCAGCACCGCGTAGTGGACATGCACACCTGGAACCACATGAATCCGTTTGCCGGCTATGCCAACTCGATACACCTGTACATGGATCTTTTGCCTTACATCGACCGGCTGTGGATCGGCGAAGGGTTCGAGGCCGACAATACCCCCGATTTCTGGCTGGTCGAAATGTCGGGTATTCCGTTCGGGCTGTTGAGCGAAACGCTCAATGCCCGCAACACCTACCGCGGCATGGTCTTCGGCATGCTTCCTCGCCTGCCCTGGAGCGGCAATCCCATTTCGATGTGGAAGCTGTGGGACGATTTCGGCATGAAAGAGGCCCGGTTAGTGGGATTCTGGGACGAAGCCTGCCCGGTGCGTACGGACAATCCGGAGATGATCGCCTCGATCTACCTCAAACCGGACAAGGCGCTCATCGCGGTCGCCAACTGGACGGACCTGCCTCAGACGGGCACGATCCAGGTAGACGAAAAACTGCTGGGCTTCACTCCCTCGAAAATCAGCCTGCCGGAAGTTCGCGATCTGCAATGGGGCAAAACCCACTTCTCGGACCGGAACGGTTTGGCGAACGCCCCCTTCTCGCTGGAAAAGCCCTTTGAAATCATGGGCCGGGAAGGGATGTTCATCCTGCTGGAAAAATAGCATAACGCCTCCGACTTTTCAACGGGCGCACTTCCCTGTGGGAAATGCGCCCGTTTTTCGTACGTCTCTTGTCCTCTTTCCCGGCAGGTACGATATCCAAAAAGGGATGCCCGTACCGCCGGTCCCTCCTTTTCTGAGGAATGTTCGTAAAATGTTGGCAAGTGTCGAAGGGGATTGTCCGGGAAGCGGAATATCCTTTTTACATTTGTTTCGACTACCGGGTTCCCGAGGCCCTGTTCCGGCCGAGGGATCAAAAGGGAATCCTGTGCAAATCAGGAACTATCCCCGTAGCTGTAAGTTTCAACCCCAGGAAAGTGCATCCTTGGCCACTGTTGAACCGTTCAATGGGAAGGCGCACGGACCGAAACAAGTCAGAAGACCTGCCTGGTAGACAACCCCTGGAGCTTTCGGGTGAAAAGCGAACAGACGACCGCTCTTTTTCGGCGGATCTTCTCTTATTTCATTCCCGGAGCATCCATTTTCTGAACATCAACCCTTAAAAATTTGTCAGAATGAATGGAGCTACCCATTTCGGCCGGATCGTAAAACGCAACGGCCAACAGGTCGACTTCCGACCCGAAAAAATCGAACAAGCCATTTTCAAGGCCATGCAGTCCGTAGGCCTTACCGACCGGCAGGAGGCACATCGGTTGTGCGAAAAAGTGATCGCCTCTCTCTGCCGGGAACAACCCGGAGAGATTCCTCATGTCGAACAAGTACAGGACATGGTGGAGAAGGTATTGTACGGTTACGGCCACTTCGAACTGTTGAAAAGCTACCTGCTCTACCGCAAAAAGCACGAACAACTGCGCGACTCCAAAACGCTGCTTTCCAACCTGGCGGTCATCGACGACTACCTCGACGGCTCGGACTGGCGGGTCAAGGAGAGTGCCAACTCCTCCTATTCGCTACAGGGCCTCAACCAGCACATCTCGACCAAAATCACCTCGCAGTATTGGCTGAGCCGTCTGTACAGCGAACCGGTCGCCGAAGCGCACCGCAGCGGAGCCCTGCACATCCATGATTTGGGCTTTCTGAGCGTCTATTGCGTAGGCTGGGATCTGCGCGATCTGCTTCAGACCGGATTCCGGGGCGTCGAAGGCAAAGCCCAGAGCTCTCCGGCCAAACACCTGCGCACGGCTCTGGGGCAGATCGTCAACTTTTTTTACACCATGCAGGGCGAAGCGGCCGGAGCCCAGGCCTTTTCCAACTTCGACACTTTTCTGGCTCCCTACATCCGCTACGACGGACTGGATTACGGCCAGGTCAAACAATGCCTGCAGGAGTTTCTGTTCAACCTGAACGTCCCCACGCGTGTAGGTTTCCAGACCCCGTTCACCAACATCACCATGGATCTGGTGGTGCCCGATTTCCTGAAAAACGAACCGGTAGTCCACGGCGGAGAGATCCGAGACGAGGTATACGGGGATTTCCAGGCCGAAGTGACCCTGTTCAACCGGGCCTTCGCCGAGGTGATGTGTGCCGGTGACGCGGCCGGAAGCCTCTTCTCCTTCCCGATCCCGACCTACAACATCACCCCCGATTTCGATTGGGAAAACCCCGACTACGAAGGTATCTGGGCCATGACCGCCAAATACGGCATTCCCTATTTTTCGAATTTCGTCAATTCGGACATGAAACCCGACGACGTGCGCAGCATGTGCTGCCGGCTGAGGCTCGACAAACGCGAATTGATGAAACGGGGCGGAGGGCTTTTCGCCGCCAATCCGCTGACCGGATCGGTGGGGGTGGTAACCCTCAACATGGCCCGCTTAGGGTATGAAGCCTCCTCGGAAACGGACTTTTTCCAACGCCTGCGCCGATTGATGGAGCTCTCGCGCGAGAGCCTCGAAACCAAGCGCAAGGTGATCGAACGCTATACCGAACGAGGTCTGTATCCCTACTCGAAATTTTACCTGCGCCATGTCTACCAACGATTCGGCTGTTACTGGAAAAACCACTTTTCGACGATCGGTCTCAATGGCATGAACGAATGCTGCCTCAATTTTCTGGGGGTTCCGATCTCCTCTCCGCAGGGCAGCGCATTCGCCCAAAAAGTCATGCTTTTCATGCGGGAAGTGATGGCCGTGTTCCAGGAAGAGACCGGCAACATCTACAACCTGGAAGCCACCCCGGCCGAAAGCACGGCCTATCGGTTCGCCATGCTCGATACGGAACGTTACCCGGAGATCATCGTGGCCAACCAGCAGACCTATCGCGAACGGGGCGCCAAACCCTATTACACCAATTCCACCCACTTGCCGGTAAATCAGACCGACGACCTGTATGAAGCGCTGGAACTACAGGACCCCCTGCAGACGCTCTACACCGGAGGCACGGTGTTCCATGTTTTCACGGGCGAAAGCGCCGTATCGCCGGCTGCCGCCAAAAACATGGTGCGCAAGGTCACCGGCACGTTCCGGCTGCCCTATATCACCCTGTCGCCTTCGTTCAGCATCTGTCCGTCGCACGGATATCTTTCGGGCGAACACTTCAGCTGTCCCCGTTGCGGGAGCCGTTCGGAGGTATACAGTCGGATCGTAGGGTATATGCGTCCGGTGAGTCAGTGGAACGACGGCAAACGGGAAGAGTTCGCCGACCGCAAACTGTTCGATCGTCGAATCGTGGACAGCGAAGCGGTCTAAACGGACCTGCTCCACACACAGATACCTGATATGCAACCTTCTCAAACCAATAAACCATGCGGATAGGAGGATTTGTCAAACAGAGCCTGATCGACTGGGAAGGGGTTCTGGCCGCCGTTATCTTCACCAAATGGTGCAATTTCCGTTGCGGATACTGCCACAACCCTTCGCTGGTGCTCCCGATTCTGCTCAATCGCCGGGCGGATCTGGACGAAAAAACGATCTGGGAATACCTCGTTCAACGGAGAGGTTGGCTCGAAGGGGTCGTGATCTCCGGGGGAGAGCCGACCATGCAGCCCGACCTGAAAGATTTCCTGCAGCGACTCAAATCGTTGAGTTACCGGGTGAAACTGGATACCAACGGAACCCGTCCCGACCTGCTGGAAGAGCTTATTGTCCGGGGTTTGATCGATGCCGTGGCCATGGACGTCAAACACCTGCCCAGTTTAAAATATTATGCCCGAATCACCCCCAACATTACCCCCGAAGGGATCCACCGGATCCGCCGATCGATCTCTTTGCTACGAAGTTCGGGCATCGAATACCAGTTCCGCACTACGATTCTTCCGGACATCCACACGCCGGAAGAGCAACGGAGGCTGGCTCATCTGTTCGCCCATGATCCGTATGAGGTTCATCCGTTTCGTCATCCGGGCGAAGAGGGAATCCTGTCCGACTACTACCCTGTCCGACAGGCTTAACGTACCGAACACAAAACCGAACCGTCCGGTCTCGAAGCGTTTGTTCGAGACCGGACGGTCTTTTCAAACGCCGTGCCGCCGGCCCCCATCATCCGTACGCTTTTCCTTATCAATACCGATACGGGCGATTCCCCGAGGGGGGAATCGCCCGTCCAATACCTTGTCGCATACCGTTTCTACATCCGATGTTCGGCCATATAGGTTTCGATCTGGGAGGTAGTCACCGGCGGACGATGTTCGCCCAACATCCGGTTGCCGGTAGGGGTGACCAACAGATCGTCTTCAATGCGGATTCCGCCGAAATCGAGGTATTCGCGCACCCGGGCATAGTTGATAAAGCCACCGCCCAGGCCCTCTTTTTCCCATTTGTCCACCAGAGCCGGAATGAAATAGATCCCCGGTTCGACGGTGATGACCTGCCCGGCCTTGAGGCGTTTGCCCATGCGCAGGGACGAGAGGCCGGGGGTCGAACTCCGTAAGGTCTCTTCGTCATAACCCACGTATTTTTCGCCGATGTTTTCCATGTCATGTACGTCCAGCCCCAGTTGATGTCCCAGTCCGTGAGGCATGAACAGGGCCTGGGCCCCGGTCGCCACGGCCTCCTGCATATCGCCCTGCATCAGCCCCAGAGCCTTGAGCCCTTCGGCGATCACCAGACTGGCGGCATTGTGAATCTGCCAATAGCAAACATCGGGACGAGCCAATTCGAAAGCCCGGTCATTGGCCGCCAGCACGATATCATACACCTCTTTTTGCCGCGTCGTAAAACGTCCGCTCACCGGGAAAGTACGCGTAAAATCGCTGCAATAGTTCATGTTGGTTTCAGCCCCGGCATCCACCAGCAACAAGCGTCCTTCGGTGAGGGTATTTCCATGGTAATGGTTATGCAGGGTCTCTCCGTTCTGACTCACGATCGAGGGGAACGATACCCCGGCTCCGGCCCGCAGGGCCACACCGTCGATGGCCCCGGCAATCTGCTGCTCGACAACGCCCGGACGGCACATGGCCATGGCCAGGGTATGCATATCGGTAGCGATGGCACAGGCCCGCTCCATTTCAGCGATTTCATCGGCATCTTTGATTTCTCGCAGAGCCACCACGGCCACGGCCAGTTCCACCGAGATATAATCATTCAGCCGCTGGGGATGCATCCCGAGCCAGGAGGCCATTCTCAGTGTAATTTCGCCCCGGTACGGCGGCAGAAAATGAATACGGCGCCCTTGTCCTATGGCTTTTTTAAGCCGCTCTTCGATCGCCCGCAGCGGGGCGGTACGGGTCACCCCGACCCGTTCGGCTTGTTCGGCCAGAGTCGGCTGCGGTCCCATCCAGATAATATCGTCGATCGTATAGTCGTCCCCGTAAAGCTCCTCTTCGCCCGAATCCAGATCGATTACCCCGGCGTAATCCGGATGATTGAGCCCGAAAAAATAGAGGAACGTACTGTCCTGACGGAACAGATACGTATTGTTGGGGTAGTTGGACGAAGATTCGCTGTTTCCCGGCAGCAGCACCAATCCGCTGCCCAAACGGGCCCTGAGCGCCTGGCGCCGGGCTATGTAGGTACTTTTATCGAACATAACAATGCGGTTTATACACAATAAAACGTTGTGGCTCCGACACGAATACGCCCGGAGCGATTCCCAAAAGTAGAAATTTTTCCCGGGTTTTCCCAGCCTGCTTTTTTATGCCTATCTTTGATTTATCGGGGGAAAGGACAACTCTTTGTTGACTCGAGCCCGTGATCCATGCTCTCTAACGATAAGATTATGAAAACCAAATCGATCTTTCTGTGCCTGCTGGCCGGGACCCTGCTGCTGGGACAGAGCGGATGCGCCGTCCGCACCAAACATGCCCACAAGCCCCCGAAAACCATGCCTCCCGGCCAGGTGAAAAAAGCTACCGGCAGTCCATCGGCCGCTCCATACGCTCCGGGGCATCGGAAATAGATCCCGATGTGGCATTCGGAAGCGGTTCCAATCTCTTTCATAGAGAGATATCCCGGACCTGACAACCTGATCCTGCGCATGCAATCCATCTTTCCGAAACGCTTGTCCGAAGAAGACTGCACCAACCCGAGCAGAGTTCTCCACCAACAAACGACCCGCTCCCCGGAGGGTGGTTTACATTCGATTTGCGTTATCTTTGCCCCATCAAACGAAGCCCTATGTCACAACCCGATACTCCGATTCTCTCCGTCATCGCCTCCCTGTGCCAGATCCCGCTCGCTCAAGTTTCCGGAACCGTCCGTCTGCTGGATGAAGGCGCGACCATTCCCTTTATCAGTCGTTACCGCAAAGAGGCGACCGGAGGGCTGGACGAAGTGCAGATCACCGCAATCCGCGACCATCTGGAACGTCTTCGGACGCTGGAGAAACGCAAACAGACGATTCTCGCCTCGATCGAAGAGCAGGGCCAACTGACGCCCGAATTGCGCAAACGCATCGAGACCTGTTACGAAGCGAATCCGCTCGAAGACCTCTACCTGCCCTACAAACCCAAACGTCGCACCCGGGCCACCGTTGCCCGCGAGAAAGGGCTGGAGCCTTTGGCCGCCCTGCTGATGCGCCAGGACGGATCCGATCCCGAGGTATTGGCCCGCCGTTTCGTCAAAGGAGAGGTCACGGATACGCAGGAAGCGTTGTCCGGAGCCGGCGACATCATGGCCGAATGGATCAGCGAAAACGAGCGCAGCCGCAGCAGCATGCGACGTCTGTACGCTTTTGAAGGGATGATAACGACCCGGGCCGTCAAAGGGAAAGAAACCGAAGGTGCCAAATATGCCGACTATTTCGAAAAGACGGAACCGCTGCGCAAACTACCGGCTCACCGACTGCTGGCCATGGTGCGGGGAGAGCGGGAAGGTTTTTTGAAGTTGTCGCTGGCTCCGGACGAAAGCCGGGCCCTGGAATCGTTGAACCGGCTCTTTGTTCGGGGCGCATCACCCTCCCGAGCGTATGTCGAAGCCGCCGTTCGGGATGCTTACAAGCGGTTGTTGGGCCCCTCCATGGAGAGCGAGGCGTTAGCGACCGCCAAGGTCCGGGCCGACGAAACCTCGATCCGGGTATTCGCCGAAAACTTGCGGCAATTGTTGCTGTCGGCGCCGTTGGGCAGTAAACGGGTGCTGGCCATCGATCCCGGGTTCCGGACCGGCTGTAAGGTAGTCTGCCTGGACGGACAGGGAGGCCTGCTGCACAACACCACCATCTATCCTCATCCTCCCCAGAATCGCCGTACGGAGGCGATCGCCACCCTGAGTGACCTACTGAAAAAATACGATATCGAGGCCATCGCCATCGGAGACGGTACGGCCGGACGGGAAACCGAACAAATGGTCCGGGGCATGGAACTCCCCGCCGGTGTACAGGTGTTCTCGGTCAGCGAGGACGGGGCATCGGTCTATTCGGCTTCGGCCACGGCCCGGGAAGAGTTTCCCGACTACGATGTAACGGTGCGTGGAGCCGTATCCATCGGGCGGCGGCTGATCGATCCCCTGGCCGAACTGGTCAAAATCGACCCCAAATCGATCGGGGTAGGCCAGTACCAGCACGACGTCGATCCAACCAAACTCAAACATGAGTTGGACGATGTGGTGGAAAGCTGCGTCAACCTGGTAGGGGTCAACCTGAATACGGCATCGAAACATCTGCTGACCTATGTGTCGGGATTGGGTCCCGTACTGGCGCAGAACATTGTGGAGTATCGGGCTGCCAACGGCGATTTCACCAGCCGTCGACAGTTACTCGATGTTCCTCGGCTGGGGGCCAAGGCGTTCGAGCAGTGTGCGGGTTTCCTGCGTATTCCTCAGGCCGAACATCCGCTGGACAACAGTGCCGTACACCCCGAATCCTACGGTATTGTCGAACAAATGGCCCGGGATCTGGGCACCACGCTTCCCGAATTGTTGTCCAACGAAGCGATGCGTCGCCGGATCGATATCCGCCGGTACGTGACCGAGAAGACCGGTCTGCCGACCCTGACCGACATCCTCTCCGAACTGGCCAAACCGGGCCGTGACCCGCGCAGCCGCATCCAAACCTTCGAATTCGCCGATGTCCACACCCTGGACGACCTGCACGAAGGGATGATCCTGCCGGGCCTCGTCACCAACCTGACGGCCTTCGGAGCCTTTGTCGACGTAGGGGTCAAACAGGACGGTCTGATCCACATCTCCCAGTTGGCCGACCGATATGTGTCCGATCCGGCCGAGGTGTTGCATCTCCAGCAACAGGTCCGCGTTCGGGTGCTGTCCGTCGACCGGATACGCGGACGGATCGCCCTGTCGCTCCGAAATGTTCAATAAACTCCAGGAGGAAGATCTCCGGGAGAAGGTTTTGTGATCGGGAGCGAATCGAAAGCCGTACCGGGGTTTCGCAAAAAATCATTACCTTGTATCGTCTTTGGGACGGCCGCTCGCCGAGCGGGAGACACTTTAACTGAATGCGTATGAAAATAGCCGTTGTAGGGACCGGATATGTCGGTCTGGTATCGGGAGCCTGTTTTTCGGAGATGGGGGTGGAGGTGATCTGCATCGACCGGGATACGGCCAAAATCGGACGTCTGTGGAGAGGCGAGATTCCGATCTATGAACCGGGGCTGGAAGAGATCGTCCAAAAAAACGTACAGGCCGGCCGCCTGCACTTCGATGTCCGGCTGGACACCCACCTCGATGAGGTGGAAATGGTTTTCATCGCGGTAGGCACTCCTCCGGGAGCCGACGGATCGGCCGACCTGCAACAGGTGCTCGAAGTAGCCCGCGAATTCGGGGCCTCGGTGAACCGTTATACGCTGTTGGTGACCAAAAGCACCGTACCGGTAGGAACGGCAGCCAAAGTCAAGGCGGTCGTGGAAGGGGAGTTGGCCCGACGCGGGATAGAGGTTCCGTTCGAAGTCGCCTCCAATCCGGAATTTCTGAAAGAGGGCAGTGCCGTCAAGGATTTCATGAGTCCCGACCGGGTGGTGGTCGGAGTCGAAAGCCAGCGGGCCCGCGACCTGATGACCCGTCTGTACCGGCCGTTTTTGCTCAATAACTTTCGGGTGATTTTCATGGACGTACTGTCGTCGGAAATGACCAAATATGCCGCCAACAGTATGTTGGCCACCCGCATCAGCTTCATGAACGACATTGCCAACCTCTGTGAACGGGTCGGGGCCGATGTCAACATGGTGCGCAAGGGGATCGGTTCGGACAACCGCATCGGCAGCAAGTTTCTCTATCCGGGGACCGGTTACGGCGGGTCCTGCTTCCCGAAAGACATCAAGGCCCTGATTCATACCGCCCGCGAACACGGTTATCGGATGCGGGTACTGGAGGCCGTCGAAGAGGTGAACGATCGTCAGAAAGCCATTCTTTTCGAAAAATTGACCCGCTATTTCGACGGTCAGTTGGCAGGCCGGAAAATCGCACTGTGGGGCGTAGCGTTCAAACCCGACACGGACGACATCCGCGAAGCACCCTCACTGGTCCTCGCCCGACTGTTGACCGAAGCCGGAGCCGAGGTGACTGTCTACGATCCGGTAGCTCTGGAAGCGTTCCGGCGGGTCATGGGCGAGCGGGTACACTATGCCGCCGACATGTACGAAGCGGTCGTGGATGCCGATGCCTTGTTGCTGGTAACCGAATGGAAAGAGTTCCGCATCCCCTCGCTGGAGATTCTCAAGCGGGTGATGCGCTCTCCGGTGATTTTCGATGGCCGCAACATTTACGACCGACTCGATCTGGCCGAACATGGTATCGTATACCACTACATCGGCGGATAATCGCTCCCCGGCTGTCGGCCTCTTCCGGACCCTTCCCCGAACCGATCACGACCCACCATCCGTTCCCGCAACGGAGTTGTCCGCCGAAGCAGCGAACGGGGAAACGGCAATTCCTCTGATTGTCTAACCGGTCCGCACAGCCAGGAACCGGCTCGGATTATCCCTACATGACGGCTCCCACCGTGATAATCGTACTGTTATCTTCCGGGAAACGCCAGTTCGGATAGGTTTTATGAGCCAGTCGGAACTCCACGGCAATCGTAAACTCCGTTTTTTGGGGTCGTCCGTTTTCGATGGCCGGAAGCCAGCCCGGCGATTCTTCTTTCAGCAAAGAGACGAGATACGATTCCAAGATTTTATGATCGCTCTCCAGGGTTTCCACCTCGGTAATTACGCCTCGTTCATCCACCGTAAAACGCACCTGTACGCCCCCGTCGATTTTTTTGGAAAGCGCGGATAACGGATAGCGAAGGTTAATTTGCAACCACGTACGGAACTGCTGAAAATCTCCCCCCATAAACGACGGCTGATACAACACTTTATCAGGATTCTGAATCTCCCCGACGATTCCCTGTCGGGCCGTCGTATCGTCCGTCCATTCGACCTCCATTTTACCGTATACCAGTCTCACTCCATCCTGCATATCGTCAGGATCAAATGGATACACGACAATTCGGGTAATCTGGTCGACCGGCACGGCCCTAATCGTACGAAAAGGAATGCCGTTCACAACATATTGCGGACTATCCGGATTCACCTGACCCTGTCGGGCCATTTTCTTCAACTGTTTGTCCGAGGGGGTACCGGCAGATAAGAGGACTCCGGCCACGATCCCCATCAGGATCGTCCACCCTCCCTGTCCTGGGTTCATAACAAGCCGAAATTTAAACAGTAAAACGATGCTCTATAAAGATAGTCAAATTCCCCGTCAAACAGCAGGAATCGGATTATTTATGCTTTTTTTGTCATCATAACAGACCTCGTCCGGTCCCTTTTCTTCTTTTCCCGGCCTTCACCGACACCTTCCCGTTTCATGGACAGACCTCAAAGACCTGCCCCTCAGCCTTAGAATACCCTTCACCGCCATTCAATCCCGTTCCAGGAAATGATCCCGCCTCTATCGATGCAACCCCGAAGTACGTTCATAACTTCCTGCTCCAGCCTGTCTGTCCGACAAGATCCCATCGTAACCCCTCCGCCGCCGATACAGTCATCCCCCTATCCGAAAAATCCCCTTCCATGCTCTTCCCGGGCTGCAAATCGCCCATTCATCCGCGGGCATCGCACCTCCGATGGTTCTACAAAAAAAGGCCCCCGACGAGGGAGCCTTTCTCTTTCGAGAGTTATCGCATTTATTTGATATACGCATTGAGGTGGCCGTTGCGCACCAGATATTCGGCGATTTGAACGGCATTCAAGGCTGCACCTTTGCGGATCTGATCGCTTACGCACCAGAAAGCCAAACCGTTGGGATTGGCCAAATCCTGCCGAATCCGTCCTACGAATACGCTGTCTTCTCCGGCCAGGGGCAGCGGCATGGGATAGCGCTGACGCTGAGGATCGTCCATCAACACAACCCCTTCGGCTCCGGAAAAAGCCTTGCGGGCTTCGTGCACCGAAATCGGACGTTCGGTTTCCACCCACACCGATTCGGAATGGGCCCGCATCACCGGTACACGGACACACATGGCACTGACCTCCATATCCGAATGCATGATTTTGCGGGTTTCGTTATACATCTTCATCTCTTCCTTGGTGTAACCGTTGTCCATAAAGACATCTACCTGAGGAATGACGTTGAATGCCAGCTGGAAGGCAAACTTTTCGACCACGGGTTTCTCGCCCCGGACGATCTGTTCGTGCTGCATGGAGAGTTCCTGCATGGCTGCCGCCCCGGCACCGCTGGCCGACTGATAGGTCGACACATGCACCCGACGAATCGGCGACAGTTGCTGGATTGCCTGCAAGGCCACCACCAGCTGGATGGTCGTACAGTTCGGATTGGCGATGATGTTGCGAGGGGGATTGATGGCATCGCGGGGATTGACCTCCGGAACCACCAGGGGCACATCTTCATCCATGCGGAAAGCGCTCGAATTGTCGATCATCAAAGCTCCGTATCGGGTGATGGTTTCGGCAAATTCTTTGGAAGTGCCGGCTCCGGCCGACACGAACGCCAGATCGACCCCTTTGAAATCGTCGTTATGCGCCAGGCGACGCACCGTTATTTCATCTTTTTTGAATTTATACTTACGGCCGGCACTGCGTTCGGATCCGAAAAGCAACAATTCGCGAATGGGAAACTCCCGTTGTTCGAGAACCTTCAGAAACTCCTGTCCGACGGCTCCGCTGGCACCTACGATGGCAACTCTCATAAGGCGTTAAGATTTGATATTGGGACGACAAAGATACGGTGCGAAAAGAAAAGAAACAACAAATCGCTACGAACTTCCGTGCTCTATTTTCCGAAAATTACGCCCGCTCCCGAAACCGCTCCACGAACAAAATTGGATAACGTATCGGTCGTTTGGGAATGCTTAATCGAAAAATTCATCTTCTTCCCGGATTCGGGGAGCGATGCTTTCGCTACGGTCATCGCAATCGTAAATGACGGCTCCCACCGGGATCGGGAAGAGATCCGACTGTGAAATACCCAACGACGGATTACCATAGACCTGCGTCATGAAATTTCCGTAAATAGGTAGGGCCGAACGCGCTCCGTCGGCTCCCGAGATGAGGTGGACACTGCGATCTTCGGCCCCCACCCAGGCGCCGGCGATGATTTTGGGTGTCACACCCACGAACCAGGCATCGGAGTTGTTTTGCGACGTTCCGGTTTTCCCGCCCATTTCGCCCTTGAAGTTGTAGATCCAGCGCAAACGACCGGCCGTCCCGTTGAGCACGTTTTTGAGCATGCCCAACATCGTATAGGCGGTCTGTTCGCCGATCGCGTCATGCGAAGCGGGCGTAAAGGTCGCCAGAACGTTCCCGTGACGATCCTCGATGCGCGTCACGAAAATCGGTTCGATAAAGACCCCGCGATTGGCAAACGTTCCATAGGCCCCCACCAACTCGAAAAGCGAAAAGTCGGGCGTTCCCAGACAAAGTGCATACACCGGATCGATATAGCTGTGAATCCCCATCTTGTGGATGTAGTCGGCCACGGCCCCCGGGTTGCCGGCCTGTTTCATGATCCAGGCCGAGTAGTTGTTGCGGCTGTTGGCCAACCCCCATTGCAGTTGCCGGGGTTTATCGTCATAGACGACTTTCCCGGCCTCTTTGGGCTGCCAGGCATCGCCGGTCTCGGTGGCGATGGTCACCGGACGGTTGGGAACCAGCGTACAGGGGGTACAGTTGAGCTGATCAACGGCAAACGAATAGATAAACGGTTTGATCGTCGACCCTACCTGTCGTTTCCCCTGTTTGACCATGTCGTATTTGAAATAGCGGTAATTGGGACCTCCCACATAGGCTTTCACATAGCCCGTCGAGGGATCCATCGCCACGAAGGAAGCACGCAGATACTGTTTGTGATACAGGATGGAGTCGTAAGGGCTCATCACCGTATCGCGTTCTCCCTGGTAAGAGAATACTTTCATGGGTACCTCCTGCTTGAAGACCGCCATGATTTCGTCCATGGTTTTGCCGTCGCCCTTGAGTTCGCGATAGCGATCGGTCTGACGAATGGCGTTGAGCATCACCCGATCGATCTCTTCCTGGGAAAGATTGTTGAAGAGTCGTTTGTTGCGTTTGACCTGTCGATCCATCTCCGGCTGCAGTTTCTCGCTCAGATGACTTTCCAGGGCCTCTTCGGCATACTCCTGCATGGTGGCGTTGATGGTCGTATAGATTTTCAGCCCGTCGCGATAGAGGTTATAGTTCGAGCCGTCCGACTTCTGATTTTTCAAACACCATCCGTACAAGGGATTATTTTCCCACTGTTCGACCGCTTGCTCGTAGTCCCATTCCTGCAGGAACTGGTTGCGGGTCGGCTTGGGCGAGGTCATCACCAAACGCAACATTTCCCGGAAATAGGTCCCCGTTCCTTCGTTATGGGAGATGGGCCGGTAATCCAGTTCAATTGGCAGAGCCTGTATCGAATCGCGCTGAGCCCGGGTCAGATAACCTTTTTGACGCATGCGGTCGATGACCAGATTGCGGCGAGCCATCGCCCGTTCGGGATTACGCACCGGACTGTATCGGGTCGGCGCATTGACCACCCCTACCAACATGGCCGCTTCCTGCACATTGAGCTCATCCGGCGTCTTGTTGAAGAAGGTTCGGGCTGCGGATTTGATGCCGAATGCATTGCTCCCGTACTCCATGGTATTGAGATACATGGTCAGAATCTCTTCCTTGGTGTAGTTGTGTTCGAGCATGACGGCCGTAATCCATTCTTTCAGCTTGGAAATCACCAGTTTGGCCTTACGGGCAATGGGATTCCGATATACGGTATCCCGCGGATAAAGGTTTTTGGCCACCTGTTGCGAAATCGTACTGCCCCCTCCCTGGCCTTGACCCAAACCGATGGTACGTACGGCTACACGGGCCAAAGCGATAAAATCGATCCCCGAATGAGAGTAGAAACGTACGTCCTCGGTAGCGACCAGGGCAGCCACCAGGCTGGGCGAAAGGTCTTCGTAATCGACATACGTCCGGTTCTGAATAAAAAAGCTACCCAACAAGGCGCCGTCTTCGGAATAGATTTCGGTAGCCAGGTTACTCTTGGGGTTTTCGAGTTCCTCGAAGGTGGGCAATTTGCCGAAGACCCCCAATCCGATCAACAGCAACAGCAGCAGGATCAGAGCAACCGGTGCAATGATCACGATCCAGAAGCATTTAATCGCCAGGGGAGTCTTAAGTTTTTCGATGATTTTTCGAGCCATGGAAGCGGGCATATTTTTCTGGTTACAAAAGTACAACATTTCTCTCAAAATCCTTTGCACAGGCGCTTTTATTGTATTTCGGGCCCGGGACAAAGCCCCGAACCGATGCTGAAGGCGCCTTTAAAGAATCCTTACCCCCTCCAAAACGGAGAAATGAGCCCCCATATTTCATCGAAAGTTCGTTTTCAACCCTGCGAACGTCCTATGGAAGGTCATTTTTGCAGGGATTCTGTTTATTATTAAAAATTTTGGTGTTTTATGAAACGTGAGATTTTACAGAATGGGGCATTGGAAATTTTTCCTTTTGTCTTGATTATAAACGGGAAAAACGACAAGAAACCCCTCCCTCCCATAAAAATCTCCGGAAACCCAAAGGCATCCGGAGACTTTTCCAAAGACAGCAGCCGATTACTCGCCGCGTACGATTTCCAGGGCAAGGATGTAGGGTGCGGCCGTAAAGCCCAGTATCGGGCTGCAATAATATTCGTTGTCGTTGATATCCCCGTCGTGGGTAAATTTTTCCCATAAGCGACCATAAGGCCGTTTAACCATCTGGTTGGTCTTGTGGGGAATGTATTCGTCGGGATAGGGATCCACATAGTTCTTGGTTACCATGTTCAGATACTTCATCGCCACCCTCCGGGCGTCTTCCTGGAATCCGGCTCCCATCAGACCTTTCATGGCCTGGAACTGCATCGACCCCCAGATTGCCGTGCGACCGAACTGATAAGGGATATCCTCCTGAGACTCGGAACAAACCGTCAGCCCGCTTTTCACTTCCAGCTCCCGCATCAGGTTGTTTTTCATCTCTTCGGCCTGTTTCCCTTCGACCACATGCCACATCAGCGCCGTGAAGCTGGTGATGCAGGAAATCTCCGTATGTTTACCGTTCACATAATCGTAATCCAGCATCAAGCCCCGTTCCGGCGACCACAGGTATTTCTTCATCAGCGCAGCCCGTTGCTTGGCGGCCTTCTTCCAATTGACCGGACCCTGAATCCCCAATTCCCGCTCGAAATAGTCGAAATTGAGCTCGTACTGGCAGAGATTCGCATTCAGATCCACCGGAATGAAATCCATGCAGCGACCGTAATAGCGAGGCGTGAAGTCCATCGACTCACACTCGGCCAGTCGCTGGGCCGCAATCCGTATTTTGGTCGTATCGGGCACATCCCGGGAGACATGGAACCGGAAAAACAACACCCGGTTGTAAAATTCGAGCAGTTCAGCCGTATCGGCATGCTGACCGTAACGTTGCAGCCCCGGAATCGACGTGCTGTGATCCTCGATAGAATTACCGTTGCGGTTCGTCCAGAAATCATACTCCTTGAGAACGGCCGGATAGGCCTTGGCCAACCACGCCTTGTCGCCCGTCTTCTCGTAATAGTCGCGCACCATCATCGAGAAGAAAGGAAACTGGCTACGGCTTTCGCCCCAACCGAACGCATTGGGCAGAAATCCCAACGAATCGGCGATGTAAATGAAACAATCGAGGTTATTGCGGGCCTGTTCTTCGAAACCCTGTTTAAGCAGGGCATCGTTGATGAAATAGAGGTCATAATAGTAAAGTGTTCCCGGATTGAGGGCATAGGAATAGGGTTTGGGAAGCTTGGGATTGGTCTCCACGAAACTCATCCAATTGTCACGGATATAAGTTTCCACCTCGTCCCATTTCTCCGGATAGAGCGGTTCGGGAATCGATTGGGCCCGAAGTTCACCACTCCAACAACTCAATACAATCCCCAAACATCCTATGAACCGTAACATTTTCATGTCGGTCTACACGTTATCAGTTTTCACGAACCGTTTCCAAGGCGACCAGGAAAGCCGAAGCCGTCCATCCCAGCATGATGCTGCACGGGTATTCGTAATCGTTGATTTGTCCGTCCCGGGTATACTTTTCATACAGGAAGCCCGGATGACGCGTTCCATCCCCATACTTGAAGGGACGGTGAGTGGCCGGCATCGGATCCATGTAGTTGCGGGTCACCGTATTGAGCCATTTGGTCGAAATGTTCTTAGCCTCCTTGACAAAGCCGTAACGCAGCATCGACTCGATGCCGATCTGCTGCATGGGAGCCCATACGGCGGCATCGCCCCACTGGTAAACGATCTCCTGCGGGGTCACTTCGCAAACCACCAGCCCGCCATCGCTGTCGAACAACGACAGGTTGCGACGAACCCGGTCGGCTTTTTCCGGCGAAGCGAATCCGAAATGCAAGGGCATCATGCCCCCCATGGAAGCCACGGGCGAGAAACGCTGATTGACAAAATCATAATCCATGTACAGTCCGCGTTCTTCGTCCCAACAGTAGCGGTCGATCAATGCAGCACGATCCGCAGCCCGTTTTTCCCAGTTGATCGGTCCACGGATGCCCAATTCCTGTTCATAGAAGGCCAGATCCTTTTCGTATCCATACAGATAGCTGTTCAGATCCACCGGAATATAATCCAGGCAACGACCCTCGAATCGCGGACAGAAGTCCATACACTCGGCCTCAGCCATCCGATGAGCCGCCACCTTCAGTTTTTCTTCGGGAGTAGCTCCATCCGGCAGACCGAAACGGCCTTTGAGCACCTTATCGTAAAACTCGATCAACTGAGTGCTGTCGGAATGATAGCCGTAACGCTGCAAACCGGCGATCGGAGTCGTATGATCTTCGATCGCATTGCCGTTGGTATTGGTCCAGAATTCATACTCTTTCAGCACGGCATGGTAGGCCTTGCGCAACCAAGCGGTATCTTTTTCGGGAGCCAGTTCATAATACCGCCGCACACTCATCGAGAAACAAGGCGTCTGACTGCGGTCGCGCCCCCAGTTCCAGGCCGTAGGCACGAATCCCAACGAATCGATCTGAAAGATCATGCAATCGAGGTTTCCCTTGGCGATATCCCAATAGTCATGACGCATCAGGCCTTCGTTATGGAAATAGAGATCCCAATAATAGAGCGTGCCCGGATTCAGGCCATAGAGATAGGGGGCCGGAAATTCCGGATTCCGTTCGGTAAATTCGGGCCAGGTTTTCCGAATGTAGGCCTCGATTTCATCCCATTTTTCGGGATGATAGGGGGTGACGCTGGAGGTACTGGAGCAACTGATCAACAACAGGCTCAACAGCCCGCCCCACAGCAGCGTACGTAAGGTTCTTTTCATATCAGGTTAGTTTTTAATGGTTTCCAAAGCGACTAAAAAGGCGGTTCCGGCCCAACCCAGCATGTGGCTGGCGGGGTATTCGCCGTCGTTGATTTTCCCGTCGCGGGTATATTTTTCATAGAGGAAGCCCGGATGGCGCGTACCGTCACCATACTTGAAGGGCGGATAGGTGGCCGGCTGGGGGTCGACCCAGTTCCGGGTAGCGGTGTTGAGCCATTTCATGGCGATGTTGCGGGCTTCGCGCTTGTAGCCGTACGGCAGCAGCGATTCAATGGCCAATTGCTGCACATTGGGCCATACGCTGGTGTGGCCGTACTGATACTCGGCCCCGCGGGGCGACACCTCGCTGGAGACCAGACCGCCATCGCTGTCGAACAGCGACAGGTTGTCCTTGATGCGCCGGGCATGGTCCTTGGGGGCAAACCCGAAGAACATGGGCATAATCCCGGCCATGGATGCCACCGACGAGTGTTTGCCGGTCACGAAGTTGTAATCGAGATAAAGACCCCGCTCTTCGTTCCAGCAATACTTTTCGATCAAGGCAGCACGATCGGCGGCCATCTTCTTCCAGTCGCGGGTGGGCGCGATTCCCAGTTCTTTTTCGTAAAATGCGATGTCGTTCTCATAGCCCACCAGATAGCTGTTCAGACAGATGGGAATGAAATCCTTGATGCGTCCGTCAAAACGGGGTGTAAAGTCCTGACACTCACTTTCGGCCATCATTTGGTCGCCGATAGAGAGCTTCTCTTCCACGGGAATATCCCGCGAGAGACCTTTGAAACGATAAAACACCACTTTGTCATAAAACTCGACCAGTTCGGCCGAATCAGCACAATGGCCGTAGCGCTGCAGGCCTGCGATGGGGGTCGTATGGTCCTCGATCCGGTTGCCGTTCTCGTTGGTCCAGAACTCGTATTCTTTCAAAACGGCCCGGTAGGCCTTACGCAGCCAGGCCGTGTCCTTGACCGGACTCATCTCGTAGTAGCGCCGTACGCTATGCGAGAAAAACGGGGTTTGACTGCGGTTGCGGCCCCAGTGCAGGGCGGTGGGGATGAACCCGATGGAGTCGATTTCGAAGATCATACAATCGAGGTTGCCCCGGGCGATGTCCCAGTAACCGCAGCGCATAAGGCCCTCGTTGTGGAAGTAGACGTCCCAGTAATAGAGCGTTCCGGGATTGAGCCCGTAGAGATAAGGCGCCGGCATCACAGGGTCTTTCTCCGTGAAATCGGGCCACGAACGCTGGATGTAATCGACGATCTCAGGCCATTTTTCAGGGTGTATGGCCTCGATGTCGCAACGCGGGGTACATTGCATCCCCACGACACCCAGCATGCAAAGTCCCAGCAGCCGGGCCAGAAAATTGCGGATCATAGGTTAGCAGATTCAGACAGGGGTTAGATTCAGGGGTTCACTTCCTGCAGGGCTTTGAGGAAGGTGGCAGCCGTCCACCCCATCATTTCGCTGCAAGGATACTCGGCATCGTTGATCTGTCCGTCACGAGTATATTTTTCATAGATATAGCCCGGATGACGGGTTCCATCCCCGTATTTGAAGGGCGGATAGGTTGCCGGTTGCGGATCGACGAAATTGCGGGTTACGGTATTGAGCCATCTCATGGCGATATCGTGCGTCTGGCGACGATAGCCGTAGTTTTTCATCGCTCCGATGGCAATGAACTGCATGGGTGCCCACACGGCGGCATCGCCCCACTGATAATGAATTTCCTGCGGCAAGGTCTCGCAAACGACCAACCCTCCGGGATACTGGAATAATGAAAGGTTTTCCCGAATACGGGCGGCCTTGTCCTCCGAAGCAAAATGCCAGTACATGGGCATCAGGGTCGTCAAGGCGGCCACCGGACTGTGACGTTGGTTGACAAAATCATAATCCAGGTACAGTCCGCGCTCTTCGTTCCAGAGGTACTGATCGATCAGAGCGGCCCGTTTTTCAGCCTGTTTTTCCCAATTGATCGGACCGCGGATGCCCAATTCCTGTTCATAAAAGGCCAGATCTTTTTCATACTGATACAGGTTGGAATTCAAATCCACGGGGATATACTCGTTGCAACGTCCCTCGAAACGGGGTGTAAAGTCCATCGTTTCGGCTTCGGACAGGCGATTGGATGCCACCGTTACTTTTTCGGCTACGGAAGCGTCATCCGAAAGTTTGAAGCGGATTTTGAGCACCTTGTCGTAAAATTCGACCAATGCGGCCGTATCGGCATGGTTGGAATACCGTTGAAGGCCTTCGATCGGTGTACGGTGATCCTCGATGGTATTGCCGTTGGTGTTGGTCCAGAATTCGTACTCCTTAAGCACGGCGTTGTACGCCTTACGCAGCCAGGCGGTATCCTTTTCGTTTTCGGGAGCTTTTTCCCAATAGCTACGCACCATCATATTGAAGTAGGGCGTTTGACTGCGGTCTTCGCCCCAGCCATGGGCATTGGGGATGAAACCGAGTTTTTCGATCTCATACACGAAATTATCCACGTTGTTGCGGGCCTGTTCCCAGAAACCTTCGATCATCAGTCCCTCGTTGATGAAATAGAGGTCCCAATAATAGAGCGTGCCCGGATTCAGGGCGAAACAATAAGGTTTGGGCAGAGCCGAAGTCGTATCGACATAAGAGAGAAAGTTTTCCTGAATATAACGTTCGACTTCGGGCCATTTTTCAGGATATTCGGCTTTCACAGCCGGTGTACAAGCCATTTGCAGGATCATTCCTGCCGAAGCCAATCCGGTCAACAGAACGGAACAAGATTTCATAGTAAGACTCTTTTAAATTTGGGTATAGAAACAAATATACTCTTTTTTTCAATAGTCCCTTCCGGTATCTCCTTTTCAAAATCGGTTCCGACGAAAAGAGTCCGGTCTCCTGTTCCAAGCATAGCGTCAAAAATGGGGAGGCGACAGAGGCCGCCTCCCCGAACCAACAGAATACAAGCAGATGTTAATAAGCCGGATTTTGCTCAATATCGTGGTTATACAGCGTTTCGCACAGCGGAATCTGCCACGTAAAGGCGTTCCCTGCGGGTACGACCGCCGTACTGGTATGGTTGGTCGAACCGCTCTGGCGATCGACACCGATACCCCAACGTTTGTTGCGTAACCATTCGATACCCTGTTCACCCCACATTTCGATGCGGGTTTCCAACTGAATGCGGGCCATCAACGCATCGCCGCTTTCGGTAACGGCCGAAGCGCCACGCGCCGTGGTCAGTTTGGACAACGTGGCTTGAGCGGCTCCATCTTCTCCACGACGGGCCTGAGCTTCCGCTTTCAGCAGAACGGCTTCCGAATAGCGCATCACCACGATATCCTGTTTGTATTGAGCGCTCGTAGAGCCGTCGGGCGATACTTTGGCCGCAAATTTCAGGTTGGCATAAGCCGGTATATTATCCGTTACGGTACTCTTTTCCCCGAAATAATAGTTGTGTACCGGTTGTTCCAGGAAGTTTTGCCGACGAATATCGGTGGCTTCGATCTGGTCGAAAAGACGTTTGTCGATGCACATGAATCCGAGACGCGAACCTCCGTAGCAATCGTCACCGATGCAGTTCATCCAACCCGGGAAGTTCGACCCGGCATAAGAACCGGTCAGCACATTGGAAACCTGCACCCCGAAAATCACTTCGGGATTGATGGCGGCATCCACGCGCGAGAAGGCGGTAAACTGCGGGAAACCGTTCGGATCTCCCGTACGATCGCCGATGTAGTTTTCAGGCGAGATGAAACGATTGTCGTATTGGGATTCCAACAGATCCACGGCGGAGATCACCTGATCCCAGGCGCCGGCCGCATAAGCTACGCGAGCCCAAACCATGCAGGCCACACCCAGATCGATGTCATTGGGCGCATCGGTGAATCCCGTACCGGCAGCCTGGAACAGTTTAACGGCTTGCGCGGCATCATTCAGAATCGTGGTCCAGATGGTCGAGGCCAGTTCCCGGGGACGCGGATCCTGATACGGATCGTACGTATCGTAATAAGGAACTCCGGGCAGATCGGCGGCATTGGCTTCGGTATAATTATTCGACCAGACCTGCATCAACCACAAATACAGATAGGCTTTCACGGTCAACCCCGCCGCTTTGTAGGAAGCCAGCTGGCGTTCCGTATCATTTTCGAGGTTTTCTTCCTTGACATCTCCCATCAGGTTCAACATCGAATTGACCGATTTCGAGATATGTCCATAAATCCAGGTCCACATATTCCCGTTCCAGGCGTTGCTTCCACCCTGGGCTTCGGTAATATTGACATACTGATTATAGGCATCACTCGTATTGCCCATAAAAACAACGTCGTTGGATTTGACATTCATCGCCCACAGATGCATCGATGTCAGATCCGAGATTCGGAAATCGCCGCCCGGCACTCCCTGCCAGAAAATACTGGGCAAAGCATCCGCCATGGGTTTCGCGATGGTGATCAGATTTTCATCGAGCACTTCATTGATCTGCTCGTCGGTAATACTGTTGGGAGGAGTGATATCCAGTTTGCTGTTACATGCACTGCTCAACAGCCCCAACACCGCAACGGTTACAATATATTTTTTCATGGCTGACAAAATTTAGAAAGTAACATTTACACCCAAAGACCAGGTTCTCATAGCGGGATACGTCATGGAGCCGACGTCGAAACCACCGATCATGGACATACGGGGATCGATTCCGTTCTTGGCCGAAACCAGAGCGATGTTATCACCGGATACATAGAAGCGGATACCACCCATGCCCCATTTCTTCATCAAGCGTTCGGGGAGGCTGTAACCGATAGTCAGGTTCTTGAAGCTCAGATACGAAGCATCGTACAAGGTTTTGTCGGTGTAACGCTGCGAAGCCACCGTCACCCCGGTAGTATAAACCGACTGACCGGCCATCTGGATGGGGAATTCGGCATCGGGATTTTCGGGCGTCCAGGTATTGTTCAGCAGGTCGGAGGAAACCTGAGCTCCCATCACGTTCTGGTGCCAGTAGAGGTTATAACCGTATTCGCTGCTGAAGAACTTACCGCCGATCTGGAAGGCGAACTGAGCCGAGAAATCGAGGTTTTTATAACGGAACGAGGTTCCGAACCCACCGGTCAGTTTAGGCAGTGCATCACCCATGTCATAGGTCGAAGCCAGCGTATAGTCGGTTGTCGTCACATCGCCACCTACCGGTGTATCGGTGAAACGTCCGGCCGAGTGATCGTCTTCGGTCACTTTGTGATAATACAGTGCCAGCCCCGAATTCGGATCTATACCGGCATATTTGTAGGTCTGCATGTTGTAGTACGATTTGCCGATCGAACGACGGAACTGCAGGTTGTTTTTCCCGTCGGTGTGGCTTTCTTCGATGTATCCGATTTCCGGATCGATCACCCCTTCGGGCAGGCTCTTCAAGGTATTTTTGTTGTGGGCAAAGTTCATGTTGAAGGTCCACAGTGCATTTTCGTTCTGGATAATATTCACGCCCAATTCCACTTCCAGACCGGCATTGAGCATCGATGCGGCATTGGCGGTCAGGGAGGTCACCCCTACGGAAGCCGCTACCGGACGGTTGTAGATCATGTCATCGGTCAGACGACGATAGTACACGATCGTACCCCAGAAACGATCCCAGAACCGGAAGTCAACCCCTACGTCAAGGGTGCTGATGGTTTCCCAGGTCAGATTGGGATTTCCCAAAGTACCGCGTGCAATCTGATAAACTTGCTGATTGACCAGGTCGGTGCTGGCATTCGTGAAGCTCCACAGGTTATACCCGGAATAGAGGCCCACACCACTGGCATTCCCCATGGTACCGTAGCTGACACGCAATTTGAGGTCATCGATCCAGGTAGCATCCTGCATCCAGGCTTCACGGGAGAGACGCCATGCACCCCCAACTGACCAGAAAGTACCCCAACGTTTGGTGTTGTCACGGAAACGCGACGTACCGTCGAAACGCAGACTGGCCGACAGATAATATTTGCTGTCATAGTTGTAGTTACCACGGAAGAAGTAACCTTCCAGAGCCGAGATGCTCTGATCCGATGAGAAGGGCGATCCACCCAGATAGTTGGCGGCATTGCTCGATCCAATAAAGTTGGCAGGAGCATCGAATCCCGGAATCAGCGAGTGAGTCTGGCGGATCCACATGTTCCGGTAGTTATCCCGGGTATATTCGTGACCCAACAAAGCATCGACATGGTGTTTACCATAATCATGAGACCAGTTCAATAACTGTTGCGTATTGATCGACGTACTGTTTTTCATATCCTGACGCAACGATCCTGAGGTACCGGCACCGGCACTGGCCGTTTGGTTGTAATAACGTTTCTGATAGTTACCCCAATAATCTACCGAGAGATTGGTGGTAAACTTGAAGTCTTTCAAGAAAGTGGCTTCCAAATAACCACGACCCGAAAGGTCATTGGTAATCAACGTCCAGCGGTCGTTCGAGAGGAAGTGACCAAGGTTACGACCGACCGAAGAACCGGAAATGGCACGACGGGTATCTCCCAGCGGTGAATAGGTTTCGCCGGTCCCGAAGTCGTAGGTTCTGTTGCCTTGATCATCCAGGATAATATCGCCGTTTTCATCATGTGCCCAGATCGGTTTGACGGCTTCCATCCCGTTGATCCAGTAGAAGGGGTTTTCTCCCGAGTCCCCGGCATTCCATCCCCAACGGGTAGGAGCCTGCTGACGTTCACGTCTGGCGTACACGAAGTTGATACCTGCACGCAACCATTTGGTCGCCTGGAAGTTAATATTGCTTCGAGCGCTGTAACGGTTGAAATCCGATCCCTTGATATAAGAGGGATCCGACAGGTAACCCAGCGAAACATAATAATCGACTTTGTTTTCTACCGCTCCCGAGGCCGACAGGTTGTATTCCTGACGGAAGGTATTTTTCAGGAATTCGTCTTCCCAGTTGTCCCGCCACAAAAGTTGAGCTTCCGGATTGATTTTACCGTCCGGATTCACCAGATAGGCACCGGTCATGGTCGAACTGGTCAGGTCCCCCGAAGGAGTATAGTTGGCTCCCGGCACGTAATAAGCCATATAGTTCCCCAGGCCGTTTCGTTTGAAAGATGGATTATTGGGGTTGGTATTCCCGTCCCAGTCGAACAGGTGCTGGCTGGCGAACAGAGCCGCATCTTCATGGCTCATATTGGGATTCTGCACATTGGTCGTAATCCCTTTGGAGTCATTGAAGTTACGATAGCGGGCCGCATTGTAGAGCGACTTCCAGTTGTATTCATAAATGTCGGCGTAGTCGGTAATCTTATCCAGCTTGAAAGGCCCCACCTGGTTGATCCCCCACTTGGCATCCAGGGTAATTTTCGGAGCACCCGACTGCCCTTTGCGGGTGGTGATCAGGATCACCCCGTTGGCCCCGCGCGAACCGTACAAGGCATTCGAAGCGGCATCTTTCGACACGACCATCGACTCGATATCCCGAGGGTTCAACATGGACAATGCATCGTCCGAGGTGGCAGGCACCCCGTCGATAACGATCAGCGCACTGTTGCTCGAATTGGCCGAACCGACCCCACGAATCACAATCTGAGCATCTTTACCGGGCTGTCCGTCGAGTGCCGTATACTGCACGCCGGGGATAGCCCCTTCGAGGGCTTTCGACAAGGTCGAGTTCGACTGACGATCGATAATGTCCGAATCGATCGCGCTCATCGATCCGGTCAAGTCTTTTTTCTTGGCTGTACCGAAGGCTACCACCACCACATCTTCCAGTGAAGTGGCATCGCTTTTGAGAACCACATTAATCGTGGTGGACGCACCGGTCACCACGGTTTGGGTTTTCATGCCCAAAAAACTGAACACCAACTTGCTGCCCTGAGGCACTTTGATGGAGAAAGAACCATCCACACCGGTGGAAGTTCCTTGGGTCGAACCTTCTACCATCACATTGGCTCCGATAATGGGTTGTCCGTCATCGGCTCCCGTCACAGTCCCGGAATAGGTCCGTTGCTGTGCTTGAACTGTCATCACGCTGAACACGACCATCAGGCATGTCAGCATGGAGCGTAACAATACATTCATAACAGATGGATTAATGATTAGTAATATGATTAAGTTTAGGACAATAGCATCACTGCGGACTCAACGATGTATTACGAAGGAAATAGAGGAAGGAAAGCGGTCGTGATCAAATTAGGTTAGTCAGTTAGTAAAATCGTTAGAATGAGGTTGGATTAACTCCTCCATTGACGCACGGTTACCTCAAAAACCCCTGTTGTATCAAACTGTGAGTAATCAACTGATAGGCACACTCATCAACACAAGGACAAGGATAAACGTACATCTATACGAACTTACCTTTATTTTTTCAAAATAACAAACACTAAAAACAAAAAAAAGTTCAGACGTATAAATACATAAGAAAAATAAATCAATTTGTTATATAATTCACTAATATTATGGTTTATAGGCAGATTTTACAGATTAAAACTCATCTTGTTTTTTTATTAAAATTTATTAGAAATTACTTGCAAACACTCTCATATAAGCCTCTCTTTTTCATCAAAAACTATCATGATCTATCTTATAATATCCTATTAAATAAGCATATAAAATAAACAACCTTTTGAAAACGCTGATTCTTCTAAATCAACTTGACAAAGAATTTTTCCATAAAGTAACAATCTGTTACCACACGATCATTGCAAAAACCCTTCTCTAGTGCCTATAAAGGGTATTTTTCCAGATTAGCACCCCATTCGATCAGCTCTATTCAGCGCTCGGTTTCGAGATCGGTGATGATGCCCGAAACTGTTCCCGGTTCGACAAAATCTGGGACGTATGGTCGAGACTCCATGCAATCAGACTTTCGATATGGGGCATCAAATCCCTACCCATTTCCGTAAGGGCATACTCCACCCGAGGCGGAACCTCGGCATACAACGTCCGCTCAACCAAACCATCCTGCTCGAGCGAACGCAACGTCACAGTCAACATACGTTGCGAAATATCGCCCAAAGACCGAGCCAGTTCACTGAAACGCAAGGTTCCGTTCACCTTCAGCGACACCAGTACCAATACCGACCATTTGTCTCCGAAACGACACAATATGTCCCGAACCGGACACTCTCCCTCATGATGAAAATTTTTGATTTTTCTTTCGTCCATAGTGCTCTCTCTGTCAATATTCGTTACTCACAGGTAAGTATCTTCCTCGGATGTGCCCTCTTGCGAAGAGCTTCCGAAAGGAATATCTTTACACTACAAAAGTAACCAACTTATCGAACAAAAGTATCGTTTTACTTAAAACCCGTAATCATGACAAAAAAAGTAGCTGTATTGGCCGTCAATCCTGTCAACGGGATGGGCCTGTTTACCTATTTGGAGTCTTTTTTCGAAAACAAAATTCCGTTTCGCACGTTTTCGGTAGCCGACACCCCGCACATCAAGACCAATTCGGGCGTATCCCTCACGCTGGACGATACGATCGACCGATTGAAAGGACACGAATCGGAATACGACGCTCTGGTATTCGCTTGTGGGGATGCCATTCCCCGTTTTGCCGAACAGGTTTCGGCTTCTTACAATCAGGATATGTTAGCGGTGATCCGTACGTTCGGAGCGGCCGGTAAACTGTTGGTCGGACACTGTGCGGCCGCCCTGATGTTTGAAAAGTGCGACACGATCCGAGGCTGTAAAGTCGCCGTACATCCTTTGGCCAAACCGGCTATTCGGCAAGGTATTCCAACCGATGCGGCGTTTGAAATCGACGGGCGGATTCTGACGGCCCGGGATGAAAAAGAACTGCCGACCCTGATACCCCACCTGCTTGACATGCTTCGATAAAAAGGGTGTCGAATCGAGCAGGCCCTGCCTCCGTATTCGGAGGCAGGGCCTGCTATGCCAGGAGGGATCGATTTCCCGAACCCCATCGTTTTACAGCGGCAGGGTCAGATGTATTCCGCCGACCACCCCTCGACGGTCGCTGGGTTTATACACATAGATCCCGACGGAGGTATCGTTGACCGGCATTCTCACGAGGCGCATGTCGAAAAATATTTCCCCTCCATACGAATGCAACGTATGCATTCGGGCCCGGCCCGTCTCTGCGGAAACCATTCCCTGGTAACGGGCATAATCGAAATAGGCTTTCAGACGGATCCGGTTAAAATAAACGAGGCTGTTGATACCCCAGTCGGGATAGCACAGCGGAAGTTGGTAATCGGCCGAAAAAGCGGCATAACGGGCGGCGGCCCATGTGTAGCGGGCCCCTCTCGGGAAAAGATCCTTATAGTAGAACTGATAGGTTTCCTGATTCTGGTACTGGAGATTGCCGCGCAACATCAGGCTGTGATGCGCTGCAACACCCGGCAAATAGAGGCGGCCGAAAAGCGAATAGACCGTTCCGAAATCACCGCGAAACGGAGCCAACACCCCCGAAACTTTAAACGCATATCCCCAGCGGGGCAGGAAATCGCGATGGGCCAAACGACTTTGTTCCACATAATTCAATTCCCAGACCAGCCGACTCAAACCCGTATCCGTCCGTTTCCGAACCGGATCGTAGAGCAGGGCGTTGAAATAAAGCAATTCGAGACGGGGTGTCAATACCCTCAAACGACTCCCCGAAGAGAGGTACATCGGCAAATAGGCCGATGCTTCGAGTTGGAAATGGGTTTTGAGCAGAGAGGAAGGCATGGAGGTCTGCTCGTCGAACCCGTACATGAGTCGGTTATATTGGCTGTATTCGGCCGCCACTTCGAATTTCGGAGCCAACCCTTCATAATTGATCCGGGTTCGGGCCATATGACCGGCATCGCACGAATAAGCGTAGGAAAAGGTGGCTGTCGTATTGCTCAAGAGGTTCTGGCTCATGAGGGTCGCTCCCGCATTGATTTCCACCTTATTTTCTTCGACGATCTGAAATGGATTGAAGCTCAGTGGCATCCAGCTGTGAACCCGGAACAGGTTGAGATTTTTCCGATACGGTTTCTGGACCAAAGAGGTATCCGCCGGAGGAGTCAAGGTCGGGACCCGGTTCATATCGGGCATCGCCCATCGGCGACGGGGCGGATTGACCACATTTTCGGGCAAACGCGAATAGGGGACCGGCTGCAACGAATCGGGCCGAAGCGTCTGACGAGCCAGACGGTATCCGTCCCGGGTGTAGGTCGTCAAATAAAACAGGCCGGAAGAATCGGGCGCCGAAGGAGAGACCGATCCGTAGCGAGAAGAGCTCAGACGGTATTCCTGTCGGGTTTCCAGGTCGTACAGATGAATTTCGTCCTTCCCCGAACGAATGGAGTTGTAGCTGAGTTTGCCGTTCCCGGCCCGCAGGTTGTACACCGTAGAGTAGGAAGGGCGATTCATCGTTTCCAGCGTTCCCGACAGCGTATCGACCCGATAAAAGGCCATTCCGGCATCGCTCAGCCCCAACAGGGCCAGGGTTCCGGTTTGTTCGTCATAAGCCAAGCCATGAACCGACAGGGTATCCGGAAGCGGAAGCGATCGGCCACCGTTCCAATCCAGCCGATAACGCCCCGTATAGTCGTACCCAACCGTCACCACTTCGCCTCCGGGCAGAGGGGTCACGTAGAGGGCGTTTTTCCGGTCGCGCAATCTTTTTTGTCGCTGGGTCCGCAGGTCGTATCCGACAGCCCGGGAAAAGACCCGCTGATCCCAATACAGGCTGCTTTGAAACTCGGTCCACCACACCACGCTGTCCCGCAATACGGGAGGCGTACTGATCGAACCCGTATAAGTCAACGTCTTTTCGGATCCCGTTCGGGGGTCGACGCTCACCAGACGATTCGGACGATCGAGGTCGGTTTTGAACGCCAACAGTGTCGTATCGTTCAGCGGCATCGGGGCGCTGTAAGTCGTATAACTGGTTGTCGGGGTTTCGATCAGGGTCGAACTGTTGGGCGTTTGCGGCAGGGAGAGCCAAAAGGCGCGCAAATCCTCGAACGTCTGGTCGAAAATCCGACTCGAGGAAGTTTTATAATATTTGCCCAAGGCGATACGGGTCGTAGCCAGTGTATAGGGTCTTTTCGAAGCGTATTGTATGACACGGTCCCAGATATCGTCTCCGTACCGTTCACGCGACCAGGCGGTCAGCTGATACCCCAACTGATAATGATCGGGGATAAAATCCCGATAGGAGCCACAAAACCATTTGTCGCGTCGGAATTTTCGGGGTGTTCCTTCGGTCAGGTAGGCTCGATACTCGAGGGTAAAGGAGGGTTGCAAGGCTCGTCCGAAAGACGAAAATTGGGTTTCGGCCATGGTGGCATCTCCTTCGAGCATCCAGATGGGCACCAAAGCCGAACTGATCAGGCCGGACTGTTCTCCGATGAACCATCCCAACGGTTTCATAAAACCCTGATAGAGATTCCCGTACTGCACAGCATGCCGATACTCATGCACCGAGAGCTGTTTAAGCCAGGGCATGGCATAGAGTTTCTGATCGGGAATCGTCCGCATTTCGATCCGTTTGGGAGCCCACAACACCAGGCCGTTGGCCATCATGTTCTGGGTGTGGAGAATAACGGGAATTTTCAGCGGTTCATGCGTAAACCCATAGGTAATATAGGGACGGATCGTATCCAGATAAGCCGCCACACGAGCCGCTCCCTGTTGATAATAATCCGGATAGATGATTCGTTCCGAAACGATCGGACTCTGTTTCCAACGGATCGAGGCTGGCGAACGCCCCTGATCATAATACTGGGCCTGCGCAGAAAAGGCATACAAACAAGCCGCCAACAGACATCCGCCGAACAACCGCACGTTGCGATACCTGTCGTATCGCCTCTCTCTCTTCGTTCCGGGGTCAAGGTTCGATTTCATCAGCCTCCTGCTTTTTTAGCCCGATAACCCGCCTTGAGCAGAATCTCCACCACCCGGTCCCGAAAATCGCCCTGAATGATGATCTCCCCCTCTTTGGCCGTACCGCCCACCCCGCATTTGCTTTTGAGCAGACGTCCCAATTCCTTCAAATCCTCCTCACTGCCCACAAAACCCTTGACCAAGGTCACCTGTTTTCCGGCGCGGGCCTTGCGATCCAACCATACCCTCAAATCCTGCCGGGCAGGAGGCAGGGTTTCAGGTTCCTCCTCCTGAGCGGTCTCGTACACGAAATCGGGATTGGTCGAATAGACCACATTCAAACGGCTTTTCCAATCGTTATTGCTCATAAAATCGGATCCTGTGTTAGCATTAGAACGGCAGGTCGTCCACTTCGTCCGCTACCGAAGCGGCGATATTTCCCGCATTCAGGGGCGCGGTTCCGGAGGTCGGAGCGGCCGGAGCCGAATAACCCGGACTCGAAACCCCGTATTCGGACGAAGAGGTTCCTTCGCTGCGGCGACCCAGCATTTTCATGTCGTTGGCCACGATTTCGGTCGTAAAACGACGATTCCCGTCCTTGTCGGTCCACTCCCGGGTGCGGAGGCTGCCCTCGATATAGAGTTGCGAACCCTTGCGTACGTATCGGTCCACCACATCGGCCAGATTCCGCCACAGGGTGATGTTATGCCATTCGGTATGTTCTTTGGTTTCCTGTGTCTGACGGTTGTAGATCCGTTCGGTCGTTGCCAGACGGATGCGGGCCACTTTCACACCGCCTTCCAGGGCTCTCACTTCCGGATCGGCCCCCACATTGCCCACTAAGATAACTTTATTGATCATCGTATTTCGTTTAGATGGATGTTTCAGACGATTGTCGTTCTCCCCGGGGCGGCACATCTGCCTTCCCTCCCGTTCAAACGATCAAAAACTCGAAAATCTTACATTTTTTCCAGCAGACCTTCGATCAGCCGGGTCATGGTTTGTTGGGCACGTTTTCCTTCGCGCTGCACCTCTTCGTGCGTTGCCTTATGTCCTTCGAGTCCCATGTTGGTAATGACCGAAAGACCGAATACCGGCAGAGACATGTGACAGGCCGCGATCACCTCCGGGGTGGTGGACATTCCTACGGCATCGGCCCCGATGGTCCGATAAAATCCGTACTCCTTGCGGGTTTCGTAACTGGGTCCGGTATTGCCCAGGTAGCACCCGTGTTGCAGGCTCAACCCCAGAGAAGAGGCCACTTCGTCGGCCAAAGCGATCAGGCGACGGCTGTACGGTTCGCTCATATCCGGGAAACGGGGACCCAACTCGTCGATATTGGGTCCGATCAACGGATTGGGCAACAGGTTGATATGATCGGTTATGACCATCACATCGCCGGTGTGGAAATCCGGATTGACGCCTCCGGCCGCATTCGAGACGATCAGCGTACGGATACCCAGCATTTTGAGAACCCGGATCGGGAAAACGACCTGTTGAGGCGTATAACCTTCGTAATAGTGGAAACGTCCCTGCATGGCCACCACCCGGCGGCCGCCCAACGTTCCGAAAATCAGTTTTCCGGCATGCCCCTCGACGGTCGAGACCGGAAAACCCGGAATGTCCCGATAATCCAGTGCGGCTTCGATCCCGATACGATCCACCAGACCGCCCAGGCCGCTGCCCAGGACGATTCCCACTTCGGGATCGAACGGGATTTTATTCCGGATGAAGGATGTGGTATTTTTGATTTGAGATAACATACTGTTCGAGTTGTCGGAGGAAATCGGGTTCGCATCCCCCCACGAAATGAACCCGGATGGGCAGATAATAAAGACGACGTTGGATTTCGACCGGAATTCTTTTCCGGTTGGTCAGTTTGACCGCATCCTTTTCGGTCGTCATGATTTTGGTGTCGGGAGGCAACTGTTTCAGTTGTTCGAGGAGCTCTTCCAGATCGCTCATCCGATAGAGGTGATGATCCTCGAACAGGCGCTGTCCCACGACCTTGAAACGCGGCGAAAGGGAGCGGATAAACGGAGTCGGATTGGCGATTCCGCTAAGCACCAAGACCGGATCTCCTGCGTTGAGGGGTTTCTGCACCTGATCGGGAAACAGGGGCAGGGGATTCTCGGGCTTCATGCGGGTGAAATAGAGCGATTGGTAGGGATACAAATCCAACGATTTACGCACCAGACGCATATCCAGCGGATTCATATCGGGAGGACACTTGGTCACCAGGACGAAGTGGGCCCGATTGAGTTGCCGGCGCCGGTCGCGGAGGGTTCCCCACGGCATCAGATGATCGCGATAGACGGGGTTGTTGTAATCCATCAACACGATATTGACCCAGGGTTCCACATAACGGTGTTGAAAAGCGTCGTCCAGAATGATCAGATTGACTTCGGGGTGTGCTTCCCGGAGGCGACGGATACCTTCGGTACGTTTTTCACAGACGGCGACCGGAATTTCGGGATATTTCAGTTTGATTTGCTTGGGTTCGTCCCCGATTTGCCGGAACGACGAACGGACCGTTGCCAAGACGAAGCCTCGGGTTTTTCGTTTATAGCCCCGAGAAAGTACGGCCACCCGGAATCGTCCGGCCAGCTGTTCGATCAGGTATTCGGTCACGGGTGTTTTTCCGGTACCACCCACCGTAATATTTCCCACACAGACAATAGGAATATCGTACTCTTCGCTTTTGAGCAGGTTCAGATCGAAGAGTTTATGCCGGATGTCGATAGCCAGTCCGTATAAGAACGCCAAAGGAGCGCCCAGGAAGGAATTCAGCATAATTTACAATATTCCAATTTTCAAAAATAGTGTAAAAAGATTGGATATCAAATTTTTTGGAGGCAATTCCGTTTTATCTTCCGGAAAATACGATTGATCATCCCTACAAAAACGACACCGAAAAAAAGAAAATGATTCCCGATACGGCTAAAACCTGCCGGAAAGATTTCCGTTGAAACGATGATTTTATCTGAAATGCCGGAAGATTCTTCTATTTCTCGGACACCTTGAAAAGAAAGACTCACAGAATCGATTCTTCTGTGAGTCTTCTTTTTTGTAAACAGGTTCTCAACCTGACCCGTACCATCGGTCTCTATTCGATTTCGATTTCGCAAGGCATGATGGCCTGTACGCCCTGTCGGGAGAGGATACGCTGCAAACGGCCGTACTGTTGGAAGGCTTCGCCCAACTGGCCCTCAAAGGTCGGCGTTTTCACCCGGGACATCAGCATATTTACCAGCATGCTCAACCGATCTTCAGGCACCGAGGGGGTTGTCACCCGATAATCGCCGGCCACTCCGGCCCGATCGGCAGCCAACAAAATGGCTTCCCGCAAGCCGCCGTAAGCATCGATCAGACCGTTTTGCAAAGCACTAACTCCGGACCAAACCCGACCTCCGGCCAGGCTGTCCACCTGTTGCACGCTCAGGTTACGTCCCTGAGCGACATGATCTACGAAAGTCGCATATACCTCTTCCACTCCTTGTTGAATGTAATCGCGTTCAGTCTGGCTGACGGCCCGGAAAGGCGAACCCAGATCGGCTGACGGATTGGTTTTCACGACATCCACGGTAATTCCCAACTTATTTTTCAAACCTTCGCCGGCATTCAGCAGCATACCGAACACCCCGATCGATCCGGTAATGGTCGTGGGGGAGGCCAGAATCACATCGGCCGGAGCCGCCATATAATAACCTCCGGAAGCCGCCACATCGCCCATGGAGACGATCACCGGTTTTTCGGCGCGAAGGCGTTCCATTTCATGCCAGATAACTTCGGCGGCCAGAGCGCTTCCTCCGGGGCTGTTGATGCGCAACACCACGGCTTTCACATCGTCATCCTGACGCATCCGGGCGAGTTTTTCGGCCAAGTCGTCTCCACCCACACTCTCTTTAGCGGCTCCTCCATCCACGATTTCTCCTTCGGCATACACCACGGCAATCTGATTTTCCGAAGCATGATTGACCCCGGCATTCGACTGCATCGCATACTCTTCCAAGGTCACGAACTTGGGTTCCTCTTCCTGACCGGTCATTTCGCACAACAGGTCGTTCACATCTCCTCGATAAGCCAACGAATCGACCATACCCAGATTACGGGCGGCTCCGGCATTGGTCACCGCCAATTGAGAAGCGTATGCCTGCAAGCTCGCCGAGTCGATCGAACGAGAGGCCGCTATTTCGGCGAGTAATTGTCCCCAAATCGTGCCGGTCAACACTTCGGTTTGCAGGCGGTTTTCGGGACTCATCCGATCCATCAGGAAAGGTTCCACCGCTGCCTTGAAACTACCGTGACGGAAAATTTCAGGTTTGAGTTCCAATTTATCGAGTAATCCTTTATAGAACATCACCTGGGATGATAAGCCTTTCCAAATCAATTCTCCCTGGGGGTTCAGGTAGATCCGATCGGCCACACTCGAGAGATAATAGGTCTTTTGGGAATAATAATCGGCATAGCTGTAAATGAACTTGCCGGATGTCTTGAAACGTTCCAAAGCCGAACGGATTTCGGAGATGGTAGCCGTTCCCTGGGGTGTAAACGGAGAGACATTCAGGTAGATTCCGTCGATCCGATCATCCAAAGCGGCCTGATCGATGGCATTGATCACATCCAACAAGGCCATTTTCCGATTGACCGTCATCGAAGTAACGTCCAGATCGGACATCAGGCTTCCGGAAGGTTCGTCGACTATCGGTTGATTCAGATCGATACTGAGTATCGATCCGTGTTCGATCACCGTCGGAGTTCCCGATCCGAAAAACAAAGAAAGCCCCGAAATCACGTTCACCGTAAAAATCACCATCATCACACCCGAAACCACGATAGCTAACAGGGCGGCCAAAAAAGTCTTCAAAAACGAATTCATATTGCTGTATTTTCAATGTTTATCACAACCTGTTTTCAGATCTGTTCCTGCGAATGCGCTTTGTTGTCTTTCCAAACACAGGAAACGTCGGTTCCGTTTCGTCCGTATCGGAAGAAGGCGATCCGGACATTTTTTGACATCGATTGTAAAAAATAGGGTTGTTATGCAAATGTATATAAATTTCGCATATCCTTCGATCTTTTCGTATCTTTGTGGCTAAGCATCAAACCTTACTTATATGATCCGAAACGAAGACATATTGACTCTTCTGCGCAGTATCCTTCATCCCGAATCGGGGGAAAATCTGGTGGATCTGGGCATGGTCGAGAATCTGAATGTCAGCGAAGAGCGAATTTCACTGACCTTATCCTTCGCCCGTCACCGCGATCCGTTAGCCTCTTCCCTGAAAAAAAACGTGGAAAAAGTCATTCTGACCCATTATCCCCAGTATCAGGACAAAATAACGATTTTTATAAAAGAAGCGGCCCCGAAACCCAAACCGCAACCGGTGGATCGGGAACATCCCGCCTCCAATCTTGCCGGCGTAAAGAACATCATCGCCGTCAGTTCAGCCAAGGGGGGTGTCGGCAAGAGTACCGTCACCGCCAACCTGGCCGTAGCTCTTTCCCGCATGAATTACCGGGTAGGGGTATTGGATGCCGATTTGTACGGACCTTCCCAACCTACCTTGTTCAACCTGGAAAATTACAGTCCGGTAGGGGAACAGATCGACGGAGAAGAACGAATCATTCCCGGAGAATCCCTGGGTATTAAACTGATGTCGATCGGGTTTTTCATCGATGCCTCCGATGCACTCATCTGGCGGGGTCCGATGGCGACGAATGCCCTGCGGCAAATGATTCGGCAAACCCAATGGGGTGAACTGGATTTTCTGTTGGTGGATCTGCCCCCCGGCACGGGAGATATTCATCTGACGCTGGTTTCGGATCTGCCGTTTCACGGAGCAGTTATCATCAGCACCCCTCAAAAAATCGCATTAGCGGATGTCGTTCGAGGCATCAAGATGTTCCGCAACGACAAAATTAACGTTCCCATTCTGGGCCTGATCGAAAACATGTCCTGGTTCACGCCGGCCGAACTGCCCGACAACCGTTACTACATTTTCGGTCGGGGCGGAGCCCGGGAACTGGCTGCTCGGGAAGGCATCAAACTGTTGGGAGAAATTCCCCTGATCCAACGGGTACGGGAAGCCTCGGACGAAGGTCGGCCTGTAACGTCCGAAGAATCGTTGGCAGCTTCCTATTATGAAGACATTGCCGGTAATATGATTCACCAGTTGAACAAAGTACGGTAAGAATCGGTATAATTTTCCAGGACCGGAAGGAAACTCCACAACCCTTCCGGTCTTTTATTACCAACTTTCACCGACTTTTTGAGGCAATGTTGATAAACTTCCCTGAAACCCGACGAAACAGCGGATGAAATTTTTTAAAAATCTTTTGTTACTGAAGCATTTAAAAAGATCAATCGATTCGAAAATCCGGCGATAAAAAACTTGTTGATTTCCGGGAAAGAACCTGTTGACAGTATCTGATAATTAGAAAGAACGAATATTTGGAAAAATCGAATAGTTTTCGATACGGCATTCGAACCGAAAAAGCAAATTATTTTTATTACTCTTTTCCAACCGGCCATTTTCAAGTTTCAAACAGAAAATATACACCCTCATCCAACGGTTAATTTGTGAATAAGTATTATCAACATCTGTGAATAAATCTACAGAAAACATGATAAGATATTACCTCGACCGGAAAAACAGCATGATAAGAATTTCATAAATAATCCGTAATTTTAGTTCGAAAATTTATTCACACTTTCAACAGCCTTTATTATTCTTGTTCTTTATTTTTAAAGGATATAAATGTTAAAAAAATAAAAAGAAGGAAGAGGCTGTCTTCCGAGTTAACAACCGATGAAAAAAAAAATCAATTCCGACATGCTCCGCCTCGCCGAAGAGATCGGAGCCCTCAAACGGCAAAAAAACGCCGTCATTCTGGCCCATTATTATACGCGTCCCGAAGTGCAGGATATCGCCGATTTTACAGGCGATTCGCTGGCTCTCTCCCAGCAGGCCGCCCGGACCGATGCATCGATCATTCTGTTTGCCGGGGTTCATTTTATGGCCGAAACGGCCAAGATCCTCTCGCCCGACAAAAAGGTATTGCTGCCCGATCCTGAAGCGGGATGTTCGCTGGCCGACAGCTGCGAGGCGACAGCCTTCGAACGTTTTCTGAAAGATTATCCGGATCACCTGGTTGTGGCTTATGTCAATACGTCGGTGGGGGTCAAGGCGCTGACCGATGTGTGTTGCACCTCCAGCAATGCCGTGGATATCGTCCGCCGCATTCCGCTCGATCGTAAAATCGTCTTTGCTCCCGACCGTAATCTGGGAAATTACATCAAGAGTGTGACCGGACGGGACGATATGGTCGTGTGGGACGGGGCCTGCCATGTTCACGAGGAATTTTCGGTGGAAAAGATTCTGGAACTCAAGAAAACCTATCCCGGAGCTCCGGTGCTGGCTCATCCCGAGTGCAAGAAGACCGTTTTGTTGACGGCCGATTACATCGGCAGTACGGCGGCTCTGTTGGAATATGCATCCTCCTCTTTGGCCGATACGTTCATCGTGGTGACCGAATCGGGTATTTTGCATCGCATGCAGCAGGAGAATCCGAACAAACGGTTCATTCCGGCCCCTCCGATCGACTCGACCTGCGGATGCAACGATTGTCGTTATATGAAGCTGGTGACTCTGGAAAAGATCTATCGCGCTTTGCGGGATGAACAACCCGAAGTGGTGATCGAAGAGGAGTTGCGTCGGGAAGCCGAACGTTCCATCCGCAATATGTTGGAGGGAACGTTCTGATGGATTCTGTCCTTTCCATCCGGAAAGAGTACGATCCCGAAAATTTCGCGGGACGGAACGTTTCGTCCCGTGCGGATTGATGTTTCGGAATCGGGATGTTGTAGTATCGGAAATTAATAATTGACTTAAATCAGATCAGATGAAAAAGATCGTCGTATTAACGGCTTGCGCCTTGTTTTTTGGATTCTCCTCGTTGAGGGCCGACGAAGGGATGTGGATGCTTCCCTGGTTGCAGAAACTCAATATCAAGGCGATGAAAGCCAAAGGATTGAAATTATCGGCCCAGGATATTTATAATCTCAACGGAAATTCGCTCAAGGATGCCGTGGTGTTGTTCGGAGGCGGTTGTACGGGAGAGATCGTTTCGGCCAACGGGCTGTTGTTGACGAACCACCATTGCGGGTATGGAGCCATTCAGCGTCTCAGCAGTGTCGAACATGACTATTTGCAAAACGGGTATTGGGCCATGAATCGCTCCGAGGAGTTGCCGGCTGCCGGGATGTCGGTGACCTTTATCCGGAAAATCGAAGATGTTTCGGACCGTATTTTTCCCTATCTGAGCGAGGAAATGAGCGAAGAGCAGCGCCAAAAAATTATCCAGGAACGGATCCGGACGATTGTCTCCGAAGCGCTTCCCGAAGAGAGTACCTGCGAGGCGATGGTTCGTGAGTTTTTCGACGGCAATCAATACCTGTTGTTTGTGACCGAAAAGTATCCCGACATTCGTTTTGTCGGGGCTCCTCCCTCTTCGATCGGTAAGTTCGGGGGCGACACTGACAACTGGATGTGGCCGCGTCATACGGGCGATTTTTCGGTCTTTCGTGTCTATGCCGATGCGCAGGGTCGTCCGGCAGCCTACAGCCCCGATAATGTTCCTTATCAGGCTCCCGTTCATTTAACTATTTCGCTCAAAGGGGTCAAACCGGGGGATTACACCATGATTATCGGCTTCCCTGGCTCGACTGAGCGCTATCAGACCTCTTATGAAATCGAACAGACCTATCGGGTGGAAAATCCCGTGCGGATTCTGGTTCGGGGAGAACGTCAGGACAAGATGATGGAGGATATGTTGGCCGATCCGAAAATTCGTTTGCAGTATGCCAATAAATTCGCCGGATCTTCCAATTATTGGAAAAATTCCATCGGGATGAACCGGGGAATCGAGAAATTGAATGTATTGGCCGGAAAACGGGCTTTGGAGGCTCGCTTTACCGAGTGGGTGAATGCCGATGCAGCTCGTCGGGCGGAATATGGAGAGGTGTTGCCGACCATCGAACAGATTGTGCGGGAACGTACCCCCGGGGATCGTCACCTGCAGTATCTGAATGAAGCCCTGGGGCGGGGAGTCGAATTGATCGGTTTGGCCGCTCCGTGGAACGATTGGATCGTACAGGGAGCCGATTCGGTATGGAAAGGTCCTGATGAGTCGAAACTGGCCGATTTACGTCGTTCTGCAGCCGGAAAATATAAAGACTACAGTCCTTCTACCGATCGTAAGGTGACCAAACGCATGGTAGCTATTCTGTTCGATTCGCTTTCGGTGGATGAACGTCCGGCTTTTCTGAATGAAGAACGGGAACGTTTCGGAGGGGATATCGATCGGATGGTGGACGATTGGTTCGATCGTTCCGTGTTTGCTTCCCAGGAACGCTATGAACGGATGTTGGAAAAACCCGATTACGCGGCTTTAAGGAACGATCCGGCTTTGTGTTTTTACCGTTCTTTACAACAGCTTCTGAAACTGCCTGAGGCGGAAAAGCAACGCCTCAAAGAGAGGTCTTTACGTTTGACCCGGGCCAAGCGCTTGTTCCTGAAAGGATTGATGGAGATGCAACCGGAAAAGACCTTTTATCCGGATGCCAACCTGACGATGCGTTTGACCTATGGTCAGGTGCTGCCTTATCGACCGGCCGACGGGGTGATTTATGATTATTATACCACCTTGAGCGGTGTGATGGCCAAGGAAGATCCGAAAAATCCCTATGAATTTACGGTACCCGATCGTCTCAAGGAACTCTATCGGAACCGGGATTTCGGACCCTATGCCGAAGCGGGGGATGTTCGTGTCAATTTTTTGAGTAATAACGATATTACGGGAGGTAATTCGGGCAGTCCCGTGATGAATGCCCGTGGGGAGTTGATCGGACTGGCTTTTGACGGAAACTGGGAGGCCATGAGCGGGGATATTGCTTTTGAACCCGATCTGCAGCGCACCATTGTGGTGGATATCCGCTATGTTCTGTTTATTATGGACAAATTTGCCGGAGCTTCCCACCTGTTGGATGAAATGACCCTCGTGCAATAGATACATCATAACGATTCTGAGATCGATTTTGTGATTCGACCGAAGTATACAAAACGCTTCGGTCGAATTATTTTTAAAAGTTTGAGGTCGATTTCTTAGTCGATTGTCTCTATGTAAGAAGTATTCCTGAAAAAAAGTGTATTTTTGCCTTCGGAATCTATCAATCTTGTTATGAGCACGATCAACCAAGAATCCCTTTCGGAGGAAAAATCCCTCAATTTTCTGGAAGAAATCATCGAAAACGATATAGCCCAGGGTCGTACGACGGTTTATACCCGTTTTCCGCCCGAACCCAACGGCTACCTGCATATCGGTCACGCCAAGAGTATTTGCCTGAATTTTGGCCTGGCTCAAAAGTACGGTGGAAAAACCAATCTGCGCTTTGACGATACGAATCCGGTGAAAGAGGATGTGGAGTATGTGGATTCCATCAAGGAGGATGTTCATTGGCTCGGTTTCCAATGGGCTGAAGAACATTATGCTTCGGATTATTTCGAACAGCTTTATGCTTGGGCCGTCGAACTGATTAAGAAAGGTAAGGCGTATGTGGACGATCAGAATCAGGAAGAGATTCGTCAGGGTCGTGGTACGGTGACGGTACCGGGAACGAACAGTCCCTGGCGGGATCGCAGCGTGGAAGAGAATCTCGACCTGTTTGCCCGGATGCGGGCCGGAGAGTTTGCCGACGGAGAAAAAGTTCTGCGGGCCAAGATCGACATGGCTCATCCCAATATGTTGATGCGCGACCCGATCATGTATCGGATTATCCATTCCGAACACCATCGTACGGGAAACAAGTGGTGTATTTATCCCATGTACGATTTTGCGCACGGACAGAGCGATTCCATCGAACATATCACCCATTCGATCTGTACGCTCGAATTCGACGTACATCGTCCTTTGTACGATTGGTTTATCCAGCAACTGGACATTTATCCCAGTCATCAGTACGAATTTGCCCGTTTGAACCTGACCTATACGATGATGAGCAAACGCAAACTCTTGCAGTTGGTCCAGGATCGTGTGGTGATGGGTTGGGATGATCCCCGGATGCCGACCATCAGCGGTTTGCGTCGTCGGGGGTATACGCCCGAAAGCATCCGAATGTTTGCCGACAAGGTCGGGGTGGCCAAGCGGGACAATGTGATCGATTTGGGTTTGTTGGAATTCTGTGTACGGGAAGACCTGAATAAACGGGCTTTGCGTCGCATGGCCGTTTTGGATCCGATCAAGGTGGTCATTACCAATTATCCGGAAGGAAAAACGGAAATGATCTCCTGCATCAACAACCCCGAAGACGAATCGGCCGGCGTGCGTCAGGTTCCTTTTTCGCGGGAAATTTACATCGAACGGGACGACTTCATGGAGGAACCCCCCAAGAAATATTTCCGTCTTTCGCCGGGCAAAGAGGTGCGTTTGCGTTATGCCTATCTGATCCGTTGCGATGAGGTGATCAAGGATACCGAAGGAAAGGTAACCGAGTTGCGTTGTACGTACGATCCCCAATCCGGCGGAGGCAGTTCGTCGGACGGCCGCAAAGTGAAAGGGGTCATTCATTGGGTTTCGGTTCCGCATGCCCGGGAGGCTGAAATCCGTCTGTTCGACCGGTTGTTCCTGAAAGAAGATCTGGATAATCTGGAAGAGGGCAAGACCTTCCTGGATTATATCAATCCCGATTCGTTGCGGGTGGTGACGGGCTATCTCGAACCTGCTTTGGGGGAAGGAACACCCGGAGAAAAATACCAGTTCGAACGATTGGGTTATTTCTGTGTGGATAAGGATTCTACCCCTGAGAAACAGGTATTCAACCGTACGGTAACCCTGAAGGACAGTTGGGCGAAACTTAATGCCCGTTAGGATCCGAAAACCGATTTTTCGGGAATATTTTCGCTGATATTTTTGAAAACCGGCTTTGATTTGGATCCGTACGATCTGAAAACAGAAAGATTTTCGGGCCGTTTTGTGGTTTTATGTTAAATAGATTAACTGAATAAAGAATCGGTAAGATGGTTCGGAAATTTTTGTTTTCCATTTTGTGTCTGTGTATTTGGACCGGAGGATGGTTGTCGGCTCAGGAAGCCGGGGATTATCAGATTGTGGTGACCACGCCGGGATATACGTCCATTTACAATTATACTTCCTCGAATTTTCCGGATCAGGCCAAGGAACAGTTTCGTATTCATGGCAATGTAGCTTTGAACGAGGATAAACTGGAAGAGGGTCGGCGACGGGTTTATGTGACCATCGGATTGCGTCAGTTCGATTTTCTGTTGACTCCTCAAATGCCGGTGATTCGATTGAGATACGATCGCAATCGTCGTTTGTTTACGGGTATCGGTTGTAATTTTCTGGATCGTGAAGGGGCTAAATACACACCTCCTACTTTTCAGGGATTCGATTTGACTCAATTGCCGGAACGTTGGTTGGACGATATCAATCGGCAGATCGAAGACCGGACATTATTACCGGAAAACGAACCGATGGTTTTTTTGATTGAAGTGGACATCGACGAGCAGGGAATGTTGCAGAAAGTCGTCGAACTGAACGGTTGTCTGAAACAGTATTCCCAGGTCATCATCGATTATATCTATGATCGGGCGGTACGCGGTTGGGAACCGGCCCGAAGAAACGGCGTAGCTGTTCGGGCTCTGGCCCAGTTGCGTTTTGAATTGAAGCGATAAACGATTTTTTCTATCCGTTTTGAACCCGTTCCCTTGAAGAACGGGTTTTATTTTTCCTTGATTTAACGGGTGTTTTTTTACGAGTTTTATCATGTAAGATAATTTATCGAGCCGATCTTTTGAGTCTCTGAGAACGCCTGTTTTACCTCTTTTTTAGGATGTGATCGACCGGATTGTATTCCGATGATTCGAAGTCGGTATATCGATCGGATGGACTTTTTGTATTTCTGAAAAAGGGGATGATTTTGCGGGTATTTTCCCTGGATGCGGAGTGTGGCCCGAAGTTTTCAGTATGAAAAATAATTTATATAATTAATTATAAATCAATTATTTATAAAATTTTATGGAATTTTTTGGAATGGATATATTTGTTTTTAACGGATTTTCAAAGGTTATGATAAACAAAAGAAGGACGGATTTGTTTTCCGTCCTTCTTGGTGAATCTTGGGAAGAAGTTCTTTTTGAAAAACCCCTGACCCTTGTGAGAGGTATCTTTTCAGCGGTTTAAATCGATTTGGTGATTTTCATGGCACAGAAATGAGGACCGCACATCGAACAGTGGTCGGCTCCGGAACCGATCATTTCAAAATGCATCCGGCGGGCCCGTTCCGGATCGAGCGAGAGATTGAATTGATCGTTCCAACGCATTTCATAGCGGGCACGACTCATTTGCAGGTCTCGTTGAGCGGCTCCGGGATGTCCCTTGGCCAAATCGGCCGCATGAGCAGCCAGTTTGAAAGTCACTACCCCTTCGCGTACGTCATCTTTGTTGGGCAGGGCGAGATGTTCTTTGGTGGTTACGTAGCACAACATGGCGGTTCCCATCCATCCGATCATGGCGCCTCCGATGGCCGAAGTTATGTGGTCGTAGCCGGCTCCGATATCGCTTACCAAAGGACCTAACGTATAAAAAGGCGCTCCGTCGCAATATTCGAGCTGTTTTTCCATATTTTCGCGGATCAAGTGCATCGGTACATGGCCCGGGCCTTCGATAATAACCTGTACGTCGTGTTGACGTGAAATTCGGGCCAGTTCGCCCAATGTTTTCAATTCACCGAATTGAGCGTCGTCGTTGGCATCGGCAATGCTGCCTGGACGCAGGCCGTCACCCAACGAAAAGGCGATATCGTATTTTTTAAGCAGTTCGCAGATTTCTTCGAAATGGGTGTACAGGAAGTTTTCCTGTTGATGGTGACTCATCCATTTGGCCATGATGGATCCTCCTCTGGATACGATTCCGGTCACGCGTTTCAGGGCGGCGGGCAGGTGTTCGCGCAGGATACCGGCATGGATGGTAAAGTAATCGACGCCTTGTTCGCACTGTTCGATCAGGGTTTCCTTGTAAACTTCCCAGTTCAGGTCTTCGATCACGCCGTTTACTTTTTCCAGGGCCTGATACATGGGGACGGTTCCGACCGGTACGGGCACATTACGCAGGATGGCTTCCCGGTTTTGGTGGATGTTTTCGCCCGTAGAGAGGTCCATCACCGTATCGGCTCCCCATTTGATGGCCCACAAGGCTTTTTCCACCTCTTCGGGGATGGAGGATCCCAGGGCCGAGTTCCCGATATTGGCATTGACTTTTACCAGGAACCGACTACCGATGATCATTGGTTCGGCTTCGGGGTGGTTTCGGTTTGAAGGGAGGATAGCACGTCCAGCTGCGATTTCTTCGCGTACTATTTCGGGGGTGATGGTATTTTCGCCGGTATTTCCCTGATTTTCCCGGATTGCCACATACTCCATTTCGGGGGTAATGATTCCCTGTTTGGCGAACCAGAGCTGGGTATGGTATTCACCGTATTGTCGGATCGACTCTTCGATCCAGGTTTTTCTGATTTTCGGGAGGCCTTTTTCGAGGTCGATTTGATAATCTTTTTCCGTATAGGAGCCGGTTGTATCGTAGACGCATACTTTTTCGCCGTTTTGGAGGGCGATTTCACGCATTCCTACCTGCACGGGATACCGGGTTCCTTTCACGTATATTTTCCGAGCGCCGCTATTCGACAGATCAAAAATTTTTTCCATATTTTTATAAATGTTCCACGTGGAACACAGGCTTGGTTAATCGTTATTAGGTTCAGGAAATGTTCCACGTGGAACATTTCGGGTTTTTATCGACCGAAATAGACCAATAGTACATTGATGTCGGCCGGACTGACTCCGGGAATCCGGGACGCCTGACCGATGGTGGCGGGCCGAATGCGGGTCAACTTTTGTCGCGATTCGATCGAAAGCGAAGTCAGCGCGTTGAAGTTGAAATCGGGTCGGATCGAAATGTTTTCCAAACGAGTCATCTTGTCGGCCATGTGACGTTCACGCTCAATGTAGCCGTGATACTTGATCTGAATCTCGGCTTCTTCGATCGCTTCCTCCGAAATCCGATGTTCCGTCAGGAAATTTTGCAAAACGGGAACATGAGCCGATAAACCGGCAATCGTAACCTTGTTGCGCAAAATGATGTCATATAGCTTGCGACCTTGGGTTAATGGGGTAGAATCGATCGTTTTTAAATAACTCTCTAAATCGGCTGGCGTGATACTTTGGTGACGAACGAAGGAAATAAGCGATTCTACGGACGATTTTTTTTCGGCCATATTTTGGTATCGTTTCTCGTCGGCCAGCCCGATTTTGTATCCGATCGGGGTCAGTCGGAGATCCGCATTGTCCTGCCGGAGCAAAATGCGGTATTCGGCCCGACTGGTAAACATCCGATAGGGTTCGTCTACCCCCTTGGTGACCAGATCATCGATCAGCACTCCGATGTAGGATTCGTCGCGTCGTAATACCAACGGCTCGTCTCCCCGCAGTTTCAAGACGGCATTGATGCCGGCCATCAACCCCTGAGCTCCGGCCTCTTCGTAACCGGTCGTGCCATTGACCTGACCGGCGAAGAAAAGTCCCGAGATGAGTTTGGTTTCCAGACTGTGATAGAGTTGGGTCGGAGGGAAGAAATCGTATTCGATGGCATACCCCGAACGATAGAGATGAACGTTTTCGAATCCTTTAATCTTTTGAAGAGCAGCAACTTGGACTTCAAAAGGCAGGGAGGAGGAGAAGCCGTTCAGGTAATATTCGTGGCTGTCTCTGCCTTCGGGCTCTAAAAACAGTTGGTGTTCGTTTTTGTCGGCAAAGGTGCGCAGTTTGTCTTCGATGCTGGGACAATATCGGGGTCCGATGCCTTTGATCGTCCCGTTAAACAGGGGCGAATCGGCAAAACCCGTCCGTAAAATGTCGTGGACTTCCTGACTGGTATAGACCAGATAGCAGGGAATTTGTTCGCTAACCGGTTTACTGTCAGGGTTATATGAAAACTTGCAAGGGTTTTCGTCTCCCGGTTGTTCGGTAAGCAGATCGAAACGTATGCTGCGGCCGTCGATGCGGGCCGGGGTTCCGGTTTTCATACGCCCCACTTCGAACCCTAACGAGGCCAGTTGGGCGCTCAGTCCGTGTGAAGCGGCATCTCCGGCCCGCCCACCTTCGGCTTGACGTCGGCCGATGTGCATCAGTCCTTCCAGAAAGGTGCCGGCGGTCAGAATGACGGCCCGGGCCGTGAAACGAACTCCCATGCGGGTTACAACGCCCTGTACAGTATGATCATCGATAATCAACTCATTGACAGAATCTTGCCAAAGGTATAGGTTGGGAGTGTTCTCCAGTGTTCGGCGCCATTGCTCACTGAAACGGGCCTTGTCGCATTGGGCTCGGGGACTCCACATGGCGGGACCTTTCGAGCGGTTGAGCATGCGGAATTGCAGGGTACAACGGTCCGTAATGATCCCCATTTGTCCGCCCAGGGCATCGATTTCCCGGACGATCTGTCCTTTGGCCACACCGCCCACGGCCGGATTGCAAGACATTTGGGCGAATTTGGTCATGTCCATGGTGATCAACAGGGTACTGCAACCCATTTTGGCGGCTGCTACGGCCGCTTCACAACCGGCATGACCTCCGCCTACCACGATGATATCGTATTCGAATTTCATGGTTTTATTCCCTTATTGCCAGGTATTTGTCTTCCAGTGCTCTCATTTGTTTCTCCTCTTCGGGGGTCTTGTCGCCGTATCCGCACAGATGCAGGATACCATGAATGATCACCCGCATCAATTCATCCCGAAAGCTCACACCGTAAGTTTCGGCGTTGCTGCGTACGGTGTCGATGCTGATCATCAGATCCCCCGAAATCGTATCTTCTTCGCTGTAATCGAAAGTGATGATATCGGTTAGGTAGTCGTGTTTCAGGTACTGGCGGTTGATGGCCAGCAGAGCCTCGTCGGAACAGAAAACAATGGAAATATTCCCTGTTTTCCGCCCTTCCAGGGCCGCTGTACGACGAATCCATTCCGTCGTAGCCCGTTTCCCGGGGTAGGTGAAGCGGCACGCTTGCGTATCGTATAGAACAGACATGACTTAGGTTCCTTATTTGTTTTTCGGAATGGCCGTTGCCAATCGGGTTCCGAGTCGCTCCGTTAGGAGGCCCGGTGGGGGTTCGAAGCTGAGAATTTATCGTCTCAGCCAGGATTCGGGGTTCAGGTTGGTGGTCTCCTGCCAGATTTCGAAATGCAATACGCAATCGTCTTCGTTACTGCTGTCGGCCAGTTTCCCGATCATCTGGTTCAGGCTGACTTTGTCGCCGTTTTTCACAGCGACGCTTTCTAGATTCGAATAGACCGTCAGGTAGTTTCCGTGACGGATGATTACGCTGTTGTTCAATCCCTGGAAGAAGAAGATCCGGCTGACTTCGCCTTCGAAAACCGCGTGGACCGCGGCGGCTCGTTCAGCCGCGATATTGACTCCCTTATTATTGACCATCAATCCTTTCTGGGTGGAATGTTCGTGTACGCCGTAGCGATCGACGATGACTCCGCCTCGAACCGGATAGGGTAATTTTCCTTTGTTCTGGTCGAACCGGCCCGACAGTTCGGTGATGTATTGTTCTTCGGCGGCCGATCGGGTTTCTTTGCGGTTCTTTTTGGCCTCTTCGGCAATGATGCGTTGAATCTGCTGTTGCAGACGATTGATTTGCGACTGCTTTTTCTTGATGTCCGAAGAGAGTTTTCCGGCCTGGGCTTTCAGTTTGTTTGCCGAAGACTTGTACTGTTGTTCGTCCTTGCCCAGGGAATTGATTTCGGCCGTACGACTTTGACGGACCTTGTCCAATTCGTCTTTTTTACCCTGCAATTCGCCGATTTGGATATTCAGGGAGTGGGCCACCGAGTCGATTTGGGCCGCCTTTTGTTGACGCATCCGGTTGTATCGGCGCATGTAGGCGATCCGGCGGGTGGCGTCGTTGAAATCTTTCGAAGCGAACAAAAACAGCATGAAGTTGTTCAGCTTATAGTTTTTATAGGCGCTGTATACCATCTTGCCGTATTCCTGACGCAGTTGAGTCAGTTGGTCCTGCAGGGTGGTGATGGTGTCGTTTTTCGAGCCGATATCGCGTGAAATGATCTGGGTCTGTTTGTCGAGGTTGGAGACGATGTTTTTCCGGTTACGGATGCGGTTTTGGATCAGTTTCAGCTCGTTTTGTGTACTTTTCTGATCTTTTCTGATTTTGGAAAGCAGCTGGTTGGTGGCTTCGATCTCTTTTTCCGCCTGACGGATCTCCTCTTTCAGGGCTTCGAGACTCTGGTTCTGGGCCGTAAGTTCACCGACCGCCCCTCCGAACAGCACGGTCAACGCCAACCAACAACATAGCAGACCGGGACGCATCATGGATTTTCGATGGATTTTAAACGTTTTTCGATCTCTTGTTCATCATATCCCTTTTCCTGCGCTTTTTTCCAATAAAAAGCCGCCATAAAATGGTCGCCCAGGGCATTGAGAATATCTCCGTAATGAACCATCAGTTCTTCACTGCTGTTACCGTCCAGGCCCAATGCCTGTTGCATGATCGTTTTGGCCTCTTCGTAACGACCCTGTTTGAAATAAACCCAGGCCTGGGTATCGAGATAGGTGGCATTGCCGGGATCGAGGCGATTGGCTTTGACGGCCATCTCTTCGGCCAGGTCGAGTTGTTCGCCCAATACGCTCAGGTAGTAAGCGTAATTGTTGTATACCACGGCGTTTGTCGTATCGCTGCGCAGGGCTTTTTGGTAGTATTTGAAACTGTTGCGACTGTCCCCCATATTTTGGCGGTTGTCTCCCAGCATGCCGTAAATCGAACTGCGCAGGGTATCTTCCCGGGTATATTTGAGGGCCTGAAGGTATTCGTCCTCGGCCGCCTTGTAATCTTTCATAAAAAAGGCGAGGACCGAACCTTTTCGGATATAGAGTTGCGGATCCGAAGGGTAATACTTCAGAGCCAGTGCCGAATATTTGGCCAGCGAATCGGGATGTTTGAGATAGGCTTCGATATTGAGTACTTCATTGAAGGCGTCGCGGTTGGGTTTTCCCTGGACGATCAAATGATTTTTGTAGAGTTTCAGGGCCTCCTCCAGATTTCCTCCCGCGATCAGGTGGGAGGCGTAGAGTTCCGTGATGCGGTAATCATCGGGGTATTTGATGGCCAACGACGAGATCAGATCGTTGATCTGAAAGAAAAAGTCGCGATAAAAGTCGCGTGACGAGGTAATCTCCTTATAGAACAGAATTTTGGTTTCCAACGGGATCTCGTCCGAGAGCAGCAGTTTTTTGGCTGAAGCGAGAAAGGCCGGATTGTCCCCGATGTTTTTGAAAAATTCGTTCATCGAGATGAGCGTGGGAAGGCTGTTCGGATTCAGCTCCAGAGCCGTCTGATAGGCATTGCGGGCCAGGGAGTCTTTGCCCATGTGGGCATAGATCTCGGCCAGAGCCACATAATTGGTTTCGTCGTAGGGGAAATTGGCGACCAGGCTGTTGGTTTCCTTGAGGGCTTTGTCGTAGAGTTTGACGTTCATCAACAGCTGTCGTTTCAGGCCCGAAAGCTGTTCCAACATACCGAAACGGGTTTCGGCCGAATCGAGCAGGGCGATTGCCTGGAACGGTTGTCCCTGCATTTCGTACAGGGCCGCCAAGCGAAAATAGACTTCGGGGTTATCCGAGGAGAGTTTCAGCAGGGCGTTATAGACTTTCAGGGCGGAATCGTACTCTTTGGCGCCGATCATCAGCTGTCCCAACAGCGAGCCGTACCAAACGTTGGTACTGTCCAGCAAACAGGCTTTCCGGCAGTAGGGAATGGCTTTTTCGGGCTGGTCGCGATAGAGCATGGCCAGTTCGTACCACGAAGGGGCGTGGGTCGAGTCCAGGGCCAGGGCTTTTCGGAACAGCGATGCACTCAGGGCGGTATCGGCTCCCATCAGGCCGCTTTTGATGCCTTCGGTGTAGAGCAAAGGCACGGTGGCGGCTCCTCGGAAGGACTCGGACGCGGCTTTCAGAGGACTTTGAGACACGCTTTTCCGGGCCGGGAAACTGCACGAAGCGAGCACTCCGACGGTAACAACGATATATCCCCACAGCCTCGGTTTCATCGGACGCAGATGCAAAGGGTTTACAGGGCGCTTTCGAACTGACGCAGGAAACGCAGGTCGTTTTCGAAATAAAGCCGCAGGTCTTTCACGCCGTATTTCAGCATGGCGATGCGTTCGACACCCATTCCGAAGGCGAAGCCGGAGTATTTCTGGGGATCGATGCCCGAAGCGCTCAGGACGTTGGGGTCTACCATGCCGCACCCCATGATTTCGAGCCATCCGGTGTGTTTGCAGACGTTACATCCTTTCCCGCCGCAGAGGTTGCAGGATACATCCACTTCGGCCGACGGTTCGGTGAAGGGGAAGTAGGAAGGACGCATTCGGATTTGGCTTTGTTCCCCGAACATCTCTTTGGCGAAATAGAGAATGGCTTGTTTGAGGTCGGCGAACGAAACGTTTTCGTCGATATAGAGACCTTCCACCTGGTGGAAGATACAGTGGGCGCGATAGGAGATGGCTTCGTTGCGGAATACCCGTCCCGGGCAGATCACGCGGATCGGCGGTTTTTGGGTTTCCATGGTTCGTACCTGAATCGAACTGGTGTGGGTACGCAACAGAATATCGGGATTTTTTTCGATGAAGAACGTATCCTGCATATCGCGAGCCGGATGTTCGGGCGGGAAGTTCAGGGCCGAGAAAACATGCCAGTCGTCTTCGATTTCGGGACCTTCGGCCACGACGTAACCCAATCGGGTGAAGATTTCGACGATCTGGTTTCTTACCAATGAGATGGGGTGACGGCTTCCGTTTTCGTCGGCCGTACCCGGGCGGCTCATATCGAGTTCGCCGCCGGCAGCGGTTTCCTGGATACGGTTTTCGAATTCGGCCTTGAGGGTGTTGATTTTCTCGGTTGCTTTGACTTTCAGGGCGTTGATTTTCTGTCCCAGTTCACGTTTGAGTTCGGGGGCTACGCCTTTGAATTCTTCGAGAATATCGTTCAATTCGCCTTTGCGTCCGAGTAATTTCACCCGGAATTGTTCGATTTCGGCGGCTGCCTGGGGTTTGAATTCTTCAACCCGTTTGAGCAGGTCATTGATTTTATCTATCATGATGGCGATAGGGTTTCGGGAGTGGTCGTTCCGGGTTTTTGAAGCCGGTAGCGGCGGGTTCCCAAATTTTAACTATTTTTACGCGTTGCCGATCTGTTGTTCATTCGGGAACGGGATTTGCATTCCGAACCGGATGAAAAGACCGCACTTGAACAGACAAAGTTAACAATTTATTCGGACATGACCTATATTAAACGTATAATTGCCCTTTTTATGGTGTTTTGTGCCGGATCGGTGTCGGCTCAGCGAGTGGGGTTGGTGCTGAGTGGCGGAGGAGCCAAAGGCCTTTATCACATCGGGGTGATCCGGGCTCTGGAAGAGAACGGTATTCCGATCGATTATGTGGCGGGAACCTCCATGGGGGCCATTATCGGCGGATTGTATGCGGTCGGTTATTCGCCCGAGGAGATGACCGATATTTTTTGTTCCGATCAGATCGGTTATTGGATGTCGGGACGCATCGAAGACAAATACATTCTCTATTTCAAGAAAGCCCGTCCTTCGGCTTCGATGCTTACTCTGCGCATCGATCCTGAGGCCCGACAGAAAAACAGCAATCAGTCCCGGTTGCATATTCCCACGCATTTGATTCCTTCGACTCAACTGGATATGGCTTTTGTGGAGTTTTTTGCGGGCCCCAATGCCGAGTGCGGAGGTAATTTCGACAAGTTATTCGTGCCGTTTCGCTGCATTGCGACCGATGCGGGTGCCCGCAAAGAGGTGGTTTACCGCCATGGCGATTTGAGCAAGGCGATTCGGGCTTCGATGACGATTCCCCTGGTGTTCCGCCCGTTGAAGCAGGACTCGACGCTGCTGTACGACGGAGGGATCTACAACAATTTTCCGTGGCAGGTGTTGGAAGAGGATTTCGCTCCCGATATTCTCATCGGCAGCAAGTGTGTTTCGGGGAACAGCAAACCCGACGAAGAAAATGTGGTCGAACAGATTTCCACCCTGACGATGATGCATACCGATTACACCCTGCCGGGTGAAGAAGATATCCTGATCGAGCGGGTTTTCGACGATGTGGGGATGTTGGATTTTGCCAAAGCCGAATATATCATCAGTCGTGGGTATAGCGATGCCATCGATGCCATGCCAACCATTCGGGAACGGATTCGTCGTCGCGTCGATACGGTGGCGTTGGATGCGCGGCGGGCTCAGTTCCGGCAGGCGGAACCTTTGCTGCGTTTCGACGAATATGAGATTACGGGGCTGAACGAACATCAGACCGATTATGTCGAACAGATGCTTCGGCTCGATCCGAAATCGGAGGGCAAGGAGGATTTCGATTTCGAACAGTTCCGGTCCGGTTATTTCAAGATGCTTTCCGAGGGGGATATCGAAGGCGATTTTCCGCAGGTGACTTACAACGACACCACCGGACGATTCAAATTAACGCTGAATCTGCACACCAAGCCCAGTTTCAAGGTGATGTTGGGCGGGAATATCTCCTCGACGTCGATGAATCAGGCCTATGTGGGGTTGGAGTACAAACGGATCGGCCGTAGTGCGCAGACTTACTGGATGGACGGTTATATCAGTGCCTTGTATTCGTCGGCACAATTGGGGGAACGGGTCGATTTCTTCTTTAAGAAGCCCTTGGCGCTGGAGTATAGCCTCAATTACAATCATTTTAACTATTTCAAAAGCGATTTTGGTGGACTTGGGAATAAGAATGACCTGTTCTACAATAAGTTCGGAGATCTTTATTTCGCGACGGGGTTGAGCTTTCCGACCAGCCGTTCCACACAGTTCGCGGTTCGGATGCATCTGGGACGCGATCATTTCCGGTATTACAACATTCCCAATTACCTCGATGAGGATGTGATGGACCATTGCAGTTTCCTGTTTGTGGGCGCACAGGTCGAGTTCGACCGGAACGGCTTGAATTATCTGATGTATCCGACCCGCGGGGTGCGGCAGAGTATTTCGGCGATTTACGTCTCGGGCCGGGAAAACTACTATCCGGGAACGACTTCGTCGATTACGGGTTTGCGTCAGCACAATCGTCATTGGTTCGGGGCCCGCTTTTTACGGGAAAATTACTTCCCTCTGACTAAATGGCTGACGTTGGGTTATTTGTTGGAAGGGGTGTGGACCAATCAGCCCACGTTCGAAAATCCGGATGTTCCCAATTTGGTGTCACCGGCTTTTACGCCTACCCACCACAGTTATCTGGTGTATCTGGAAGATTTCCGGAGCCGATCTTTCGTGGGGGGAGGTTTGATGCCGATTTTCGAATTCAGTTCGCGGTTTTACTGGAAAAACAGCGTATTCGCTTTCCTGCCCGATGACATCAACAAGACCAAAGGGTCGGTGCGTAAACGGATGCGTTATATCTTCAATTCGTCGTTGGTGTACCAGACTCCCATCGGACCGGTGGCACTCACTTTTTCGAAGTACGATGCGACCAGCAACCATAACTGGTTCCTGACTTTCAATTTCGGATTTACGATTTTCAACCGCAAGGGGACGTTTTATTAGCGAGTTTATCGACAGAAGCGCCGATCTTCGGAACGGATGCGGTGAAGACCTTTCCTGAGGGGCGGTTTTTGGGGATTACCTTGTACAGAAGGTTTTATCCGTTTTGTTTGGGCGGTCTCAGGAGCGGTTCCGGGGTCGGTTTTGGAGGGTTGAGGGGTTGGTATGGTGGAATGTGGAGGCTGGCTGGTTTCCCGGAGTTTGCAGGGGTTCGATTCGTGGACGGCGGATTTCGGAGGGCGGAACGATCGGAGCACTTCATCCTCTACCCGGAGCATTCTCTGCCGGGCGGGGTGTCGGGAGGCAAAAGCGGCGGGATGGCATGTGCGGAGGAAGGGTGGAAACGACTGAATGCGAGAGTCGTTTTTATTTTCCGAAAAAAAATGTTATTTTTGCCCCACAAAAAATTTTAGCGCATGGCTACAACTGCAGATCTGAAAAACGGAATGTGCATCGAGCTCAACGGTAAAACGTATGTGGTGGTTGAGTTCCAGCATGTTAAGCCGGGCAAAGGTCCCGCCTTCGTCCGCACCAAACTCAAAAACCTGGAAAACGGGCGTACCATCGACAATACGTTTACGGCCGGGGTCAACATCGAACCCGTTCGCGTGGAACGCCGTCCCTATCAATATCTGTATGAAGACGACATGGGGTGCAACTTTATGCACACCGAAACCTTCGAACAGATTGTCATCGACCGCAACATGATCGAAAACTCCGATCTGATGAAAGAGGGGCAGATCGTGGAAGTGATGTTCCACACCGAAAAGGAAACGGTTCTGTCGGCCGAATTGCCTCCGATCATCGATATGGAAGTGACCTATACCGAACCGGGCGTCAAAGGCGATACGGCATCGACCAACTCGCTCAAACCGGCAACGGTGGAAACCGGTGCGACGATCAAGGTTCCTCTGTTTATTCAGACCGGGGAAAAGATTCGCGTCGATACCCGTACCCGCGAATACTACGAACGTATTAAATAAGCGATCATGGACGGAGCGGTACGGGGCTGAGAAAGCCGGGAACCGCATTCGAATTTCATAAGGGAGGCTGATCTCGATAAGGGGTCGGCCTCTTTTGTGTTTCGGATCGGGGAAATCGGTGGCGTTGGGAAGCATCGGGGAGCATGGGATGCCGAGGGAAAAATTCCGCCGTATCGTATCGGGCTTTGACGCTCGAGGCCGGAGGGAGCGGGCCGACGTTCGGGCGGGATATATCCGGAGGTTACAGTTCGATGGGAGGCAGTTTGTTCATCAGCGAACGGACGCGGGCCGATCGTCGAACCATATAAGACGAGGGGGCTTCGAGTTTCATGCGCAGCGGATTGGGCAATACGGTGGCGATCATCGATGCCTCGTGGGGGTTGAGTTCCGAAGCCCGTTTGTCGTAGATCCTGCGGGCGGGGGCTTCCACGCCATACATGTTCTCACCGGTTTCGATCACGTTGAGGTAGACCTCCATGATCCGGTGTTTGCCCCACAGGGCCTCGATCAGTACGGTATAGTAGGCTTCGATTCCTTTTCTCAGCCAGTTTCGATGGGGTAGACAGAAAACGTTCTTGGCGGTTTGCTGGGAGATGGTGCTGCCTCCCCGGATGCGGTCTCCTTCCCGGTTTTCTTCCATGGCCCGGTTGATGGCCTCCCAGTCGAACCCGTGGTGGGTACAGAAGTGGTTGTCTTCGGTGGCGATCACCGCCCGGATCATGGTAGGGTTGATCTCCTCGAGCGGCACCCAGTTCGAGCGGACGGAAAATCCCTTGTCCGGAAAATTTTCCACCAGCCGCAACACTTTCAACGGGGTAACCGTTATCGGAATAAAACGAAACAATACGACTGCTCCCACCGAAAAGGTGAGTCCGAATACCGCGAAGTAGACCAACAGTCGGAACAAGTAACGCATGTTGCAAAATTAATACGAAAAACGGGAATTCCGACCATTTATTCTCGGGTCGGGAGACCGGTTTCCAAGAATAAGTCGTATATTTGCACAGATTTGCAGGTTGACCTTATCGATTGATTTACGAGCAACTTACTAAAACTTCTATAAATTTCTTATTTTTCAAGATGGCACAGAAAAAATTTATCACATGCGACGGTAACTACGCGGCGGCGCACATCGCTTACATGTTCAGCGAAGTGGCTGCGATTTACCCCATTACCCCTTCGTCGACCATGGCTGAGTACGTGGACGAATGGGCAGCCAAAGGCCGGAAGAATATTTTCGGTGAAACTGTTAAAGTGGTGGAAATGCAGTCCGAAGCCGGTGCTGCCGGGGCCGTGCACGGTTCGTTGCAGAGCGGTGCGCTGACCACGACCTTTACGGCTTCTCAGGGTCTGTTGCTGATGATTCCGAATATGTACAAGATCGCCGGTGAATTGCTGCCGGGCGTATTCCATGTATCGGCACGTGCGCTGGCTGCACAGAGCCTGTCGATCTTCGGTGACCATCAGGACGTGATGGCTACCCGTCAGACGGGTTTTGCCATGCTGGCTACCAGCAGTGTTCAGGAAGTGATGGACCTGGCCGGGTTGGCCCACATTCTGGCGATCAAATCGCGGGTTCCGTTCCTGCATTTCTTCGACGGGTTCCGCACCTCGCACGAAATCCAGAAAGTCGAACTGATGGACGAAGAAGCCCTGGCCGCTTTGCTGGACAAGGATGCCCTGGCCGCCTTCCGGAAACGGGCCCTCAATCCCGAAACTCCCGTAACGCGCGGTACGGCTCAGAACCCGGATATCTACTTCCAGAGCCGCGAAGCCGCCAACCGTTTCTATGACGCTATTCCCGACATGGCGGCTGAAGCCATGAAGCAGATCAGCCAGATCACGGGTCGCGAATACAAACCCTTCACCTATTATGGTCCGGCCGATGCCGACAAGGTGATCGTGGCCATGGGTTCGGTGACCGAAACCATCAAGGAAACCATCGATTACCTGGCTACCAAGGGTGAAAAACTCGGTTTGATCACCGTACATCTGTATCGTCCCTTCTCGGCCAAATACCTTTTGGACGTGATGCCTTCGAGCGTAAAACGCGTTTGCGTGCTCGACCGCACCAAAGAACCGGGTGCCGGTGGCGATCCGCTCTACCTGGATGTGAAAGACGTCTTCTACGGCCGCGAAAATGCCCCGCTGGTAATCGGTGGTCGCTACGGTCTTTCCTCGAAGGACACGACGCCTGCCCAGATGCTGGCCGTATACGAAAATCTCTGCGCTGCCGAACCCAAGAATCAGTTTACGGTCGGTATCGTGGATGACGTTACCTTCAAATCGCTGCCCGTGGGTGCCGAAATCAGTTTGGCCAAACCGGGTACGTTCGAAGCCGTATTCTACGGATTGGGTTCCGACGGTACGGTAGGTGCCAACAAAAACTCCATCAAGATCATCGGGGGAACCACCGACAAATACTGCCAGGCTTACTTCTCCTATGACTCGAAGAAATCGGGTGGTTACACCGCTTCGCACCTGCGTTTCGGGGACAAGCCCATCACCTCGCCCTATCTGGTGACCACGCCTGACTTCGTGGCTTGCCACGTGCCTTCGTATGTAGACAAGTACGATGTGCTCAAAGGGCTGAAGAAAGGGGGTAGCTTCCTGCTCAACAGCGTACATGACGCCGAAACGACCAAGGCTACGCTGCCCGTTGCCATGAAGAAATACCTGGCTGAAAACCAGATCAACTTCTATATCATCAACGCGACGAAGATTGCCGAAGACCTCGGTTTGGGTTCTCGTACCAACACCATCATGCAGAGTGCCTTCTTCAAGATCGCGAACGTGATTCCGTTCGATGTGGCTGTCGAAGAGATGAAAAAGGCCATTTACAAATCGTACGGTAAGAAAGGGGAAGACATCGTCAACATGAACTACGCCGCTGTGGAAAAAGGTGGTGCCGAAGTGGTGAAGGTAGAAGTTCCCGCCGAATGGGCCAACCTGACGGTTACGGAAACCGCTGCCGTAGCCGACGATGCTCCCGAATTTATCCAGAAAGTGGTTCGCCCGATCAACGCTCTGGCCGGTGACAGCCTGCCGGTAAGCGCTTTCCTGGGTCGTGAAGACGGTACCTGGGACAACGGTACGACGGCGTATGAAAAACGCGGTATTGCCGTGAATGTTCCGGAATGGGTATCTGAAAACTGTATTCAGTGTAACCAGTGTTCGTATGTCTGCCCGCACGCTGCGATTCGTCCGTTCCTGTTGACCGATGAAGAAGCCGCAGGTCTGAACGCCGCATCGATTCAGGGGGTAGGTCCGACCAAAGCCTATAAGTTCCGCATGCAGGTGAGCGTACTCGACTGTACGGGTTGCAGCAACTGCGCCGATGTCTGCCCGGCTCCGAACAAGGCTCTGGTGATGAAACCGCTGGAAAGCCAGTTGGAACAGCATAAGAACTGGGATTACCTGACCAAGAAGGTCGGCTACAAGGACACCGTGGTGGACAAGACCCGCATGGTGAAGAACAGCCAGTTCGCTCAGCCGTTGTTCGAATTCTCGGGGGCTTGCGCCGGTTGCGGCGAAACGCCTTATATCAAAACCATTACCCAGTTGTTCGGCGATCGTATGATGGTAGCCAATGCAACGGGTTGTAGTTCGATTTACGGGGGTTCGGCACCTTCGACTCCCTACTGCACCAATGCCGAAGGCAAAGGTCCGGCCTGGGCTAACTCACTGTTCGAAGACAACGCCGAATTCGGTCTGGGGATGCACCTGGGTAGCGAAAAGATGCGTGATCGGATCGCCATGTTGATGAACGAATGCCTCGAAAGCGCCGAATGCTCGGATGAAATCAAAGCCGTTATGAAAGAATGGCTGGATGGTCGCAAGAGCAGCGCTGCCAGCGCCGCCGCTACCGCCAAACTGGTTCCGATGCTGGAAGCTTGCGGTTGCGCCAAAGGCAAGGAAATTCTCGAACTGAAACAATACCTGGTAAAACGTTCGCAGTGGATCTTCGGGGGCGACGGTTGGGCTTACGATATCGGTTTCGGCGGCCTGGATCACGTGCTGGCCTCGGGTGAAGATGTGAACGTACTGGTTCTCGATACCGAAGTATATTCCAATACCGGCGGTCAGTCTTCGAAATCGACTCCGGTGGGTGCCGTTGCCAAATTCGCTACGGCCGGTAAGCGGGTTCGTAAGAAAGACCTGGGTGCCATTGCCATGACCTACGGGTATGTATACGTGGCTCAGGTATCGATCGGTGGTAGCCAGAACCAGTTGTTCAACGTACTGAAAGAAGCCGAAGCATATCCCGGTCCTTCGCTGGTAATCGCTTACGCTCCCTGTATCAACCACGGGATCAAGGGCGGTATGACCCGCACCCAGACCGTAGGTAAGGAAGCCGTAGCCTGCGGGTACTGGCACCTGTGGCACTACAATCCGCAGTTGGCAGAACAGGGCAAGAACCCCTTCGTACTCGATTCGAAGGAACCCGACTGGAGCAAGTTCCAGGACTTCCTGAAGAAAGAAGTACGTTATACGTCGTTGATGAAGTCGTTCCCGGCTGAAGCTCAGGAGTTGTTCGACGCTTCGGAAGCGAATGCCAAATGGCGTTACAACATGTATAAACGCTATGCTGCGATGGATTATACGCCGGTTGCTGAAGACGACCAGAAATAATTCGATTCGTATCTATGGAAAAGAGGCTCCGAAATTTCGGAGCCTCTTTTTTTGTCGGCAAAGGATAGGGGGCGATGACCATCGGATCATCCGTTTTGAGAGGGAAGAAGGGGGATAAATGCGTTGTTTGGCTCGGGATCGGGGGCTGGAAAGAGGAGGTCGGAATCGTGGGTTGGGGTTGAAAAGAGAGCTCTTTTGTGGGTTTTGAGGGGGTTATTTTTGATTTTTGTAGCAATTTGGATGTTTCTGTCGGGGTAATGTCGCCCTGATTAAAAGTCCAAATGTATGATAATAGGTTATTTACGAGTGAGTACAGGGAAACAGCATCCGGCCAACCAGCAAGATGAAATCAGACGTTTTGCCGAGAGTCGGAATCTGACGGTCGATCGGTGGGTCACCGAAATCGCCAGTGGGAAAAAACATGGAAAGGATCGGAAACTCGGCGCATTGCTCAAGCGAATGAAGCAGGGAGATACGTTGATCGTCACGGAGATTTCACGCCTGAGCCGGACATTGACCGATATCATGGCCATTATGGGGCAGTGTCTGAACCGGGATATCAACCTGTATACGACGAAAGAGGGGTATTCGTTTGACAATACGATCAACAGTAAGGTTTTATGTTTCGCATTCGGTTTGGTCGCCGAGATCGAACGGAATTTGATATCGATGCGTACACGGGAGGCCCTGGCACTTCGCAAGTCGAACGGGGTGATTCTGGGGCGACGCAAAGGGAGCTATACCAAACAGAACCTTTTGATCGAGAACCGGCAGGAAGTTATTCAGATGTTCAACGAAGGGAAATTGGTTTCCGATGTTTGCAAACGTTTCGGCTTATCCCGGGATACGTTCATGCGGTTTCGGCAGAAACATCCCGATGTGCAGGAAGCCTTGATCCGCAAAGAGGCAATTCGTAAAAAGAACTTCCTTATGTAGGGGTATGAACCCGTGCTGTCGACAGAGCGGCAACGGCGGTTCGGAGGGGATCCGTGATGCTGTCAGGCAGGACATGGAACAGATAGGGTTGCCTGTCCTCGTGGGCTGCCGTTACGTGACCCATTCGTTTCGTGTCCGGGATGCCGGAATTGCATGGGGAAAGATACTCCTGGAACGATAGAATGGTCTGGATAGTTGGTGTTTGGGCATTTATCCGGCAGATGGGATTTTTCGAGAACAGTCGGGGGAATACCTGACAAGGCCTGTACGTCGTTCGTACAGGCCTTGGTGGGATACGGGGAGATCTTAGTCTACGATGGGGAAATCGATGTTTTCATTGGATTCGTGCCATCGGTCATAGGTGAAATCGCCCGGGTTACCGTCCGGCAGGATTTTTCCGACGGAAATATTCAAGGTCAGTCGGGTATTGGACGAGAGGGTCGAAGTCAGGTTTTCCTGCAATCGGAACACGGTACCGTCCTGTAATGTGATGATCAATTCGAGGGGCGGGTTTTCGGCCGACGGGAAGAGCATGACCGTTGCATTCTGGTAGGAGAGTCCGTCTTCGGATCTGGCCAGTTCGAATTGGATCGTTTTGGTCATGTTTTCGGCTTGGGCCGTGTAGAAATTTACCTTTTCGGCAATATTTCCGATATTGACTTTGACACTGGTGATGTCTTGAGTGAAAGCACTGCCGTCGGATTGTTTGACGATCACTTTCAATCCGGCACTGATGCGGGTGAGCGATGCCTGCAAGGCATCCGTGCCGATGTGGGCGGGTTTCACGGCGTAGACCAGATCGTATACCGGCGAGTACAGTTCGTTGCCGATGCTGCGCAGGGTGAAGTAGAGTTTCGACAGATCGGCGCCTTCGCTCAGGCCCGGAGAAACGATTTGCGGGGCGTTATGGATGGGCTCATCGTATTTCGGTGTTCCCCAGTAGACCATGTTGTAATCGCCGATCGGCAAATGCAGTTCACGGTTGTATTGGCCGGAGACATTGCCGTCCACGATCATGTAAAAGCCGTTGAACACACTGAGTTTACCGCTGATGTAGTTTCCAAAGTAGATGGAACTTCCGTTGTTGCAGGGATAAATTTCCAAGGCTCCGGAGAAAGCCTGTTGAGAGAGTGGTTCGGCCATTTGCACGTTGATTTCGGGTTCGACCAGGGAGGCTTCGGAAATTTGATCGTCATTATTGTTTTTGCCCCCGTCCTCTTTCACACACGATGCGGCGAGAAACAGAAGTCCGAATGCGGCAAGAAGAAAATTTTTCATATAAATCGGAATTAAAGTTTCCGTGGAAAGAGCAATCTTCATGCCGATTCATGCAGACGATTGTTTTTTTCTCGGAATGGGTGATTCGGGCGCGTCGAAGGAGGCGGTGGACGTTGTGGGGATGGATCGGTCGGTCGGTCCGTGGGGAATATCCGTAGGTCGAAGCGGAGGAGGGGTGCTGGGCGGAAGAAGGAGACGGTCGCATGAGCGATAGAGAGACCTTATGGCGGAGCAGGCGAATATGAAAAAACCGCCGAAAAGGCGGTTTTACGTTTTCGCGGGGGAGTATATGCTTCCCGGTGCGAGGGCGTTATTTTCGGTTTTCCGGATGATCGCAGACGTTGGTTACGCAACTGCCGCAGTTTCCTCCGCAATCGGTCAGGGGAACGGTCGGCTGACCCTGTAAGGCCGCCTCTTCGTTCCGGAACTGTTGGGAAGCGCAGCCGATTCCCCGTTCTTTCATATGAGGGTTGGTTCCGATTTCGGAATCCATGTAGTGCCCTTTGATCAGAATTGTCAAAGAGAAAGCGAGTACGAAAAACCCTACAACGCCTACAGCGACTAAAAAAATCAGTAATCCCGCTGACATGATATTCGGTATAAAGTTTCGGAATACATGGTGCAAAATCCGTACAAAGTTATAAATTTGTAGGGTTATCGTCTGTCAAAAAATATTTTTTCGGTTTCATTCTCCGTCATCCGATCTTCTGTTTGCGGAAGAAGCGGGTGGGAATGCGAACCGTGGCAAAACAACGAGCCATGAAGATCATTATTTCGGGGGTGGGGGAAGTCGGCAGCCACTTGGCCAAAATGCTCAGCAATGAGTATCACGATACGACCGTGATCGACGACGATCCGAAACGATTGGAGGAAGTCTCTTCGGTAGCGGATGTGATTACCGTCGAGGGAGACTGTACGACGTTCGCCGTGTTGAAAAAGGCCGGGGTTCGTAAGGCCGATCTGTTTATTGCCGTACGTCCCGAGGAATCTACCAATATTATTTCGGCCGTATTGGCCAAACAGCTGGGGGCGCGCAAAGCCATCGCCCGCATCGACAACAATGAATATCTCGAACCGAATAACAAGGAGATGTTCATCAATATGGGGATCGATTATCTGTTCTATCCCGAAAAAGTGGCGGCCAGTGAGGTGATCAATCTGTTGGGTCACACCAGCACGACGGAGTACGTCGATTTTTCAGGGGGAAAACTGTCGCTGGTTGTGTTCAAACTCGATTCTTCGGCCTCGCTCATCGACAAGAGTCTGTTGGATGTTACCTGTGACCGGGAGCACCTGCCTTATCGGACGGTCGCGATTTCCCGGAACGGACAGACGATTATCCCTCGCGGGAACGATACGTTTAAAGAGGGGGATACGATTTATGTTATCACGGACCAGGAGTCGCTCAAGGAGGTGATGGCCTATTCGGGCAAGTCCAACATCGACGTCAACAACATGATGATCCTGGGGGGCAGCCGCATTGGGGTTCAGATCGCCAACGAATTGCAGAACGAGGTGAATATCAAGTTGGTGGAATACAATCCCGAGAAAGCCTATAAGCTGGCCGAATCCTTGGAGTCGACGTTGATTATCAGCGAAGACGGGCGTAACATCGACTCGATGATCGAAGAGGGCATGAGCAACATGGATGCATTTGTGGCGGTGACCGGTCGGGCCGAGACCAACATTCTGGCGGCTTTGCTGGCCAAGCGACTCGGGGTGAAGAAGGTGATCGCCGAGGTGGAGAACCTCAACTACATCAGCCTGGCCGAGAGCATGGGCATCGATACGATTATCAATAAGAAATTGGTGACGGCCAGCAATATTTTCCGGTTTACGATGAATACCGACGTGCAGGCCATCAAATACCTGACGGGATCGGAAGCCGAAGTGCTGGAGTTCATCGTCAAACCCAATTCGCCGGCCACTAAAAATAAAATTCGCGATCTGGAGTTCCCGCGGGATGCGATCATTGGAGGAATCGTGCGAGGAGACAAGACGTTTATTGCGGTGGGGAATACCGAGATCAACGCCTATGATCGGGTGGTGGTGTTCGCCCTGCCGTCGGCCATTGCCCGGATCGGGAAATTTTTCGGTTAATGTGTTTCGTCCGGAGTAGTACCCGGTCGCAGGGGTATCCGGACGATTTTATGTTTTTGGTACCGTATGGTTTGGACTACACGATTGGTCAATCTGTTTTTGTCGCATCGCCGCAAGGAGATCGACTTTTTCATGCGCCATCCGCAGGAGGTTCAGCATCGCCAACTCGAAACGTTGCTGAACCGGGCCCGGGAAACCGCTTTCGGACAGGCCTATGATTTCGGTGCGATTCGTCGGGGGGAAGAGTTTGCCGCGCGGGTGCCGGTTTGTGATTACGACCGGTTCGAGTCGTGGATTGCCCGTTTGCGCGCCGGAGAGCGGGATGTGACCTGGCCGGGTGAAATCTCCTGGTTCGCCAAGTCGTCCGGTACCACCGGTTCGAAGAGCAAATTCATCCCCGTAACGCGGGAAGGTTTGCAGGGATGTCACATGCAGGGGCCGCGGGATGTGATCTGCCTGTTTACATCGCTGCATCCCGACAGCCGGGTGTTTTCCGGCAAAACCCTGACGTTGGGTGGAAGTCGGCGTCTGGAAACGACCGGAGGCCGGGCTCTGGAGGGTGATTTGTCAGCCATCCTGATCGAAAATACCCCGTGGTGGGCCAATTGGCGTCGTGCCCCCCGGACCCAGACGGCTCTAATGCCCGATTTCGAACAGAAAGTGCAGGCGATCTGTCGGGAAACGGTCGGCCAGCGTATTACGGCCTTTGCCGGGGTGCCGTCGTGGAACATGGTCATGCTGAATAAGGTACTGGAATATACGGGCAAGGAGAATATATTGGAGGTCTGGCCCCACATGGAGTTGTTCATTCACGGCGGGATGAATTTTACGCCCTATCGGGAGCAGTATCGCCGGTTGTTCCCTTCGGACCGTATGAAATACATGGATACCTACAACGCTTCCGAAGGGTTTTTCGCCATCCAGAATGAACCCGACCGGGAAGACCTGTTGTTGATGTTGGACTACGGGATTTATTACGAATTTCTGCCGATGACCGCCTTGCACGATCCTTCGCAGGCGGTACCTTTGGAAGGGGTGCGTACGGGGGTCAATTACGCCCTGATTATTTCGACCTGCAACGGGCTGTGGCGTTATATGATCGGCGACACGGTGGAATTTACGAGTCTGTCGCCGTATAAAATCCGGATTACGGGACGCACCAAGCATTTTATCAATGCGTTTGGCGAGGAGGTGATCATCGACAATGCCGAAGCGGCCCTCAAGGCAGCCTGTGAGGCCACGGGGGCTCAGATCAGCGATTATACCGCCGGTCCTATTTATATGCACGACAAGACCAAAGGATCGCATCAGTGGTTGATCGAGTTCAGCCGACGTCCCGATGATCTGGAACGGTTTATCGATGGGTTGGATGAGGCTTTGCAGCGGGTCAATTCCGATTACGAGGCCAAACGTTTCAAGGATACCACCCTGCTGCGTCCTACCGTGACCGTCTTGTCCGAAGGGGCTTTTTATCGATGGATGAAGGGTCGGGGCAAAGTCGGCGGACAGAACAAAGTGCCGCGTCTGTGCAATGACCGGACCTATCTCGATTCGTTGTTGGCTCAGGAGAGCGAATCGGGTTCGGTTCATGCTTGAAACCCTGTCGAGCGAAGAACCGAAGGGGGAATGCACGGTTCGTAGGCCGGGTTTTTGTGGCAGGAGCATGCGTTTCGGGGCGGGACCGATCGATGAGGAGATGTTATGACGAAGTTGAAATCCATACTGATTTTGGGCCCGGCCCATCCTTTTCGAGGAGGATTGTCGGGTTTCAACCATACCTTGGCCCGAACGTTTCGGGCGATGGGCATGGCGTGTCGTCTGTTTACGTTCACCACACAGTATCCCCGGTTGTTGTTCCCGGGGAGCAGTCAGCTGACCGACGAGCCGGCGCCGGAGGATCTGACGATCTCCCGGGAGCTGAGCAGCGTCAATCCTTGGACTTGGTGGCGTACCGGACGACGGGTGAGGCGCCTGCATCCCGACTTGCTGATCGTTCGTTATTGGATTCCGGCGATGGCTCCCGCGTTCGGTACGGTGGCCCGTATCGCCCGGCGGGCGGGAATACGTACCGTTGCCCTGCTCGATAACGTCATCCCGCACGAAAAGCGTCCGATGGACACCTTTTTGACCCGTTATTTCATCGACTCGATGGATGGGTTCGTTTATATGTCGGAGCAGGTGTATCGTGACTTGAGACAGTTTACCGCCGACAAGCCTGCGGTTTTCTCGCCGCACCCCATGTTTACCCAATACGGGGAGACGCTTCCCCGCGAGGAGGCTTGTGCTCGTCTGGGGCTCGATCCGGCGTTGCATTACACCCTTTTCTTTGGCTACATCCGGGATTATAAGGGCCTGGATTTGCTTTATGAGGCTTGGGCGGTTTTGAAGAAGGCAGGCTGGTTGAAAGGCCATCGTCTGGTGGTGGCGGGGGAATATTACAGCGGACGGGAGCGTTATGAACGCCTGCTTCGGGAGTTGGATCTTCAGGACGAGGTGATCCTGTTCGATCGTTTTATCGCCGAAGGTGAAGTCCGTTTATTCTTTTCGGCAGCCGATCTGGTTTGCCAGCCCTACCGGACCGCTACCCAGAGCGGAGTGACGCAGGTGGCTTATTGGTTCGATGTTCCGATGGTGGTGACCGATGTGGGCGGATTGCGCGAGATCGTGCCGGATGGAGAGGTGGGGTATGTGACGGCTCCCGAACCCGAAGCCATTGCCGCCGCCATCCGTCGTTTTTACGATGAACATCGTGCCGAAGAGTTCCGGGCTCGGATCTTGCGTTATCGCGAACGTTTTACCTGGGAGGGGATGGCCCGAAATTTTACGGAGCTGTATCATAGGCTGGAAGGGGAAACGCAGGGTTGATTTTCCGCCTGAAAAGCCGTAACTTTGTGTATAAGGTTCTGCCGGAGAGACGATAGTGTCTTCCGGTGTTCAAAATCGAACGGTCATGTATATCGCCATTGCCGGAAATATCGGGTCGGGGAAGACCTCGCTGACCGAAATCCTGGCTCGCCGTACGGGAGCCAAGGCCTATTATGAGGATAGCGACAATCCTTATATCGGGGATTTTTATGAGGATATGAACCGCTGGTCGTTCAACCTGCAGATTTACTTTCTGGGGCAGCGGATTCGCGAGGCGGCCTGCATTCTGGCCGAAGGCGAGGATCTGATTCAGGACCGTACGATCTATGAAGATGCCTATATTTTCGCCGACAATCTGCACCAGAGCGGTTTGATGTCGACCCGCGATTTCGATACGTACATGAAAATTTTCAACCTGTCGACCAACCTGATTCGTACGCCGGACTTGTTGGTTTATCTGCGGGCCAGCGTACCGACGCTCATCAGCCAGATTCGTAAACGGGGTCGGGCCTATGAGATGAACATCATGGAAGAGTACCTGCAGCGGCTCAATGTCAAGTACGAACATTGGATCAAAGAGGTTTATGAGGGCGAGGTGGAGATTATCGATGTGGATAAGATCGATTTCATCGAGCATCCGGGCCTGCTCGATCCACTGGTGGAGCGTATTCTGGCTTTGAAATGACCGTTGTATTTCGGGACTCCATGAACCGAAATTTTTCTGGGGCGATGCAGATCGGGCCCGACGGGGTCGAGCGACTGTTTTTATGGCAGGTAAAAAAGAAAGTTTATCGATTATTTTTAAAGATGTGATACGAACGCCGGTTCCGGAGGGGGCCGGCGTTATAAAAATTTGATACATGTCCGATTATCCGTTGCCCGAGGCTTTTCGGGCCCTGTGCGAGGAGCGTATGGGTTCTGATGAAGCGGCTCGTTTGTGTGCTTCGCTGGAGACCCCCTCTCCGGTCAGCCTTCGTTACAATCCCTATAAATCGACACGTCCGGACGGTGGGCGTCGGGTGCCCTGGTCCCGATACGGCTACTACCTGGAGGAGCGCCCGAGTTTTACACTCGATCCGTGGTTTCACGGAGGAGCCTATTATGTTCAGGAGGCTTCGTCGATGTTTATCGAACATTTGTACCGTACGTTGTTTACGGAGGAGCAGTCGCCTCGGGTCCTCGATCTGTGTGCGGCGCCGGGCGGCAAGACCACCCTGCTCGCTTCGCTGGTCGGGGTCGATGGGTTGGTTGTCGCTAACGAGGTGATTCGTGCCAGAGCCTTGACGCTGGCCGACAATGTCCGCAAATGGGGGCTCGGCAATGTGGTGGTGACCAACAACGATCCGGCCCATTTAGGCGCATACGAACATTTTTTCGACCTGATTTTGGTGGATGCTCCCTGTTCGGGGGAGGGGATGTTCCGTAAAACGCCCGAAGCCCGGGGTGAATGGAGCCCTGAAGCGGTCCGGTTGTGTGCTGCGCGGGATCGCCGTATTTTGGCGGACGTATGGGGGGCGTTACGTCCCGGAGGCGTGTTGATATTCAGTACCTGCACGTTCAATGACGTGGAAAATGAGGGTACGTTGCGCTGGTTGATCGACGAATACGGGGCCGAGCCGGCAGCGGTGGAGTGTGATCCGGACTGGGGGGTCGTATGCGGTCGGGAGGGCGATATCCCGACCTTCCGGTTTTATCCCCATCGGGTGGAGGGCGAAGGCTTTTTCGCTGCCGTGCTGCGGAAACCTGAAGGCCGATGCCGGGAACGGGTTCCCAAACCGCGGAAAAGCGTGTTTACGGAACCCGGCAAAACGGAACGTGCCGAACTGGCCCGATGGGTGGGTCAACCCGAATATATGCAATTTGCCCGGGTGGGCGATTCGTTTTATGCCTATTATCGGGCGTCGTTCCCGGCCGTTCGTCAGCTTGCCGAAGGGTTATCGGTCGTGACTTCGGGGGTACAGTGCGGAGAACTGTATGGCGGGAAGTTGAAGCCCGATCCTGCGCTGGCTCTTTTTCATGACCTGAACGGCGGGGTGGTACCCCGCACCGAACTGCCGCTGGAAGAGGCGCTCGACTACCTGCGCAAAAAGGATATCGATCCGACACCGCTGGCCGAAGGCATCAATCTGGTGACTTGCCGGGGGTTGCCTTTGGGTTGGATCAAACGCATCGGCCGACGCTGCAACAATCTTTATCCGACGGGGTGGCGGATCGCCAATTTGTGATCGCTGCGGGGGTGGAAAAATACCGTATCTGCGGCGATCCTCGTCCAATCTTTTTATCTTTGTAGGCGATATGGCAAACAACATTCGAAATATCGAGACCGATCTGGAGTTTGAGAACCGGATTCGGCCTCAGGAGCTCTCTTCGTTCAGCGGGCAGGATAAGATCGTCGACAACCTGAGGGTCTTTATCCAGGCTGCGCTGATGCGGGAGGAGGCTTTGGATCATGTCCTGTTGCACGGACCTCCGGGCCTGGGGAAAACCACCCTGGCCAATATCATCAGCCACGAGATGGGGGCGTCGCTTAAGATGACCTCCGGGCCGGTGCTCGACAAACCGGGCGACCTGGCCGGTCTGTTGACCAACCTCGAACGGGGCGATATTCTGTTCATCGACGAAATTCACCGACTGAGTCCGATTGTCGAGGAGTATCTTTACTCGGCCATGGAGGACTATAAGATCGACATCATGCTCGACAAGGGCCCCAGTGCCCGGTCGATTCAGATCGAGCTGAACCCCTTTACGCTGATCGGAGCTACGACCCGCAGCGGTTTGCTGACCAGTCCTCTGAGGGCCCGGTTCGGGATTCAGTGTCATCTGGAGTATTATGACAGTCGGGTGCTGAGTGGCATTGTGCGTCGTTCGGCCTCCATTCTGGATATCCCGATCGATGATCAGGCGGCCTTGGAGATCGCGATGCGGAGTCGGGGTACGCCCCGTATCGCCAACGCGCTGTTGAGGCGGGTGCGTGATTTCGCCATGGTCAAGGGCGGCGGCCATATCGACCTGGCGATCACCCGGTATGCACTGAGTGCGCTGAACATCGACAGTCGGGGCCTCGACCAGATGGACAACAAGATCCTCGGTACGATTATCCATAAGTTCGGGGGAGGTCCTGTCGGACTGGGTACCATCGCCACGGCGGTGAGTGAAGATGCCGGGACGATCGAGGAGGTTTACGAGCCGTTCCTGATCAAGGAGGGCTTTCTCAAGCGGACCCCCCGGGGTCGGGAGGTGACCGAATTGGCTTATGAACATTTGGGGGTTTTGCGCCCCGATCAACAGAATACGCTGTTCTGACCGCTCTTGCGGTGAGAGAGGTTTATAATAAAATTACCTGAAACGCATTTATGAAACGAAATTTATGGGTGGCGGTGTTGCTGGCCGGGCTGTTGTGTACGGTCGGGGCTGAAGCCGCCCCGAAGGGCCGTAAAACTACGGCCAAGCCTCAGCCGCTGCCTCCGCAGGCTCAAACGCATATCGGTGGTTATCTGGGGGATCGGATCAATGCCTGTATCCGTTTGAGAATCATCGGGGAGGATGAGCAGGCTTTAGTAGCTCCGTTTCGCAGTCAGCAGGAAAAATCCTTGTGGCAGAGCGAATTTTGGGGCAAATGGACGCTCGGAGCCGTAGCGGCTTACCGTTATAACGGCGATCCGGAATTGCTGGCCAAAATCAAACGGGGTGCCGAAGCTATTCTGGCGACTCAACAGCCCGACGGGTATATCGGTAATTACGCTCCTGAAGCCCGGTTGACGAATTGGGACGTATGGGGTCAGAAGTATACCCTGCTGGGTTTGTTGGCTTGTTACGATCTGACCGGAGACAAGAAGATTCTGGAGGGGGCGGTTCGTCTGGGGGATTATGTGTTGACGCAGATTCCGGCGAAAAAACGGATTGTGCAGGCGGGTTTGTACCGGGGTATGCCGCCCAGTTCGATTCTCGAACCGATGGTGTATCTCTACCTGCGGACGATGGATACCCGTTACCTCGATTTTGCCAAGCATATCGTTTCCGAATGGGAGACGCCCGAAGGCCCGCAACTCATTTCCAAGGCCCTGGACGGGGTTCCGGTGGCCGATCGATTCCCGAAACAGGCATTGGATGACGGGACCTGGTGGGTATGGGAAAACGGTCGTAAGGCTTACGAAATGATGTCGTGTTACGACGGGTTGCTCGAACTCTATAAACTGACCGGTCAGGCGGATTATCTCAAGGCGGTGGAAATGGCCGTTGGCAACATGCTCGAGGAAGAGATCAACATTGCCGGATCGGCGACGGCTTCGGAGTGTTTCTATCATGGACGCCGTCACCAGACCGAACCGTTTTACCATACGATGGAGACCTGCGTGACGATGAGTTGGATGAAGTTGTGCGCCAATCTGCTGGCAGTGACCCATAATCCGTTGTATGCCGATCAGATCGAACGCAGTGCGTATAATGCCATGCTGGCTACGCTCAAGGAAGATGCGGCTCAGATGGCCATGTATACGCCTCTGGAAGGATTTCGTCAGGCCAACAAGCCGCAGTGCGGCATGCATCTGAACTGTTGCAGTGCCAATGGGCCCCGGGCTTTTGTGATGTTGCCTCAGGTGGCGGTTACGCAGGGCGACAATACGTTGTATGTCAATTTGTACGGACCTTCTTCCAGCAAAGCCGTTTTGAACGGCACCGAGATTCTGTTGGAACAGCGGACGACCTATCCGGAAGACGGACAGGTGGAGATCGTACTCAAACCCCGCAAAGAATCGGAGTTCAGTCTGGCCTTGCGGATTCCCTCCTGGAGTCGGATCGTGCGGGTTTCGGTCAATGGGGAGGCGTTGGCTGACGTTCAACCGGGTACATACCGTACGATTACCCGTCGATGGAAAGAGGGGGATAAAGTGGTGTTGCAATTCGATATGCGGGGACGTTTGGTGGAACTGAACGGTTATCAGGCCCTCGAACGGGGTCCGATCGTCTTGGCCCGTGACTGGCGTTTCGGGGATGGCTTTGTGGACGAAGCCTGTCGGATTCGTGCGACGGATGGTTACGTGGAACTGTTCCCGGTAAGCGACAAGCCCGAGAAGATGTGGATGGCCTTTACGGCGCCTTTGGAGTTGTTGGGGCATGATCCGGCCATCGAAGGGGACGAGCCGGTTTCGATCCGGTTCTGCGATTTCTCTTCGGCCGGGAACACCTGGAATCGGGAAGGGAGATATCGGGTCTGGCTGCCGAAGATTCGATAGAGACTCTTTTTGTAAGGATAACGTAAAAGGGGAATCCCTCCATGGGATTCCCCTTTTGCCTATATCATGCGTAAAACCGAAGAATCGGAAATTTCGGATCAGGCTTCACCGGCACGCAGGCTCATGGCCATTTTGGCCTCTTCGGCCGAAGTAGGTGAAAGGCTGATGTGACCATTGACGGCTTCGTAGTTCGAGATATTTTCTTGCAGGGTCAGCAGGAGTCGTTTGGCGTGTTCGGGAGCCAAAATGATCCGGCTTTTGACTTTGGGCTTGGGGAGGCCCGGTAAAATACCGGCGAAATCCAAAACGAACTCGGAAGGCGAATGAGAGATGATCACCAGGTTAGCGTAGTCTCCTTCAGCGATTTGAGGATCGAGTTCGATATCCATTTCGTGCGCAAATTCGTCTTTGGTCATAGTTCGGCAATTTTTAATGCCTAAAAGTACGTTTTTTTTCCAGGCCTGCTCCCGAAACAAACCGTAATTTATGGAGAAATTATCAACAATTTCGTGGATGGAGGCAGTTGTAAAGGCTTTTCGACCGGTTGAGTTCTCCTCTTCTCCCTCGTTTTACCAGCCTGATGTTTGCTGGAACCTCTGTCGGTTGCTTCTTCCGATGTGCTTCGTTGGAGATCCTTTCGGGCCGGTTTATTGGCCGGACGGGGTAGCGGTTCGTCGGACTTCGAAACGATAATGGCCCGATCCGATCCGTACGAGGGTATATGCGGGAGTCTGCTCTTGCAGCGTGACCTGAGGCGCCTCGCCGAGAGGCAAACCGCTTTCGGTAATTTGGGCCGGATCGGCTGCCGGCAGGTAGACCCAAGCCGAACTGCCGGCCGGAATGTCGGCCGTTTGAACGAAAGTCTCGGCGGTTTGTTTCCACTCGCTGCGAATCAGACCGTAGGGAGAGCGGAACGATCCGCGCGCTTCGTAGATGTCGCCGACCACCTGCGGTTTGATGACGACTTCTTTGTAGGCTACCGAAGAGGGACTCTGCGAAATTCCGACCAGTCCGCTGTAAAGCCATTCCATCAGGTGGCCCAACATGCAGTGGTTGTTCGAGACTTCGCGGTAGGCCTGCCACGATTCGGTCAGGCAGGTGGCTCCGTGAGCCAGTTGGTAACCGTAACCCGGAACATCGTAACGACTGTTCATGTCGTAGATAACTTCCGAGGCATCGCCCTCTTCCAGAGCCCGCAGTACGTACCGATAACCGATGTCTCCGGCCGTCAGGGCATTGCCCCGACCGCGGATATCGTCGATCAGGTTTTGTCGGACGGTGGCTATGTATTCTTCGGGAACCAGATCCATAACCAGTGAAATGGCGCTGGCCGTTTGGCTGTTGCGGTCGTATCGTCCGGTGGAGGGATCGAAAAACCGGTCGTTGTAGGCCTGTTTGATCGTATCGGCCAGCGCGGCGTACTGTTTGGCATCGGTGGTTTTGCCGAGCAGGCGGGCGGTTTGTTCCAGGATTTTAACGTTACGGTAATAGGTTGCTGTGGCCGTCACTCCATTGGTGGTCAACTGGGAGTAACCGGGGAATCCCGGTCCGATATCGAACCAGTCGCCCAGTCCGTAAGAAATAATGTGGTTTTCGGCCCGACTGCCCAGGTAAGCTACATAACGGGCCATGTCGTCGTAATTTTCTTCCAGCGGCCGCCGGTCGCCATACCAGCGGTAAAGATCCCACGGAATCGAGATGTAGGCGCTGCCCCATTCGGGGGTGTCGTGGAACCCGCCCGGGAAAACCACATAGTGAGGGGCTGTGGTCGGGATCATGCCGTTTTCGTATTGGGCCGTATGCATGTCTTCGACTTTTTTGGCATAGACCCGTGCGATGTCGTAACGGAACTGAATCGAGGGTCCCATCAGGTAGGCTACTTCCAGCCATCCGAGTTTTTCCCGGTGGGGACAGTCGGTCAGTACGTGCGAGAGGTTGCTGCGGATCGACCAGTCGATCAGGTTGTGAATGCGATTGAACAATGGATTGGAACAGAAGAAGGTCCCGGTCTCTTCGGCGCTGTTGCGGGTATGCAGCCCGATGATTTCCGTGATTTCGGGTAAATTCCGGGGGTTGGGTTCCCCGGCGGGTACGGCTCCGATCACCTCTACATAGCGGAATCCGTAATACGTGAAACGGGGTTGCCAGCTTTCCGGATTGCCGTCACCCCGTGTGGTATAGGTGTAATAGAACGGAGTGCCCGATGCTTTCTGGTTGGCGGTTTCGTCGTCGTTGAGCAATTCGGCCGGGATGAGCTTGACACTTTGCCGGTCATGGGCGGTGAGGCTGAGTCGCACGATCCCCGAGGCGTTTTGCCCCAGATCGTAAACCCAGTTTCCGGCCCGGTTGCGGAAAATGCGTACGGCCGGAATGCGATCGGTAATTTTCAGCGGGGTAGAACGCTGGGATCGAAGTACGGTGGAAAAGTCGGCGATCACCGGCGTACGCCAGGTGCTGTCCTCGAAACCGGGACGCTCCCACCCCTGAATTTCGGACGAAGCGTCGTAATCCTCTCCGCTGTAGATGCTCGAGAAGGTGATGGCACTGGGAGCGGCCTTCCAGCTGGAGTCCGATACGAAACATTCCCGGGAGCCGTCTTCGTATTCGAGTTCGACCTTGGCAAGCAGTTTCGGGGCGCCGAACGAGATCAGCAGTTTGAAATAACGGTCCCGGGGAACGTTGAAGAACCCGTTTCCCAGCCGGATGCCGATGACGTTTTCGCCCGAACACAGTTGGTCGGTGATTTCGAAGGGGACGTATTGGGCTGTTCGGTCGTAGCGGGTCCAGGCCGGATCGAGGAAGTGGTCGCCGGTTTTGGTGCCGTTGACCGTCATTTCGAATTGTCCCAGGCCGCAGACATAGGCCATGGCCCGTCGGACGGTTTTTTGGGGGGTGAATGTTTTTCGGAATTGCGGCAGGGTATACAGGCCGGTTTTATGGTCGCCGAAACGTTTTTCGATCTTGCGGTAATCGTCCATGCCCGGGACGATGATCTCTTCGGGACGGTCAGCTTCCAGGGCGATCCATCGGGCTCCGTCCCAGTCGTTTTCGGAGAGTAATCCCATGTCGAACGTAGCGGGTTGGCTCCACTCCGAAGCCTGTCCATGGTTATCCCATGAACGGACTTTCCACCAGTATCGTTTCCCGGGTTGCAACGGTTTCCCTTGATAGGGGACCAGAATCTGTTCTTCCGAGCGGACTTTGCCGCTGTCCCAGCAGTTGCCCTTCTGCCGGTCGAGCGCTTCCCGGGAGTCGGCGACGATAATTCGATAGGCCTGTTGGGTGAAGTCCCGTTGAGGAGCGTGTATCTGCCAGCTGAAGCGGGGATGAGGGTTTTCGATTCCCAGCGGGGCGGGGTCTTGTTCACAGCGCAGAGCGTCGATGCTGAAAGCGGGAGAATCTCCGCAGCAGGAACTCAAAAAACAGGCGGCCGCCAGCCCCAGCAGCCAACCGAAAAAGTAGAGTTTTTTCATCGTGGGCGTAGTTTTACGGGCATTCAAGGTAATTATTTCTGGCGGGATATGCAAGTCGTGTGCGGGGACAGAGGGCGGGGTGTCGTTCGCCGGGTTTGTCCGGCAGGCGATCGGTTGTGTGAGAGGGAGCGGTGCTTCCGAACGCGAAAAACGGGGGAGCATCGAGAAAAACGCGATTTCGACCGGGATGACGGAGGATGCTGACGATAATTCACTATTTTTGTGATCTCTATCTTTTGAGCGTAATAATAACTAACCCCTAACCTGAAACGATGAAACGTTTTTTCTTTTGGTGTACGGTCGTAGCTGCGGTGTCGATCGTATTGAGCGGATGTGCGAATCGCGACATGCAGAAAGTGCGTCAGGCAATGACTGACCGTTGTCTGAACGTATTGCTGAGTCCCGCTTATGATGCTTACAAATTGAGTCAGATTCAAAAAAATGAACCTGTCGACAGTGTCGCGTACGTACAGAAGTTGACGGCTGCCTTGGACAGTACCGTACGGGCGGACATGGCTTCGCAACAGGCTGACGGTTCGTGGTCGGATGTCGAATATGAATGTCATTTGCGCAGCAGTTGGCGTCCGTTCACCCATCAGATGCGGATGTTGAACATGGCCAAGGCCTATTGTTCGCCGGCTTCGGCTTTTTATCAGGACGAAAAAGTGTTGCAGGCGGCTCTTAAAGGGCTCGATTTCTGGTTGCAGCGACGTCCCCAGAGCACCAACTGGTGGGCCAACGAGATCGGCGGCCCTCGCAATATGGGTGATTTCGGATTGTTGTTGCAGGACAAACTTTCAGCAGAACAGTTTGCCGGCCTGATTGACTACATGAACAATTCGAAGATCAAGATCACGGGTCAAAACAAAGTGTGGCTTTGCTGTAATGTCATGGTACGGGCCATGCTGACCGATGACGAGGCGTTGTTCGAAGAGGCGATCCGGGAGATGAAGAGCGTCATCAAAATCGAAAACGACGAAGGTGTGCAGTTCGACTGGAGCTTTCATCAGCACGGTCGTCAGCAGCAATTCGGCAATTATGGACTTTCGTACCTGTCGTCCCTGACCCAGATGGGGGGACTGTTCCTGGGTACGCGTTATGCCTTCAACGAACAGGAACTGTCCATCCTGCGCAATTATGCCCTCGAAGGGATGTCGTGGGCCGTATGGCGGGGTGAGATGGAGACCGGTTCCTGCGGTCGTCAGTTCGTTTTCCGGGACGCCATGAAGGGCAAGGCCCGGACCTATGCTTTGCAGTTGCTGGCTCTCAAAAAGATCGATCCGGCCCATGCGGAGGAATATCAGCGGATGTTTGACGGCCAGATGATGGGCGGTCCCAATGTTCTGAAAGGCATCAAGCATTTCTATATGTCGGATATGACCTATATGCGTACGGACGACTGGATGGCCGTTCTGAAGATGTGTTCCGACCGGACGGTGGGGGCCGAAGCGGTCAACGGAGAAAACCGCAAGTGCGAAGTGATGGCCAACGGTTCGTTGATGATCTATCAGGACGGCGGCGAGTATAACAACATTTATCCGGTATGGGATTGGACCCGGGTGCCGGGAGTTACCTGCAATGTGGTTGACCACAACGATTTCCCGCAGGAAGACCGTCGGATCAAGGGTAAATCCGACATTGTCGGCGGTTTGGTGGGCGACAATTACGGGGTGTCGGTCATGCGGGTCGATGCCGACGGACTGAAGGCCAACAAATCGTGGTATTTCACGGATCGTTATATTCTCTGCCTGGGGTCGGATATTTCCAGTGCCAACGGACAGCCGGTTACGACGGCCGTCAACCAGACGTTCCGTCGCGAAGAGCCGCGGGCTAAAATCGACGGGGCGTCCGGATATACGCCCATGGCCAGCTTCTCGGGCGACCGTCTGCAGGCGGTGCTGCACGATCAGGTAGGCTATTATTTCCCGCAGCGCCAGCAGGTTTCCTATACGTCGGGCGTACAGACGGGCAGTTGGCATGCCATTCATTTCGATTCATCGGATGATCCGGTGTCGGCCGAGGTATTCAACCTGGCGATTCATCACGGGGTGAATCCGCGTACGGCGACCTACAGCTATGTGGTGATGCCCCGCACGAATGAACAGGGGCTGGATTCGCTGATCGCTCATCCCGGGTTCACGATTCTCAAACAATCGGATGACGTACATGCGGTTCGTTTCGAGGACGGGACGGTGCGGTGTGTGTTCTTTGCGCCGAAGACGACCCTGAAGGTCGACGACAAGATCGAAATTCTGGATATTGCCGAAGAGATCATCATGGTTTTCCGTCGGGAAGGCACCAAGGTGTATATCACGTATGTGGATCCGACTTCGGAAAAGGACAGCACGATCATTACCTTCCGGGGGAAATGGAAGGGCGACAACGCCTATTATGATCCGGAACGCAATGTTTCCGTAGTGGAATTCGACGCCAAGATTTCGCACGGCAAGCGGCTGGATACCGTTTGCGAGATTATCGAATAGGTCGCGTTGAGCGAACGAAAAAGAGAGGGCCCGACAGATGTCTGTCGGGCCCTCTTTGTAGTGTGTGTTTTGTTTACCGTTCTACTAAGAAAATGGATTCACGTCCCTGCAACGAAAGATCGATCCGGGTAACCGGCAAATCGCCTTGGCGATCATAAGTGGCGTCGATCGGGGTACATTCGCCGGTGTGGGGGTTCCAGGCTTCCAGGCGCAGTTTCCCGCGGAGGGTGATCGGAGCCTGATACGGGGCCGGGCTGAAGTTGGCCAGGTAGAAGAGGTTTTTACCTTCCCGTTCCTTGTGGAGGTAGCGAAGCGCTTTGCCCTCTTCGAAGGCTACATCGGCCGGCATGTCCGAACGCAGTGCTTCGTGGAGCGCTTCGGGGGTCGACTGTTCCAGAAAACGTACTTCGCCGCCCCGATCGTTGGTCTGGAGGGCTTTCCCCGACGGGAGCAGTTCGGCCATCAGTTCGCCGATGCGGGCATTCTGGCCCGGTTCGGTCGACAGGGTCGGCAACAGCGAGGTGAAGATGACCTTCCCTCCCTGACGGAACAGGGCCAGCGCCTGTTCGAGGGTGGTGGTGCTGATGGTTTTCGAGGCCGGAATGATGAGCGTCCGGAAAGTGTTGTATTGGACCTGATTGTTCAGTCTCAGTCCGGTTTCGTCCACGCTGCAGGACGAAGCCAGCACCTCGGGGTGCAGCCATTGATAGTCCTGACCGATTTCGTTGGAGAGAATTTCGCCCACGCGGACATAGTCCAGATAGGGAATCTTTACGCCGCCTTCGTAGGGACGGATCGGCCCGTCGAAGTAGTGATCTCCCTGCATGGTATGAATGGGGTAAAGTACGGCGACGTCGGTCACGAACCGGGCATTGTTCTGCAGCATGTACTGCAATCGGGCGATAAAGGTCGTGAAGTCATACAGGCTGTCCGCATAATGGGGGTTGCGGGCCGAAAGTTCGGGCTTGAAGGTCACTTTTTGGTCATTGTACCAGGCGGCATGCGGGATGAACCAGTTCACCCCCTTGATAAACTGATCGATGGCCACGCTGCGCAGGCTGTCCATCGACAGGTCGCCCATCAGTCCGTAGGTTTCGGCCATCACCAGCGAATGGTCCCAGTTGTAGGCGGCCGAGGCCACGATCTTGTAGAATTTTTCGGCCGGGCGGGTGATGGTCGGCCGGGTGGTGCCGATTTTATCGATCCCGGGCATTTCCAGGTAGCGGAAACATTTCATCAGGTCGCCCGAAGTACCCACCGGATTGACGATCTCCTCGTTGTCCTGATGGCCGGTAGCGAGGGTGTTGTGTTCCCGGCTCCAGCGGGTGATGGCCTGAGGGTAGGCTTCGGAGTAGAGGTCGCTGCGCAGGGAGAAGAGCGCATTGCGGGCGGCCTGGGTTTCGGGCCCGATGTCGTACCACAGGGCCGGATACAGCAGGGTGGGATCGCTGCCACGGCGTTCCTGATAAATTTCATTGAACCGGGGAGTCCATACCCGGCCCTGTGCCCGGTAGATGGTCACCTCGTCATAGAATGTATGGGTGATGGTCGGTCCGAAGGCCTCCGGCATACGCTGATAGTAGGCTTCGTGCACCATGTCGATGAAGGCTTGGGCGGCGGCCGGATCGAGGTAGTCCATGTTGGGGTCGCCGTCAGTTACGCAGACGAACTGCATGACTTTCCAGGTCCCTTCGGGGGCGGTCCAGCGCAGGGTGTCGCCCGAGGCCTCGCCGCTCAGGTTGATTCGTTCCTTGGTGTCGACGTTCATGGCCACCACGCCCATCAGTTTACTTTCGGTGGGGAGCGCTTCGCAGTAGGTCTCCCCGGAGGAGATCTCTTTTTCGATTTTGTCCAGGCGTTTGATGGTCAGATCCGGGTGGCGTTCCATGAAACGCGGCGTATCGTCGCCGTTGATGGCACCGGCACTGCCGCTCGGGAATCCGTATTCGTCATACAGCGTGACCTTGAGTCCCTTTTCGGCGGCCTTTTTCACCGAGTAGACATATAGGTCGAAATATTCGTCCGACAGGTATTTCGGAGTAAAGTCTTTACCGAAAGGCAGGATACCGATTCCTCCATAGCCGCTGTCGTCGTGCAGGCCGGCGATTTGTTCGTCGATGCCTTCCCGGGTGACGGGGGTGTTGTTCCAGAACCACAGGGTGTGGGGACGGAACTCAGCCGGAGGGGTTTTGAAAGCGGAGGGATCGGGTGAGGAGGTGCAGGCGCTCAGGGTGAGCAACAGGCCGATTCCTCCGAACAGGTGTTTTGGGTGTCGTAGCATAGTTTGTCGCATTGGGTTTGTAATGAATGATTTAGTTTTGTATGAGGGAATTTTGTTTTAAAACAAAACAAAAGTAGAATTTTTATTGAAAATTTATCGATTTTTTGGTGCTTTTCTTTTTATTTCCGAACTTTATTTGAAATAAACCTCTCTTGAATCTATCCAACATGAAAAAAATAGACCGTCGCTCTTTTTTGCGGACCACGGGTTTGGCGACTGCCGGACTGTTGACGGCCCCTTATGTGGGGTATTCGGAATCGTTGAATAGCAAGACTGAACCGGACCGGTCGTCCGGACCGGTCGTCCGGTCCGAAAACGGATGGCGATTGGTACGACCTCAAGATCATGGGCGGGCGTTGATCAACCCCTGTATGGGTTGGACCCTGCATTACTATTCGGATCTGATCGAGAACTATGGTTCGGAGCTGGCACCTTCCGATACGGTCGATGATTTCCCCGGGATCGGGGCCGTGTATCTGCGGTTGCCATGGGCGTTTCTGGAACCCGAAGAAGGAAAGTTCACCTGGGAGACGTTCGATACGCCGGCCCAGCGTTGGATCGACAACGGACAACAGGTTTGTCTGCGCGTGACGGCCATGGAGAGTTGGATGTACCACGCTACGCCTCGCTGGGTCTTCGAGGCCGGAGCCAAAGGCTATGATGTGAATGGGGTGATCTTCGAACCGGAATACGAGGATCCGGTTTTTCTGGAGAAGGTGGAAAATTTCGTGCGGGCCATGGCCTTGCGTTATGACGGCAATCCGAATGTGGCCTTTATCGACATCGGTCATTTCGGCATGTGGGGCGAAGGACATACCGTTCGTACTTCGCCGGTTCACGGACGGACGTGGGGTATCGAGACGCAGAAAAAGTTCATCGACCTCTATTGTCGCCACTTCAAACGGACGCAGTTGTGCATTTCGGACGATTATGCCGGTCCTACCGAACCGGGATTCCGTTTTCCCATCATGGACTATGCCTTTTCCAAAGGGGTGACCATGCGGGATGACAGTCTGTTGGTTTCCCGACCGCCCGAACAGTGGTATCATGCCGATATGGCACAGTTGTTCTGGCCCGAGATGCCCGTTATTCTGGAGCATGCCCAGTACGGTCATGCCCTCGAATGGGGAACCTGGGATTCGGATCTGTTGGTCCGGTCCATCGAGGAGTACCATGCCTCCTATATGTCGATTCACTGGTTCCCGTACGAGCAGCTCGAGGGTACGCGTGAGGCGGTCGACCGGATCAATCGTCGGATCGGTTATCGGTTGCGGTGCGAGGAGGTGCGTTGGCCCGAGACGGTGGATATCGGCGAGGAGTTCGAAATCGTGTCGACGCTCAGCAATGCCGGGGTTGCACCCTGTTATGCCGGGGGGTATCTCTGTTATACGCTGAAGGATAAAAAGGGAGGAATCGTTGCGGTGTTGGTGGACGAATCGTTCGACGTTCGGGACCTGAAGGTGGGTCCCGAAGATGCCGTTCCGTCGTTCGAATTGCGTTCCCGTTTCCGGGTTGCCCCCAAATTTACGGACCGCACCACCGATTCGTATCGGAAGTTTGCTCCCGGCACTTATGATCTGTTCGTTTCGGTCGGGCGTCGGGACGGGACTCCCCTGTATCGTTTGCCATATGGTCGGGAAGACGGCAAACGGCGTTATTTCTTAGGCGAGATTACGATGAGCGGAGGTTTCCCGCCTTTACCTCCGCGAGGGTATTACCCCGGCAAGGCCGCCAAGCGGGGCGGATGAAAATCGTTCTCATCGGGGAGATGATGCGCTTCGGGAGGTCCGGTCTCACGGGGAGGAGGGTTGCCTGTTTGGGGCGAAGGCGGATGAGAGGTTTCCCGATGGCGTTTGTTGGATAAAAATCGAGGCTCGGACAGTTCCGGGCCTCGATTCGTTTGTTATTCTTCCAGCAGGTCGACCGTTCGGATGTGTCCGTTTTTGGGATCGATACGCAAGGTTTTGATTTCAAAGGGATCGAATTTCCCTTGCCAGTTTGTGTGCAACGAGAGGAAATGGAGAGTCGCCGAACTTTCCCGACCGAAACTTTCCGCGCAGCGGACGATCAGGTCGGTATCGCTTTCCGCCTGTTTGATGGCGGTAATCCGGACGCTGGGACTTTCCATTTTCAGGAATGAGCCATGTTTGGGCAGATGTCCTCCGTGGATCCCCTGGTAGGTTGCTGTGGGAGGCAGACAGAACAGATCGGCCCGACGGGGAATATCGGCTTGCCGCCAATCACCGGTATGGGGCGCGATCTTCATCCGGAAGGTTTGAATGCCCTGATCCATCCAGATGTATTCTTTGTCGGGATCGAGTTTGTTGGGAGCATGATGGGCATATACCGGGCTGCGCAGGACGGTGATCCGCATGTCGTTGCCATGGAAGCTGTATCCGTATTTGGCATCGTTGATCACCGACAGACCGTATGCTTGGCCGTTCGAGGTCCCGCTCAGGTCGATCCAGCGATGTCCGGGTTCTTCGCAACCGTCCTGCAGGGCTTTCGAATAGCCGAAAGGAGCTTCGACCGTCGCAGAGGAATCGGCTTCGAGATCGACGGGGAATGAGAATTTCAGAATTTTCTGTTTTTCGTGCCAGTCCACCTGCACGCGTGCCTCCACGTCCCGGGCTTCGGCATACAACATCCAGTCGATGGTCAGGGTCGATGTTTCGTAGGTGGTCGTGACCCGGATCACGCCCCGCAGGGGCCCGTTTTCGAGCACTTTGAAATGGGCATTTCCAAAGGCTCCGATTTGTTCGTCATACACCCGGATTCCATGTCCCCAGGTGTCTCCCTGATCGTGGAGCACGAGGGCTTTGCAGCCCGTTTCGCCGTCCAGAAAAACTTCACGTCCCGTTTCCTTGTCCAGAATGCCTATTTCTCCGTCATAGGAGAACGATATGCGCAGGAAACGGTTTTCGAGTTGGCGTTCCGACACGTTCAGGTCGGTCTGAATTTCGGATGCCTTTTCCTGTTTGATGACTCGGATTTGGCGGTATCCCATGGGAGGAAGGGTTGTCCGCATGAGCAGTTTCTTGACCGATTCGCACTGGCTCGATCCGATACCCCATTGGTAAGGAAGCGGATTTCCTTCGTCGTCCAACGGTCGGGCTTCACCTTTGATGTTCAGGTCGTATTCCAGGTCGCAGGTTGCTTCCCAGGCGTGGGGGTTGAAAACGACCAGGTATTCCGAATCGGGATCTTCCGAAGCGATCTGCCATTCCAGTTTTTGCAATGCGAGGGAACTGCCCTGGTCGGCGGTTTCGAGGGCATAGCCGTACCCGTGACGGGCGACGTCGGAATGTTCGGCCTGAGAAGAGCCGGCCAGACTGTCGTGGAATTGCAGGAAGAGTACTTTTTGCCAGGCTTTGGTGAACTCATCTTTGGGGTAGTTGGCCCCCCAGACCGTCGAACCGATTGCGGTGATCGTTTCGGCTGCACTCAGGGCCGTTTCGGATTGGCGGTTGCCTTTTTTGATGGCGCTTTCGACGCTGTAACAGCCCACGGCATGGTTATGCAGGTTTTCTTTGACTACGGAGAGTTTCAGGTCTTCCTGTTCGACGGCCTCGAAATAGCTGTCGGGCGTGCTGTAAATCAGAGTCGGAGCTCCGGTCTGTTGACGAATTTCGGCGACCTGCTTGAAGTTTTTCTTGGTGGGACCACCGCCGTGGTCTCCGGCTCCGTAAAAGGCCATCAATGTGTGGGTGGGTTGTTTCCCGAACTCGCGGATGATCCGTTCGAGCCGTTCCCGGATGTCGCGGGAGTTGCTGTAACCGATCTGGATGCGATAGGCCAGCAGGCGGCTGCCGTCAGGACCTTCCCACCAGAACAGGTCGGCCGGCAGTTTTTTCTCGTGGTCCATCGGGCGCATGAACACATAGCGGGTCATGCCCTGCTGGCGCAGAATCTGGGGCAGGCAGTTGTTATGTCCGAACGAGTCGGGCAAAAAGGCGGTGCGGGCCCGACGTCCCACCAGTTTTTCCAGCTCTCGTTGACCGTACAGCCCCTGGCGGACGAGAGCCTCGCCTCCGGGCAGATTGACGTCAGGTTCGATCCACCATCCGCCCACCACGTCCCAACGACCTTCGTCGATGCGTTTGCGGATTTTGCGGAATGTCTCGGGATCGTTTTCGGCGACCCATCGATAGAACAGGGCCGAGCTGGCCGTAAACTTGAATTCCGGGTTCTCTTCCATGCGATCCAACGCCGCCCGGAAGGTGCTCATGACCACCGAGAGACCTTCCCGCCACGACCACAGCCATACCGGGTCGATGTGTCCGTGTCCGATCAGGTGGAATCGGTAGAGCGATGCTTCGGGAGCCCATTGGGCGACGGTGGTTCGTTCCTGGGCCCACAGGTCGACATAGGGGACCATGCTGAGGGCTGCCAGACCGGTCAGGGAACGGCCGAGAAAGGTTCGGCGCGACATTTTTTTCGAATTTTCCATGATCTTGTGTGGTTGTGGGGATTATCGGGATACGAACAGTTGGGTTTGGTTTCCGGCCATATCGAGCGGGAGTTCTCCGCCGGCTCCGGCCATGACGACAGAGATTTCACCGGTTTGGGGATCGAAGCGTTGCCATTCGCCTGATTGGGAGACGCGCAGCGTGCCTTGATAGGGTTCCTCAGAGGAGTTGACCACCATGTAGATGTCGTGATCTGCACGGCGGAATTTGCCGAGGGCGATTTGTCGGCGTTCCGGGCTCAGGAATTCGAGCGGTTGGAGTCGTTCGATCCATTCCTGACAGGAGGGTGTTTCCCCGTCGGCGAGGCGGACGATTTTCACGCCCTGTTTTTCCCATTCGGACAGACGGGCTTCGATTTTGTCCGGCAGAACCACTCCTTCGGGGAAAATCAGGGTGCCGTAACTCGACGGACCGATTTTCAGTTTTCCGTCCGGGGTGAGTTCGGCTTGTTCCAGGAAGAGATAGTCGGCCAGGATGAACGGGATTTGTGCCTGGGAAAGGGCGTTCCCGATGCGGTTGAAAGCCGTTTCGATACGCCGCAGCAGCGGACTTTGTGTCGTGGTATCGATCGGGGTTGCCGTGGGGATATATTCCCGCTGCATGTCGTATATGGGGTAATAGAGCAGGACATCCCGTTGGGGTTCGGCCTCCATGATCAGGGCGTTGATCCGCCCGATGAAATCGCAATAAGCCTTGTGGGTCGCCGGGTTGCGCCAGGGGTATTTTTCGCCTAAGCTGACGCCATAATACAGCGTAAAGTCGGTGACCCCGAAAGCCATTTGCCAGGCGCAGGCTCCGCGCATTTGTTCCAGTCCGACGGGGCGGTCTCCGAAAACGGATTGTTGGAAATCGCTGATTTCACACATGACCCGTCGTTGTCCGTTGAGAGCGGCCGTCGAGATCGGGCAGTAGGCGGCCAGCCAGGACCGGCCCTGCCAGGTTTCGGGATCGGAATCGAGCATGTCGAGTCCGGGCAGCTCCATGCCCGAAAGGGTCAGGAGCTTGTTGCCGTCGAAGGGAACATGGTGGGAGAGGTCTTCTTCCCGGAGGGAGTGGCCGGAGAATACGGGACCTTTCCCCTGAGCGGATTGACGTTTTGCCTCGCACCATTTCCGGATGGCGTCATAGAAGTATGCACGATCCGTTTCGGCCACCAGAGCCCAGAAACGTTGTCGGGTTTCTTTGGCTTTTTCCGTATCTCCTTCGAAGAGGGCTTTCCGGTCCAGTTCTTCGCCATAACGGGCCTGGTATTTTTGCGGCAGATCGTCGGCCCAAGAGACCATCGGGAGCATTTTTTTGTTCGGATCGATCCGGTCCTGTTCCCGCAGGTTGGCTCGTACCTCGTCGGGAATCGGGCCGGGATTGACCGCCATCAGCGAGGGCTCGTCGGTGAAGAAGGCCTCGATGCGTTGATAGAGTTCGGGGCCCAGATGGTCGAAATAGGCATCGTAGGTGAGTCGGATAAACTCCTGCGTGGCAGCGGGGTTCAACGGATTGGGATAGCGGCGCGAAGCGTAATAGTTGTTGCTGGCGTGGGTGTATTCGAAGCTCGGGCGTACGATCAGCGGATCGGAAGCCGTGGGGTCGTAAACCAGTTCCTGGGCTTCCAGTTCCGGATGGTTTTTGAGCACCAGACCGCCGGCGCCCAGACTGGGGTATCCGTCTTCGTCATAGATCCAGATTCTCAGTCCGTTGTCCAGCATGTAACGTACGCCGTCGACCAGCATTTCCCAGTTGGCCTCGGAGGTGAGGTAATCCGCTCCGAAAGGTACGTTGCATACCACGCCTCCCAGTCCGCAACTGTCGCGGTAATAGGCGGCCGGATCCCAACCTTTGCGTTCCTGTTGTTGTTGGGGAGCACGCAGGTCTTGTCCATGGACCAGTTGCAGGGGGCGGTAGAGGGCCGACGGATTTTCCCATTCGGTCAGCCATTCGGCCGGTATGTCTTTCGGACCGGAACAAGCTGTTGCGAGGAGCAGAAGCAGCATGGTCGTATTGGCTCGAAAGAAAATAGACAGAAAGTTCATGTGTTGAGGTTTATGGGTTAAAAGTCAGTAGGTCGTTTGGGTAGAAGTCGCTAACGGTAGCGGTCGACGGCTTCGATGAGGGCTTTGACGTTTTCGAACGGAGCGTCGTTTTCGATCTCCACATAGAAGATGGCGCCCCCTCCGATTTTGTGGTAGCGGTCGGCCATCATGCGGATGTAGTCATCGATTTCGCGCGGGGTTCCCAGCGGGATAAGCCGTTGCCGGTCGGGGTGGATATACATGGCTACCCGATGGTCGATGCATTTTTGCAGGAACGTTTCGTCGCGGTCGTACAGGTTCAGCTGGGGCCACAGTCCCCGCAGACCCATATCGAGAAATTCATCCAGCAGTTCGCCCATGTATCCGCAGCAGTGCAGGAAGATCAGGCCGCCGTGCTGTTTGACCCGATTGAAGAGTTTTTCGTAACGGGGGCGGTAGATTTTCCGGAACAGGGCCGGGTCGATCAGGGTGCATTTCTGCATGCCCCAGTCGTCTCCGAACACGAAGACATCCGTACCCAGGGCGGCGTAATAGTCGATGGCTTCCAGCCAATAGTCGACCATCCGATCCAGGAAGGCCATCAAATCGGGGTCTTCATCGGCCAGATCCATCAGCAGTTGGTCGAAGGGACGCAGGGCGTGCAGTTTTTCGAAAATCGACACCCATCCGTTGAACAGGAAGTAGTTTTTACGCAGTTCGGCGGATTGGGTTTGGGCCTGGATGAATTCCGGAGAGCCGGGTTTGGGCAGGGGAGGGAACCGGTAGGATTCCAGTCCCTGTTTCCAGCTTTCGAAGGGGTAGTATTTAGGGTGTCCGGTGATTCCGTAGATACGGTATTCCCAGGCGGTTCCCCATTCATCGGTCAGGATTTGGTGATAGTCTCCGTTCGGTTCGAAGGCTTCGGGTCCCAGCACGGGGACTTTGTCGAAGGTAATCGGGTTGTCGGGAGGATATTGGTTGAACAGGTCGATCAGTTTTTGGCCGTGGACATAGAGTCCGGCGGGGGATCCGTGGTAGACGACCGGAATACGATCCGGATGGCGGTATTCGAAGGCATCCTGCATGCGGCGGCGGGATGCTCCTGTCATTTCAGTCATGGTTCGGGGTGTTTAGCGGAGTTTTTTGAAAAGGATGAACAGGTAGAGCCATACCAGGGCGATGAGAGCCATGGCGCCCCATTGATTCAGGTTGTCGGATACCACCCCTAAGATGGGCGGCAGGATAGCTCCTCCGAAAACCCCCATGATCAGCAGGGAAGAGATTTCGTTGGCCTGGTCGTTCCGATACTGGAGGGCATAGGAGAAGATGATGGAGAAGAGGTTGGAATATCCCAGGCCGAACAGGATGACTCCGGCCAGGATAGCCCACAATCCTCCGAACATCAAGGCGATGGCCAGCCCGACCAGGGCCAGCAGAACGCTCCAGATATAGAAGCGGCGAGCCGACAGTTTCAGCAGCAACAGGGCTCCGAGGAAGGCTCCGGCCGTTCGGGAGACGAAATAAAGGCTGTTGCCGAATCCGGCTTCGTCGATGCCCAGCGAGCAGCGTTCCATCAGGTATTTGGGCAGGGTGATATTCATGCCTACGTCGGTTCCCACCAGCACGGTGATACCCAGGAACAGCAGCAGGATATAGCGGTCTTTCAGCAGGCCGAGGATGGAGCCGATCGAAGAGTCTTTACTTTCGGGTTGGGATTCGGCGATGGGGGTACATGCCAGCCAGAAGGTGGCCAGCAGGGAGAGGATGCCGTAGATCGGGAAGATCATTTTCCAGCCGAGGAAACTGCCGGCTACCGCGGCGGTGATGATCGGGCCCAGGAACGAGCAGATGGCTTTGACGAACTGTCCCAGCGTGAGGGTACTGGTCAGACGTTCCGGAGACACGACATTGCTGACCAGAGGATTGAGGGCTACCTGGAGCAAGGTATTTCCGATGCCGAGCAGGGCGAAGGCTGCCAACATGACCGGGAAATCATATCGGATAACCGGCAACAACAGGGCAACGACTTGGATGGCGAAGCTGAGCAGAACGGTTTTTTTGCGACCGATTCGGTTCATCAGCATGCCGGTGGGGACCGACAGGAAGAGGAACCAGATGAAGCCGAAGAACGGGATGGTGTTGACGATCGAGTCGCTCAGGCTGAAGTCTTGTTTGATGTGGCTGGTGGCGATGCCGACCACGTCGACGAACCCCATGATGAAGAAGCCGAACATCAGGGGAAGGAGTTTCCAGGTTTGAGATTTCATGAAAGAAATAGACGTTTAAAAAAGGTTTGTATAATGGTTATTTTTCAGGTTGTTTCAGCCATAGTTTTAGGGTCACGATTTCCCATGGTTTCACGGATATTTCTAAAGAGCCGTCGTTTTGCAAAGGCAATGTTTTCTGGTCGTATTCGAGCATGTCGGTGAGTCGGGCTTCACGAATTGGCATCAGGGTTTTGAGGGCGAGTTTTGAGTAGCGGCCTTCGGCTTCGTAAAAACGTACGACGAGGCCGTTTCCGTCTTCGGCTCGTTTGACGGTGGAGACGATCAGGTTCGAAGCGCCGGTTTGCAGCAGACTGCCAGAGGGAGGTAATTTAGCGGATTCCGGATTGATGTGGGTTTGATTCGGAGTATAGATTGTCAGAGGAGTATTGAAGGCTTGTCCTTGTCGATAGGCCATTCTCCAATTGCCTTCATGAGGGTAGAGTGCCATTCGGTAGCTATGGTTCCCAGCCTGGGTGAACCAGTATTCCGGATTCCAGGATATGCTTTTTCGGGTCGATAGGAGAACGTGTTGCATGAGGGGATAGGTCTCCGGATCGTCCGTTTCGTCGCGGAAGTGGTGTACGCTCATGTCCGAAGCCAGTAGGCATCCGTTTCCTTGATATTGTCCGGAAGAGATATCGATCCAGTTGATCGCTTCGCGGAAAGGCAGATCGGTACGTCCGTACAGTTGAGGATAGAAATTGCTTTCGATGGTTTCGGGCAACAGCGAATAATCGATTTCGTCTTTCCCCTTTTCGACCGTGGAGAAAGGAACTTCGTAACTGATTCGGGGCGTTTGTCCCATTTCGATTGGGAATACGATTCTCAACTCCCGATTTGGGATTCCTTTCCAGTTTAAAATATCCGTTTCGAGAATCAGTTCCCGGGCGTGTTTAGGAAGAATATAACGTTGTCGGAGAGTGAAATGGCGGAAGTGCGTTTCTCGTTCCACGAGGTAGCGGATCGGACTTTCGACAGATCGGAGGGTCTGGCATTCATGCAGGTTACTACGGTCGAAATCTTCCGTAGTGGTTTCCTGTGTTGCATCCCAGGCTGGGGTATTTCCCGTGAGTTGGATTATTTCTCCTGCTTCGAATTTATCGGTTCGCAATAGTTCTTTTCGGTGGATTTTGTCGTACAACGAGGCGATCCCGTATTTCCCGAAACGGATTTTGAGATAGTCGTTTTCCAGCGAATCGGCCGAAATACAGGTATAGGGTTCGGTGAATGCGGGAGCGTTGCTCGCATAATATACCCGATATCCGATTGGCGGAATTTCGCGGGCCTCGAATGCCACCTGGATCCGGTGTTTGGTGGTGTCGAGTTCTATCTGTTCATACGGGATCGATTTTCCGTGGGCATCGGTAATGGCCAATCCGGTCCATTCCGAGGGATAATCGAACTGACCGATAACCACATCGTTGCGTTCCCAGCTCGAAGCGTTGTAAACCATGATCGGGATACGTCCGTCATCGGGAGCGGGCAATTGAGAAGCCAGGGCTGTTCCGGCTTCATGTGCCAGGGCCGTTCCGATCGACAGGGATTTTCGGTAAGATTCGACATAGTTACTGTCGGTGGTCGGGCCTTGGTTTCCACCCCATCCGTGGTCGGGCCAGGTGTTGGCCATCCATCCTTCGTCGAATCGATTTTGCGGATGCGGATTCTGGGAGTCGATGCTGTACAGCCAGGCAAACAGTCCTTCGGCCTGTAAGAGTTGATTATGTCCCAAACGGCCCATTTTCAGGCCTTCCCGGTGGCCCGGTTCGTCATAATAAGCATGTTCGCAAGGCCATTCACCTTTGAGGGTTTCTATATTGAGTTCGCCATGCCCGAAAAAGTCGTCCAACACTTCAGTCGGGGATGAGAAGCGTAAGGTGGAGGGGGTGATTTGTCGGTTGGGTTCTGTTTTGAAATGTTCGTTCCATACGTTGGCGAACTGTTTCATCGTTTCGTTTTGTTCCTTGACGAAGGGAATCATTTGGGGGGCAGGAGGCAAATAGTCGCAGTTGAAATCGTAAGGGACGATTTTGGGGAGTTGGCGACTTTGGTAATAAGGAGCCCGGATGTTTTGAAATCGGAGCCAACCGGTATGATTGACCGGATTAAGCAGCATGGCGGAATAGGTGTAACGCAGGGCATGCATTTTCACCATGCTGCCGTCCACACCTTCCCAATAATAGAAACCCCAGGGGAAACGCCCCTGTAAAATGTAGTCGACTCCGCATTTGTTGAGGATTTGCGGAAATTGTTGAGTCATTCCCGGGATATCGACATTGGAGTAAAATCGGGTGTCGCAACCTGGGAAATTTTCGAGCAGCCAGCGTCGGCCGTAATAGAAGTGCCGGATCAATTTTTCTTGTCCCACGTGCATCGGAAGGTTTTGCGTATAGCTGGCTCCGAAGGTGAATCTTCCTTCCTTCATGCGTTGGGTGATTTCGTCCCGGCGATGCGGATACCTGACCAGAAATTCTTTTAGGTATTCGATGGATTCCATGTGGTAACGATATTCGGGATGATCCCGCAACAGGTCGAGGGCCGGAGCGATCAGTTCATGGGCGCGATAGTCTGCTGTCGGCCCTTGAGGGTAGAGCCATCCCAAGTCGTTATGGTTTGTACTCAAGATATGGAATGTTCCTCCATCCAAGTAGTTTTTGTCATAGAGCAAGGCTTCTGTTTCCCAGTCGGGGAAGTGGGTCGTACCGGTGCGTTGCAGGGCGAAAGTCATGCTCCCCGGTTCGTAGATGGCAGGGCTCCAAAGTTGTTGTATGGATACTGAACGGGCCGGAATCGGTTCCAGGTCGATCGTATGGAAGGATTTTCCCTGAAAACGTATCTGGAGCTGGCCTTTCGGAATATCGTTTCCAGGATTGATAAGGGTGATTTTGGCCGATTGATAAGGTCTCCCCTCTTTCATGTCGTACATTTGGAAAAATTCGACATTGAATTCAGGGGTATGTTTTCGGCTGTAAGCATCGATTTTGACCAGACCGGTATGAGAGATAGAGTCGGTATCCCAAACACGTTCGACGGTTACTTTAAGATTATCGACGGTTTTCGGTTGAGGCAGGTCGACGATCTGGTAATAAATACCTTCTCGTAATTCGATTTGTTGGAAGGACCCATCCGAAAAATCCAGTTTTAACGTACGGGGTATGGCGAAAATCTGGTCTCGTAATTCGGGATCGAGCAACAGATCGTAAGGGGTCGGTTTATTGACGATCCAAAGTTCTTGGATCGATTGCGGTTCAGTCCAGTGCATTTGTACCCAGGCGCCTTCGCAATCTCCGTCCCGGGTTTCCCAGGCTTGGTTGAGGCGACTGTCGAAAAGACGTTTCAGCGGAGCCGCGTTTTGTGCGGAGGAGACTTCCGCCGTGAAGTTGCCGGGAACGAGCAGGTTTGGATTTTGTTGGGCGTAAACGGGCAGGTATATCCAACAGCAGACCAGAAGGCCGCTTATGATTTTCAGATTCATAGGAAGGTTAGGTTAATAGTTTGTATAAAATCTATTATACGAAGTTAAAATTAGATAAAAAACGGGATTTCCCAAAAAACAGGAGCAATTTTCCAGCCGGGGAGAGAAGTTGTCGAATCGGGATGGGGTGAATTCGGTTCGAGGCGGGAAAGGTCTTTGTGGGAAATTTTGAGTATATTGGTAAAACCGAAATGGGATATCGGGTCGACGTATTTTGCGATTCGATCAGCAGTCGGGTGTCGTATTCTGGCCAGACAGATGGTTCTTACGCAATCATAGGCTGGTGGGGTTTTCCCGAAACCGTCTCAAACCAGGAAGACGGAGTGCAAGGATATTGTGCTGTGTGGGCGGGGCGATAGGGAAAATAACGGATCCTTGAATCGACGGGATCCACCCTCGGATTTTTGGGAAGGGAAGGAACGGACCAGAAAACCGTAAACCTTTTTAAATAAAGCGAAAATGAATAAAGTATCTGTAGCTTTTCTGGCTGGCATGTTGCTGGTTATGGGATGTCAATCCTCGACGGATCAGGAGCCTTTTGGGAATACCGTTCAGGCCTCCGGAGAGATTTTTATTCCGGGAGAACGTATGGGCGATCCTCGGAATATTCAGATTTACCAGGATTATCTGGTGGTGAGTAATCGGAAGGCGAATCCTTTGATCGATGTGTTCGATTTGGCCTCGGGAGAAAGGAAGAGCAGCTTTCTTTCGGCGGGTCGAGGACCGCTGGAGTGCCTTTCCGTGGATATCCAGTCCGATCCGGACCATGGATTTCTGTATGCGTTTGATATGTCGCAACGGAAAGGGTTGCGGTATGATTTCGAAAAAATACTCCGGGATTCGACGACTCTTCCGGAGGTTATTTACCAGCGTTCCGACGATTCTCATCTGCAGTTTATCATGATGACGGCCGGGAAAGAATATCTGGTGGCAAGCAGTTCCGATCCTCAGGGACGGATTTTGCTCTTGTCGAAAGAGGGGAAGGAAAAAGGGTATTTCGTGGATTTCCCGGATAAGGAGTTGTTGGGCAAGAATCTGGATGACTATAATAATGCGGATCTGTATATGTCCCGTATTCAGATGGATCCTTCCGGAACGCGCGTGGTGCTGGCGACTTATATGGCTGGCCTGATCGATATGTTTACCTTGGGAAAAGAGGGGCCGGAGCCGATTTTCTCCTATCATAAATTCTATCCGGAAGGCATCTCGGTGGTTCCGGGGAAAGAAAGGATGGTGGGAGTTTTTTCGAAAGACTCCCGGGTAGGTTTCATCTCCCTGTGTGCGACCGATCTCTACTGTTATGGGTTGTTCTCGGGGAAGGCCCTGTCCGATCAAACGGGATATTTGGGCGAACAGGTGTATGTGATGAGTTGGGACGGGAAAAAGACCTGCATCGTTCAACTGGATCAAGGAGTCCGTTGCATAGCTGTCAAGCCGGGTGATAAAACGATGTATGGGATCAATGGCCATATGGATATCGTTCAGTTCGCGTTACCCGGGATGTAAGGATTCGTCCGAACGTTCGTGGCGGAGGCGGGAAAGAGTGGGAAGATCGTGCCGCCGGAGTCGGGACGGTGTTTTTCCCGTTTAGTCGGTTTCGGGACGTATCTGTGTTGGCAGGTCGGAGCAAGGTCCCGTTGCGAGGAGGAACCTGCCCGCTGAAAACAAGAAGCCCTGATAAGAAAAAACTTATCAGGGCTTTTAGTTGACCCACTAGGACTCGAACCTAGAATGACAGATCCAGAATCTGTAGTGTTGCCATTACACCATGGGTCAATGTGACGTTGACGGTGCAAAAGTAATCAAAAAAGTTTTTTTGTGGAAGCAGTTATCAAAAAATCTTTCAAATAAAATGGTTCGAAGTATGCAATGTCTTCGAAATGAGCGTTTTTAAATGTTTCGAAAGCGGGTTTGATCAGCCCTCGGGCCGAAGGAACCACCTCGACGAAGTGTACGTTGGGTTCGGTAAAGAGGGTTCTGCTTTTGGCGGCGCCGTTTCCGAAGAGCACCAGTTGACCGGAAGATTGCCGTTGGGGCAGGAAACTTTCCGGGGTCAGGATATGGGCTTCCGCTTCGGACAGGGGGTGCGCCTTTTCGTCGAACAGCTGGCAGTAGACCTCCATGCGGCGGGCATCGATCATCGGCAACAGGGTGCTTCCTTGTATCTCGTCCAGGTCCAGTACCCCGGCTTCGTAATCTTCCAGCGCTACCCGACAGAGTGCTTCCAGGCTTCCGATGGCGATCAGCGGAATCTGAGCCCCGTAACAAAGGCCTTTGGCCAGAGCCGTACAGATGCGCAGTCCGGTGTAGGATCCGGGACCTTTGCCGATGGCTATAGCGTCCAGATCGGTAGCGTCCAGGTCGTTTTCGCGAAGGATCTCGTCGACATAAACCGCCAGGTTACGGGCGTGTTCGCGCCCTTCGGTACTTTCGCGCAAAGAGATGAGTTTGCCGTTTTCTCCCAAAGCTACGGATCCGATATCCGTTCCGGCTTCTATACAAAGGATGCGTGCCATAGTGCATTGCGTTGAGGCGGCAAGTTACGTAAAATTGCGGACATTGCCTCTTTTCAGGGCTTTTTCTTTCCGTCCGTCTTCGGAAAACCCAGCGGGGATGCCGCAAAAGCCCGGGCATGTCGTTCGGAAGCTGAATCCGGTCTGTATGGGGAAACGGTTGGGATAGTCTGTTCCGGTTTCGGGGACGAAGAGGTTGCAGCCGGGAAGCCGACAGGGAAAGGGGGCGGAGGGTCCGGGATTTTCCGTATCTTTGCGGCAAACCGTAACCCGTTTCCCGATGAAAAAGGATCGTGCCACTTATCGATTATTATTTGTTTGTTTGGGCAATATTTGTCGTTCTCCGGCGGCTGAAGGCGTGATGAAGGCCGTGGTCGAACGTGCCGGACAGAGCGATCGGTTTGAGATCGATTCGGCGGGCACGTATGGCGGACATGCCGGAGAGGGTGCCGATCCGCGTATGCAGCGGGCAGCCTCCAGACGGGGATACCGGCTGACCAGCCGTTCTCGGCGTATTCGTCTCGATGATTTCGAACATTTCGATCGGATCATCGTGATGGATGATTCCAATTACGAGAGTGTGCATCGCATGGCGCCCGATTCGGACAGTGTGCAGAAAATTTACCGGATGGTGGAATTTTGCCGGCATCATCGGGCGAGTTATGTGCCCGACCCGTATTATGAAGGGGCTGAAGGCTTCGAAATCGTTTTGGATTTGCTGGAGGATGCCTGCCAGGGGCTGTATGAGGATGTGATGCGGGAAGAAGGTTTGAATCCTGAAACGGAGAATGTGTGATTCGGAACGCGACAAGAGATCCCGCTCAAGAGAGGGAGATGAACCAGGCCGGAAACTCTGTCGAGGGGTTATGGGGAGAGGGACTGTTCGGGACAATTCAATAATAGGATAGTCAAATAAAATCAAGGGACGATTATGAAAGAGCTATATGAAAAAGCCGTAAACCGATTGATCCGCAATGGTTTCGAAGTATTTTCCGTAGCGGATGCGACCGAAGCAGGGGCGTTGATTCGTCGGCAGATCGAAGAAATTCGACCTGAAAGTCTCTCTTTCGGGGACTCGATGACGTTGTATGCGACGGGGGTGGTCGAATGGATGCGGCAGCAAACCGAAATACCGTTGATCGATACCTTTGAAAAAGGAGTCCGGTTTCGGGAGCTGATCGACCGTCGGCGTCAGGCGCTGTTGTGTCATACGTTTCTGACGGGGGTGAATGCGATCAGTGCTTCGGACGGGTCGTTGCATTGGCTCGACATGATCGGCAACCGGATTGCTCCGATCGCTTTCGGTCCGCGTCGGGTGATTTTGGTGGCCGGGGTCAATAAGATTGTTGAAACGCCCGAGGAGGCGTATCGTCGGATTCGTGAAGAAGCGGCACCTCGCAATGTGGCCCGGCACGAAGGTATGAAGACTCCTTGTGCGGTGACGGGTCGCTGCAGCGATTGTTCATCGCCGGATCGGATTTGCAACGAACGACTGATTCTGCACAAATGTCACCCCAAGGGACGTATTTCGTTGGTGCTGATCGATGAGTCGTTGGGTTTGTGATGTCGTGGTTTCGTGGAAGGAAACCGGATGAGTCGGTTCGTGCGAAGGATGCGGGGCCGTTCGGGAAGTGGGCTATCGTGCCGTCTCGATCTCGTATTGAATAAAAAGCCGCCTGTACAGGCGGCTTTTTTATGTATGGGGGACTTAGTCTAAAGCGGGTTATTCCCCTTGGGATTTAAAGTAGAGGGTACATGCTTCGGGGTTGTCCGTATTGATAATATCGACGCCGAGGTCCTGTAAGGCTTTCCAGGCCGTCGGATTGTCGGGTGCTGCCCAAAAACGAATGGGTTTTCCCTGTTGATGGGCTTTTTCAACCAGTTTGCGGATGACCTTCTGATCGCTTTCCGGGAAAGGGAGGCCGTCGGCTTTCCATTTTGAATAGGCCGAGAAGGGTTCGCTGATCATGGCAACCCGTTTTAATTGATCTTCCGTATAATCTACCTTGATTAGACCATCGAAAAGGATGAAGGCCGGGAACGTGTTGAAATCGGCAGGTGCCGGAGGGTTCCCGGTTGTGATGACAATCTGTACGGCATATGGATTGACCGAAGGATCAAAAACTTCCGGATATTTTTTCAGTTTGGCGATCAGCCTGTCGATGGTCGGATGAAATGCGGTTTTGAGATCGACCATCAGCATGAAAGAGCGATCTTCGTTTTTCCACGGACGACCGTCGTTCTGAGCGAAGATAAAGGCGATCGGTTTGAGGTAAAGTTCCTCGATATCGTAAGCGTTACTCAATTCCTGAGGATCGTGTGCCACCAACAGACCGGTTTCGGAGGAGGGGTCGATATAGACATCCGCTTCCATGCTGTTGACCTGCTGGGAATAGGCCCGGTAAAAAGGGATATTTCTCTGGTAGTCGTTGTGAGAGTGGATGCGGCAGGGTTGTCCTTGGAGGGTAAATTGGGCGATTATCGCCATACAACTTACCGTCAGTTTGAGTACGAAACTTTTTATCATTGCTTTTTGGGTTTATTACAACTAAAGGACTTGTAATGAAATCATCTTTTTCTGTTGTTCGATCGAGCGGTCTTGTTGGAAGCATTTATCGCATCGGCGGGGTCTGTTCCTCTTGGGGATGTTTGTTTCGAAAGTGGGGGCTTACGGGTTCCGGGATACGAAATTAAACGTCATTCTGAAGGACTCATGCCACGAAGATACGAAAATCTTGTCGGAAGTCATGGACCCGTTTCAGGAATGTTTTCAGATATAAGGATGGGAAATGTCCTTTGATTTTCATCGCTGCAATACGATTCGGATTGTTTTCAGGGTATTTGTCGGATTTTGGCGATTCCTTTCACATGGTCGGGGATAAGGAGCGTATCCCTAGAGACTTCTGCAATTAGAAAAGGGACTCTCTTTCGGAGAGTCCCTTTTCTAATTTTTGCCGACAAACAAAAAGAGTTTGCAGACTTTGGTGTGGCGGAGAGATAGGGTTATGAACCCAATTCTCTCAGTTTCCTTAAGTTCAAAAACTTATATTTCAAAATTTGTCTACTGTACCTTGATAGGGTATGATTTGGAGCGCTTCACCAGGTTGACATTGGCTACATATTGTCCGCTTTTGTCTTGTAATAACACTCAATACAAATATAGTGAAATGTATTAAAAGCCAATATGAAATTTTGTAGGAGTCTATTAATAATTGAATTAGATCAAATATTATTCCCGGCCAAAAATTCCCGTCTGGTTTCTTCTTCAAGGGCTTGTTGACAGCACTTTTTTTTAGTTTCGAGATAATCAATATGCTCCAGATAATTCAAGGCAGGGGACAACTCTTTGGCCGTTACGATTATCTTTTCCCATTCTTCAATCTCATGTTGAATATAAGGAATTATACTACCCGTATATGCTTGAAATAATGGAAATAATTGAATATCCCTGAAGGTCTCAAAATCAGGGTTCAGTATTAAATATTGTTTAATATACTCACATTTATATTCTTCCAAACAATTGGCTATCACTAAAAATATCACATCAATATACTCTTTGGTATCATAGTGTCGATTGATCATTTTACGGACAAAAGCATACGCCTTTTCTTGATGCTTCCCCAGATTAGTAAATAAAATAGATGTGAGTTCTGCTCTATCCCAGACATATTCTAATTGCATGAAATAGTCGATACCGAAAATTAATATATCTTCATAATTCCCTAATTCCCAAATGAATGATAGGTTTTCATTATCAAAGTCCTGCATAGACTTTGCATCTCCATAAGACGTTTTGAAAAAATTGACAATCTCATCCGGTTTGTAAGATAGAATTTGTTTTAATACCTCATTAGGAGAATCGTAATGAGAATGTAACTTTTTACACAAGTAATACACTCTACAATATTGGTCAAATATGCCTTCACAACCATGGTATTTACAACTAATTAGTTCTCAATATTTTATAAGCAATAAGTCAGGAATATGGTCGTTGTCTTTAATTGTACATTCTAAAGGATGAGGATTTAACATTTTTATTATTTCTTAGCTTATTTGACTT
>CALVFO010000025.1 GCA_944326855.1 uncultured Alistipes sp. | reverse complement strand
GCACCTCGATGTCGGCTCGTCACATCCTGGGGCTGGAGAAGGTCCCAAGGGTTCGGCTGTTCGCCGATTAAAGTGGCACGCGAGCTGGGTTCAGAACGTCGTGAGACAGTTCGGTCTCTATCTGTTGCGGGCGTAGGAAGTTTGAGGGGTCCTGACTTTAGTACGAGAGGACCGAGTTGGACGAACCGCTGGTGTATGAGTTGTGCCGCCAGGTGCAGTGCTCAGTAGCCATGTTCGGAATGGATAAGCGCTGAAAGCATCTAAGCGCGAAGCCTACCCCAAGATAAGACTTCCCTTGAAGGCCGTAGGAGACTACTACGTTGATAGGCCACAGGTGTATAGGCAGTGATGTCACAGCCGAGTGGTACTAATAGCCTGAAAGGCTTTCTCACAGAGGGCCCCTTTCTCATTCCGGACTGTCGAAGGACTTTACGAAACAACGGACGCAAGGTCTGTAAGAGATTTAGGTGGTTATAGCAATGGGGATCCACCTCTTCCCATTCCGAACAGAGAAGTTAAGCCCATTCACGCCGATGGTACTGCAGAAATGTGGGAGAGTAGGTAGCCGCCACTTCAAGGAGCTCATCAAACGATGAGCTCCTTTTTTTTTGATTTGGTGCGACTATGTTGGTCCATTGGGACAGATAGAAATGATAATAAGGGAAGGTAAAGGGGGAAAGGTCTTGTTTCCTTTCCCGAAGATTGTTTCACCGACGACTTGCTGTCCTTGAAAATGGGAGATGGAGGCTATTAAAACCTTCATGCGAGATTTATCCTTTCAAACCGAAGAGGTAGGATAAGATTCGGATGGGACTTATTGTTTCTGTGGAAATTGGACTTGAGAGGGTTTCCCTTGATAAGCATCTTGATAGCCTTTTTTGAAATAGTAGCTGTTTTCGTAGAGAGGTCGGCGATCGTCGCTCTCTCCATTCAATCTGTCGATAAATTTTTGGGGACTCATTGTCGAGTCGATGCTGCCTTTCAGTTTGGCTTCTCGGGCCAGGGACCCGTAACTGTATCCTTCTTCGTAAAAGAGTTTTTCTTGCCATGTACGGGGTTCGGGGTGTTGGCAGGCAAAAAACAGGGGTGAGAGGAAACTTGCCAGGGCCAGAAAACGTGTGAAAAGATGATAAGATAAGCATAACGGTCTCATGATGGTATAACAGTCTGGTTTTTCAAAAGGATTGCGTAAAAACCATAAAAAACGTGGGACAATATTTTTTATTCGCTTTCTGAGGTCTTCGACTACCTGGTCTAACAAATAAAAGAATAAAGCCCACGTCATGAGACGCGAGCGTTCAGGCTTTACCCTTGTTAGACTTAATGAAAGTGTCGAAGTTTCAGAAAGCAAGAATAGAAGCTAACGCTTTTTATGTAAGGGCCCGTTTGAGGTTGTCTTTGCGGGCTGGATTGTAAAAATGGATATGGTTTGTTATTCGATCATAAGCAATTCCTTTAAAGCATATAAAACAAATATACGATAATTTTTCAAATTATTTCGGTTGCCGAGGCAGGAGCATGGCGATTTCCTCGCCGGCGATTCCGTTTTCCCGACTGATTTGAAGCAGGCGCTCTTCGGTGTCCGGATCGGGATTCAACAGGCCTTGAGCTTCGGGGTGTTGGAGCAAGTAGAGAGCCCCTTCGTTGTGCAGGGCCATCGTAGCGTCAATGTATTTCAAATGGGTCGGTTCATCCAGGGTGAAGTTCAGCGTTTCTTTGCGGTTCAGAACCCGTTCGGGTGGAATTTGTGGTCCGAATTCATCTTCGACACCCATATTGGCCATGAGCGCCGAAGAGGCTTGCCAGTCGGCGGCGGGGCAACCCTGTTGGAAAACGGAAGCCTGTCCGGTCGCCGTGACGATGGCATAAGCCGAACGTATGGCATTTCCGACAGCCGAAGAGTTTCGATAATCGATGAGATACGCGACATAGGGGCGTAAAGACGGATCTAAAGTTTCCGGATCTGTTACGACGGTGATACGGGCTCCGGCCCGATGGGCATACAGGATCAGTCCGCTGCCGACTTTCCCGCTGCCGAAAATGACCATGGAACGATCTTCCCAATCCCGATAACCCAGTCGATTCATGGCTCGGAAATAACTTTCTCCGGTTCCCAGCATGGTTTCGATGCGTTTGATCCGGCCGCTGTCCGCCACATAGACGGGTTTTTCGCATGAATTGTAGCGGGATACGCCCGAGCGGGTCAGCTCGACATATCCGATCGAGGCTTTCCAGGAGGCGAACGCTCCGGCACAATCCAGAATGAGGTCGAACGACTCGTCGGTAGGGGTAGAGGCGTGGTGGATTCGTCCTCCAGAGGTACGGATCAAGGTTGCTATCGTGGGATCGTATTGGATGAGATCCGAAAGTCCGATCGAGAGTTCGGCTCCGGCCGCCCATAATGCCAGGTGTTTGATCAGGGTATTTCGATACAAGGGGGTAGCGTCCAACAATCGGAGTCCGGCCAGTGGACGGGTCTTTTGCCAATGGGTGATCTGATCGTGCAGGGCAGGGTATTCTTCCGGGCGGTAATGATGCCGGAGCAGATCGAGAATCGGATCGAAATTCATCATGGGAAGAGGGTGTTACACGCGATTGAGCGTTTAAAAGTACGGTTATTTTGTCGGACTCCCAAATTGGGGGAGAGATTATCCCGGCCGGGAAGGAACGGGACTGGGAGGTGATGGAAAGAGGGTCCGTAGGGGGAATCTGGAACGGGAACATTTTTTTAGAGGCGAAAACCGCCGATAATTCTTTAAAAAATACTACATTTGCGTCTGCTTTGCGCTCAACGGTTGTATTCACTTTAATCGATTCATTTGCAAGATGACCACAACCCTTCGCTTTGTTCCGACGGCTGAAAACATGTATGTGATTTCTTATCCCGAACATCCGGGAGAGGGATATGATTTTTCTGCGATTTGGCGTCATTCGCATGTATGTCAACGCAAGGGAGAGGTCGAGAAAGCGTGTAACATGCGTTATGAGGCTTTCAAAAAGCTCATGGATTTGATTCCCGATGAAGACGAGGTGGTTCTCGATTGGGAGGATGAGGCCAGTTGCGAGGTGTTGAAACTGATTCGCGATTGTTCGATCGACCAGTTTTTGGTCGGGGATTTCGAGATGGCTGCGGGAATGATGGAGATGTTGTTGGATCTCGATCCGGAGGATCATCTGGAAATTACCAAACCGTTGGCTTATTGTTATGTAGCGCTCGAAGAGTACGAACTTTTCGACGAGGTTGTCAACGATATCAGCGACAAATACCCCGAAAAGGAAATTTTGAAGATGTGGAGCGAATTTCGCAAGACGGGGTCGATTCCGAGTGGGGAATTTATCTATTTCCGCAAGAATTTTCCGGTTTTCTACCATGAGTTCATTGCGGAAGATCATGCGGTTTCGGATACCTATTTGCAGGATATCGAAGGGGAACATCCCTCGAAAGAGGCCCTGGCTCGGGAGCTTTGGTTGCAGACCGAACATTTATGGGCACAGTTTCCCGGGTTTATCGAGGCCCTCAAAGCCTGTTGATCATGTATCCTTGGGGAGACGACAGACGCTTCAATAGCTATTCCAATTATTTTCGCCGTCAGTTCGGCGGTCGCATTCAGAAACTTTCGGTCAATGCTGGATTTACCTGTCCGAATCGGGACGGGACGCTGGGGTCGGGTGGTTGTACGTTCTGCCTGAACGATGCCTTTACGCCGTCTTATTGTCAGCCCACGAAAAGCGTTCGGCAGCAATTGGAGGAGGGTATCGAGTTTCATCGTAACCGTTATCGGGAGGCCGGTCGCTATTTGGCCTATTTTCAGTCTTTTTCCAATACGTATGCTTCGTTGGACCGATTGCGGGAGGTGTTTCTGCAGGCGTTTGAGTTGCCGGAGGTGGCCGGGTTGATCATCGGGACCCGTCCGGATTGCATCGATGCGGAGAAGCTGGATTTTTTTGCGGCTCTGGCCGAGGATCATTATGTGGCAATCGAGTACGGAATCGAGTCCTGCTATGACGAGACCTTGCGTCGGGTGCATCGGGGCCATGATTTCGAGACGGCCCGACGAGCCGTCGAACAAACGGCCGCAAGAGGCCTGCATACGGGGGCCCATTTCATCGTGGGACTGCCCGGCGAGAGTCGGGCCATGATACTCGCGGCGATCGATCGGATCAATGCATTACCCTTGAATACGGTGAAGTTCCATCAATTGCAGATTTTTAAAGGCACGCCGATGGCGGCCGATTATGCCCTTCATCCGGAGCAATACTCTTTTTTTGGCCTGGAAGAGTATCTCGATTTTTTCATCGATCTGTTGGAACGTTTGCGACCCACGTTGGTGGTGGAACGCTTTGCCGGTGAAGCTCCTCCCCGTTATCAGGCCGGACCGACTTGGGGTCTGGTGCGTAACGAACAGTTGTTGTCGATGTTCGAGCGTCGTTTGCGGGAGCGGGATACGTTTCAGGGTCGTCTTTTCCAGGGATAACGTTGGGGATCCTTTTTTCGGGAGGATATTTTTGTATATAGTTTTTTTTGATGATCTTTGTTCCGGATTATAAGAATTCGGAACAGATATTGCGTACCGATGCAGGAATCGGACGACCGGTTTTCGCGATACGTTCCCCCTTTGAGGTATTTCGTATGACGATCGTACAGTTGGAGTATTTGTTGGCTGTAGCCAATTATGGGAGTTTTTCACAGGCTGCCGAAAAGTGTTTTGTGACTCAGCCCTCCTTGAGTATGCAGGTGAAGAGCCTGGAAGAGGAATTGGGGGTTATTTTGTTGGACCGGAGCAAGAAACCGGTCATTCCGACCGAAGCGGGTCAGGTGGTGTTGGCCCAGGCTCGTGAGGCGATCAGTGCTTTCCGTCGGGTGAAGGAATCGGTCAACGATCTGAAAGGAGAGATTTCGGGGATTCTTCGCTTGGGTGTTATACCGACGATTGCACCCTATTTGTTGCATCGTTTTATTCCGGATTTCATGCGCCGTTATCCCAACGTGGAGTTGCAAATTCGGGAAATGATAACATCGGAAATCATTCAGGGCCTGAATCGGGACCGGCTCGATGCGGCCATTTTGGCCGGGGGAACTTCGCCGGGAGAGATTGTCGAGGAGGAGTTGTTCGACGATCGGTTTTATGCGTATGTTTCGACTTCTCATCCGTTGTATGAACGGAGCAATATTCGGATCGAGGATATTGACGTGCGCCACTTGTTGTTGCTGACCGAAGGAAATTGCCTGCGAGATCAGGTGATTGAGTTGTGTCAGGCGCAGCGCAAGATCAGTGTGCCGTATTCGTTTGAGAGCGGGTCGTTGGAGACCTTGATGCGTTTGGTGGACAATACCTCCAGCATGACGATCATTCCGGAGATGGTGATCGATTTCATCCCCAAGGAGAAACATGCCCAGATCAAGACGTTGGCCAAAGGGGCGACTTCGCGAAAAATTACCATAGCCGTTCGTCGGACGTATGTCAAACGGTCGTTGATTGCGGCACTCAAGGAGTCGATCATTGCGGCGGCCAAGTAGTTCGGAGGTAAGATATTTGGGGAATGGGACCGGAAATTGCGATCTTTTCCGTATCTTTATCCTCTTAAAATAAAAAATTTCTATGAGTAAATTGATTGAAACGATTGCTTCGGCGATACAGGATAAAAAAGGTAAAAATATTGTATCCTTGGATTTGAGCCAGTTCGACGGGGTAGTGGCTCCGGCGTTCGTGATCTGCAACGCGGATTCGACCACGCAGGTCGAAGCGATTGCCCGCGGTGTGGAAGAGAAAGTGCTGGAAGAACTGGGTGAAAAGGTTTGGCGTGTCGAAGGCTTGGGCAACAGCGTATGGGTCGTGATGGATTACGGTGATGTGCTGGTGCATATTTTTCAGACGGAGCAAAGGAATTTTTATCAGCTCGATGCGTTGTGGGGCGATGCACCTGCCACGCATTATGACTCGTTGTGATACGATTCGGGAGCGAGCATGCGTTTTAAGGATGCAGGATGCTAATTAAACAGAAAAAGGAAACATGGCATTGAATCAAAACAATCTTTCTCCGCGACTGGGAGGAAGACCGAAGTTCAATATTTATTGGATATGGGCGATTATTGCGGTCAGTTTATTGGCCTGGAGTGTATTGGGCAGTGGGGAGACGGCTCAGAAGACCAATTGGGATGCGGTCAAGGAGATGATCGCCAAGGGCGACGTCCAGAAGATCGATGTGGTCAACAAGGAGTTGGCCGAGGTGTATCTTAAACCCGATAAGCTCGAAACGTATACCCAGCAAAAGGAGTATAAGTATTTATCCAAACAGGGACCTCAATTTGTTTTCAATATCGGGTCGTTGGAATATTTCCAGTCCGATTTTGAGACGACCCTTTCCGAGACCAAGCAGAATGTGACGCTGAGTTTCGAGAGTCGTCGGAATATGTGGAGCGACTTTTTGGGATCCGTTTTGCCGTTTGTGATTCTGATCGTGGTTTGGATCATCATCATGCGGAGCATGTCCCGGGGACAGGGAGGTGCTCAGGGTGGTATTTTCAGTGTGGGTAAGGCCAAGGCTCAGATGTTTGACAAGGATGCAGCGGTCAACGTATCGTTCAAGGATGTGGCCGGTCTGGAAGAGGCTAAGGTCGAGATCATGGAGATCGTCGACTTCCTGAAAAATCCGGAAAAATATAAGAATCTGGGGGGTAAAATTCCGAAGGGGGCCTTGTTGGTAGGTCCTCCGGGAACGGGTAAGACGTTGTTGGCCAAGGCGGTTGCCGGGGAGGCCAATGTGCCGTTCTTCTCGATCAGCGGTTCCGATTTTGTGGAAATGTTCGTGGGAGTCGGGGCATCCCGGGTTCGCGACTTGTTCCGTCAGGCCAAGGAGAAGGCCCCGTGCATTGTCTTTATCGATGAGATTGACGCGATCGGTCGGGCTCGGGGTAAGAACGCCGGGTTCTCGTCGAACGACGAACGGGAAAATACCCTCAATCAGTTGTTGACGGAGATGGACGGTTTCGGCACCAATGCCGGGGTTATTATTTTGGCGGCTACGAACCGGGCCGATATTTTGGATAAGGCGCTGATGCGGGCCGGTCGTTTCGATCGTCAGATCAATGTCGAACTGCCCGATTTGAAAGAACGAGGCGAGATTTTCGATGTTCATCTGAAAAACCTGAAACTCGATCCGAATCTCGATCGTGAGTTTTTGGCCAAACAGACCCCTGGATTTTCGGGCGCCGATATTGCGAATGTGTGCAACGAAGCGGCCCTGATTGCGGCACGACACGATAAAACCCAGATTGAGAAAGAGGACTTTCTGAGTGCCATTGACCGTATCGTCGGGGGGTTGGAACGCCGCAACAAGATCATCACGCCCTCGGAAAAGAAGACGATCGCTTATCATGAAGCCGGACATGCCACGGTGAGCTGGGTGCTGGAGCATGCCAATCCGTTGATCAAGGTGACGATTATTCCGCGCGGGAAAGCTTTGGGAGCAGCCTGGTATTTGCCGGAGGAACGTCAGATTACGACCAAGGAACAGTTGCTCGACGAGATGTCTGCGATTCTCGGAGGCCGGGCTTCCGAAATGATGAATTTCGGCAAGGTTTCGACGGGGGCGCTCAATGACCTGGAACGGGTGACCAAGATGGCTTATGCCATGGTGGCATATTATGGGATGAGTGATCAGGTGGGCAATCTCAGCTATTACGATTCGACCGGACAATCGGATATGTCGCTGACCAAACCGTATAGCGAGGAGACGGCCGAAAAGATCGATGCCGAAGTCAAAGCGATGATCGAGGGCGCATATACGCGGGCGTTGCAGACGTTGGAAGCGCATCGTGCGGGGTTGACTCGTTTGGCGGAACTGTTGCTGGAACGCGAAGTGATTTTCGCCGAAGACCTCGAAAAGATTTTTGGGAAACGTCCCGGCGAGGCCCGCAAAGAGATGGAAGTAAAATACGAAGAACCGCTCAATAATTCCTCTTCCGATGACAGACCTGTTGCATAACAATTTGATTGTTCGAACCCTGACGGGTATCGTATTCCTGGCGGTAGTGCTGGGTTGCATTTTTCTTTCGCCGTATGCTTTGTTGATGCTGCTGGTGATTGTTTGCATGGGCGGGATGCTTGAATTGTATAAGTTGGCGGCCTTGCGGGGCGCTCGTCCGTTGGAAGTCCTGCCGACCGTGACCGGGTGTCTGATGATCCTGTTGGCGTTTTTCGTCAAATTGCATAAGGTCCCGGCGTTGTGTTTTGTGGTTTTGTTGCCGCTGGTATTTTTGTTGTTCGTGGTGGAACTTTACCGCAAGCAGGAGAACCCGTTTGTCAATATCGCCTGGTCGTTATTGGGCATTGTGTATGTGGCTCTGCCGATGGCCTTGTTGGCCTATATGCCGGTGCAACCGGCCATGCACGGTTATGTGATTTATCGGCCATTGATTGTTTTGAATGTGTTTTTATTGGTTTGGGCGAACGATGTAGGCGCTTACCTGCTGGGCATGTTGCTGGGGCGTCACAAGATGATCGAACGCATCTCCCCGAAGAAAACCTGGGAAGGTTTTGTGGGCGGCGTGCTTTGTGCGGTCGGGGTCGGGTTTTTGTTGGCTCATTTTCAGCACATGGCTGCCGGCTTGTGGGTCGGAGCCGCTTTGGTGATCGCGTTGACGGGGGTGGCCGGCGATCTGGTCGAGTCGATGCTCAAACGTTCGGTCGGGGTAAAGGATTCGGGAAAGATCATGCCTGGGCACGGAGGATTTCTGGATCGCTTCGACGCTTTGTTCATGGCCGTACCCTTTATTTTCACCTATTTGATTATCTTTGCATAAGGTTTCGGAGATTTCAGCAGAATTTCGGATACCGGAATATTTACCCAACGATCTGTCATGAAAATACATAAAGAGGGATACGGTATTATTCGGACGACCGCATTGTTTATGGCCGTTTTGGTGGCTATGTGTGCCTGGTTTTTTTCGGGTTTTGTGGTTTGGGCCGTGAGCGGGATTGCCATAGGCTTTTTGCTGTTTGTTTCCGCTTTTTTCCGGAGTCCGTCACGACCCGAATATACCGATCCTGATATTGTTTTCTCGCCGGCTGACGGCAAAATCGTGGCGATCGAAGAGGTACAGGAAAACGAATATTTCCATGAACGCCGTTTACAGATATCGGTTTTCATGTCGATCTGGAACGTCCATATCAATTGGTTTCCGGTAGCCGGAACGGTCGAATATTTTCGGCATCATCATGGACGTTTTCTGGTGGCCTGGCACCCCAAGTCGTCGGAAGATAACGAACGCACGACCACGGTGGTGGATATGGGCGGACAGAAAGTGATGTTTCGGCAGATTGCCGGTTTGGTGGCGCGTCGGATAGTTTCCTATGCCCGTGTCGGTGAACCGGTCACTCAGAACAGCCAATGCGGATTCATCAAGTTCGGTTCCCGGGTCGATATTTATCTACCGGTGGATGCCGATGTTCGGGTGCGTCTGGGAGACAAGGTGACCGGGTCACAAAGCTGCATCGCCCGTCTGAAATAGACAGGAGGACTAATACCTTCGGGGTATGTCTAAGATATATCGCTACATAATGGCTGCGGCCGTTACGGCTATCGTACTGTTTCTGGTATGGTATTTCAGTAATATTGTCATCTATATTCTGGTGGCGGCCGTGTTGGCGATTCTGGGCAAGCCGTTGACGGATTTGTTGAGCAGTCTGCATGTGGGCAGGGCTCGTATCCGGATTCCCCGTTGGGTGGCTTCTTTGACGACCCTGATTCTTATTTGGCTGATTCTTATCGGACTTTTTTGGCTATTCGTGCCGCTGGTTTTTCAGACGATCAAACAATTTTCTTCGCTGGATATCACCCATCTGATTGCATCGTTTCAGGAACCGTTGTCGGTGTTGGAGCATTTTATCGAAAAGGCCTTTTCTTTGCATGAAGGCGACTTTTCGTTGATGGAAGCCATTTCCCGCCAGATAACTCCGTTGTTCGATCTGAATCTGATCAACAATCTGCTTTCCTCGATCGTCAGCACGGTCAGCGGGGCGGTCGTAGCGGCTTTTTCCATCTCTTTCATTACTTTTTTCTTCCTCAAAGAGAGCAATCTCTTCTCCAACATGGTGATTATCATGTTTCCCAAAAAATACGAAGAGAATATCACCCGGGCACTGGATTCGATTACGGCTTTATTGATCCGTTATTTTACGGGGATTGTCACCGAGTCGGGTATCATGATCGTCATTGTCTCGTTGGGGCTGTTGTTGTTGGGTTTTGTCTGGCAGACCGCTTTGATGATCGGTTTGATCGTCGGCGTGCTCAATGTGATTCCTTATTTGGGCCCCATTATCGGAATGGCTATCGGTATTTTGATCGGGGTGGTCGGAGGCGGCATGTACCAGGCGGATACCTTGGGTATTGTTTTACGCATTGCCGGTACGATTCTGTTCGCCCAGGGGGTCGATAATTTCGTGTTGCAACCGGTTCTCTATTCCAACCGGGCCAAGGCCCATCCGCTGGAAATCTTTTTGGTGATTCTGATTGCCGGCAGTTTGGCGGGGGTGTTGGGGATGCTTCTGGCGATTCCTTCCTATAACGTGATTCGTGTGTTTGCCAAGGAGTTTTTCAATAACTTCCGGGTGGTTCAGAAGTTGACGGAAAAAATCTGATTTCTGCTGACAGCAGTTTCGTAGCTTGTCGGAGAGAACAGTCTTAAATAATTTGGGTGATGAGAATATTCCGACTTTTTTTATTGATTTGTGCGGGTTTGTCGTGGACGTTATGGGCTGTGGCGGCTGAAATTACGGTTCAGAGCCCGGATGGCAACTTGAAGGTCATTCTTTCGTATGATCGGACCGTTCCGTTGAACTATCGGGTGGAAAAACAAGGGGAGCCTGTGTTGACATCATCAGCGCTGGGGCTGGTGGTCGATGGTCGGGATTTGGGACGTCGGGTCCAGGCGAATGGTGCCGTGACGGATACCTGGATCGATGAGAGCTATCCGATTTATGGAAATCATGCTCAGGCTCGTAATTACTGTCGGGAGTATTCTGTGCCTTTGAAGGGGTCTGGACGGGCCTATGTGTTACAGATCCGGGTATATGATGATGGCGTGGCTTTTCGGTATCGGATTCCGGGTCGGGGCGCTCGGGTGGTTGAGTCCGATCAGACGACATGGTCGTTGCCGGAGGACGCCCAAGTGTACTGGTCGAATTATACATTGGATTATGAACAGTTGCATCAGCAGACCTCTTTTGAAGCCATTCCGTTCGGACAGGTGATGACGGTTCCCGTGACTGCGGAGGTCGGCGGGCGTTTTGTGGCGATCACCGAAGCCGATTGCCGAACCTTCCCGGATATGGTAGTACGTCGGGTTGAAGGCGGAGTTCAGGCCTGTTTCCCTTCTACACCAACGGGTTGGACCGCTTGGGATTCGATCCTTTCGCCTTGGCGGGCGATGATCGTAGCCGACGATCTCAATGCGTTGGTCAACAGCGATCTGGTGACGAATCTGTGCGAGGCTCCGGCTCCCGGACTTGACTTTAGCTGGGTACGTCCCGGGAGGGTGTTATGGCAGTGGTGGAGCGTAGGCTCACCCAAAATGGAAGATCAGTCCGGGTGGTACGATGCTGCGGCCCGGTTGGGCTGGGAGTACTATTTGATCGACGACGGCTGGAGAATGTGGCGTCAGCCCGGTAAAGATCAGTGGCAGTGTCTGAAAGAGGTGATCGATTACGGTAAGTCGAAAGGGGTGGAAAGCATCGTGTGGGTCAACTCCGAGGAGATGCGAACCCGGGACAGTATCCGTGCCTACCTGGAAAAGGTGAAGGCGACAGGAGCCGTCGGCATTAAAATAGACTTTATCCCCGAGGCGACACCCGAGATCGTTCGTTGGTACCAGGACGCCTTGGAAGAGACATATGCCTTGAAGTTGTTGTGTAATTTCCATGGTTGTATCAAGCCTTCGGGATTACGTCGGACCTGGCCGCATGAATTGACCCGGGAAGCGGTTCGAGGCCATGAGTTCCATATCAGTCGCTATGATCGGGTGATGCCCAAAGATCAGGATGCCATCAAACCGTTTACGCGCTTGTTGGCGGGTCCGGCCGATTTTACGCCGACGGCATTTGTGCCCGAAGAGCTGTTGGGATATACGTGGCCTCATGAATTGGCACAGGCGATTGTTTATCTCTCTCCGTTGACCCATTTTGCCGATAACTATACGTATTATCTGAACAGTCCGGTGGAAGATCTTTTGCGTGATTTGCCGGTGGTGTGGGATGAAACCCGGGTGTTACCGTGCAGTCGTATTGGGAAAGTCGCCGCTTTTGCCCGTCGTAGCGGGGAAGAGTATTGGATTGGAGTCGTCAATGGGGCGCAGACTTCGTCCATCGAATTGCCCTTCGACGATCTGAAAACGCCCATGATGGCCACGGTGATTGCCGATCGTGAAGAGGTTGACGATGCCGTCGTACGGACTTTACGGGTCGTTTCGCCCGGGGATCGTTGGACGGTTACCTTGCGTCCGGGCGGCGGTTATGTGGTTCGCTTGCAGCCGATCGCCCCGTTGTCGGATAAATAGCCGACCCTATTCAGACATTGAGACAGAGTCCTCGGTAAACCCTGTCCGGAAAATTTGGGGAGCCGAAGAACCGTTCTCAAACGGATCGGTTCAAACAGACATGGTGTTTTCCCCGGGGTTGGAGTGTTTCCCCTATGGGTTCTGCTTTTTGCCTTTTTTGAGAAAAACCCGTTTCTTGGTTTCCTGGAGCATGCTTTTGCCATATCCGGTACGGGAGTGGGGCGGTGGAGGGTTTAGGAGCCGATTTCACTCAGTTCAAGCCATCGCATGGAGGCTTCATCGATTCGGTCGATCAATTCGGCTACCCGCAACGATTTGGCGTTCAATTCGTCGATGGACAGGGTGCCGCTACTCATTTCGGTTTCCAGAGCGGCTTTTTCGGCCTCCATCTCGGGAATCTGTTTGTCCAGTTGTTCCAGTTCCCGTTTTTCATTGAAGGAAAGTTTGCGTTTGGCCCCTGAATCTTGACGGGCGGGTTTGGCGCTTTCAGTCGGTTTGGAGGTCGATGGCCGAGTCGACTGTGCCGCTTGAGCCGCTTCCTGCTCGGCTTTCAATTTTTTCCATTGCAGGTAGTCGCTGTATCCCGATGGAAAATCCTTGATCCGTCCTTCGCCCTCGAAAACCAACAGATGGTCGACCACCTTATCCATGAAATAACGGTCATGGGAGACGACGATCAGACAGCCTCCGTATCCTCGGAGATATTCTTCCAACACTTGCAGGGTCATGATGTCCAGGTCGTTGGTCGGCTCGTCCAACACCAGGAAGTTGGGGTTGCGCATCAAAATGGTGCACAGGTAGAGCCGCCGACGTTCTCCGCCGCTGAGTTTGGCGACGAAGTTGTGCTGGGTTTTGGGCGTGAAGAGAAAATATTGCAAAAACTGCGAGGCGGTCATTTTGCGACCGTCGTTTAGTTCGATGTTTTCGGCGATATCGCTTACGATATCGATCACCTTGGCCTGTTCCTCGAAAGCGATGCCTTCCTGGGAATAGTATCCGAAGTTAACCGTTTCGCCGATGTCGATCGTTCCGCTGTCGGGAGCGATTTGTCCCATCAACAGTTTCAGGAATGTCGATTTCCCGGTGCCGTTTCCGCCTACGATTCCCATTTTTTCATACCGGGCGAAGGTGTAATCGAAATGGTCGAGAATGACTTTGTCGCCGAAACGTTTCGACAGACCTTTGACCTCGAAGATCTTTTTGCCGATGTAAGATGCCTTGACGTCGAGGCGTACCGGTCCGTGTTCCCGCTCTTTGCGCAACCGCTCTTCCAGTTCGTAGAACGATTCGATGCGGGCCCGGGCTTTGGTCCCTCGGGCCTGGGGTTGTCGGCGCATCCACTCCAGCTCTTGCCGATAGAGGTTGCGGTCGCTTTCTCGTTTGGCTTCGGCCGCATCGAGGCGCTCCTGGCGTTTTTCGAGGTAATAGCTGTAATTTCCTTTGTAGAGATAGGTCTGACGGTGGTCGATTTCCACGATGTCGGTGCAGACGCGATCCAGGAAATAGCGGTCGTGGGTGACCATCAGCAGGCTGAGTCGGGCTCGGGAGAGGTATTCTTCGAGCCATTGGGTCATTTCCAGGTCGAGGTGGTTGGTCGGTTCGTCCAGAATCAACAGGTCGGGTTCGGTGATCAGCGCATTGGCCAGGGCTACCCGTTTGATTTGTCCGCCCGATAGTTCGGCCGTGGGCTGATCGAAACGGGTGATGTGCAGTTGCGAGAGGATTTGTTTGATGCGGGATTCGTAGTTCCAGGCGTCGAGTCGGTCCATGCGGGCCATGGCTTCGTGCAGGACATTGGAATCGTTCTTGCTCAAAGCCTGTTCGTAGGCAGCGATGGCGGCCACGGCTGGGGAATCGCTCAGAAAACAGGCATCCAACACGGTCGTTCCGGCCGGATATCGGGGATCCTGTTCCAGATAGGCGACTTTCAGGTCCCGGCGAAAGGTAATCTGTCCGGCCTGGTAGTCTTCGCGGCCGGCAATGATATTCAACAGGGTGGTTTTGCCCGATCCGTTACGGGCGATCAGCCCCACGCGTTGTCCTTCGCTGAGACTCAGCGAGAGGTTTTCGAAGAGCGTCAGATCCCCGAACGATTTACTCAGACCCTCGACCTGCAGATAGCTGACCATGTCCCGGTGGGTTAATAACGGTAAAAGTCGGCTTTATAGGGACCGTCCACATCCACGCCGATATAGGCGGCTTGTTTGGGCGTCAGACGGGTCAGGTGAACGTCCAGCGCATCCAGATGCAGACGGGCGACCTCTTCGTCGAGTTGTTTGGGCAGACGATAGACGTCTACGGCGAGATCTTTCGTCCACAGCTCGATCTGAGCCAGTACCTGGTTGGTGAACGAATTGCTCATCACGAACGAGGAGTGCCCGGTGGCGCAGCCCAGATTGACCAGCCGTCCTTCGGCCAGCAGGAAGATCGAGTGCCCGTCGGGGAAGGTATATTTGTCGACCTGGGGTTTGATTTCGGTTTTGACGATGCCCGGGAAGGCGATCAGTTTGTCGACCTGAATTTCGTTGTCGAAGTGGCCGATGTTGCAGACGATGGCCTGGTCGCGCATGTGTTCCATGTGCTCGATGCGGATGATATCGCAGTTGCCGGTTGTGGTGACATAGATGTTGCCTTCGTCCAGCACGTCTTCCACGGTGCGGACTTCGAATCCTTCCATGGCGGCCTGCAGGGCGCAGATCGGATCGATTTCGGTAACGATCACCCGGGCTCCGTAGGAGCGCATGCTCATGGCGCAGCCTTTCCCTACGTCGCCGTATCCGCATACCACGACCACCTTCCCGGCGATCATGACATCCGTAGCGCGTTTGATGCCGTCGGCCAGCGATTCGCGGCAGCCGTACAGGTTGTCGAATTTGCTTTTGGTAACCGAGTCGTTGACGTTGATGGCCGGTACGAGCAGTTCACCGCGGGTTTGCATTTGGTAGAGGCGGTGTACGCCGGTGGTGGTTTCTTCCGAAACGCCTTTCCAGTCGGCTACGGTGCGGTGCCATTTGGTGGGGTCTTCTTCGCGCAATCGACGCAAGGTCTCCAGAATGACGGATTCTTCGTGGCTGGAGGGTTCGTATTCCAGGCTGGAGGGATCGTTTTCGCCCCGGTATCCTTTGTGGATCAAGAGGGTGGCATCCCCGCCGTCATCGACGATCAATTGGGGCCCCAGCCCTCCGGGAAAACTCATGGCCATGGCCGTGCACCACCAGTACTCTTCCAGGGTTTCGCCTTTCCAGGCGAAGACCGGTACGCCTGCCTGAGCGATGGCGGCTGCGGCATGGTCCTGGGTCGAGAAGATGTTGCAGCTGCACCAGCGGATATCGGCTCCCAGTTCCTTAAGGGTTTCGATCAGCACGGCGGTTTGGATGGTCATGTGCAGCGAGCCCATGATGCGAACACCTTGCAAGGGTTTCGAGGCGCTGTATTTGCGCCGAACGGCCATCAGTCCGGGCATTTCTTTTTCGGCGATTTCGATTTCCCGGCGTCCCCAGCCGGCCAGGTCGATGTCGGCGACCTTATAAGGTAATTCCTGATTTATCCACATGATGTCAGAATTTTAAGAATGGCTTGTTTGTCCCGGTCGATTTGTTGCAGCAGTCTTTCCGTTGAGTCGAAGCGGCGTTCTTCCCGTACATATTGGAGTAACTCGACCCGAATGTTTTGTCCGTACAGGTCGCCGCTGAAGTCCAGCAGGTGAACCTCCAGGACGCGTTGGCCGTTCTGATCGACGGTCGGTTTGCGGCCTACGTATCCCAGGGCGCCGTACAAGGTTTTTCCGACCCTGACTTTGGCTGCCCATACGCCGTTTTTGACAGCCAGATCATCCGGGATAGCCAGATTGGCGGTCGGATATCCGAGTCGACGACCGAGTTGATGTCCTCCGATGACAGAGCCTTCGATGACCGGGTTCATAATGTGTCGAGTTTGTCGGAAGACAAAGGTAGAAAGAATAATTCACTTGTGAAAACCGTTTGTATTTCGTATCTTGCTCTGTCATTTGGAGTGCATGTTTATGGGTGAGACCGGTCGCAAAACCAAGAAAATTTACTATTCAATGGGGGAGGTGTCGGAGATGTTCGACGTGAATCCCTCGTTGATTCGTTTTTGGGAACAGAAGTTTTCCATCCTGAAACCCGAGAAAAACAAAAAGGGGAATCGGTTGTTTACGCAGCAGGATGTGGACAACCTGAAGCTGATCTATCATTTGGTTAAGGAGAATGGAATGACTTTGGCCGGGGCTCAAAAGCGCCTTAAGGAGAACCGGGAGGGTCTCGAACGTAATTTGGAGATCATCGAACGTTTACAGGCGGTCAAGGCCTTGTTGTTGGAGGTGCGGCAGGAACTCAAGGAGGCGGATACGCGGGCCGGAGAGATTCTGGTGGATGACCTTTCGGGGAATGAACTTCTGGAGACGACTGATCTCGCGGATGCGATTGGCTCTGTGGATAAGATTGATTCTCAGTTCATTCGTGAGCCAGGGCGGTCTTTCGGGACAGAACCCGGGCCCGAAACCCGACCGGAGGATGTATCCTCTTTGGCTGGAGAGGTCGGGGAAGCGACGATGACGGTTTCGGCTTCGCAGACTGGGCCTCGGGAACAGCCTTTGTTCCCCGATTACGTCGGACCGGAACAGGCGGATTGGCAGGATCCGGGTTCCGGATCGGAAGGTGCACTGGAGGTTCCTGCCGCTGGGGACGATCCCTCTTCGGCTGCATCGCAGTCCGCAGAGTCCTCCTCGTCGGGAAAACGGATGCAGGTGGTTGAACAAACCCTGTTTTAATACGATACGAACCGTGAAAGTCAAAGAAATTGCGGCAATGATTGAGCAATTCGCTCCATTGGCCTGGCAGGAAGAGTATGATAACTGCGGATTGAATATCGGCTCGTATGAGGCCGAGGTGACTGGCATCCTGTTGTGTGTGGATGTGACCGAGGCGGTTTTGGACGAGGCGAAATCTTTGGGCGCGAACCTGATTGTTTCGCATCATCCGCTGTTGTTTCATCCGTTGCGGCAAATGGTGGATGCCGATTATGTGCAGCGTGTCGCCGCCCGGGCCGTACGGGAAGGAATTTCGCTCTATGCCGCTCACACTTCGTTGGATAGTGCGCCTGAAGGAATGAGTTTCCGGTTAGGCAAAATCTTGGGCCTGATGGATATAACCGTGTTGGACCCTCGTCCCGACGGGTCGGGAAGCGGATTCGGAATTGTCGGTCGCTTGCCGCAACCTTGCCCGATGCGGGATTATTTGAAACAGGTGCAGCAACGCTTGTCTATAGGGGCGATTCGGCATAGTGCATGGTGTCGCGAAACGGTCCAACGGGTGGCGTTGTGTACCGGAGCGGGAGGCTCGATGATTTCGAAAGCCCTGGCTTCCGGAGCGGACTTATATCTTTCGGCCGATCTGCGATACAACGATTTCTTTGTGCCGGAGCCTTCGATGGTCATCGCCGATATCGGCCATTTCGAGAGCGAATATTGTGCAATCGACTTATTGTATGATATTATTACAAAAAAAATCGCTACTTTTGCAGTTCACAAGAGTGAGCATTCGATCAACCCTGTCAATTATTTAGTATAAATCTATGGCCATATCAAGCAGAAAAAGCAACGAAGCGGATTTCTCCATGGAGGAGAAGATCATTACGCTGTACGAGCTTCAGAAGATCGATTCCAAAATCGACGAGATCAATAAACTCAAAGGGGAGCTGCCTCTCGAAGTCCAGGATTTGGAGGATGAAATTGCCGGCCTGGAGACCCGCATGGCCAACATTGCGGCCGAAGCGGATGAGCTGACCGCGGGCGTGAAGAACAATAAGGACGAGATTGAAAAATCGAAAGCACTCATTGCCAAATACGAAGCTCAGTTGGATAATGTGCGCAACAACCGTGAATTCGATGCTTTGACCAAGGAAATCGAATACCAGAAATTGGAGATCGAGTTGTATGAGAAGAAGATCAAGGAAGCAACCGCCGAAGTAAAGGTGAAAAAGAAAATGATCGAGGACAACGAAGCGGTGATTGCGGATCGCAAGATCGACCTTGAAGCCAAACGTGCGGAGTTGGACAGCATCGATCAGGAAACGGGGAAAGAGTTGGAAGCGTTGCAGGCTCAGTCGGCTGCAGCCGCCGCCAAGATCGACGATCGGCTGTTGGCGGCCTACAATCGGATTCGTCACAATGTACGCAATGGTTTGGCGGTGGTGACGGTCAAACGCGATGCCTGCGGGGGTTGCTATAACCGGATTCCGCCCCAGCGTCAAATGGATATTCGGACCAATAAGAAAGTGATCATCTGTGAATATTGCGGACGTATTTTGGTTTCGAGCGAACTGGATAAGGAAGAATAGAAATTTTGGAAGTCTCCCGAGTGGGACTGACAAAATGTCAGTGGATATTGACTTGCGGTTCAGGGATGTAACTTCCTGAACCGCAATTTATTTTTAAAGGTACGGGCTTCGGAGGAATATGCTGTGGGGCAGAATGGCATGTTTCTTGAGAAATAAAAAGGGAAAAAACAGCCTGGAGACGCGTAGAAGAGGGATTTGTGGAAAAAATTACAAACGGCAGTTTGAAGTTTTAAAAAATATATCTATATTGCGTCCAATTGTCTAACCTTAATGTTTATTCGCCTATCGAGAAAGATCTACTCAAACCAACAGAAGGAGTAGGATTATGAATCGGAAAAAATTAAGCGATCACCAATTGCTTAATAATTATCTTTCAGGCGATGAAAATGCCATAACCGATCTTATCAATCGTCACCATAAACGTATTCTGGATTATATCTGTATGATGGTCAAGGATGCGGATACGGCAGATGATATCTTTCAGGAGACACTCATTAAGGTTGTTCGTTTTCTGAAGGAGGGTCGTTATACGGATAACGGTCGGTTTTTATCGTGGGTGTTACGCATTGCACACAACCAGGTGATCGATCATTTTCGGCAGCGGAAACAACAAAATCATATTTCGGAAAGCGAAGCAGGTTATGACTTGCTCAATAACAAGAAGTTTTCCGATCCGACCGTGGAGGAGGATCTCGTCAGTCAGCAGATCGAAGCGGATGTTCGCAAGTTGCTCGACTATCTGCCCCAAGAGCAGAAGGACGTGGTCATGATGCGATATTATATGGGCTTGACATTCAAGGAGATTGCGGATCAAACCGATGTGAGTATCAACACGGCGTTGGGCCGGATGCGATACGCGTTGATCAACTTGCGGAAATTGATTCACGAAAATCAATTAATTTTGAGCCAATAGCGCAATATATCCTCCCGGGGGGACGTTTAGATTGTAAACGTTAGTTAATAGTAGCCTATGGAGGATTATTACCAAGATGAGGTGTCCGACGACGTGGCCCTGTATGAAGATCAGGAACTTTTTGAGCAAGAGGTTATCGGAGAGGATGAAGACTTGTTACTGGTCGATACCCTGTTGAGCGAAGTGTTCCGCAGACATCGCTGACACGGTTAAGGCTACGAGTGCGAATACCGGGAAGAGAATCGGTCTCTTGAACGCACGACGCGGATTGTCTTTGAGTTTGAAAAGTACCCGGTAATTCCGTAAAGGGAAAAAAAGATCCAACCCCTCAGGGGGCTGGATCTTTTTTGATTGGAGTCCGTACGGTTTATTCGTATTTTTCGTCTTGTACGGCTTTGAACAGACCGATATCGGCCACGCAAGAGCAATCGATGTAGGCGGCTGCCGTTGCGATTTGAGCTTGACCGTATTTGACGTAGATTTCGGCCGCATTGCGATATTCTTCTTCGTCGACCATGGCCTGCTGCAACAGCAGGTGCCCAAAAATGATATGACCGGCCATTTCGACCATCCGGCGAGCGTGGAAGTCGATCACTTCGTTGTCGGAAGTCGAGGTTACCTTTTCGACGGCCTTTTCGAAGGCTTCACGCATGGCGACCAGTCGTTTGAAGGTATTTTCCATTTCCGGAGCGTATACCAGCGTTTCGTATTCTTTGATTTTGCTGAGGTAGGTTCCGGTGGTGACGTGGCGAATGGCGGCTACGACCTGCAACTGAGAGGTTCCTTCGTAGATGTTGGTGATGCGGGCATCGCGGTAGATGCGTTCGATGGGATAGTCCTTCATGTATCCCGAACCGCCGAAAATCTGAATCGCATCGTAAGCCAACTGGTTGCAGTATTCGCTGGCCATGAGTTTCAACAGCGGCGTGAACGCATCGGCCAGTTTGCTGTAGAGTTTCATTTCGGCGCGTTCTTCGCCGGTGAGCGAACGTTCTTTGGCGATGTGTTGGTACTCTTTGTAGATGCTGACGAAACGGGTGGTTTCATACAACATGGCCCGTGAGCCGTACAGTTTGGCTTTCATGTTCGACAGCATTTCATAGACGGCCGGGAACTGGATAATCGGTTTCCCGAATTGCTGACGTTCGTTGGCGTATTTGAGCGCTTCGCGATAGGCGGCTTCCGAGAGTCCGGTGGACTGGGCTCCGATTCCCAGACGGGCCGCATTCATCAGCGACATCACATACTTGATCAACCCCATTTTGCGGTCGCCGACCAGTTCGGCCGGGGCGTTGGTGAAGACCAGTTCGCAGGTAGGAGATCCTTTGATTCCCAGTTTGTTTTCGATGCGCCGAACTTTGACGGCCATGCTGGAACGGTCATAGACGAACATCGACAACCCGCGGGCGTCGGTGGTTCCTTCTTCCGAACGGGCCAGCACCAGGGAGATATGACCGTCCCCGTTGGTGATGAAACGTTTTACACCGTTGAGCAGCCAGGTTCCTTTGGCTTCGTCCCAATGAGCCTTGAGCATGACGGCCTGCAGGTCGCTACCGGCATCGGGTTCGGTCAGGTCCATGGCGCAGGTTTCGCCGGCCGATACGCGGGGCAGGTATTTGGCTTTGATCTCTTCGGAAGCGAATTCGTGGAGAGTTTCGGCGCAGTCCTGCAGTCCCCAGATGTTTTCGAAGCCGGCATCGGCACGAGCCACCATTTCGTTGGCCATGACAAACAGCGGCAGCGGGAAGTTCAGACCGTCGTATTTGCGGGGTAGAGTCAGCCCGAACAGGCCGGCCTTGTTCAGTTCTTCGATGTTTTGAGCGGTTCCAGGGGCATATACCACGTGGTCGTTCACCACTTTGGGTCCTTCGTGGTCAACGCCTTCGGCATTGGGCGCGATCACGTCGCCGCAGATTTCCCCGATGATCTCCATCACACGACGATAGCTGTCCATCGCGTCTTCGAAATCCAGCGGGGCATAGTCATATTTGCCTTTATCGGCATACCCCCGTTCCTTGAGTTCCACGATTTTCTTCATCAGCGGATGGTTCAGGTGGAACTGGAGGTCTTTATTATCTGAAAAGAAATTTGCCATAGTTTCGTTGTTTTTTTCGATTCTTTCCGATCCGTGGGGCCGTCACCGGGGGGGGCGACGACCGTAGCTGCGAGGACGGCTATTTCGAATTTTGTTTGTAATATTTGATCATCTTGGGAACGACTTCCATGACGTCGCCCACGATGGCGTAATCGGCGATCTTGTTGATCGGAGCATTGGGGTCGGTGTTGATCGAGATCACCATCGAGGAACCGTCCATACCGGCGGTGTGCTGGATCTGACCCGAAATGCCGCAGGCGATGTAGAGTTTGGGACGCACCGTTACCCCGGTTTGACCCACCTGACGGGCATGGTCGGTCATGCCGGCATCCACGGCGGCACGTGAAGCACCGACTTCCCCGCCGAGTACTTCGGCCAGTTCGTGCAGGATGGCGAAGTTTTCCTTGCTGCCCATGCCGTAACCGCCGGCTACAATCACCGGAGCGCTTTTGATGTTGATCTTGCGTTCTTCGATCTGGCGGTCGATGATGCGTACCACAAAATCGGTGTCGTTGAGGTATTTCGAGGCGTCGATTTTTTTGACGATGCCTTTACCCGGGGTTTTGGCCACTTCCTTTTTCATGACGCCTTCGCGCACCGTAGCCATTTGCGGACGGTGGTCGGGGTTGATGATCGTGGCGATGATGTTGCCCCCGAAAGCGGGACGAATCTGGTAGAGCAGATTGGTATAGGTGGTTCCGCTTTTGGCGTCGGTGTGATCTCCGATTTCGAGGCTGGTACAGTCGGCGGTCAGACCGCTGTGCAGGGCCGAGCTGACACGGGGAGCCAGGTCACGGCCTACCGGCGAGGCGCCGAAGAGGGCGATTTGCGGTTTTTCTTCTTTGAACAGGCCGCAGATGATGGCGGCGTGGGGCAAGGTGCGGAACGGGGCGAGTTCCGGGGCGTCGGCTACGTGTACGACGTCGGCTCCGTACGGGGCCAGTTCTTTTTCGATGCCGTCCAGGTTGTGGCCGATGGCCAGCGCTTCCAGGTTGCAACCCAGTGTGTTGGCCAGCACCCGACCTTTGGTGAGCAGTTCCAGTGATACGTCGGCCACTTTCCCGCTCTCGATTTCGCAATATACGAATACGTTATTCATGTGTTTTTCGATTTTTTTGATTTCTGTCGTTCCGGGCTCGGGCCCGGTGTTGCGGTTCAGCCCGGCTGTTTCGACGGGCTGTGTCGGGGAGTGGTTAACCCAAGGTATGGCTGGCGATCAGTTCTTTCATCAGCGAGTCGATATCGCTGTCCGAAGCGCTCAGTCGTTTGGCTTCTTTCGCCGCAAAGACCACGTTTTCGATTTTTTTCACTTTGGTAGGGGACCCGGCCAGACCCAATTGTGCGTCATCGGCATCCACGTCGGCTACGCTCCATTCGGTGATGTTGAGATAGGGGCGTTCTTTGCGCAGGGTGTCGTCGTAATCGGTCGAGGCTTCCTGCGCTTCGCTGGCGGTTTTGGCGTATTTGTATTTCATGACGCGTTTGGCGTGACGCGGACGACAGTCGGGGGCCGAAGCGTTGACGGTCATCAACAACGGCAGCGGGCAGGCTACGGTTTCGACGCCGTGTTCCAGACGGCGTTTGATGATGAGTTCATCGCCTTCCGTTCCGACGATTTCTTCGGCGTAGGTGATTTGGGGCCAGCCCAATTTTTCGGCCACTTGGGGACCGACCTGAGCGGTATCGCCGTCGATGGCCTGACGTCCGGCCACGATGATGTCGGGGTTGAGTTTGAGGATGGCGCGCGAAAGGGCGTAGGAGGTGGCCAGGGTATCCGAGCCGGCGAATTTGCGATCCGAAAGCAGGACTCCGCCATCGGCTCCGCGGAACATGGCTTCACGGATGATTTCGGCGGCACGTCCGGGGCCCATGGTCAGCAGGGTAACTTCGCTGCCGGGGAACATGTCCTTGAGCACCAAGGCCTGTTCCAGCGCATTGAGGTCTTCGGGGTTGAAGATGGCGGGTAGGGCGGCCCGGTTCACGGTGCCGTCGGCTTTCATGGCGTCTTTACCCACGTTGCGGGTATCGGGCACCTGTTTGGCCAGTACGACGATTTTCAACGTTTTCTTCATTATTGATGGTGTATTTTAGGTGTGATAATCCGTATTAGGGGATGGCGTTGAGCCGATCCTGAAGGTTGATAGAGTGTGAGGTTGTTTATGTGGTTTGTTTGGGAATGTTTTTACGGGTCCCTGAATTGCATATCCTGACAAAAATAAGATTTTTTTTGAACATCCCCAAGCGGTTTCCCTCGAGTGAAGGGATGGAAAAACCGCTTTTTAATGCAAACAGACCGCCCTGTGGCGGTCTGTCGGGATATGCGGAGCGGGAAAGTTAGCGCAGTACGGTTGCTTCCCGATCGGGTCCCACCGAGACGATTTTGACGGGAACACCCGTTTCTTGTTCGATGAACTCGATATAGGTTTTCAGTTCAGCCGGGAACTCGTCGTAGGTGCGGATGTCGTTGATGTCGCACTGCCATCCTTTGAATTCCCGGTATACCGGGACGATCGAGTCGTTGGTTTCGAAAGGCAGTTCCGTGGTTTGCTGTCCGTTGACTTGGTAGGCTACGGCCACTTTCAAAGTCGGGAAGTCGTTCAGAACGTCGGCTTTCATCATGATCAGCTGCGTAACGCCGTTCATCATGACGGCGTATTTCAGAGCTACCATATCGAGCCAGCCGCAACGACGGGGACGTCCGGTTGTTGCGCCGAATTCCATTCCGATGCGACGCATTTTTTCGCCGTCTTCGTCGAACAGTTCGGTGGGGAAGGGACCGCTGCCCACGCGGGTGCAGTAGGCTTTAAAGATCCCGAACACGTCTCCGATGCGGTTGGGGGCTACGCCCAGTCCGGTACAAACACCGGCGCACAGCGTCGAAGAAGAGGTAACGAACGGATAGGTACCGAAGTCGATATCCAGCATGGAACCCTGGGCTCCTTCAGCCAGAATGGCTTTTCCTTCGTGGATGAAACGGTTGATTTCGTGTTCGCTTTCGATGATCGAGAACCGTTTGAGGGTTTCGATACCGGCGAACCACTCTTTTTCATAAGGCGCGATATCGTATTCGAAATCGTAGGCTTTGAGTTGTTCGACGTGTTTTGCCTTAAGGCTTTCGTAGCGTTCGGTGAAATGGTCGGAGAGGATGTCTCCCACGCGCAGACCGTTTCGTCCGGTTTTATCCATGTAGGTCGGGCCGATGCCTTTGAGGGTCGAACCGATTTTGCCGGCGCCTTTGGAGGCTTCCGAGGCGGCATCGATAATGCGGTGTGTCGGCAGGATCAGGTGGGCTTTTTTCGAGATCTGGAGTTTGCCTTGTACGTCTACGCCATCGGCTTCCAGTTTTTTGATCTCTTCGGCGAGGATGACCGGGTCGATCACCACTCCGTTTCCGATGATGTTGAGCGTTCCCGGGCGGAAAATACCCGAAGGGATGGTATGCAGGACATATTTTTTGCCTTCGAAGTGGAGCGAGTGTCCGGCATTGGGGCCACCCTGGAATCTGGCGATTACCTGGTAATTCGGGGTCAGTACGTCCACGACTTTGCCTTTGCCTTCATCACCCCATTGTAAACCTAATACGACATCTACTTTTTTCATGTCTGAGATAAAAAGTTCAGCGCAAAATTGCTTTCAAAGGTACGTAACTTTTTCTTAAACTGGAAGAATCCGGGGTGTTTTTTGCGGATAAAATGCCATTCAGAAGAGGGGAAAGCGGTTTATGAACGATTTTTTCGCATCGGGAGGTGGTAGAATCTGCGCGAGAATGTGTATCTTGCACCTCGAAAATCGCGCGCGCGATTGCGGTGGATACGTTGTCGTGTCTCCGTTTTTTGTTTAATCGATTGACAGAGAATCACACCCGGATGCGAAGATTGATCTTGCTGATTGCCTTTTTGAGCCTGTTTGTAGGGAACCGGGCGTCGGCACAACTCGATAAGGCATACTTTTTTTGGGTAGGCCGGGGATTCATCATCGCCGATAAATATCAGGATGCCATCGAAACGCTCAATATTTTGTTGAAAGTTGACGAGAAGGCGTATGAAGGGTATTTTCTGCGGGGTATTGCCAAATATAATCTGGATGATTTGTTGGGGGCCGAGCAGGATTTCACCCGGGCCATCGAGACCAATCCCGTTTTCACGCAGGCCTATCAATACCGGGCCATTACGCGGTCGCGGTTGGGGAATTACGATGATGCGTTGAAGGATTTTCAGGAGGCGATTTATCTGCGACCCGATTTGCCGGGCCCTTATTTCAGTCGGGGGGTTACCTTCCTGTTGAGCGACCAGCCCGAAAAGGCGGTGTCGGATTTCACGACGTTTTTGCGGTATGAGAAAAAAGTGCCGGATGCCTATCTGAATCGGGGGTCGGCCTATCTGATGATGAAGGATACCGTCCGGGGGATGGAGGATTTCGAACAGGCCATCCGTACCAACCGGGAACGTCCCGACAGTTATGCCCGACGGGGGACGGTGTATATGCAGCAGAAGAATTACGATCTGGCGTTGGCCGATTTCGACAAGTCCATCGAATGCGATTCGACGTATATTCCCTCGTATTTCAATCGGGCATTGGTCTATGCTTCGACGAATCGTCCGATGGATGCGATCGAGGATTTCTCGCAGGTGTTGCACCTGGATACCACCAGTTCACAGACCTACTTCAACCGGGCCATTCTGCGGACGCAGATCGGCGATTATAACCGGGCTTTGGAAGATTACGATCGGGTGGAATTTTATTCTCCCAATAACGTGTTGCTCTATTACAACCGGGGTGCGTTGTACGCCCAGTTGGGTGATTTTCAGTCGGCCATCCGGGACTATACGACGGCGATCGATCTGTATCCCGATTTTGCCAATGCTTATTTGCGGAGGTCTTCGTTGCGATACATGTTGCAGGATTTGGAGGGTTCCCGGGAAGACAAACAGATTGCCGATCGCAAGATCGCCGAATACCGGGCCAAACTCAACGACAGCACTTTCTCGATTTATGCCGATACGAGCAAACGGTTCAATCAGCTGCTTTCGTTCGAGGCCTCGGAAGGAAGCATGAGCGAGACGGAACGTATGGCGACCACCGGAGCCGAAATCACCTTGTTGCCGATGTTCAAGTTCTCGCTGGTCAAACCGGATTCATTGCAGTCGGTGGTCAATCCCTATCGCTACTATGTGCAGGCGATGGAAGATTTCCAGCGAGAGGTCTCCATGCCTTATTTGCAGATGGTCAATCGGGACAGTGATTTGCCGGCCGATACGCTTTTCAGCATGGATGCACGTTTGGAAGACTCGTTGCGTATAGGTACGGCTTCCTGGCAGATGCTTTTCAAACGGGGTGTGACCCAGTCGCTGATTCGTCAGTACACCAGTTCGATCGCTTCCTATACGGCCGCGATCGACCAGGATCCTTCCAACCCGTTTTTATACCTGAATCGAAGTACGACGCAGAGCGAGATGATCGATTTTATCTCTTCGATCGATAACGGCTATCAGCGGATCAATATCGAGAGTGATCCGGCCAGTCAGCTCAAGCACACCACGACGCGTACGTACGATTACGACGAGGCGATTGCCGACCTGAACAAGGCCGCCAAACTGTTGCCGGATTTTGCATATATTTATTATAATCGGGCCAATCTGTATTGTCGTTCGGGGATGATGCCCGAGGCGTTGGAAGATTACACCCGGGCGATCGAACTGAATCCGTCATTCGGAGAGGCCTATTTCAACCGGGGTTTGTTGCAGATTTTCCTCAAAGATACCCGCAAAGGATGTCTCGATGTGAGCAAGGCCGGGGAGCTGGGGATCCGGGAGGCGTACGAGGTGCTGAAGCGTTACGGCAACGGCCTGGAATAAGACTGATCGAATCATTACGTTTAATTCTATATCATGGTTGCAGCTTTACAAAAGAAAATCAGTGAGTCGGCCGTGGCCCGTTGGACGGTGTTGGCGTTGGTGGCCTTCACCATGCTGTGCGGGTATTTTATCACGGATGTGATGGCTCCGCTCAAATCGCTGCTTGAATCCCAGTTGGGGTGGAGCAGTAGTGATTACGGGTTTTTCACCAGTGCATACGGCTGGTTCAACGTTTTCCTGTTGATGTTGATTTTCGGGGGTATGATCCTCGATAAAATGGGTGTTCGGTTTACCGGCGTGATGGCGACCGGGATTATGGTGGTCGGTGTGGCCATCAAATATTGGGCTGTTTCGAGTGATTTCGGAGGCGCCACGGTGTCGGTTTTCGGTTCGGAGATTTCGACTCAGGTGCTTTGGGCCTCGATCGGTTACGCCATTTTCGGGGTGGGGATCGAAATTGCCGGGATCACCGTCTCGAAAATCATCGTCAAATGGTTCAAAGGACGTGAATTGGCGCTGGCCATGGGGCTGGAGATGGCATGTGCACGCATCGGAACGGCGTTGGCGCTGGCAGTGACTCCCATGATCAGCGAGGCGTTCGGCAAGTCGGTCAGTGTTCCCGTGTTGTTGGGATTGGCCCTGTTGTGCATCGGCTTGGTGTCGTTCCTGGTCTTTGTGGTGATGGATACCCGTCGCGATCGGGAATTGCAGGAGGCCCTGCAAAAAGAGGAACCGTTCCGGGTTCGCGATATTCTCGATATCGTGCGGCTGAAAGGGTTCTGGTATATCGCCATTTTGTGCGTTTTGTTTTATTCGGCCGTTTTCCCGTTTTTGAAATACGCCCCGGATCTGATGTTCAATAAATTCGGAATTTCCGAAAAACTCTCCGGGATTATTCCTTCCCTGCTGCCTTTCGGCACGATTTTGTTGACCCCGTTCTTCGGGAATCTGTATGATCGTCGGGGAAAAGGAGCCTCGATCATGTTGTTGGGATCGGTTATGATCGTTGTGGTGCATTTGTTGTTTGCGGTGCCGGCCCTGACGAACTGGATTCTGGCGTTGGTATTGATTCTGCTGTTGGGAATCGCTTTTTCACTGGTGCCTTCGGCGATGTGGCCTTCGGTGCCCAAGATTATTCCGGAAAATAAACTGGGAACGGCCTATGCCTTGATCTTCTGGATTCAGAACTGGGGACTGATGGGTGTGCCTTATCTGATCGGGAAGGTGTTGGACAAATATTGCGTGATCGATAACAGCCAGACGGTAACCGAAGAGATTACCGGCATGATGGGAGCACAGGCGGCCAGTCGGGTGGCGTATGATTATACGGTACCGATGCTGATTTTTGCGGGTTTGGGCATTCTGGCGATCTTGTTCGCCTATTTGTTGCGACGGGAAGATGCCCGGAAAGGGTATGGACTGGAATTACCCAACATTCAGAAATAGTTTTGAAAACATAGATTTCGGATCGGGCATCCCTTTCGGGGTGCCCGATCCGTGTTTGAGGGGGTTTGTGTACCCCGAGAGAAACTCCGCTTGCCCAAGCGTATCCGTACGGAGCAATATCCCCACCGAAGGGTTTCCGGCCGAATGGAACGAAAAAGAGAAAGCCGTGGAGGATCGCCATGACAGGGCGTTTCCAGCCCGGCGATCCGTCTTCGAATCGGTAGGTCGGGAGGCCGGAAACGGAACAACGGACGGACCCGTCCGGCGATGAGGGGGGATGGTTTTGTGAAAACGCTCCGACCCGTTATAACAGATCGGAGCGTGTAGGGATCGTCTTCGGAGCAGGTCGTTTCAAAAAACGTAAGGCCTGCGTGTGAAGGCTGAAATAGCGGGGCGTTTTTTAAATATCGTCCGAATTGAATTTGTAGCCCAGCCGCTTGCCGGTTTGCAATTTCGAGTTTTCGATTTTGGTGTTGAGCTGATCGACCGTGACGATTTTTACCGTATCGTACAGCGGGACCAACAGATCGAAATCGATGGTGTAATCGATCGCGGTTTCCACAATATTGCAGAGCGCTTCCTTGCTGATGGCTTGGGTGCCGAAATTGTTGTGGCGCATGCTGATCTGGCGTTTTCCTTCGACGAAATACTGCATTTCCCGGTTGACGAAAATACGTCCGATCAGGTATCCTTCGTCGGCGCTGCGATTGTATTTGAACGAATCGGCCAGAAAGTTATAGATGTTGATGATGCCGCAGTAAGAGTTGGCTTTGTCTTTGGCTACGTAGGAATTTTGCCAGATGATGTGTTCCCGGTTGAATTCGAAGACATTGGTGTGCATGCTGAAGATCAGGATGTCATCGGCCACATGCAGTTGGGCCTCGAATTTCCCGCGGTCCCGGTATTCGATCCGCACATCTTCCTGTCCGCGTCCTTCGAGAGCGTCGTCCAGATCGGAGGAAAGTTCGTGCAATAGCTCCTTGAGTTGTCCGAATACGGTAAACGTATTGTTGAATACGGTTTGGGTCAACGCCGATTTGGCGCTCAGTTTGTTTACGATGCCTTCACGCACCGTGGTGGAAGGGTCGCCGTCCATAGTGAGTTGCTAAATAGTGAGTTATTAAAGTTATACATTAAGGTGGCCGTTACATCAGTCGGATCTGTTGTCCGGCTTTTACGGCACTGTCTTTGGTTCTGCGGTTGATGTTGCACAGATTCTTCAGCCGGATCCCGTAAGTCTGCGAGATGCTGTGCATGGTTTCACCCTCTTTGGCAATGTGGATCAATTTGCCGTTTTCGCTTCGTTTGGCTTTGGGTTTGAGATAGAGCATGGTCCCCGGAGTCAGATCGCCGGCACCGTCCAGGTCGTTGTATTTGATCAGTTTGGAAACGGTCAATCCGAATTCCCCGGCGATTGAAGAATAGGTATCTCCGGCAGCTGTCAGGATAAATTCACTGCCGTTGTTGTGGTAGACGGTATGATTTCCGCCCCGACCGCTGACCGATACGGAATAGTTGTCGATATCCACCGTCGGGGTATGCGGTTGCGTTTCATGACGGATCGGTTCGGGTTCGTCGACGGGTACGGGTTGTTGAGGCTGCGGTTTTTCTTCGGCCAACAACGGAGCATTGATGTCCTTTCCTTCGTCGAGCAGATACAGCCGGTTGTCTTCAATGATCTTAATGAGGATTTCGGCATATTTGGGATTGGTGGCATACCCGGCTTTACGCAAACCGTAGGCCCATCCTTTATAATCTTTGGGGTCGAGTTTGAAGAGGTCCTGGTAACGGGCCGATTTGTCGAGAAATTCCGAATGGTCGAGGTAGGATTCTTCGACCGAACCGTATTTGCGGAAGCATTCGCCCGGGGCGTCGTCGTCATGTTCGATGGTCGGTCCGGTCCAGGTGCTTTTGCATTTGATGCCGAAATGGTTGTTGGCCAGACGGGCCAGACGACTGTTCCCGTTATCGGATTCATGCAGGGCCTGAGCCAGTTTGATGCTGGCCGGGATGCCATAAATCTCCATCTGTTCGACGGCTAATTTTTTGTATTTCTGGATATATTCCTCGCGGGTCATGCGTTCTTGGGCCGAGCTCAACGTAGCACAGCCGAGTCCCAGAGCCAGCAACAGCCCTGCCATCCGATTCCATTTCATAGCAGAAGGGTTCTAATCGCTTTGGGGCAAATGTAGTATTTTATTGGAAATTGAACAAAAATCTTTAGCTTTGTACAATAACCCGACGGTCCAGACCGCCCAATTTCCTCAGTTTTATGTTTACGACACTCTGCAATCGGATCTTCGTCGAAGTGATCGACGCGTATCATCGTTTCGATAACGTGGATCAACCCCTCGAAAACCCTTATGAAAAAGGATCGATCGAGTATCTCCTCTATTGGAAAAATTGGATCGATACGGTGCAGTGGCATTTGGAGGATATCATTCGGGATCCGCAAATCGATCCGGTAGCGGCATTGGCGCTGAAACGGCGGATCGATGCGTCGAATCAGGAACGTACCGATTTGGTGGAGTATATCGACAGTTGGTTTTTGGACAAATTCAAAGAGGTGACTCCGCAGCCCGATGCCCGGATCAATACCGAAAGTCCGGCATGGGCCATCGATCGACTGTCGATTCTGGCGCTGAAAGTTTATCACATGGGCAAAGAGACTGAACGTACGGATGTGTCGGAAGCACATCGTACCGAATGTGGACGCAAACTGGCGGTTTTGTTGCAGCAACGCGAGGATCTTTCGACGGCCATTGAAGAACTTCTGGAAGATATGGAGGCTGGCCGCAAGTATATGAAGGTATACAAACAGATGAAAATGTATAACGATCCCGAACTCAATCCGGTTCTTTACGCCTCCAAATAAGTCGTATGGCAGTGAGTAGTGGAGACTCTTCTTCGTTGCGGATTTTGGTGATCCGTCTTTCGGCGATGGGCGATGTGGCGATGACGGTGCCGGTGGTGGGGGCTTTGCGTAAGGTAGCTCCGGAAGCTCGGATCGTGATGTTGACCCCCGCTTTTCTGCAACCTTTCTTTCGGGAGGTGGAGGGATTGGAATTTTTCTCTCCCGATTTCAAAAAAAGACATAAGGGCTTGAGAGGCATTGTGCGGCTGAATCGCGATTTGGGCCATTTTGATATGGTTGCCGATTTGCATGATGTGATTCGCTCCAAGATGTTGCGTCGTATGATGGAGCGTCGGGGGGCTCGGGTCGCCTATATCGATAAGGGCCGGGACGAAAAGAAATTTTTGGCCTCGTTGGAAGAAAAGGTCAAGCGACCGTTGAAAACGACGGTCGAACGCTATCGGGATGTTTTTGTGTCGATGGGGTTTGATATGCCCCCGATTGAGGTGCCGAAGCGGTTGCGTTATGACCTCTCTGCGGAGGTGCGGGTATTGGCCGGAGAGCGAACCCGTTATTGGATCGGCATAGCGCCTTTCGCCCAGCACCGGGGCAAGATCTATCCCTTGGATCACATGGAGCAGGTCATTGCCCGTTTGTCCGTGATTCCTGAGGTGCGGTTGTTCGTTTTCGGCGGAGGCCCTGAAGAACGGGCTTATGCCGAACGAATGCAGGCGAGTTATGCGGGAGTCGTATCGGTGATCGGACGGGTTCGTCTGGCTCAGGAGATGGAGCTGATTTCCAATTTGGATTTGATGGTGAGCATGGACTCTTCGGGAATGCATATGGCTTCTCTGGTAGGGGTTCCTGCGGTATCGGTCTGGGGAGCCACGCATCCTTATGCCGGATTCTATGGTTTGGGTCAGAATCCCGAAGATGCCGTCCAGCTCGACATGTGGTGTCGTCCGTGCTCCATTTACGGGAACAAGCCTTGTGCTTTTGATGAATATCCCTGTATGATGAATCTGCGGCCTCAGATGGTCGTGGAGAAGGTGTGCCGGCGCTTGGGGATCGAATTGCCGGTTGAGGGTTGATCTGTCCGGGCGGATTCCCGCCGCGGAATATCTTTTCGAAAGCGATGAAAAAAACGAGAATGCTCAAAAAAGGAGTGGGTTTCGTGTTGTTGGGCGTGTTGCTTGGAGGTGTGTTGTTTTTCGGAATGGCCTGGATAGGGGAATATCGTCCGGCGGAACGGGAGATCGTTTATCGCAGCGATACTCCGGGGCATTTGCCCGATACCTTGACGATGCTGAGTTGGAATATCGGTTATGCCGGTCTGGGCGATAACATGGATTTCTTTTATGATGGCGGACATCGGGTCCGCGACAGCCGGGAACGGACCGAAGCCAATCTTGATCGGATTATCGCCGTATTGCGGACTGCGGATGCAGACATCATGTTGTTGCAGGAGGTGGACCGCTGTTCCAAACGAACGTACCGGATTTCCGAAGTGGATCGCCTGCGGGAAGCGTTTCCGGAATATACCCTGACATTTGCATACAATTATAAGGCTCGTTGGGTCCCGATTCCGTTGGGCCGTCCGATGGGGCGGGTCGAGAGCGGGCTGGTCATGCTCTCCCGGGTAAAGCCGGTTGAGGCGGTCCGATATCAGTATCCTTCGGCCTTCCCGTTCCCGGAGAGGATGTTCAATCTCAAGCGATGTTTGCTGGCGGCTTCGTTTTTGTCGGCCCGGGGCGATACGCTGCTGGTGGCCGATACGCATAATACGGCTTATGATACCGGGGGCATGCGTACTCAGGAGATGAACTTTCTGCGGGCGTGGCTTTTGAAAGCCGATTCGGTCGGGCAGGCGTTTGTGGTCGGCGGAGACTGGAATCAGTATCCGCCGGGATATCGGCCTCGGCCCGAGGAGTTGACGAATCCTTATTTCCGACCGGAGGGGATCGATGGAAACGCATTCCAGTCGTTTGCCCGTTTTGTATATGATACGCTTTCACCTTCGTTACGATATCTGGACCGACCCTACGGACCCGAATCGTTGACGACCTTGACCGACTTTTTTCTGGTGTCCGATTCTTGGCGTGTGCTTTCCGTGGAGACTTTGGCGGAAGATTTTGAGGCCAGCGATCATAATCCCGTCGTGATGCGGCTCTGCCCTCTTGGAGAGGAATGATGCGGTGATTTTATTTTGTGTGAAAAAAATCACAATCCTTTTTTTAATCCGCAAAAAAGGCTACCTTTGAACGGCCGAACGACGAGGAGTCGGTTTGATTGCGCAAAAAGTTAATTGATCATATAAATTTAAAACTATCAACTGATGAACATTCCATCCAACTTGAAGTACTCGAAAGATCACGAATGGATTCGGGTCGAAGGCGAAGAAGCCTATGTGGGGATTACCGATTTTGCCCAGAGCCAGTTGGGCGACATTGTTTTTGTGGACGTGACCACCGTTGGTGAAACGCTTGCTCAAAATGAAGTCTTCGGGACGATCGAAGCCGTGAAGACGGTATCCGACGCTTTCTTGCCGGTAGGCGGCGAAGTGCTGGAATTCAACGAAGCGCTCAACGATGCTCCCGATCAGGTCAACAAGGATCCTTATGGCGAAGGTTGGATGGTCAAAATCAAAATGACCGATCCGGCTGAACTGGACAGCCTGCTTTCGGCCGATGATTATGCCAAGTTGATCGGTTAATTTTCAAGATAAGGAGAAATTAGTTATGAGTAAAGTTACCGTAGTGGGTGCAGGCAACGTAGGCGCTACCTGTGCCAACGTGATCGCTACCCGCGAAATTGCAGACGAACTGGTGCTGCTGGATATCAAAGAAGGTGTATCCGAAGGGAAAATGCTGGATATTTACCAAACGGCAACCTTGTTGGATTTCGACACCAAACTGGTCGGTGTGACGAACGATTATGCGGCAACGGCCGATTCAGATGTGGTGGTGATTACTTCGGGGATGCCCCGCAAACCGGGGATGACCCGTGAAGAGTTGATCGGGGTGAATGCCGGGATTGTAGCCAATGTGGTATCGAGCATTCTTCAATATTCGCCCAAAGCCATTATTCTGATCGTTTCCAACCCGATGGATACGATGACTTATCTGGCTCTGAAAAAGAGCGGTCTGCCCAAGAATCAGATTTTCGGGATGGGGGGTAACCTCGACTCCTCGCGTTTCAAATGCTATCTGGCCAAAGCGCTCGGTGCCAACTCGAACGAAGTGGAAGGGATGGTCATCGGTGGTCACGGCGATACGACGATGATCCCTCTGTGGTCGAAAGCAACCTATAAAGGGATTCCGGTAGCCGATTTGTTGAGCAAGGAAGAACTGGATAAGGTGGTGGCCGACACGATGGTGGGCGGTGCCACGTTGACCAAGTTGTTGGGTACGTCGGCCTGGTATGCTCCGGGAGCCGCCGCAGCTTATGTGGTGGAATCCATCATTCGCGACCAGAAGAAGGTAATCGCTTCCTGCGTAGCTTTGGACGGCGAATACGGTCAGAGCGATATCTGCATCGGGGTTCCGACCGTGATCGGGAAGAACGGGGCCGAAAAAGTGCTCGAAATCAAGCTGACCGATGAAGAAAAGGCTCTCTTTGCCAAGAGTGCCGAAGCGGTTCGCAAGACCAATGCGGTTCTGAAAGAAATCAATGCGCTTTAATAAGACGGGAGTTTTCCCGACAAGGCGGATCCGAAAGGTTCCGCCTTTTTTTTGTGCGATTTTGTGGGTGCCGTGACGGACGAAGCGGGGCTTTGACCCCGATTCTGCCCTTGACCTTGATTACCGCCCCCTGAACTTGACTGCTGGCCGCAACTTCCGACCCTGATCGCGATCTCCGACTCGGACCTGGCCTTGGCCCTGACTGCGGGTCCCGGTCGTCACGGAGGAGGTTTGAGTAGATTTCCAGAAACCAGAAAGCGAAAACCGAAAACAAAGACGGGCTGTTGAATGGGTTTAAAATTGGATGTTCAGAGGAGTAACGGTCGATCGGAGGTGTGTGTCGACTGGAAGAGCCGTGACCGGAGGGAACCCTGACCGAAAAGAGTTTCGATGGGAGAAAGGGGTGACCGGAGGGTGCCCTGACCGGAAAGAATTTCGATGGGAGGGAGGATTGACCGGAGGGTGCTTTGACAGAAAAGAGTCTCGATGGGGCGGGTTGTCGACCGGTGCGGGAAATGGTTGTGCAGGAGAATGATGGAACGGGCGGTCAGTGTTTTTCCAGGAAGGTTCGAATGCGGTGTTGCAGACGTTCCAATCCGCATCGCTCCAAAGGAGTTTCGTGAAAACGCTGCCGGAATTCCGTCTCTGTGAGCGACAGCCAGTCCTGAGGGGTCATGGAGCACAGCTCGGGGAGCGGAGCGAATTCGGGATGCACACTTTCGGGAGCGTGGAGGTTATACGGACAAACGCGTTGACAGGCATCGCATCCGAACAGCCATCCGTGCAGATCGCCTTCTTCTTCCGCGGAACAGGCTTCGACGGTTCGCCGGGCGATACAGCGTCGGGCATCCAACATCCGGTCTTCCCCCAAAGCCCCGCTCGGGCAGGCGTCGATGCAGCGTCGGCAGCTTCCGCAACCTCCCTGCATGGGGGTGTCGGGACTCAGTTCGGCATCGGTGAGCACGACCCCCAACAGCAGATAGGAGCCCAATTCCGGGTGAATCAACAAGGTGTTTCGGCCGATCCATCCCAATCCGGCTTCCACGGCCCAGGCTTTTTCGAGCAGCGGGGCCGTATCGACGAATACGCGCCCCGAACTACCCGGGCATAGTTGCTGAATGTATTGGAGTAATTGCCGCAGTTTTTCCCGGATGACCAGGTGGTAATCCTTTCCCCAGGCGTAGGAGGCCATATGGTTCATCAGCGGGTTGGGAACCGGACCTCGTTTGTAACCGATGGCACAGACGACGATGCTGCGGGTCCCTTCGACCAACAGGCTCGGATCGAGGCGTTTGTCGAGGTTTCGCTGCATGTACTGCAGGCCTCCGTACTCTCCGGAGTCGAGCCATTGGGTGAGTCGTTCCCGGTGTTCGGTCAGTGCGCGACTGCGGGCGATGCGGCAGAGATCGAACCCCAGTTCGAGCGCGTGTTGCTGTATGAGGAAACGGTTGTCCATGAAAATAATACCGATTCAAATGTACGAATTATTCAGAATAAAGTTAACTTTGTAGTCTCTGGAGTGTGTCTGCCAAGGGATTTCGTCCCGAAGTGAGGGATGGTTGACGGTGGGCGGAGGCTGTTTTTCAGGGATTCGTTAACTCTTTCGTTATGGCTTTTCAGACACTGCGTGAGTTATATCTTCACAGTATTGATACGTTTCGGGGAAATCGTTGTTTCTCGATGTACGGGGGAGACGTTCTGAGCTATGCCGATTTTGCGGAGCGGGTGGAAGCGTTGGTTCAGACCTTCGTCAATGCCGGTCTGAGCAGCGGCGATAAAATTGCTTTGCTCAGCAATAATATGCCCAATTGGGGGGTGACCTATTTTGCCGCCACGATCTCGGGGATGGTTATTGTGCCTATCCTGCCCGATTTTTCGGGGACGGAGTTGGATAAGATTATTGTGCACAGCGAAGCGAAGGCGCTGGTTGTGTCCGATAAATTGTACGGGAAAATCTCTCGGGCGACGCTGGATGGGTTGCAGTTGGTAATCCGCAGCAAAAACCTGGGGGTCATTGCCCATAAGGAGGGTGCTGTTCCGGGCGTGGTTCGGGAACCGGCTTCGGGCGATCTGGCGGCCATCATCTATACGTCGGGTACGACCTCTCAGCCCAAGGGCGTTATGCTGTCTCATGGGAATTTGTGCAGCGAGCTGGCTATGGTCAGTATCTTGCAGCCGGTCTATGCGGAGGATGTCTTTTTATCGATTCTGCCCTTGGCTCATACGTATGAGTGTTCGTTGGGGATGCTCTTGCCGGTGATGTGGGGCGCTTCGGTGGTCTATCTGGATAAACCGCCGACGGCCTCGGTCCTGTTGCCCGTATTGAAAAGCGTGCGTCCGACCGTTATGTTGAGTGTGCCGCTGATCATCGAGAAAATCTATAAAAATACCATTTTGCCTCAGATCCAGAAAAACTGGTTCTTGGCTCGTTTGTATCGTTTCCCGGCGGGGCGTCGTTTCATGAATCGCAAGGTCGGTAAACGGCTTTTCGAAATGTTCGGAGGGCGTATCCGCTTTTTCGGCATCGGAGGAGCCAAACTCGATCCCCGGGTCGAACAGTTTTTGATGGAGGCCAAATTTCCGTATGCCATCGGTTACGGATTGACCGAGACGGCTCCGGTGTTGGCTGGCGTCAATCCGACCATGGTGCGCCATCAGTCTACGGGACCGATGCTGCAGGGCGTTGAGGCTCGGTTGGATCATGTCAATCCGCTGTCCGGAGAGGGGGAAATCGTGGTGAAAGGACCCAATGTCATGATGGGGTATTATAAAAATCCCGAGGCAACGGCCGAATCGTTTACCGAGGACGGTTGGTTCCGCACCAAGGACTTGGGCGTTTTCGATCAGGATGGGTATTTGTATATCAAGGGGCGTTTGGGCAATATGATTTTGGGTCCCAGTGGGGAGAATATTTATCCCGAGGAGATCGAAAATGTCATTAATGGGCATGCCTTGGTGAGTGATTCTTTGGTGAAGGAGGATATGGGGAAATTGGTGGCGATTGTTCATTTCGATCGGGATGCATTGGAACGCAAGTACCATGCGGTCCGGGAGGAGCTGGAACAGAAGATGGATGTCATCAAACAGGATTTGATGAAGTATGTAAATTCCAAGGTGAGTAAGTTTTCCCGCATTTCGGTGGTGGAAGAGAAAAGCGACGATTTCGAAAAAACGCCTACGCATAAGATCAAACGGTTTTTGTACAACAAGAAGAATAATGCCTCGCTCGAATCGTAAGCGGGTCGGGAGCCTATACGTATTCGATCTTTCGATCGGTAGAGACAGAATTCCCGTTTGTGCAGACAAACGGGAATTTTTATCCCGAAAGGAATCGGGCTGGAGATTGGGAGAAGAAAACGATCGGAACATGCTTCGATTCCCAAAGGGGTTCAAAAGGTTGCCGGATCGCGGAGCGTTTGTGCGGACAGGGTGTGTGGATGGATGAATCAACGATTTAATGGCAGGGACATGGAACTCACAAAAGAACAACAGGAGCGTTTTAGACGCAGTTTGAAGGTCGAAGGCTTCGGACCCGAGGAACAGTGCCGGCTGTTGCGCAGTCGGGTGGCGGTGGTCGGAGCCGGAGGTTTGGGATCTGCTGCCCTGAGTTATTTGGTGGCAGCGGGGGTAGGCCATCTTACCCTGGTGGAGTTCGATCGGGTGTCGTTGAGCAATCTGCAACGACAAATCCTGTATACGACGGCTGATTTGGGAGAACCGAAAGCCGAAGTGGCGGCCATGCGGCTGTCACGAATGCATCCGGGTTGCGAAATCCGGGTGGAGGACCGACGCTTGACCGAGGCGTGTGCAGAGGAGATTCTGGCCGGTCATGATGCGGTGGTGGATTGTACGGACAATTATGAAACGCGTTACCTGATCGATGATTGTTGCGGGCGGCTCGCTATCCCGATGATCTATGGAACGGCCGAACAAATGGGGGGACAGGTCTCGGTTTTTCATACCGCTTCTTCGGGGAGTTATCGGGCGTTGTATCCCGAACGTCCCGACTCTCTTTCCGAGGTAGGTGTGTTTCCTCCTTTGGTGGGTGTGATCGGCTCGTTACAGGCGTTGGAAACGTTGAAATGGCTGGGAAAGGGCCGCTCCTCGTTGGAGGGGGTGTTGTTCGTGATGGATGGAACGACCCTGCAATGCCAGTGTTTTCAGATCGGACGATAGCATTGATGTTTCTATATGCAAAGAGCCGCATGTTCTCATGCGGCTCTTTGTGTGTTTATCAGGCAGACGCCCGGGTCTCGGGCCTTTCCCCGCAGCAAGCGTTATTCGGCCCATTGGAGCTCTACGGGGCCGAGCAATCCTGAGGGGAGCAGTTCGAAGTCTCGGGTGATGGGGGAGTAGGTGGCGAATGTGACGCGTTCCTGTTCCGGCAGGCGTTGGTCTCCGGCCAGACGGTTGGGCCATTCGTTGGCGACCGAGATGCGCAGGGTGTTTTCTCCGGCTTTCAGATAGGGGGTGATGTCACACCGATAGGGAACTTGCCACAGTTCGGTGACGATCTGGCCGTTCACTTCGACCCGAGCCATCACTTCGACCCGGCCCAGATCGAGGAACCACCGTGAATGGGCCTTCAATTCGTCGCTGGTCATCTCGAAGGTCCGGGCGTAGTCGGCGATGCCGCTGAAATACCGGATTCCCGGATCGCGGTGGAGGCTCCAGTCGCTCAGGGTGTCGAACTGTACCGACTCGGGGGCTTTCCGTCCGGCTTGGAACGATACCTTCCAGTCGTTGTTCCACGACTGAGCGGTGTGCAGGTCGGGCCACAGATCGGGGGAGTTGATCTGGGCAGAGGGGTCTTCTTGGCTGAAGACAACGAACAGCGAACCGTAGGCATCCAGTGTCAGGTCCACCATGGCGCGACCGTCATCGGATTTTTGGAGTTGGGTCGGAGCGATGTTCCCCTGCACGGCATCCCACAAGGAGGCATGAAGGGCGTCGACCCGGAAGGTGCACCGGGTTTGCACGGGCCGGTTGGAAGGATTCGAGACGAAATAAATGTCCATATTACCCAGCGTGCGGTGAATGTAGCGCAAGGTGTCATCGCTTTCGAAGTCAGGAAGAACCTGCATTTGGGTCAATGCCCGGGCGATGACGTCGTAACGAACATAAGGAGGCAGATAGCCCCGAACATTGGGGCGGTTGCCGACCGTATCGGCCGGTGCGGCATGCACTAAGGTGCCTTTCCCGACTCGCCGGATCGATCCCGGGTGGCTGTTTCCCCAGAGTCGGTCGGCCCGATGTTTTACGTCCTGATCGGCTTGAGGATAGTTGCTCAGACTGGGCGATTTCCGGGGGGCGAAACCCAGCACCGTAGCCCCGTCACGGACCAGACTTTCGATGTGGGCCAGCAGGTCCGGCGTCATGGTCTGTTCGGTCGGCAGAACCAGGATGCTGTATTCCATGCCACTGGGGAAGACGATTTTGCCATCACGCACCCGGGCACTGAACAGGGTTTTCGGATCGCAACCATCGAAATTGTACCCTTTTTTATCGGGCAGGCGTTCGTGACCCGTCAGGGCACTTTCGGGCGGCATGAAAGCCATTGGGGCTCCTTCCGGGGTCAGGAACAGAATGTCGGCGACGCCGCGCCCCTGTCGGAGCATGTATTGACAGCGGGCCAGGTAGGTATGCCAACCCTGGGAGAGTTCCCACCAGGTTTGTGTTCGTTCGTAATTCATGCCGTAGGGACCCATGGTCATGCCCGGATAGCGATCGGTCCAGGGTTGATGGGCATAGCGATGGAATACCAGCCGGTTGATGCCGATGCAGAAGGCCCAGTCGGTTTGATTTTTCATGTTGCCCGGATGCAATTGCCAGAACTTTTTGTAATGGCTGGTGAAGGCTTCGGCACCGACGATGGGACGTCCGTAGAGGTTGGCGGCCGATGTGGCTTCGATACAACTGAAGGCGGTGTTGAACAAGTCTTCCTTTTCCCAGGTTTCGCACATCGGTACGTCGGCGATACTCCCCAGGGCAATGTCGTTGTTGGGACTCATGTCGTAAGGTTCGATCGAGAGTCCGAACCCGTACCGATGGGCATAGCGGCGCAGGTGTTCGGCATGGTTTTCCAGAATTAATTCCTGTGCGGTTTGGCGCAGGTCCCATAAGAAACGTTCCGAGGTTTCCAGATCGTTGACGGCCTGTCCGGTCAGTACCGGCAGGTAGGGACGCGGATCATAACCGCGGCGACGGACGAATTCTTCGTAAAAGTCGTCGCTCCAGTTTTCGGGCCCCATTTCCCAACTGTCGATGTGGAGCATGTTCCATCCGCAGGTTTGAGCGGTCGGTTTTTTCCCTACGGCTTTCATCAGGGCTCCGATATAGGCATCCAGGTGGTGGTTCAGAGCGGTTGTATCCATCTTGCTGCATTCGAAACCGACGCCGGCATGCGGGGCTGGACGGGTATTGGCTCCGGTCAGGGTCTGTCCGAAACGATAGACGATCCATTCACCGGCCGGAGCTTCCCATTGGAGGATTCCCTCCGAAGAGACATGGTCGCTCAGGTCGATGCATTGCTCGATATTCAGGGCCACGCCTTCCGGAAGGGTCGGGTATTCGGCCTGAATCGGCAGGTAGGGTTTGGCCAGCGGGGAAGAAGAGTATGGATGGCGGACGTAGGAGGCTTTGCGGTCGATATCTTCGATCGGGTCTCCCGGTTTGTTTTTGGGGTAGGCCAGTACGAAAAGATCCTTGTAGTAGTTTTCCCGCTGGAACTTCATGCTGTCGGTCAGGTTGTTCATGCCGAAATAGGGTGCACGGGGTTGAGGGCGGGGGAGTTGTACCTCTACGGATCCTCCTCCCCGAACGGTCAGGGTATCGGCCACAATAAAGTGCATGGCGTCTTCGGGTTTGACCCAGGGACCGCCGCTGCCGGTCCATCCCGGACCCGAAATTAACGAAAGCGACAGCCCCAGTCGTTCGGATTCTTCACAGGCATATTTGAACAGTTCGATCCATTCGGGGCTCATGAAGTCGACCGGGCCCCGGGGAATGCCTACGTTCACTTCCAGAAAAATGACACCTCCGATACCGGCTCGTTTCATGGCTTCCAGGTCGGCTTTGATGCCTTCCCGGGAGAGGTTCCCGTCCATGACGAACCAATAGACCCAGGCCTGATTTTCCACACCGGGTTTTTCGAAATTGTCAGCCAGAGTCTGAAGATTGCGGGCTTGGGTGATGCTGCATTGGGGCGGCAGACTGTCGGATGTGTCGCGGAGAGAGGAACCGCAAGCCGTCAAGAAGGCTGTTGCAAGGAGGAATAACGCGCTTCGGGATACAAAGCGCCAGGTAGAGAGATGGATTTTCATGCTGTTAGTAGATTGAATAGGTTGTGGCGCGGTCGATTGCCGCCAATCGATTGCACTCATCAAAGGTAACGATACTTTTGCGGAAGACAAAACCCGTTGGTCTACGGATGCGGGATGTTCGACTGCTCGGGGAAGATAGCAGGAGCGTTCAGAAAATTCTGAACGATTGGAACTCCCGGAGGCTGATGTGGTCCGGGACGAAAAAAACCGCCTGACATACAGGCGGCTTTATGCGAAAAGATTGGAACGAGCCTATTTGATCATCTCGAAGCGGGTGTAGGGCACCAGCGCCTTGGGAATGCGGATTCCGTCGGGCGTCTGGTTGTTTTCCAGCAGGGCGGCCACGATACGCGGCAGAGCCAAAGAACTGCCATTGAGCGTATGGGCCAAATGGGTTTTCTTGTTGCTGTCTTTCCAGCGCAGTTTCAAACGATTGGCCTGGAAAGATTCGAAGTTCGATACCGAAGAGACTTCCAGCCAACGACCTTGAGCGGCCGAATACACTTCGAAATCGAAAGTCAGCGCCGAGGTGAAACTCATGTCGCCTCCGCACAGACGGACGATTCGGTACGGCAGTTCGAGTTTTTGCACGATGCTTTCTACATGGGCTACCATGCCGTCCAGAGCCTGATAGGAAACATCCGGATGGCTGATCTGTACGATTTCCACTTTATCGAACTGGTGCAGACGGTTGAGACCCCGCACATCTTTGCCGTAGGATCCGGCTTCGCGGCGGAAGCAGGGTGTATAGGCGGTCAGTTTGACGGGGAAGTCGCTTTCGTTGAGGATGACGTCTCGATAGATATTCGTGACGGGCACTTCGGCCGTGGGAATCAGGTAGAAGTTGTCGAGGTTGACGTGGTACATCTGTCCTTCCTTATCGGGCAACTGGCCCGTGCCGAAACCCGATGCTTCGTTGACCATCAGCGGAGGCATGACTTCCGTATATCCGGCTGCCGTATTGCAATCCAGGAAGAAGGAGATCAGTGCCCGTTGCAGAGCCGATCCTTGCCCTTTATAGACGGGGAATCCGGCTCCGGTCAGTTTGACGCCCAGTTCGAAATCGATGATGTCGTATTGACTGGCCAGTTCCCAGTGAGGTTTGGCATCGGAGGGCAGATGGGGCATTTCACCGCCGGTACGTACAATTTCGTTGTCGGCCGCCGTTAATCCTTTGGGAACCGAGACATGCGGGAAGTTAGGCAGCGTAACGATGGCTTCGTTGAGTTGTGCTTCGGTTTGGCGCAGTTGGCTTTCTAAGGCTTTCGATTCTTCTTTGAGCTCGGCGGTCGTCGCTTTGGCGGCGTTGGCTTCGTCCTGCTTGCCGGCCTTGAACAGCATGCCGATCTGTTTGGCGACGGCATTTTGTTGAGCCAGATTAGCGTCCAGTTTACCCTGAATGGCTTTGCGGGTGTCGTCCAGTTGTTCGATTTTATCCAGGGTGGCGGTTGCGTCTACGCCTTTGACGGCCAGTCGTTCGAGCGCGTAGGCACGATTTTCACGAAGTTGCTTGAGTGTCAGCATGACTGAAAGGTTGATTCGTTTTTAGTAATATGCGACAAAGATAACAAGAAACTCACTAAATCGGACCTTTCGAGCGTTTTATCTTTCAAAGGACCGTTCAGAAAGGGTTAAACCGGAATTTGAAGGGGTGAAAATGCCGGGAATTTGGGCGGGAACGACCCGGACCTGTCCGTTTTTTTATACCTTTGTGTTATCAAATAAATGCCGTAAGATGCGAATGAGAGGAAGATTTGCTTGGATCCTGATAGGCATGGCAGGGCTATTGCTTTCGTGTGTGGGTTCTGGGGACCGTTCTGCCGGAACCTCATCGGAGGTGCAGCCCCCCCGGTTGCTCGCTTCGGTGTGGCCGGTGTATGGGACGCAGGTCCGCCAGGGCGATACGATCCGAATGGTTTATACGCTCGAATCGGGGACACAGGTCGACAGTGTGGTGTTGTCGGTACGGGGTCAGCGTTTGTGTCGGGTGGATTCAACGGGCTATCGTTACATCATTCGCCGCAATCATCCGACGGGACGATTGATTTATACGATGACGGCTTATCGGGACGGTCAGTCCGAAAAACGGGCCGGGGAGTGTACGGTTTTGGCGGCCGACCCTCCCGTGCTGTACGGTCATAAGGTGAAGGCCGTTTATCCGCACGACAAAGGTGCCTATACGCAGGGGTTGTTGTGGTATGAGGGCGTGTTGTATGAAAGTACGGGGGTTCTGGGGCAGTCATCCCTGCGGAAGGTGGATCTGACGACGGGACAGGTGCTTCAAAACCTCAATTTGCCTCGGGAATACTTCGGGGAAGGTTTGGTGTTGTTGAAAGACAAGTTTTATCAACTGACCTGGCAGAATAACAAGGCGTTGGTTTATGATCGGGCGACGTTTGACAAAGTCGGCGAGTTCAATTATGCCGGTGAGGGCTGGGGGTTGGCTACCGACGGTCGCTGGTTGTACATGAGCGACGGAACGGAAAAGATCAAGGTTCTCGATCCGGCTACTTTCAAGCCGCTTCGCACATTGGAAGTGTATACGGATCAGAGTAAGATATTGTATATTAATGAAATGGAATGGATCGGCGGAGAACTGTGGGCGAATGTATACACGACCGACAAGATCGTACGCATCGATCCTCATACGGGGGCCGTTACGGGGGTGATCGACATGAGCGGGCTGCTCTCCGCATCGGATATAGGCCCCGAAACCGATGTTTTCAACGGTATTGCCTACGATGCCAAGGGGCGTCGTATCTTCGTGACCGGCAAGTACTGGGATAAACTTTTTGAAGTAGAGATCTTCAAAAAGTAAGATCCGCTCTTTTTTACTTTTGTTTTACTTCCGGATTCTTCATTCCGGACAACGATGTGAAGGTGTATGTCTGTTTTTTCCGTTTATGATGAACTTACCCGGCGCATTTTGGTGTTGGACGGAGGTCTGGGCACCATGATTCAGCGTTACGGGTTGGAGGAGTCCGATTATCGCGGCGAACGTTTTGCCGAATGGTCGGTTCCGCTCAAAGGGTGTAACGATTTGTTGGTTTTGATACGTCCCGAAGCGGTCGGGCAGGTTCATGAAGCCTATTTGCAGGCGGGGGCCGACATCATTACCACCGATACGTTCAATGCCAATGCGATTTCGTTGGCCGATTACGCCTTGACCGAATTCGTGTATGAAATCAATCTGCGTGCGGCTCAACTGGCCCGTTCGTTGGCAGATCGTTATGCTGCGATCGAGCCATCCAAACCTCGTTTTGTGGCGGGATCGGTAGGTCCGACCAACCGGACGGCTTCGTTGTCCCCCGATTTGTACGATCCGTCGGCCCGGTCGGTAACGTTTGAAGAATTGGAACGTACCTATCGCGATCAGATTCGGGGATTGGTTGACGGCGGGGTCGATGTGATTCTGATCGAAACCTTTTTCGATGCGCTTAATGCCAAAGCGGCCTTGTATGCCTTGGATGCCGTGAACACCGCACAAGGTACTCGCATTCCGGCCATGGTTTCCGGTACGTTGACCGATGCCAGCGGAAGAACGCTGTCGGGCCAGACGTTGGAGGCTTTTTATGCATCGGTACGTCGTGCAAATGTCTTGTCGGTCGGGTTGAACTGTGGATTGGGGGCGGAGCAGATGTTGCCGTTTGTGGAACGGATCGCCCGGGTGGCCGATTGTGCCGTGTCGGTGCATCCTAATGCCGGTTTGCCGGATGGGAGCGGAGGATATGCCCAGACGCCGGAAGGCATGGCGCATGCGATCGAAAGTTATTTGCAGCACGGATTGTTGAATATTGTCGGAGGCTGTTGTGGAACCACACCGGATCATATCCGGGCCATCGCTGCCTTGGCGATCCGTTATGAGCCTCGTAAGATACCGGCTTTGTCCCGCATGACGCGTTTGAGCGGACTGGAAGATTTGACCTTTTCAGCAGAGGATTCGTTTTGGGTGATCGGTGCCGGGGCTCGTCCCGCGCAGACGGCTTTTGCGGAGAAGATCCGCTCGGGACAGTATGAGAGTGCCTTGGGACTTGTCTCCGGTCAGGTGAATGCAGGCGCCCAGTTGATGAGCGTTTGTCTGGATATCGAGGGAATCGAATCGGAGAAGGCCATGCGGTCTTTTTTGAATCTGGCCATGTCCGATCCGGGGGTTTCCCGGGTGCCCTGGTTGATCGAGTCCTCTCGGAGAGAGGTGTGGGAAACGGGATTGGCGTGCGTGCAGGGGAAATCGTTGATGCGGTCGGTTTCGTTGTGCCGAGGCGAGCGAGCCTTTTTGGACGATGTGCATCAGGTCTTGCGATATGGAGCTGTACCTGTGTTGCGCCTGGCTGATGAGCAGGGAGAGGCCGACGGCTATGAACGAAGCATCGGAATCGCCGGACGTATGTACTGTTTGTTGACGGGAGCCGGCATGCGTCCCGAAGAAATCATCTTTGATGTGATGCTCTCGCCGGCAACGACTGAAGATGGAGCGGATGTGCATCGGAATGCCGATGCGATCGAAGCCTGTCGGTGGATCAGAAAGCACTGCCCGGATGCCCGTCTGTTTGGAGATTTGGAATGTTTTGCTGCACCGTATGTCGAAGATCCTCGGCTCCGAGCCGGATTGTGTTCGGTGTTGTTGTATCATGCGGTGCCGGCCGGATTGACTTTGGGCTTGGTGGAACCTTCGGCCTTGCGATTGGTATATACGGAGATGGATCCCGATTTGCGGGAATGTTGTGAGGATTTGGTATTGGGTCGTCGCCCGGATGCCCCTTCCCGTTTGAAGGCCTGGGCTTCGGCGACCATCTCCAGGGAGGGCTTTGCGGCAGAATCGGAAGGCGTATCGGGCCCCGATCGTTTGATCCGTTCGATTGTCTGCGGTCAGTTGGAGGATCCGGAAGGCCTGCTGGATGTCGTGGGTGCACAGCTGGGTGATTTCCGGGACTGGGGCGATGGTCCGTGGGATGGAGCCATACGACGTTTGTCGGTCTTATGGCGGGGAAATGAACTGTTTGGGCCCCAGTGGATACGTAGTGCGAAAGTGGTGCAAAAGCTCTCCTCGGCCTTGTCGCGCCGTAGCGGGATTTCCGAACTTCCGTCGACAGGTCGCGTGATGTTGCCTTCTCTGGCCGGAGATGTACAGGATCTGGGAAAAAATGCCGTGTTGCCTTTGTTGCAGGCCCGGGGATATGGGGTGGAAAATCTCAGCGGTCGGCCGTTGGCGTTGCGGATCGTGAATGAAACGTTGCGTTGCGGGGCGGTTGCGATCATTCTTCAGGCTACGCTCGGCAGCGGGCGGGATGATATGGTACGGGTGGCGCTGGAGGCCCGGCGTCGAGGTTTGCGGGTTCCGTTGCTGGTGGGTGGCCCGGCCGTAGATGCCCGATGGGTGGAAAATACCTTGCAGCCGTTATACGATGCTCCGGTGTATTATGCCGCCGGACCGTCCGATTTTGTGACGATACTCGATCGGGGTTTGTCGTAGCGGGAGTGAAGGGGTTCTGGCGGACCGTTCGGAATCCGCATCGGGGACGGGTCGTCGGACAGAAAGAGGATGGATCGGTCGATGTAAAGGATGGACGATCCCGGTTCTCCGCCAACAAAGGAATACGAGAAAGAAGGAAATGGATTACGAAACGATTAAGAAGGCAGCTCGGGCATGGAGGGACCGGACATTGGCTTTTCGGCGTCATCTGCATGCTCATCCGGAGCTGTCGTTTCAGGAATATGAGACTTCGCGCTATGTGGCCGAATGTTTGACGCGGGCCGGGATTCCGTTCGAGCCGGTAGCGGGGACTGGTTTGCTGGCCCGGATCGAAGGGCGGGGCGATCGAAAACGCGGTGTGGTTTTGCGGGCCGATATGGACGCTTTGCCGATTCAGGAAGATACGGGTTTGCCGTTTTCCTCCCGAAATGCAGGGGTGATGCATGCCTGTGGTCACGATCTGCATACGGCTTGTTTGCTGGGAGCGATGCATTTGCTTCAGGCCTGTCGCGGGGAGATACAGGGGACGGTATTTGGGCTTTTTCAGCCGGGTGAGGAGTTGAGTCCCGGAGGCGCTTCCCGGGTGTTGGCCGAGGATCCGTTTCAGGGATATGAACTGCGGGCCTTTGTCGGCGAGCATGTGGCTCCTGAACTGCCGGCCGGGACGTTGGGTTTGCGGAGCGGGAAGTACATGGCGTCCAGCGATGAAATCCGGATTAAAGTGCAGGGTCGGGGAGGACATGCGGCTTTGCCTCATTTGCTGGCCGATCCGGTGTTGGCGTCGGCGGCTTTGTTGATGGCTTTGCAGCAGGTGGCCAGTCGCAATGTGGATACGACCATCCCGACCGTATTGTCATTCGGGCGGATACAGGCCGACGGTGCGACGAATGTAATTCCTTCCGAGGTTTTTCTGGAAGGGACCCTGCGTACCATGGACGAACGGTGGCGGGCTCAGGCTTTGCAGCGGATACACGAAATCGCGCGCGGAATCGGCGAGGCTCATGGCGTGCACATTGAGGTCAATGTGGCGCCGGGTGGCTATCCTTGTGTCGTGAACGATCCGGCTTTGAGCGCTCTCACCCGGAATGTGATGGCCGGGTTGTGGGGTGAGGAGCATATTACTGAACTGCCGTTGCGGATGACGGCCGAGGATTTCGGCTCCTATTCGCAGCGTTATCCCAGTATTTTTTATCGTTTGGGGGTCGGGTATGCGGATGGACGTGAAGCCGGAGGATTGCATACCCCGGGCTTTAATCCCAATGAGGAAGCCTTGGAGGTGGGGGTGGCGACTTTGTCCGCTTTAGCCTTGCAGTTGTCGGCCTCGGATGAGTAGTTTCGGGGCGGATAAGGCCGATAAGTCTTGCCGATTTTGCGGTCAGATCGCAGATGGCGGTCTGAGGTGTACAGAACCGATTTTCCCGGTGATTTGGGAAAGAGTGAGGTGTCGGTTGGCACCGTTCCAGAACGGCTGGTATCCTTCGTTGGGAGAGAGTCGTCCCGGCGGGATAAAGTGAATTTCTCCTTGGCGGTTTAGTCAAAATCTTGTAGTTTTGCGGGAAAGTATCATTTCGGCGTGGAATTGTTCGACCTTTTTTATCAAGCCCTGACGGCAAACGGGGTTTTGTTCCGCCATATCGCATTGAGTCTGTTGGGCTTGATGCTCTTTTGTTTTTTCGTTCAGTTGTGGTATTATCTGAAATTGTACGGAGGTTTACCCCGTTTCCGTAACAACCGGGGTATTCGGATAGAGATTCCGACTCCGCCGATTTCGGTGATTGTGGTGGTACGGGAGAATAACTATTTTTTCGTTGAGAACGGTTTGCCCAAACTGCTCGAACAGGATTATCATTCATTCGAAGTGGTGGTGGTCGACTGCAGCTATGATGACGAGATTGCAGAGATGCTCGCGGAGATCAATGCCCGTTACGAACACATGCACCTGACGCAGATCAAGGCTACGCAGCATTACGATCATAGCATCAAACTGGCCATTACGGTCGGTATCAAAGCGGCTCGTTACGAACATTTGTTGTTGACCCGGGCCGATGCTTATCCGGTTTCGAATAAATGGATCTCGTTGATGGCCAAGGGATTCATTTCGGGTGATGTGGTGTTGGGCTATTGTGGCATCGAACCCCAGAAAGGCTTTGCCAATCGGTGGATGCGCTGCTGTCGGATGGCAACCTCGGTGCGTTGGCTGAGTGCTGCCATTCGCGGACACGCCTATCGGGGCATCGGTTATAACCTGGGCTATACACAAAGCCTTTATTTTGCGCACAAGGGTTTCAATTATTTGAATATGAATATCGGAGACGATGACCTGTTTGTGCGGGAAATCGTTTCCCGGAATAATGTCAGCGTGGTCATGAATCCGCATGCTACGGTACGTCAGATTCCTTGCGGAGGGTTGAGCTGGTGGAATCGTACGCGCAAATATTTCAGCCATGCGTTCCGGTATTACCCTTCGGGGGTTCGTTGGACGACAGGCCTCGAATTGTGGAGCCGTTTTTTGTTTTGGGGCTCGGCGATTGCGGCGATGGTGATTTTACCGGTGTTGTGGTTGGCCGTGCCTGTATTTTTCGTGCTGTTGCGAGAGTTGATCGTGACGAACGTCATGAGACGGATCGCCCTGCGATTGGGAGAGAGAAAACTGATGTGGGCGTATGTGTTGTACGATCTGTATGCCCCGTTGGCCGAAGCCTTTTTAGGTCTCAGCCGTTGTTTGCGTCCTAATCGATCCATATGGAGATAGAAAATTACATTGTCGCCACCGACCAGCAGCTCGTCGAGCAGGTTCTGGGCGGGGACTCGAGTGCTTTCGAACATCTGTTTAATCGCTACCGGGACTCCATCCACCAGTTGTATTTGCAGCGTACGGGAGGGAATGTCGACGATGCGGACGATTTGTTGCAGGAGGCTTTTGTGAAGGCCTATCTGAACTTACATCGTTATAAACCGGATTATACGTTCGGGCAGTGGATCTATACCATCGCCCGCAATACGTTCATTGATTATGTGCGTCGCAAACGTGAAGAAATGGTCTCCCTTGACAAAACTTCGGATACGTCGGGAGCCTTGCCGGCCTATAATGCTCCTTCTCCGGAGGAGAGCATGATCAACGATCAGACGCGCGATCGTTTGGAGGCATTTATTTTGCGCATGCCGCCCCGGTATCGGAGGTTGATCGAATTGCGATTTTTCCGGGAGTTTTCCTATGAAGAGATTGCGGCCGAATTGGGCTTGCCCATGGGGACGGTCAAGACGCAGATTCACCGGGCCCGGGAGCAGCTCTGTCGTTTCATTACCGAAAGCCAGGAGAACATGCTCTGAAAGCGTGTTTCTCCGGGATCGTTTCATGTTGTAGATTCAAACCGATGATGGAAATTCTGACCCGTTATTTTCCCGATCTTACGGCCCGACAACTCGATCAGTTGTCCGCCTTGGGGGATGTATACCGCGAATGGAATGAACGGATCAACGTCATTTCGAGAAAGGATATCGATCAGTTGTATGTCCGTCATGTGCTGCACTCGTTGGCGATTGCCGAAGTGTGTCGTTTCCGGGCCGGGGCCCGTATTTTGGATGTCGGTACGGGGGGAGGATTTCCGGGGGTTCCGTTGGCGGTTTTGTTTCCGGAAGCCCGTTTTACGTTGGTCGATTCGATCGGTAAGAAGATTCGGGTAGTCAGCGAAGTGGTTCGGGCGATCGGTTTGGAAAATGTGACGGTCCTTCAGGCCCGGGCGGAGCAGTTGCCCGGTCGTTTCGACTATGTGGTGAGCCGGGCTGTGACAGAGATGAAGACGTTCGTGGGTTGGGTTTGGAATAAGATCGACCCGGGTACGACGGCCGGAACGCTTCCGGCCGGCATATTGTATCTGAAAGGCGGGGATTTGGCCGAGGAACTGGCGGCGACGGGCAAACCGTATCGGTTGTATGAGATCGGCGACTGGTTCGACGATCCGTTTTTCGAGACCAAAAAAGTGGTTTATCTGCCGCGTTAAGAGGCAAAAAACCTTGGAAAATTTTTGTATAAATCAAAAAAGTTATACCTTTGCACCTCGCTGCGCATGAATTGATTCGGCGGTTTGTCGGCGCGACGGCCCTGCGGAGCGACCCTAAAGCAAAAACAATAAAAAGATAGAGCCATGAAACGGACTTTCCAACCTTCACAGAAAAAGAAAATCAACAAACACGGTTTCCGTCAAAGAATGTCTACGGCTAACGGACGTAAAGTATTGGCAGCCCGTCGTGCTAAAGGCCGTAAAAAATTGACCGTATCGGACGACGCTCGCTTCAAGTAGACCGCCGATCGGAAATAGGTTACAAAGGCTGCTCGATAAGGCAGCCTTTTTGTGTTATAGATTGTATGCGTGAGCGATTGTTGCAGGCTTTGGGCCGGGAATGGAGGGAATTGTCGGAAGCGTTGCTTTCCGGGGAACGGTTGGGTCCGGAAGGGGCGTTGCGCTTGGTCGAAGAGGCTCCGTTGAATCTGTTGGGGCTGCTGGCGGTTCGAGCTAAAGAGCGTCATAGCGGGAAGGATGTTTTTTACAACCGGAATTTTCATATCGAACCTTCCAATATCTGTGTCTTCAACTGTTGGTTTTGTTCTTATCGCAAGGGGGCCGATTCTCCTGAAGCCTGGGATTATTCGCTGGAAGAGATCGAAAACCAGGTGAAGACCCGGCGGGATAGCGGTGCTACGGAGGTACATATCGTAGGAGGCGTGCATCCGGCCCATGATCTGGCCTATTATGAACGGATGATCCGGTCGGTCAAGGCACTGATGCCCCAAGCCTCCGTGAAGGCTTTTACGGCCATCGAATTGCGATACATGATCGAAAAGGCCGGACTGACCTTACAGGAAGGTCTGGCCCGCTTGAAGGCAGCCGGCATGGAGGCGATACCCGGCGGGGGAGCCGAGATTTTCGATGAGGCAATCCGTCGTCGCATCTGTCCGGAAAAAGGGACGGCCGAGGCGTGGCTGGAGGTGCATCGGGAGGCCCATCGACAGGGTATTCCCACCAATGCCACGATGCTGTACGGACACATCGAGTCCTGGTCTCACCGGATCGATCATCTCGATCGCCTGCGCCGTCTGCAGGATGAAACCGGAGGGTTCAATGCGTTTATTCCGCTCAAGTACCGTCGTCGCAACAATCCGATGGGAGAGGGCCTTTCGGAGGTGAGCCTTGTCGAGGATATGCGGATGATGGCCCTGGCGAGACTCTATCTCGATAATGTTCCCCACCTGAAGGCCTATTGGCCCATGTTCGGTAAAACGACGGCTCAAATGGCTTTGGCATTCGGGGCCGATGATATGGACGGTACGATCGACGATTCGACCCGTATTTATTCGATGGCCGGCGCCGAAGAGCGGGTTCCCTCCATGACGACCCGGGAGATGGAAGAACTGATTCTGTCGGCGGGGTATCGGCCCGTGGAACGGGATACATTTTATAATCCGGTGAAAAAAGGTTATCTTTAGCCCCGAACCGGGACGCCTTTAGGGGGCGGAGGTTCGTTTGAATCCATTAAAATGCCTGACTCATGGATTTTCTGATCAACCTGGTCCGCAAGATAAACGCCAATCCCATTACCCGTAATGTGGTGTTGGCCGTTTGTGCGATCATTGTTTTCGTATTTATCGTTAATCTGTTGCTTTCACTGTTTACCCGTCATGGACAAGTGCATGAAGTGCCGGATTTGAGTGGTCTAAGTGTCGAAGAGGCGGTACAGGCCGGTAAGGGGGCCTCCCTGAGAATCGAAATCAACGATTCGCTGTATGTGCCGGCCTATCCGGGTGGGATTATTCTGGAACAGAATCCGTCGGCGGGGGCGAAGGTTAAATCGGGTCGTCGGGTTTTTGTGACGATCAATTCGTTCCGTCAGAAGATGGTGGAAATTCCTTATGTGACGGGCTATTCGTTGCGTCAGGCTAAAAACAACCTGGAGATGGCGGGACTGGGAATCGACAAGTTGATTTACCGCAGTGACTTGGCTACCAATTATGTATTGGAGGAACGCTATAATGGCAAGTTGATTTCGTCCGGGAGCAAGCTCGAGGCTGAAGTCGGTTCGGGTGTGACGTTGGTGGTCGGTAAGGGAACGGATGCCGAGCCTCAGTCGGTGCCTCGTTTGGTAGGCTTTTCGGCACGAGAAGCGAAAAGTCGGCTTTGGGAGGCGGGATTCAATGTCGGTAAAATATCCTATGAAGAAGGGGTGACCCTGTTGAACGAGAAGAATGCCCGGGTTCGGACCCAGTCTCCGGGCGTGGGAACCCGTCGGGAGTACGGTACGTCGGTCAGTTTTACGCTCTCGTTGGATGAAGAGCAGATTGAGAAAGGTCGTGCCGAAGCCGAACGGGCAGCCAAGGCAGCCGCCAAGGCGTATGCCGATTCGTTGACCCGGAGTACGCAAAAACCCTGAAATTCCACGAATCCCAGAAGATGAAAGATCCCTTGTTGGACGATGAACGTTACTTGCCGGAAGAGCCGGAGAGCGTGGATGACTTCACCGAAGAGGAAGGCGAGTCCGGCGAAGAGATGTACGAACATTTCAGCCTGACGGTTGATAAGGGGCAGAGCCCGTTGCGCATCGACAAGTTTTTGACCAACCGGCTGGAAAATGTTTCTCGTCACCGGATTCAGACGGCTGCGGATGCCGGCAGTATTTTGGTCGGCGGGCAGCCTGTCAAATCGAGTTACAAGGTAAAACCGCTCGATCAGATCTCCATCGTGATGCCTTACCCGGTGCGTGAGGTGGAGATCGTACCGGAAAATATCCCGTTGAACATACCTTATGAGGACGATGATCTGATTCTGGTCGATAAACCGGCGGGGATGGTCGTGCATCCCGGACATGGCAACTACAGCGGAACGTTGGTCAATGCCCTGACGTATCATCTGAAGGATTTGCCGTTGTTTCAGCAGGGAGACCTGCGGGCGGGCTTGGTACATCGCATCGACAAGAATACCTCGGGCCTGTTGGTGATTGCCAAAACCGAACGGGCACATGCTCGCCTGGCCAAACAGTTTTTCGACCACACCATTCAGCGGAAATATTGTGCGTTGGTCTGGGGCAATCTGCCGGAGGATGAAGGAACGATTGTCGGAAACATCGGCCGTAGCGTACGGGATCGTCTGAAAATGGCGGTGTACCCTGAGGGAGATCAGGGAAAACACGCCGTAACGCATTACCGGGTGCTCGAAAGACTGGGTTATGTCAATCTGATCGAGTGCCGTTTGGAAACGGGCCGCACCCATCAGATTCGGGTGCATATGGAGTACATCGGTCATCCGTTGTTCAATGACGAACGCTATGGAGGAGATCGTATCCTGAAAGGGACGACTTTTTCCAAATACAAGCAGTTTGTGGAGAACTGTTTTCGCTTGTTGCCTCGTCAGGCCTTGCATGCCCAGAGCCTGGGGTTCGTGCATCCCACGACGGGAGAGTCGATCTATTTCGAGAGTCCTTTGCCCGAGGATATGCGGGAGGTTATCGAACGCTGGCGAAATTATACGGCCCATCGTCGTCTTGACGAGGATGAAGCGTGATGCTTTCTGGGGCGGGCCGACCGTCGGTATATAAAACGAACAAAGGGGACTTCCATACGGAAGTCCCCTTTGGGTTACTATTCAAGATAGGACGTGTCGGGATTATTTTTTCGATTTGGCGATGATCTCCCGGATCTGTTCCAAGGTTAAGGCAGCGGGATCCTGACCTTTGGGAATGCGATAGTTCTTGCCGTTGAAGGCGATATAGGGGCCATACCGTCCGTTGAGAACCTGTAGTCCCGGTTCCTCGGCAAATGTTTGGATTGGCTCTTTGCTTTTCAGGTCTTTGGAGCGTTTCTCCTGAATGAGTTCGATGGCCCGGGACAGATCGATCGTATAAGGATCATCGGTACGGGACAAGGATACGAATTTGCCGTCATGACGGACATAGGGACCGAATTTCCCGATTCCGATGACCACTTCTTTCTCTTCGAACGTGCCCAGGTTGCGGGGCAGGGTGAAAAGTTCCAGCGCTTCTTCCAACGTGATTGAAGCGACCAGTTGACCTTTTTTCAGGCTGGCAAACCGGGGTTTGTCCGTATCCCCTTCCGCTCCTCCTATTTGGGCTACGGGGCCGAATCGACCGACCTTGACGAATACCGGTTTTCCGCTTTGGGGATCGGTTCCCAAGAGACGGGGCTGGTTGCTTTTGACGGGCTGGCTCTCCAGTGCCTGGTCTACTTTGGGATGAAAAGCCCCGTAGAATTCTTGCAGCATGTCTACCCAACTTTTGGTCCCTTCTGCAATTTCGTCGAACTGTTTTTCAACGGTCGCCGTGAAGTTGTAGTCCATGATGGCGGCGAATTGTTCGTCGAGGTAGTCGGTGACGATCATGCCGATGTCGGTGGGAGAGAGTTTGTTTTTCTCTTTTCCGACCTGTTCGCTGAGCGTTTTTCGGGTAATATTGCCTTTGTCCAGTTTCAGTTGGAGGTAGTCTCGTTTGACGCCTTCCCGATTCTCCTTGACAACATAGCCGCGTGTGATGATGGTCGAGATGGTCGGAGCATAGGTTGAGGGTCGTCCGATACCGAGCTCTTCGAGGTGTTTGACCAGCGAGGCTTCGCTGTATCGGGCCGGAGACTGCGTAAATCGTTGAGAGGCGGTGATGCTTTTGGCCTCGAGCGGATCGCCGATCCGCATAACGGGCAGAATGGCGGCTTCCCCTTCGGCGGAATCCTCGTCGACGGCTTCGGAATATAAACGCAAAAATCCGTCGAATTTGATGACTTCACCCGTAGCCACAAAACGTTCGGGAGCCCCTTCTATTTCGATGTCGATGACGGTACGTTCGATTTGGACCGAGGCCATTTGCGAGGCCATCGTGCGTTTCCAGATCAGGTTGTAAAGGCGTTTTTCCTGGGACGTGCCCTCAATTTCTGCCCGATTCATGTAGGAGGGACGGATGGCTTCGTGCGCTTCCTGGGCTCCTTTGGTTTTGGTTTTGAAGTTCCGGACTTCGCTGTATGATTCTCCGAATTCCCGGATTACCTCCTCTTTGGCCGCGGCAATGGCTTGCCCTGAGAGGTTGACCGAGTCGGTACGCATGTAGGTGATGTACCCCGCTTCGTAAAGACGTTGGGCCACCGACATGATTTGCGATACGGACATTCCCAGTTTTCTCCCGGCCTCCTGTTGCAGGGTTGAGGTGGTGAAAGGGGCGGGCGGATTGCGCTTGGAGGGTTTCTGGTCGATGCTCAGTACCTTGAACGTCGCTGTTTTGCAGCGTTCCAACAGCGCCAGGGCTTCTTGCTCCGAAGAGAGACGGTGGTTCAACTCGGCTTTGAAGTCAGCACTTTTCCCCTGATCGTCCCGAACGATGAAATCGGCTACGATTCGGTAGTATTCGGTCGGCTCAAAGGCCATGATTTCCCGTTCCCGTTCCACGATCAGACGTACAGCCACGCTTTGTACACGCCCGGCCGAGAGTGACGGTTTGATCTTTTTCCACAGGACGGGAGAAAGTTCGAAACCGACCAGACGATCCAAAATGCGCCGGGCCTGTTGGGCATTGACCAGGTTCATGTCGATGGCCCGAGGGTTTTCGACGGCGTGCAGGATGGCATTTTTGGTGATTTCGTGGAAAACGATTCGTTTGGTGGTTTTCGGATCGAGATTCAGTACCTGAGCCAAATGCCAGGAAATGGCTTCTCCCTCGCGGTCTTCATCGGAAGCCAGCCAGACGGTTTTAGCCGTTTTGGATAGTTTTTCCAACTCGGCGACTACTTTTTTCTTGTCGGGCGAGATTTCGTAATGAGGGGTGAAATTGTGCTGAATATCGATTCCCAGCTCTTTTTTGGAAAGATCGCGAATGTGTCCGAAGCTCGACTTGACGATATAGTCTTTGCCCAGAAACTTCTCAATGGTTTTCGCTTTGGCCGGAGATTCGACGATGACCAGATTATCCTGCATAGTTTGCTATATAAAAAGAGAAAACCTAAAGTCGATCTTTAGGTTTTGGTTATGAGGTGATTTATTGTAGTAAGGTATAGGTAATTGTCACGGTTAAGGGGGTCGGATTTTCCGCGGTGGGTTTCATCTCCAGCACGACGCCGGCCTGTCCGTACAACTCTTCGTAAGAAGGTGTCAACATGTACGTTCGACTTTTGACCTCTTTGGCATCGATGAGTTCCTGCACGAAACGGGTGATGTTGAACGAATAGCAATTGCTGGTTCGGTTCAGATATCCGTCGTAAGGCAGAGTAATCGGATTGTATTGGTTCAACTCATCCATATATTCGTAATCGGGGATGGGGGTTAGGCTGGGATAGCCGGAAAAAGATCCCAATCGATTGAATGCGTTGTCCAACGTTTCCGGTGTAGGATTATGAATTCCGACGTTCAAATAGGCACCGTTGATGAGCATCAGTCGGTATGGTGCCTGGATTTTGTCTTTGAGGGTCTGAATGAACTCTTCTGTAAAACGGACATAGGTCGATACGCCGGCGGAACCTTGCACATAACCCAGCGCGACGGTTTGGGAGGTGGGCAGGGTGTCGTTCAGCGTTACCCCTTCGAGTTCCGATCCCGTATAGTCGTGTTGATAGAGGTTGAAATTGATCAAGGCAAGGTCATTGGGGTTGAAGGAGTATACGACATTGATGGCTGTGTCGGTTTCTGCATCGACGGCCCGGTGGGTATACAGACCCAAACTCGAAGTGGATGGTACGATGGGTACCGTTGAGGCGTTGCGGGGTGATCCTTCGGCCGGGATGATGCACAGTCCCGGGAAACGGTTGACGAACAAGGAATCCGCGCCGGCTTCATATACGCCGCCGGATTCGTCCAAGAGCCGTTTGATCAAATTGTCCGCTTTTTCTCCGGTCAGACGGAGTTGAATATTTCCATGACCTTTGTATTCGAATGTATATAAAGGTTCAGGGTCGATTTCGTCGCTAATATCCCGATTGGTATAATAGATCGAGCTTTGATAATAACGGGTTTTCAGTTCATGAATCTGAAAAGTTTGAGCGACGGTTGTATCCCCGAAATGGGCGGAGGTGTTGACTGTAAGGAGTAGAACCAGCGAGTCGACTTGTGGATTTTGGCCGAAAGATTTTTCTTCCACACTGAACCAGTAAGGGGCGAATTGCCCGACCCAACAGGCCTGGGTCATTCCGAATGTGGGATCGAAGACTCGCCCTACATAACCGTATGAGTGAAAGATGGCCGGAATCGAATCTACTTTGGCCTGATAAGCGTCGATTCCCGTTGCCTTCATTTGGGCTACGTGTATTTGTTGATCCTGGGGGATCAGGCTATCGCCCAACTCGTTATCCACTTTCGTACAAGCCGCTGCTCCTATCAGTATGCCGATCAGAGCGGCTTTTGTCGCCCAACGGGCGCAACGCTTACTCATGAGCCTGAATTTTGTTGTAAAACTCTTGGTAGTTATCCAGATAGGCAGAGGAAGATTTATCCTGCTGATAAGCCAGTACGGGTTTGCCGTTTTGGGACAAATATTCCATCAGCACGGGATCGGGGGTTTCTGTTTCCAGAATGACACCGTCCGCATAGCTTAGAACGTACCGCATCAGGTTTTGGTATGTAGGATCCGTTAAAAGTTCCAATTTTTTCATCGGCACCCCTTCTCCGGCGATTTTGGCTTTGAAATTGGGGTCGAGGGATCCCGGGAAGGCGTCGTTATAGAGTGATACGATGATTTTCACTTTTTTGAACACGGGATCGTCGGCGAAGGTATTGCGCAGGTAGATGGGAACGATGCTGGAGAACCATCCGTGAACATGGACGATGTCGGGGGTCCAGCGTAATTTTTTGACGGTTTCCAGGACGCCACGGGCGAAGAAAATGGCGCGTTCGTCATTGTCTTCGAAGAATCCGTTATCGTCGGAGACGATGGCTTTTCGGTGGAAATAGTCTTCGTTGTCGATGAAATAGATTTGCACGCGGGCCGAGGGGATCGAGGCGACTTTGATGATGAGTTGATGATCGTTGTCGTCGATGATCAGGTTCATGCCCGAGAGGCGGATGACTTCATGGAGTTGATTTCTCCGTTCGTTGATAAGGCCGTAACGCGGCATGAACGTGCGGATTTCATAGCCCCGTTCCTGCATGCATTGCGAGAGGGTTCGACAGAGCCCTGACATGTCGGTTTCCGGCAGGTAAGGCGTAATTTCCTGACAAACATATAAAATCCTGGCGTTGCTCATTCTTCTACATTAAAAGTACGGCTAATTGCAAAGGTACGAATTTTTGGTGAGAATACAACATTCCGTCAGAAAGAACCGATGGGGGAAATTTAAAGAATCAGCATGGCGTCGCCGTAAGTTCCGAATCGGTATTTTTCTTCTTTGGCCACTTTGTAGGCTTCCATCAGCAGGTCGTATCCGGTGAAGGCGGCGACCATCATCAGGTGGGTGGAATAGGGGAGGTGGAAATTCGTAATCATGCAGTTGGCGACGCTGAATTCGTACGGGTGGAAGATGAATTTATTGGTCCAGCCTTCATAGGGTTTCAGCATGCCGTCCGTGGAGACGGAACTTTCCATGGCCCGCATGGTGGTCGTACCCACGGAGCAGACTTTTCCGCCGGCTCGTTTGACTTTGTTGACGGCTTCGGCCGTAGCTTCCGGGATGATGAATTGTTCGGAATCCATCTTGTGTTTGGTCAGGTCTTCCACATCTACCGTCCGGAAACTCCCCAGACCTACATGCAGGGTCAGGAATTGCAGGTCGACTCCTTTGATTTCGAGTCGTTTCATCAGGTGTTTGCTGAAATGCAATCCGGCAGTCGGGGCAGCCACGGCTCCTTCATGGGCGGCGTATATGGTTTGATAGCGTTCTTCGTCGATGGGTTCCACTTTGGAGCGGATCCATTTGGGCAGCGGGGTTTCTCCCATTTTGTAGAGGGTTTCCTTGAACTGGTCGTAATCGCCGTCGAACAGGAACCGCAGGGTACGTCCCCGGGAGGTGGTGTTGTCGATCACTTCGGCCACCAGCAGGTCGTCGTCCCCGAAATAGAGTTTGTTGCCGATTCGGATTTTACGGGCCGGATCCACCAGCACATCCCACAACCGCAGTTCTCGGTTGAGTTCCCGCAACAGGAAAATTTCGATTTCGGCTCCGGTTTTTTCCTTGTTTCCGTACAGGCGGGCCGGGAATACTTTCGTGTCGTTGAAGACCAGTACGTCTCCCTGCTTGAAGTATTCGATCATATCCTTGAAAATCCGGTGTTTGATCTTGCCGCTTTTGCGGTCGATAACCATCAGTCGGGATTCGTCCCGGTTTTCAGCCGGATATTTGGCCAGCATGTCGGGCGAAAAGGGGTAGTTGTACTGTGAAAGTTTCATGAGTGCGTTCTATTTTCCAGAATCATTTCTGGGGCAAACCGTATTAAAGGAAAATTTTCGAAACGAATCGGGTTTCGAAAACAAAATAGTAATTATTATACGCAAAAAATGTTAATTTGTTTCAAAATTGGGGAATTTTGGAACAAAAATGGAGGCGAAAGGGTTGTTTAGCGCAGGGCTTCGGAGATGCGGCCGCTCGATCGTTTTCCGGTGAAGTCGGCTTTCATTTGGGGCCATTGTTCGCCCAGCAGTTGTTCCCCCGCTTCTTCGAGCGAATAACAGTCTTCGACCCGAAAGCCTCCGCTGCGGGTCCGACGCAGGGAGGTCAGATGGCCTCCGCTGTTGAGTTCGATGCCCAGATCCCGGGCGATGGACCGTACATAGGTTCCTTTGCTGCAACGAATGCGGATTGTTACCCGGGGCAGTTCGAAGGCTTCGAGTTGCAGGTCGTAGATATGGATCAGCGCCCGACGCATCTCGACCTCTTCACCCTGACGGGCGTATTCATAGGCCCGTTTCCCCTCGATCATTTTGGCCGAGTAGACCGGGGGAATTTGCAGCTGTTCACCTTGCAGGGTCTGGAGGGCTTTCTCCACCGCTTCCCGGGTGATATGTTCATACGGAAACGTTTCGTCGATCGGATGTTCCAGGTCGAAACTTGGGGTCGTGGCCCCCAGTTCGATGGTGGTCAGATACTCTTTTTCTTCAGCCTGCAGGGTTTCGGCCTGTTTGGTAGCTTTGCCGATGCAGATCAGCAATACCCCGGTTGCCAGAGGATCCAGCGTGCCGGCGTGTCCGATTTTGATTTTCCGGTAACCCAGTTTGCGCAGGACGACTTTCAGTTTTCGGACTACATCCGAAGAGGTCCAGCCCAGCGGTTTGTCGATGGGGAGCACATACCCTTCTTCGAAGGGAATATCGGGGTGGAGCGTTGGTTTCAATCGATCGGCATTAGTGAATCAGGGAATAGATCAGGACGCCGGCGCCTACGCACAGACAGTAAAGGGCGAACCAGATCAATTTACCGCGTTTGACGATGCCGACCATCCATTTGCAGGCCAGGGTCCCGGTCACGAAGGCGGCTACGGCGCCGGCGATCAGATTGAGGGAGCCCACGCTGTCTCCTTCGGCGAAACTGCCGCTGACGATATTCAGAAAGTTCATGCCCAGAATCGGGATCAGTACCATCAGGAAGGAGAATTTGGTGACCTCTTCGGGTTTGACGCCCATGATCAGACCGGTGGAGATGGTCGATCCCGAGCGGGAGAGACCGGGCAGCACGGCGATTGCCTGGGCGATACCCATCATCAGGGCGCTCCACGGAGACATCATGCGGTTGCGGCGGGGAGCATATTGCGAGAAAGTCAGCAGGGCTGCGGTCACCAGCAGGGTACAGCCGACCAGGGTCATGTTGCTGGTAAAGAGCGCTTCGACGCTGTCCTTGAAAAAGAGACCCACGATCAGCACGGGGATCATCGAGATGCCGATATTGAGGATAAAACGGGTTTGTTCGTTCATTTGAAAGAGGAACAGCCCTTTGAGCAGCTGTCCGATTTCGTGCCAGAATACGACGATGGTGCTGAGTACCGTGGCCCCGTGTACGGCGACGGTGAAGGCCAGGTTGTTACTCTCCCGAATGCCGAACAGGGCGTTGGCGATTTCCAGGTGTCCGCTGCTGGAGACGGGCAGAAATTCGGTCAAACCTTGAATGATGCCCAATACGATAGCTTCCCACAGTTCCATAATGTTCTACTCTTCTTTTTGTTTCGGTTTTTTCATGATGGCATAGATCTCGAAGGCGAATCCGGCCAGTACGACGATCGGGGCCAGGGTGATGCGTCGGAAATTGAACATTTCCCAGTTGAATTCGTTGGGACTGTCGCTGCCGCCCCCGGTCATCAGGATGAAGCCGATGACGATGATGGCCAGTCCGATCAGCATCAGTTTATAGTTGGTAAAAGTCAGCGGCATCTGCCGTTGTTTTTCCCGAAGGGCTTCGGGGATTTGCTGTTTTTGTTTATTCATGGCGCAGGCGTTACGTGGTTAATAAATATGGATGCTTCCGGCGCGCATACGCAGGAATTTGCGTACGGCGAAGCTGGTAAATAGCAGAGAGATGAGAATGCCACCGAGCATTTGTGCGGCGAAAATGGCGATCAGGTAGCGCTGGTCGCTGATGAAGTTCACCTCGGGCAGGCCTTCGTTCAGCCCCATGATCATCAACCCCAGCATGACCCAGGCGATCAGTCCGGCGTAGATACCTTGCAGGATGCTGCTGCCCAGGAAAGGCTTCATGATGAACCACCGGGTTGCTCCCACCAGTTTCATGGTATTGATGACGTAGCGTTTGGAGAAGATGGTGACCCGGATGGTGTTGTTGAGCAGAATCAACGAGATGAACAGCAGGGTCGCACCGAAAAGCAGCAATACCAGGTTGAATTTGTTGATGTTGGAGGAGATCTGGTCGATGACGTTTCGTTGGTAGACCACTTCATCCACGCCCTCCCAGGTCAGGGCCTCTTTTTCCAGGGCGGCGATTTGGCTTTTTTCGGAGGCTTCCGCTTTCAGGGTGACTTCGTAGGAGTCCGGCAAGGGATTTTCTTCCAGAAATTCCACGAAATTATCATCCAGATAGGCCTGGAATTCCGTAGCCGCCGCTTCTTTGGAGATGTATTTGACCTCCTTGACCGAGGGATGTCCCGAGAGCTTTTGCTGAAGAGCTTCTTTGGCTTCGGGTGTTATGTCGTTTTTGAGCATCAGGGTGACCGTCACGCTTTCCTTGAGGCGTTCGGTGGCACCCAAGGCTCCCAGTATGAGGTAGCCCACACCTCCCAACAGGAAAAGTACCAGTGCAACGCTGACCGTCGAAATCAGGTAGGCGTTGCGGACTTTGCGTTTGATTCGTTTATTGCTGTCCGTCATGGTGTTTTTTGGTTAAGATCGTACGAATAGCGGCTGCGGCCAGAGCTCCCAGCAACAACAGCGAACATACCCATGCCACCGTACTCAACGCGCGATAATGCGGAGCCCGGAAGACGAATTCGACCTGATGGGTGCCGGCCGGGAGTACCATGGCCCGTAACAGATAATCGGCCCGGAAATAGGGGGCTTCCTCTCCGTCGATATAGGCTGTCCAGCCTTTCGGGTAGTAAATTTCCGAAAAGACGGCTACACCGGGTCTTTGGGTGGTATAGTCGTAGGTCAGGTGGTTGACGCGGTATTCTTTCAGCGAGATGCGGGCGGTGCTGTCGGCCTGGGGCTCCACGCCTTCGAGCGCTTGTGCGAACCGCCGGTCGACTACGGCGACCTGTTTGGTGTTCAGGGAGTCCAGTGCTGCGATTTCGGCATCGGCCCCCTCTACCAGATCGACTCGTTCGACGAACCAGGCCGCCCCGTTGGCATCGGGATTTTGCTGTACCTGCAAGGCTCCGCTTTGCTGATCCTGTGTGATGATGTATTTGGTGTTGAGCATGTTGTATACGCCCCAGTTCATCTGGCTCAGGTGGCGTTCGATGACATCCTGATAGCGACGCAGTTTAGCGCCGTGGTATCCGCCCACCGAGCGATGGAAATAGGAGGTCGTCGCATCCTGGAACGGACTGACCGAGAGGTTCAGCACCCGGAATCCGGGTTCCTTATCGGCCAGAATCTGGCGATCGGCTTCGGTCGGGGTGATGCGGTTTTGGGTTTCGGGTACGAATTTGTCGGGATTCAGATAGCGGAGGTTGACCGGCACCATGTCGGCGAGTACCAATCCGCACAGCAGCAGGACGAATGCCTTTTTCTGGATTTTCTGAGCGATGTACAACACCAAGACTCCGGCGCAGAGCAGTACGAAGATCAACGATCGCAGGGCGTCGGCCCGTAACATGTCGGCCCGTTCGGCGCGCATGGCCGCCGCTACGTCTTGGGGCATTTGGCTGTCGATCGGCGAGGCGAACGACATCAGGCTGCCGCCGAACAGCAGGAAGAGCAGGGCAATGCCCCCAACGATTCCCGTTGCGAATTTCACCCCCCGCAGCAGCCGTTCTTTCGGCATCTCGCCTGTCCATATCGCCTGGAGGGTCAGGGCGCCGAGCAACGGTACGGTCCATTCGACGATAACCAGAATCATCGACACGGTCCGGAACTTGTTGTACATCGGGAAATAGTTGAAGAACAGTTCGGTCAGCCCCATGAAATTCTTACCCCAGGCGAGCAGTACCGCCAGCAGGGTGATGGCGGCGATCCACCATCGGCCGGATCGCAGCACGAACAATCCCAGCACGGCGATAAACAGAATGACCGCGCCGATATAGACCGGTCCCGAGGTCATCGGTTGATCGCCCCAGTAGGCGGGCAGTTGGGTGGCCATACCCCGGGCATTGTAGGGGGTCAGGGCCTGGGCAACGGGTCCGTCGTCGCTGAATCCCCCTTCCGAGGTTCCTCCATAGAGGTTGGGGATCAGTAGGTTGAATGTTTCCGATTTTCCGTAGCTCCAGTGGGTGGCGTATTCCAGATCGAGACCGTCTTTGCCTTCCATGGAGGAGGCGGTACTCAGTTCGCTGCCGCCCCGGATGGTCTCCGGGCTGTGGCTTTGGATGTAATAGAGCATGCTGGCGTTGCTGCCGACGGCCAACAGGGCGGCCAGGGCCAACAGGGCGGTTGTCTTGGCAAATCGGTTCAGGGTGTGTGCCTTGTAGGAACGAATCAGTTCGTTGATCCAGAAAGCAGCGACAATCAGCAGGAAGTAATAGGTGATTTGCGGGTGATTGACGCCGATGAGAATCGATCCGAAAAATCCGGTCAGGGCCGCTCCGACCCAGGCATTTTTTCGATAGGCGTAGAAAATGCCGCCCATGACCATGGGAGCGAAAGCCAGGGCCATCATTTTGGTCATGTGTCCGGCTCCGATGATGATAAAAAAGTAAGTCGAGAGTCCGTAGGCCAACGATGGAACGATGCCGATCCAGGGATTGATGCCCAGACAGAGCAACATGCAGAAAAAGAGCGCCATCGCCAGAAAGATCAGGGAGGCGGGCTGTCCCAGGAAATAGAACGCTTTGGTCAGGGTTCGGATGAGGGTTCCTTCGTACTTGACGTTGATCAGGTAGGCGGGCATGCCCGAGAACATCCGTCCTTCCCATTGGGGGTCTTCGCCGTATTGGGCTCGGTGTTCTTCGATATCCTGGGTCATGCCTTTGTATTGCATGATATCGTGTTGCGGAAGGACTTCACCCTGGAATTGGGGGGCGAAATAGAACAGGTTGATAACCAGAAAAACGGCCAGTGCCACTCCGTAAGGCAGCCAGCGGGTCAAAGATTTTTGAGGTTGCATGGGGTCTTGTCCAAGTTACGGGTTACGGTTTCGGGTTTCCGGGGGTCCGGGGTGTCGTAAAACCGACCACGAAAATACAAAGTAACGAAAAAATGTTGAGATATGCGAAAGGGTGTTGGTGAAAGCATGTTCGGGGCGGGAAAAAAGCCTGTGAACTATTGATGTTTTCGGAAAAAACGCCGATATTTGCGTTCTGCAACGATTGCCCATGTCGAGTCTGTCGGAAATACAGCGGCCCATTGCCGGGAATATTCGTCACTACGAGGATTTTATCGCTTCTATTTTACGGAGTGACAATGCATTTGTGTCGTCTATCTGCGATTATATCCTGTCTCGTCGGGGAAAACAGCTGCGACCGTTGCTGGTGTTGTTGTCGGCGGCGCTGCATGGAGAGATCGACAACCGTACATACACCGGTGCTGCGGTGGTGGAGATGATCCATACCGCTTCGCTCATTCATGACGATGTGGTGGACGAGGCTTTTGTCCGCCGGGGAGCGCCTTCGGTCAATGCGTTGTGGCATTCGCGCACGGCGGTGCTGATCGGAGATTATATTTTTGCCCGAACCTATCACACCAGTTTGCAGGAGGGGGCTTGGGATCTGTTGACCGAGGTGACGAGGGCCATTCACGAGGTCAGTGAAGGGGAGTTGATCCAGACCGAACAGTCCGAAACCCTTTCGATTACCCGCCCGATTTATCTGGATATTATTTACAAGAAAACCGGTTCATTGATTGGAGCTTGCGGTGCGGTAGGCGCTTTGTCGGTGCATGCCGATGCTCAGGCGGTGGATCGGATGCGGGCTTTCGGCGATAATCTGGGCATTGCTTTCCAGATCAAGGACGATATTCTGGACTTTTCGCCCATGGAAGAGACCGGGAAACCTTCGGGCGGTGATCTGCGGGAACGTAAGATTACCTTGCCGTTGCTGTATGTGCTGGAGAACAGTTCTGCCGGGAAGCGGGATGAGTTGCTCGACAAGTTGAGCCAGGTCCGCGAACATCCGGGTTATGTGGACGAACTTCAGCGGGAGGTGAGCGAAGGCGGGGGATTGGAACATGCCCGGGAGTGCATGCTTTCGTATCGCGACAAAGCGGTGGCTCTGTTGGCGGATTATCCGTCTTCTCCACTGAAGGATAGCCTGCTGGGCTTTGCGGATTTCGTGCTGGAACGGAACAAATAGAACGCGGACGGGACACGGGAAAGGGTATTTTTTCGTGTCGGCCGGGTGGATTTAGATAGGAAACTCAATAAACATGTTTGAAAATTTAACCGATAAACTCGAACGGTCGTTTAAGATTCTCAAAGGGGAAGGACGCATCACCGAGATCAATGTGGCCGAAAGTCTCAAGGAGATTCGTCGGGCGTTGATCGATGCCGATGTCAATTATAAGGTAGCCAAGACGTTCACCGATGAGGTGAAAGCCAAGGCTTTGGGGCAGGACGTACTCAAGTCGGTCAAGCCGGGTCAGATGATGACCAAGATCGTGCGCGACGAGTTGGCTCAGTTGATGGGGGGCACGATGACCGACATCCGCCTGGAGGGAAATCCGGCCGTGGTGCTGATTGCCGGTCTGCAAGGTTCCGGGAAAACGACTTTTTCCGGGAAACTGGCTCATTTGATTAAGAGCAAGAAGGGCCGTCAGGTGCTGTTGGTGGCCGGGGACGTCTATCGTCCGGCCGCTATCGAACAGTTGAAGGTACTGGGAAGTCAGATCGGTGTGGAGGTATATACCGAAGAAGGAAATAAAAATCCAGTACAGATTGCTGAGAATGCGATTCAATATGCCCGGGCCAACCACATCAATACGGTAATCGTCGATACGGCGGGTCGTCTGGCCGTAGACGAAGAGATGATGCAGGAGATCACCCGGATCAAGGCGGCTGTCAAGCCGAGCGAAACGCTTTTCGTGGTGGATGCCATGACCGGTCAGGACGCCGTCAATACGGCTCGGGAGTTCAACCAACGACTCGATTTCGACGGGGTGGTACTGACAAAGCTCGATGGTGACACCCGGGGCGGGGCTGCGATCTCGATTCGGGCCGTGGTCAACAAACCGCTCAAATTCATCAGTTCGGGGGAAAAGATGGATGCCCTGCAGGTGTTCCATCCCGAACGTATGGCCGATCGTATTCTGGGCATGGGCGATATCGTGTCGTTGGTGGAAAAGGCTCAGGAGCAGTACGATGAGGAGGAAGCCCGCCGCCTGAAGAAGAAGTTGGTCAAGGACCAGTTTAATTTCAACGATTTCTTGACGCAGATCAACCAGATCAAGAAGATGGGGAATCTGAAGGATGTGGCTTCGATGATCCCGGGGGTAGGTAAGGCGTTGAAAAATGTGGAGATTCGGGACGATGTGTTCAAACAGACCGAATCGATCATCTATTCGATGACGCCGGCCGAGCGGGAGAATCCGGCCTTGATCAACGCCAGCCGCAAACAGCGTATTGCCAAAGGGAGCGGTACGACCTTGCAGGATGTCAATCGCCTGCTTAAACAGTTCGAGGATACCCGCAAGATGATGAAGGCGGTGGCCAACATGCCCAAGGGCATGATTCCCCGGATGCGTCGATAGGATGTTGGGAATGTCGTCGAAAGAGGAAAGAAAGAGCTTGAAACAATCAATACGCAATATTTATGACAATCATTGACGGGAAAGAAGTGGCCGCGAAATTGCGCAAGGAGATTGCCGCGGACGTGAAGGACTGGAAGGAGCAGGGGAATCGCCCTCCTCATCTGGTGGCTATTCTGGTGGGTAACGATGGGGCCAGCCAGACTTATGTGGGCCATAAGGAACGGGCCTGTTCCGAGGTGGGATTCCGTTCGACGGTCCTGCGATTCGAAGCCGACATTACCGAAGAGTTTCTGTTGGGAGAGATCGCGAAACTGAATGCGGATCCCGAAGTGGACGGATTCATCGTGCAGTTGCCGTTGCCGAAACATATTTCCGAACAGCGGATCAACGAAGCGATCGATTTCCGTAAGGATGTGGACGGTTTTACGCCGGTCAATACGGGTCGTATGATGTTGGGCTTGCCGGCTTACCTGCCTGCGACGCCCGACGGTATTCTGGAGCTGCTCAAACACTATAAGATCGAGACGGCCGGAAAACACTGTGTGGTGATCGGTCGCAGCAACATTGTGGGGCGTCCCATTGCCAATCTGTTGTCGCAGAAAGGCTGGGATTGTACGGTCACGATCTGCCACAGTCGGACCAAGGACCTGGCGTCGGTGGTTCGGACGGGCGATATCGTCATTGCCGCCTTGGGGAAAGCCGAGTTCGTAACGGCCGACATGATTAAGGAGGGGGCCGTGGTAATCGATGTGGGAATTACCCGGGTTCCGAGTGACAAGACCAAGAGCGGATGGAAGTTGCTGGGAGATGTCAAGTTCGACGAGGTGGCTCCCAAATGCAGCTATATTACGCCGGTTCCGGGCGGTGTAGGTCCCATGACTATTATTTCCTTGATGAAAAATACACTGAAGGCCGCCCACAAAGAAGTGCTTTGATCGGCGTTCTCCGTTTGTCGGGGAGCTATATTATAAAAGGGTGTATCCGTTTTTGCGGATGCACCTTTTTTTTGAGGGGAGGGAGAGAAGGGACGAGAATGTTTGAACGGAGAAAGGAGGGTGGACGGTTGGCGTTTGTTTCCTGCTTTTCAGAAAATGTCGGGTTTCTGTGCCGGATTTTGTCAGAAAGGTTGCAAGGAGAGTCCATATACCCGGGTGAACGCCGGGCACAGCAAAAAACACAGGTTGAAAGGACGAAGAAAGAGCGAGTACAAGGAGAACGGCGAAGAAAAAGCAAAAGAAGAGAAGAAGAACAGCAAGCTCATAAAGAGCGGAAGCTGCTGCATTCGCAGTTGTAGTTGCCATTTCCGCGGTCGTCGACACATTCGCAGTCGCCGTGCAGTTGCTGCAGTCGCCACCATGGAAGGAAGGTGAGGTGCGGAATGATCAGGCGCCCTGTCGCCGTTCGGCCCGATGGGGAGGGGCAGACCCCGTATCAAAAAAAGCCGTCTTCGAAAAGACGGCTTTTTTGAGGGCTTATAGTAACCGATCGTTATTTGCTCAGTTCGGCGATCTGGGTCTTGGCCGTAGCGGCGTTGGGACCTTCGGTCACCTTCTGGTACATTTCGATGGCTTTGGCTTTGTTATCCTTGTTCTGATAAGCGGCTCCCAGCAGGAAGTAAGCGTTGGATTTGTCCAGTTCCGTGGGCTGGGTGGAGGCGGCTTCTTCCCCGAAACCGATCACGGCATCGTAATCTTTCAGGTTGGTGGCCGTTTGCAGACGCATCAGGTTGGCGGCACCGTTGGTCGGATCGAAAGCCAGGATGGCGTCGGTGGCTTTAATAACCCCTTCCAGATCCTGAGCTTCGGCTGCTTTGGAAGCGTCTACCAGCAGGTAGTTGGCCAGAGCAGCTTTGGCCTGACCGGCTGCTTCGGCGTATTTGTCATGCTTCTGTTCCAGCGCAATGATGTTCTTGTAGATTTCTTCACCTTTGGCCATTTCTCCCGATTCACAATAGCTTTGAGCCAGCAACATGGCCATTTTGGTGTCATTGGGGAAAGTGGCGTATGCCCGGGAGAATACATCGATGGCTTTCGCATAGTCCTTGCTGTTGAATGCGGGAGCCCCGTATGCGATGTATACTTTCGGGAAAAGGTTGTCGATTTTGGTTTTGGCGGCGGTTACATTGTATTTGGTGGCCAGCTCTTCGGCTTGATTCAGCGCCGTGATGGCATCTTCGAATTTACCGCCTCCGGCAGCCATGGCTCCTTTGCGGATATAACATTCGGGTAACAGATTTTTGGCTTGGTTGACGATATCGGATTCAGGGTCGGCCGTTTCACCTTCGCTCAATACGGTTTCCAGCATGGGAATGGCTTCGGCGAACTTCTTTTGGTTGATCAGTTCGGCAGCTTCGTTGAATTTGGCCGTTACTTCGGCCGGCAACTGAGCGAAAGCTACGCCCGAAGTCAGCAGAGCACATGCAAGTGCCGCAGTCATTTTCATTCTATTCATCATGGTTCTCGTTAAAGTTTTAAAGTATAAGTCCGGATCCTTGTGGCAGCTCCGGTTGTCAGGAATCGAACAAATATAACGTTTTTCACCGGAATATACAAATTGTCCGGGTCGATTTATTGACGCAGTCGTTCGAAGAAGCGGCTCATCAGTTCGCTGCATTCGTCTTTCAGAACGCCTCCACGCACTTCGGTGCGGGGGTGGAAGACCGGGGCGCTCAATCGGGATACCCCTCTTTTAGGATCGTCGGTGCCGTAAATGACGGCGCCCAATTGGGTCCAGAAACAGGCGCCGGCGCACATGACGCAGGGTTCGACGGTCACATACAGCCGACATTGCGGCAGGTATTTTCCTCCGACGGACGATGTCGCCGCTGTGATGGCCTGCATTTCGGCATGAGCGGTAGGATCGCCCAGGGTTTCCACCAGGTTGTGGCCTCGTCCTACGACCCGATCGCCCCAAACGACGACGGCCCCGATCGGTACTTCTCCTTGGTCGAGGGCCAGACGAGCCTCGGAAATGGCCTGACGCATAAAAAAATCGTCCTGATTTAGTGGTTCGTTCATCGGATTTTTATACCTTTGGAGTTCATTTCGCAACAAAAATACTAAAATTTCGACATATGTACAGAACGCACACTTGCGGTCAGTTACGCAAAGAAAATATTTCGCAGACCGTTACGCTGGCGGGATGGGTTCAGAAGATTCGCAACCTGGGCGCCATGACCTTCATCGATATTCGGGATCGTTACGGGATCACGCAGTTGGTTGTGGAAGAACACGCTACGGAGGCCGTTCGGGAGACGGCGTCTTCGCTCGGTCGCGAATTTGTGATTCAGACGACGGGCCGGGTGGTGGAACGCAGTGCCAAGAATCCGAAATTGCCGACCGGCGAGATTGAAGTAGTGGTCGAAGCGCTCAAGGTATTGAATGCTTCGTTGACTCCTCCGTTTACGATCGAGGATCAGAGTGATGGGGGAGATGAATTGCGCATGAAGTATCGTTTTTTGGATCTGCGGCGCAATCCGCTGAAAAACGCCCTGATTCTGCGGCATAAACTGACGCACGAAGTGCGCAGTTTCCTGGATCAGCGGGGCTTTTTGGAAATCGAAACGCCTTATTTGATCGGATCGACTCCCGAGGGAGCCCGGGATTTCGTGGTGCCTTCCCGGATGAATCCGGGCGAGTTTTATGCATTGCCTCAGTCGCCGCAAACCTTCAAGCAACTGTTGATGGTGGCCGGTTACGACCGTTATTTCCAGATCGTACGTTGTTTCCGCGACGAAGACCTGCGGGCCGACCGTCAGCCCGAGTTCACGCAGATCGACTGTGAAATGTCGTTTGTGGAACGGGAGGATATTCTGGAGAATTTCGAAGCGATGGCCAAACACCTCTTTAAAACCTTGCTCGATATCGATTTTCCGGAAGCATTTCCGCGGATGACCTGGGCCGATGCGATGGAAAAATATGGTTCCGACAAACCCGATATCCGTTTCGGCATGACCTTTAATGACATTACGAAACTGGCTCAGGGGAAAGGATTCGGGGTGTTCGATTCGGCGGAATATGTCGGAGCGATCTGTGCAGAGGGTTGTGCCGGATATACCCGTAAACAACTCGATGAGTTGACCGAGTTCGTGAAGCGTCCTCAGATCGGGGCCAAAGGTATGGTATATGTGCGGATCGATGCCGACGGGCACTATAAATCGAGCGTCGATAAATTCTATACGCCGGAAGATCTGTCCGTGTGGGCACAGGCCTGCGGCGCCAAGCCCGGAGATCTGTTGCTGATTTTGAGCGGGCCGCGCAAGCAGACGCTGTCGGCATTGTGCGAACTGCGTCTGGAGATGGGTTCGCGTTTGGGTCTGCGCGACAAGAGTCGTTTCGCTCCGTTGTGGGTGGTCGATTTCCCGTTGCTGGAATGGGATGACGAAACCCAGCGTTATTATGCCATGCACCATCCGTTCACCTCGCCCAAACCCGAGGATATCGACTTGTTCGATACCGATCCGGGTAAAGTCCGGGCCAATGCCTACGACTTTGTGGTCAATGGGGTAGAAGTAGGGGGCGGCTCGCTGCGTATTTTCGATTCGGCTTTACAGAACAAGATGTTCCAGGTGCTCGGGTTTACGCCCGAAGAAGCTCAGCGGCAGTTCGGTTTCCTGATGAATGCCTTTAAGTTCGGGGCGCCTCCTCATGGAGGGATTGCTTTCGGGCTCGATCGTTGGTGTTCGTTGTTCGGCGGGGCCGATTCGATTCGCGATTTCATAGCTTTCCCCAAAAACAATTCGGGTCGGGATACGATGATCGATGCTCCGGCGCCACTGGCTCAGGCTCAACTCGATGAATTGTCTCTGGAGGTGAGGGAGCCGGTTAAAAAGTAGCGAGAGAAGGCGACCTGTCAGAAAATATTTCGAAAAAAAACAATGAAAAGTTTGGAGGGAATGATTTTTTGCCTATCTTTGCACTCGCAATCGGGACAAACAGGTTGCTTATCTAAGGGAGTATAGCTCAGCTGGTTCAGAGCATCTGCCTTACAAGCAGAGGGTCCGGGGTTCGAATCCCTGTGCTCCCACTTCAGAAAAAGGCCTTACATTTCTGTAAGGCCTTTTTGTTTGGTCAGATATAGCCTGGTGTCTGGAAAAATAACACCTGGATCTTGTCCCTGCGGGGAGACGATCGAGGTGTTTTTGTTTCGGACGAAAGACTGCTCCGGGGAAATGAATGGAAGCGGGACGGACATTTTGTCGGTTCGGGCAGGTAGATCCGGATGGGAAATCGATTTTCCGAATGGATCCACAGATTGCTCAGGGTCGGGAGGAGCGGTTGGGGTACTAACGGGATGAGAGCTGGTCGCGCCGAAAGTATTCCTATGGATCGAAGTTGTATAATCCGTCCTATTTATAGCATATTACTATTATTTATAGGGTAATTTCGGTTGAATTTATGTTTTATATGGATAGGATCGGGAAAATGATGATCCTGAAAGGTGATTTTTAGTGTTTTGAAAATCAGGTAATTAAGATTTAATTTTTCTCCATTGACGGGTTCGGAAGGGTTTCGATGTGGACGGAAGGCCGATTGAAAAATGTCATCATTTTTGTATACCTCTTTTCACGGATCCCAAAATCTCATGGAGGAGCATGCATCGGTGAGGATTCTCTCCTTCCAGGGAAAGAAGGATGAGATCCGCGTTGGCCATGAAAAATCCGACAGAAGCAGATTACAGAAATTATTTTAAACGGATGCTCCTGGAATGTCTGGAACAGCAATTCGACAGGATGTATCCCGAAAAATTCGTGGTCGTGCGCAGTCACTTTGCCGCCAAAGTGTATCTGTCGGCTCTCAGACAGGGCGAAGTGCCTCATGAAGCCTTGTATAAGGCCCTGCAATTGTTGTTGAAAGGAATTGCTCCCCAGACGGAGAGCTCCTGTTGATCGGGAAATGCGGATAGGATCCCGTTAAGGGACGATGGTTTCGGCTCGGCATCGATATGTCGGGCTTTTTTCGTGGATCGCCAGGGGTATGTGCCGGGAATACATGAGGGATATGGCCTGCAGGAAACATTTTTCCCATCCTCTGACCTGTCGTCCGATGTCGAAAATGTCTTGAGAGGAGGATTGGGTCGAGCTGAAATCCGGAAGGAGAAATCGGGGGATGGGCTTGTGGAATTGACGGTATTTCGATGCGTGAAGGGGGTTCGGTGCAAAAATCGGACGGAGGAGGGGAATGAGGTTCGGCTGAATGATGAAATTTCGTTACCTTTGCGTCTCAGTCATGTTGATTTCTGGTTCCGATGACCTTCGAACTGTTACATACCGATACTGCTACTTCCGCACGGGTGGGGGTGATGCACACCGATCACGGCGATATCCCTACGCCGATTTTTATGCCGGTAGGGACTGTGGGCAGTGTCAAGGGGGTTTTCCATCGGGACCTGAAAGAGGATGTGAACGCCCGTATCATTCTGGGAAATACCTACCATCTGTATCTGCGTCCCGGGACCGAGATTCTGGAAAAAGCCGGGGGGCTGCATCGTTTTTGCAGTTGGGATCGTCCGATTCTGACCGATAGCGGAGGATTTCAGGTCTTTTCGTTGGCAGCCTGTCGCAAAATTACCGAAGAGGGTTGTCGTTTCAGTTCGCATATCGATGGGTCGAAACACCTGTTTACGCCGGAAAACGTGATCGATATCCAGCGAAGCATCGGAGCCGATATCATGATGGCGTTCGACGAGTGTCCTCCGGGCGATTCCGAGTATCCGTATGCCGAACGTTCGTTGAGTCTGACCTGTCGTTGGTTGGAGCGCTGTTTTGAGCGTTATCGGGCTACGGAACCCAAATATGGTTATCACCAGTCGCTGTTTCCGATCGTGCAAGGCTGTACGTATCCGGATTTGCGTCGTCGCTCGGCCGAATTCGTGCAGCAATTCGATGCTGAGGGGTATGCCATCGGGGGATTGGCCGTAGGGGAACCGGCTCCGGTCATGTATGAAATGATCGAATTGGTCAACGGAATCTTGCCGCAGGATCGGCCCCGTTATTTGATGGGCGTAGGGACTCCGGTCAATCTGTTGGAGGCTATTGAGCGGGGGGTGGATATGTTCGACTGCGTGATGCCGACCCGCAACGGGCGCAACGGGATGTTGTTTACGTCCGAAGGCATCATCAACATCCGCAACCAGAAATGGAAAGACGATTTTTCGCCGCTGGATCCGGTCGGATGCAGTTTTGTGGATCACACCTATACCAAAGCCTATTTGAGACATCTGACCATAGCCGGAGAGATGATGGCGGCACAGATTGCCAGTCTGCATAATCTGGCTTTTTATCTGTGGCTGGTCGGAGAGGCTCGCAAACATATTATGGACGGGACCTTTGCCGTATGGAAGCCCGTGATGGTTGAAAAAATAGCTCGTCGATTATGAAAATACAGTTTCCGGGTCTGAAGATCATCGACCGCTATATTATCCGTAAGTTTTTAGGGACTTATTTTTTCGCCATCGGATTGATTATCATCATCGTGGTGATTTTCGATGCGGTGGAGAAGATCGACGACTTTATCGAAATGAAGGCCCCGCTGTCGGCCATCGCCTTTCAGTATTACCTCAATTTTATCCCGTTTTTCATCAATCAGTTCAGCGGGCTGTTCACGTTCATTGCGGTGATTTTCTTCACCTCCAAAATGGCGTATAATACCGAAATCATCGCGATTCTTTCCAGTGGGGTGAGTTTCCGGCGCCTGATGTGGCCTTATTTTGTGAGTGCGCTGGCCATTACGGTATTGAGTCTGGTGCTGAATCTGTATGTGATTCCGGGGGCCAACTCCCGACGGATCGATTTCGAAATGCAGTATATCAAGCGGATGAGCAACATGAAGTACGATCCGCATATCTATCGGCAGATCGAACCGGGTACCTTTGTCTATATTCGCAATTTTACGGGCAATAACAACCGGGCCAGTTATTTCGTGTTGGAAACCTATCGGGACGGGGCGATCGTGTCGTCGTTGGAGGCGTCGAATGTCAAGTACGATCCGGAAACCCGTCGTTGGAGTGCGCCGAAAAGTATCCACCGCACGTTCGAAGGCGAGGTTGAACATTTCGACGATACCCAACCGCTCGATACGCTGATCAATTTGGAAACCACCGAGCTGGGAAAGGTCGAAGAGCTGGTGAAGACCATGCGGATCGGACAACTCAATCGGTTTATTGAACAACAACGGGATAAGGGCTCGGACATGATCGCCCGGTTCGAAGTGGAACGACAGAATCGTTTTTCCTTCCCGATCTCCACGTTCATTCTGACGGTGATCGGGGTATCTCTCTCTTCGCGAAAGGTTCGCGGCGGAACGGGACTTCACATCGGAGTGGGGATTGTGTTGTGTTTTTCGTTCATTCTCTTCAGCCGTTTTGCCGATGAGTTCGCCAAGGGAGGAATGTTGCCTCCGGTGATTTCCGTCTGGTTGCCCAACGTGCTCTATGCGTTTATCGCGGTCTATCTTTACAAAAAAGCGCCTAAATAGATCGGAGTCCGAACCGGACCCGACGGGGTCTCGGCAAAAGACGGTCCGTTTTTAGTGCCGGTGTTGTCACTCGGGGAAGAGGGACGACGCTTCGGATGTCGTTAGCCGTTCCGTCGGGTTGGCGGGAAGGGTCGTTTCAGCGGGTAGTGGGATTCGGGGCTTGCAGCGTGCCGGAACGCTTCGTTCCAACCCATAGCAAACGGGGAGAACCAATCTGGTTCTCCCCGTTTGCTATGACGGTATCCGATTTATCGTTTCGGTTCTTTGGGAATCACCACCTGTCGGCTGATTTCGGCCAGGCGTTCGCCTTTGTGGGCCCAAGGCACATCATCCTTGTGGCAGACGTACAGGTTGAGGGTATACTTGCCGGGCTTGAGGCCTTCTAAGGAGGCCCGAACCTCCTGGCTGCTCTGGGGCGCTACGGAGGCCGGAATCACGCCTTCCTTGACGATTTTTTTGCCGGAAAGAACGGTGTAGCCGATGCGGAAATTGCTGAGATTGGCAATGTGGTATCCATTCCGCAGAATGGCTCCGTCGGGTTTCGAGCCTTCGCTGAAAAGGGCTTCGGGAGCGAGAGCCGGTGACGTGCGCCATTCTTCGGGGGTCCCGAAGTGGAGCGTATAACGGGTGTCCGAAGCGTTGCGATCCGAAGGGGCTCCCACGACCATGTCGGTATTCCATTGGGCCCCCGCCTGCTGGTAAATGATCGGACGTTCGCTCTCCAGTTCTTTGAGCTTCAGGTAGGCTTCATACAGGTTGTATCCCTGTCCGGCCTCCCCGCCCAAGGAAAACATGATCACCGAAGGATGGTTTTTCGAGGCGTAATACATGTCGGTAACCCGATCGATATAAGCTCGGGCCCATAAGGTGTCGTTGGCCGGTGTCCCTCCGATCTTCAGGTCTTCGCCGCTGAGCCGACTGTCCAGATTGGCCTGGTCGCAGACGTAAAACCCGTACTGGTCGCACAAATCGTAAAAGGCCTTGCGTTGCGGGTAATTTTCCACGCGCAGCAGGTTGATTCCCCATTTCCGCAGTTGGGTCAAATCCTGACGCAGGGTCTGTTCGTCGGGGGGACAGTTGTAGTCGATGGCCCGGATTTTCAGGGGACGACCGTTGATCGTGATGCCCTGGTCGTTATAAGCCACCTCCCGGAATCCGATCTTGAGGGTGGTATATTCCGTAAAGCGGCCTTCGTGTTGGAGTCGCAGGGCGACGGTGTAGAGTTTGGGACTCTCGTGACTCCAGGAGTCGATGTTGGGGATGTTGGCGAAGAATCGGACCGTATCTTCGCGCCGCATGTCGAAACGGGCGTCTCGTTTGCCCGAGGAAACCTTGGTGCTGTCCGGAGCGTACAAATCGTAATAAACGGTCACCTGTTTGGGGTTGAGCAGGTGGGATTTGACGATGACGCCGAGGTTGAACAGCCCGCTGGTCCCGTCCGGAGCGAAGCGGGTGTCGATCACATAATCCCGCATCCGCACTTTGGGCTGCGAAAAGATGTAGACATCTCCCGTGATAGCGGTCCCCCGGGATGTGTTTTGATTTTCCAGCGTCGTGGATACGGGGTCGGCGTATGCGATGATCGACAGGTGATTTTTCCCCTCTTTCACCAATTTGGTGAGGTTGAATTCGGCGGCTGACTGGCTGTTTTCGAAATAACCGGCCTGACGTCCGTTGATATAAACATAGTAGGCGCGGCTGACCGGTCCCACATGAACGAATACTTCCCGGTCGATCCAGGCAAACGGCATTTTGAACTCGGTGCGATAGATGGCGGCCCAGGCATCGTCGGTGCGCCGGGAGGGAACCGGGCTGCTGCCCCAGTCGCTCAGGTCGGCTCCGATGGCCGTGAGCATGGTATCCACCTGGGTCGGGGTGGGGAACAGTTTGGTTTTCCAAGTGCCGTTGAGCCATTGGATGTAGGTGGAGGAGGCGATGTCTCCTTTCAACGCCAGTTCCATGTTGTTATAAGGCAGCAATGGGTAGCGGGTTTCGTCGTTACCCAGCGAAATGACTTCGGGGTCTTGAAGCGGATCGAGTTTCGGGGTCTGTGCCGCCAGCGGAATCAGGCTCAACAGCCAGACGGACAGAATCAATATTTTTTTCATGGGAAATGAGCCATTGGTTTGGGGCAAAGATAGGAAAAGAGTTCGGAAGATCGCTCATTCCCGGAGGAATTAAAAAGCGCTTTCCGGATCGCGGTCGGTTGTCGTCGGCTTGAAAAGGCAGGTCCGTATCTCCCGATCGGAGATACGGACCTGCCCGAAAAAGTTCGTCCGTCATGGAGCACCCCGGACGGACGCTTTTCGAAAAGCCGGATTATTTGTTGAACAAGGTTTCGGCGATGGCGATCATGCTCAGGTTGATCAACGTACGGGAGCTGGCGTTTTCGGGAACTAGGTGTACGTTTGCCTTGTTCAGACCCATAAGAATGGGTCCGTTCACTTCGGCACCTCCCAACATTTCCACCAGTTTGTAGGAGATGTTGGCGGCGGCCAGGTTCGGGAAGATGAAGGTATTCACTTCCCGATCCCCCAGTTTGTTGAAGGGGAAACGTTTGGCGCGGGTCTCCGGATCGAGGGCTACGTCGGCTTTCATTTCGCCTTCGACCAGCAACTCGGGATGTTCGGTTTGCAGAATTTCGACGGCCCGGCTCACCTTCTTGGCCATGAGGGCCTTGTCGGTCCCGAAGTTCGAGTAGGACAGCATGGCGATCACCGGCTCGATCCCGAAACTGCGAACGGTTTTGGCTGCCATCAGGGCGATTTGAGCCAGTTCTTCGGCTCCGGGAGTGGCGTTGACGGCCGTATCGGCAAAAAACATCGGCCCGTGTTTGGTGGTGACGATCCGCATGGCGGCCAGCAGATCGTTGGCTCCCGGCGCAAACAACTGACGTACAGGTCCCAACGCTTCGGTGTAATTATGGTCGTATCCCAGCAACGTGGTGTCGGCGTCGCCCGAGGCGACCATCATCAGGGTAAACCAGTCGCGCTTGCGCATGTATTTGAGCGCTTCTTCGTGGCTGATCCCCTGTCGGCTCATTTTGCTGTACAGCAGGTCGGCGTAACGGGCCCGACGTTCCTTTTCGGCATCGCTGCGGAAGTCCACGATATAACGGTGGTCGATCGACATGTGGTGCTCGGCCAGCAGGGCGTCGATTTTGGCGGTGCTGCCGATCAGAATCGGGGTGGCAATGTTGTCGGTCAGCAGGTGCAAGGCCGCTTTCAGGCTGCTGAGACTTTCTCCTTCACTGAAGGCGATGCGGCGGGGGGTGGAGGTGAGCGCCATGGTACGGATCGAACGCATCAGTTTGTCGTCCCGACCCATGCGGCTTTCCAGCTGGTGACCGTAGGCTTCCCAGTCGGTGATTTTGTGGCGAGCGACACCCGATTCGATGGCGGCTTTGGCTACGGCCATCGAAATGCGCGAAATGAGGCGCGGGTCGAGCGCCTTGGGAATCAGGTATTCCCGTCCGAACGAGATGTTGGAGTCGTTGTAGGCGGCAGCCACCATGTCGGGTACGGGTTCTTTGGTCAATTCGGCCAGGGCGTGGACAGCGGCGATTTTCATCGCTTCGTTGATTTTGGTGGCGCGGACATCCAAGGCCCCCCGGAAAATATAAGGGAATCCCAATACGTTGTTTACCTGGTTGGGGTAGTCCGAACGACCTGTAGCGAAGATGATGTCGGGACGTGAGGCCATGGCGTTTTCGTAGCTGATTTCGGGATTGGGGTTGGCCAGCGCGAAGACGATGGGGTCGGAAGCCATGGTCCGGACCATGTCGGGGGTCAGTACATCGGCTACCGACAGTCCCAGAAAGACGTCGGCTCCGGCAACGGCTTCGGCCAGGGTGTCGATATTCCGGTCGGTGGCAAAAGCCGCTTTGGTGGCATTGAGACCCTGACGTTTGGTGTTTAGCACGCCTTTGCTGTCACACATGACGAGGTTTTTGGGGTTTACCCCCAGCGCGATGTAGAGTTTGGCGCAGGAAACGGCGGCCGCTCCGGCTCCATTGACGACGACCTGAACGTCGTGGATGTTTTTACCGGCGATTTCCAGGGCATTGAGCAGGGCAGCGGCTGAAATGATGGCCGTACCGTGTTGGTCGTCGTGCATGACCGGAATCGACAGCTCCTCTTTAAGCCGTTCCTCGATGATGAAACATTCGGGAGCCTTGATATCTTCGAGGTTGATTCCGCCGAAGGTTACCGAAATATTTTTGACGGTTTCGATGAATTTTTCGGTATCCTGGGTATTGACTTCGATGTCGAATACGTCGATGTCGGCGAAGGTCTTGAACAACAGTCCTTTCCCTTCCATGACGGGTTTCCCGGCCATGGCGCCGATGTTGCCCAGTCCCAACACGGCGGTGCCGTTGGAGATGACGGCTACCAGATTCCCTTTGGCGGTATATTTATAGGCGTCTTCGGGATGAGCTTCGATTTCGAGGCAGGGCTCGGCGACCCCGGGTGAATAGGCCATCGAAAGGTCTTTTTGGGTACTGTACGGTTTGGTGGGTACGACCTCGATTTTACCGGGGCGACCGTCGGCGTGATAGGCCAGAGCCTCTTCTCGTTTGTTCGTTTCGTTATTTTCCATGGGAAATACGATCATTTTTATAGAGTTAGCAATTGGGGCGAAGAACGGACCGTTGCAAGTTTCGATCTTCCCGGTGGGCGGTGCCGAAAACGGCGTCCGGGAAATGACCAATAATTAACGATTCCCGTCCGGATCGGGCCTCTTTTTTACCGGGGTGGCAAAATTTGTTATCTTTGCAACAGTCCGGCCCGGAAAAACGCCTTTCTTTCTCGTTGTGAGGCCCTTTCCGGCGAGGCCAAATTTGCGCTAAATTACAATTTTTTTTGAATAGATGATCTCTTTACCCCGATTAAATTTGCCGGCTTGTTTTTTCAGAATCCGCCGTAGTGCGGGGGTGGCCCGTATTTGGGACCCCTTGCGGGGACAGTGGCTGGTGCTGACCCCGGAGGAGTGGGTACGTCAGCATATGATTCGTTATCTGATCGAAAAACGGGGTGTGGAACCGCATTATATCGTACAAGAGTATCCGGTTGCTTTGGGCGGCATGGCGCAACGGGCCGACATCGTCGTGATGGACAAAAACGGTCAGCCAGCCCTGTTGGTGGAGTGCAAGGCTCCGGAAATACCGGTGTCGAGGCAAGAAAATCGGGCGGTATTCGATCAGGCGGTTCGCTATAACAGTGTCGTGGGGGCCTCCTATGTGGTTGTGACCAATGGCATGGAAATCGAGTGCTGCCGCTTGAATCGGGAGACGCTCCGTTATACGCCCAGCGATGAACTGCCCGATCTGTCAGCTCTTTATGGGGTTTAGCAACTGAAGCATGTATTCGTCCTGCCAGTCTGCGGTCGTACGGGTCCATTCTCTTTTGAGCCCGATGATCGAAAACCCTTTACTTTTGAACAGGGCCAGGCTCCGCAGGTTGTTCGAGGCGATGTTGCAATAGAGCTGGTTGAGTTGCAGCACCTGAAAGCAGTAACGGATCAACAACGAGAGGGCTTCCGAGGCATATCCCTTTTGTTGATCTTGCGTATGGTAAATCAGAATGCCTACGCCGGCCCGGGCATTATACGGATCGAGATCGAACAGATCGATGGCCCCTACGGGTTTTCCGGAAGCCTTCGATTCGACGATCAGCCGCAGTTGCCGGGTTTCGTAAATGTCCCGACTCTGGTCCTCGATGAAGCGTTTCAGCATGTATTTGGAAAAAGGTGCCACCGTGTTGCTGACTTTCCAGATGTCGGTGTCGTTTTCCCATTTATACAGGATGTCGATGTCTTCGGGTTCCAGGGCCCGGAGTTTGACCAGTTCGCTTTGTAACAGATCCATGACAGAGAGGCTAAGTCGGTTCGGTAGTTGGGTTTGGAAAAATCGGGTCGGTCGTCGTGGGCCGCGAAGTCAAAACGTCATTATAATCCGATGATTTTGTTGCGGATGAGCATGGAGGCTCCCAATGCCCCGATGTTGTCATCCAGCTGCGTGGTCCGGAACAGGGTATCGTTGTAGACCAGTCGCAGGGAGTATTTGTTGACAGCCGATTTGAGCGGCAGCATCAGGTAGTCGCCGGCGTTGGCCAGGTAACCTCCGATGATAACCTGTTCGGGATTGAAAATGTTGATCAGAAAAGCGATGCTTTTCCCGATCTTTTCGCCGGCCTCTTCGATCAGTTCGATCGAAAGGTTGTCGTCATTGCGGGCGGCGTTGATGATATCGGTGATATGGATTTTGTGAGTCTTGCGGTACTGGTCGATCAGAATGGTATTGCGTCCCTGTTCGATCTGGGCAATCATCTTGTTTTCGATGGCGATCCCCGATACTTCGGTTTCCAGGCATCCCTTTTTCCCGCAATCGCAGATGATTTCGTTGTCGAAAAACGGCGTGTGTCCGAACTCGCCGGCAAATCCCGAGTGCCCGTAGTAGAGCTTCCCGTCTACGATGATGCCGATGGCCATCCCGCGTCCCAGGTTGAGGTAAATGATGTTTTTTTCGTCTCCGGTGCATCCGGTCGTGTATTCCCCGTAGCATTTGGCGCGGGTGTCGTTTTCGATCAGGACCGGATGGTGCAGCCGCTGTTCGAGAATCTCGCTCAGGGAGCGGGTGTTGGCGGTGAAGTATTTGTAGCTGCGACCCGTATTGGGGTTGACCCGACCTACGATGCAGACGCCGATTCCCAGTAATTTGTTCTTGTCGACGCCGGATTCATTCAGAAAATTCGAAATCTTGTCGCAGATACTTTCCAGACATTCGGGGGTGTCGTCCAGTTGGAAATCGAGATCCCGGTGGGAGGTGATGATGTGATTTTTCAAGTCGGTGATCACCGAGACGATCTGGTCGCGACTGATTTCGATCCCGGCGAAATAAATGGCCGAATCGGTCAGTCCGAAGATATTGGGTCGTCGGCCACCGTTGGTTTCGATCTTCCCCAGGTCGGTGATGATGTTTTCCTGCAACAGTTCTTCGACCAGTTTGGTGACGGTCGGGATGCTGATGTGAAGCTCTTTGGAGAGTTCGGCCAGGGTACATTGGCCCTGAATGGCCAGATGGGCGATGATGTTGCGTTTGAGAATGTTGTTTTTTTGGACGATGCCTTTGGCATTATCCTGAGAGGGGGTATTGAAAAAATCCAATATTGAGGTCATAAATGTATGTACTTCTTTTTCTTTTCTTGCTGCGAGGAGCAATCGTATGCGAACAAAAATAATAATATTTCCGGTCCGTTGTCCGGTTGTTAATAAAATTTTATAAAAATGTTCCGCATCTTTGGAAAGAGCGGATAAAAAATCCGCTCTGCACGCAAAGCGGATTTTGGAAATCGGTTTTGAGAAACGGATTGTTTCCGAAACGATCTTTACAGAGATTGTTTGGAGGTGGCTTCCATGCTGCGGTCCACTTTCTTGATCAATCCTTGCAGTACCGTGCCGGGGCCGAGTTCGGTGAATGAAGTGGCACCGTCGGCGATCATGTTTTGAACGATCTGGGTCCAGCGTACCGGAGCGGTCAACTGAGCGATCAGGTTGGTTTTGATTTCTTCGGGATCGGTGTGGGGTTTGGCATCTACGTTCTGGTAAACGGGGCAGATGGGTTTGGCAAAGGGAGCAGCCTGAATGGCGGCTTCCAGTTCCACCCGGGCGGGTTCCATCAGCGGAGAGTGGAAGGCGCCCCCGACGTTGAGTTTCAGAGCGCGTTTGGCACCGGCTTCGGTTAATTTGGCGCAGGCTTCGGCGATGGCTTCGTTGCTGCCGGAGATGACCAGCTGACCCGGGCAGTTGTAGTTGGCCGGTACGACCACCCCTTCGATCGAGGCACAAACCTCTTCCACTTTTTCATCGGGCAGCGCGATGATGGCGGCCATGGTCGAGGGGTTCATTTCGCAGGCTTTCTGCATGGCCATGGCACGTTTCGATACCAGGGTCAGACCGTCTTCGAAGCTGAGGGCCCCGGCAGCGACCAGTGCACTGAATTCACCCAGGGAGTGTCCGGCAACCATGTCGGGAGCGAATTCCGCCCCGATGGATTTGGCCAGAATGACCGAATGCAGGAAAATGGCCGGTTGGGTCACTTTGGTTTGTTTGAGTTGCTCGTCGGTGCCGGCGAACATGATGTCGGTGATGGAAAAGCCGAGGATTTCATTGGCTTTATCGAACAGTTCTTTGGCCATGGGAACGTGATCGTAGAGATCTTTCCCCATGCCGACGAATTGGGCACCCTGTCCCGGAAATACGAATGCTTTCATAATGTTATCGGGTTAATGATTTTGTTTGTTCGTGTCGTTACCGCGTGAATCGTTTGCGGGGTCTCCCTTTCTGAAGGGAAACCGCCGACAAAGATAACGATTTTTCGGGATTTCCTTTTCTGTGGCTCAAAGTGCCCGTATGCAGCCGATTGAGCGTGTCGAAACGGCCTTTTCGGGTGATTAAATGTTAGTAAAAGCACCGCAGGGGCCCGAGGGAAAACGGAAAAATTGTGTTAAATTTGCAAGATTAAAGGTGTAATCGCTCCAGATCCATGAAATCCGTTCTGTATTATCTCGGCTTCATCCTCTTTACGCTGGTTTGTTTCGTGCCTTTTTCGCTGTTGTTTTTCCTGACTGTGCTGTTCGATCGGGAACGGGTGGTGCTGCATTATGCTTCCCGCTTCTGGTCGTGGGGAATTTATCGGATCTGTCCGTGGTGGCACGTGAAGGTCGAAGGGAAGGAAAAAGTGGGGGATACGCGTAACTATGTGATTGTGACCAATCATCAGTCGATGCTGGATATTCCGCTGATGTATGTGCTGCCACTGACTTTCAAGTGGGTCTCCAAACGGGAGGTAATGCGCCTGCCGATTTTCGGATGGGTGTTGCAGATGCACGGAGATATCGCCATCGAACGCGGATCGAGCGGCAGCGCCCGTCAGTTGATGCGTCAGGCCAAGGAGATTCTCGACCGGGGCAAAACTTCGGTCATTGTCTTCCCGGAGGGCACCCGTTCCAAGGATGGACGTGTAGGACGTTTCAAAGAGGGAGCTTTTGCGGTGGCCAAATATGCCGGTGTGGGCATTCTGCCGGTGGTGCATGAAGGTAACGGATCGGTGCTGGAGGGTTGGAAAGTGCGTATACCGCATCGTTTCCGGGTGAAGGTGCTGGATCCGATTCCGGCCGAGGAGGTTGCCGCCCTGTCGGAACGGGAGATGACCCGTCGGGTGTATGATTGCATCTTGAACGAACATCGGGCGATGCGTCCCGATCTTTACGAAACCGAACCAAATAAGGAATCCTGACAAATACAATGAGCGTAGCTGCGAATTACGGAGACGAACATATTCAAACCCTGGACTGGAAGGAGCATATCCGTCGCCGTCCGGGGATGTATATCGGTAAACTGGGAGACGGGACCTCGGCCGATGACGGGATTTATATCCTGATCAAGGAGGTGCTCGATAACTCCATCGACGAGTATATGATGGGCTTCGGCAAATGCATCGAAGTCACCATTGAAAACGGAGAGGTGGTCGTACGGGATTATGGACGGGGTATTCCGCTGGGTAAACTGGTGGATGTGGCCTCCAAAATGAATACCGGAGCCAAGTACGATTCCAAGGCTTTTAAAAAGTCGGTGGGTCTGAATGGGGTGGGGATCAAGGCGGTCAATGCCCTCTCGAGTCGTTTCGTGATTCGCAGTGTGCGGGACGGCGAGGCCCGGACAGTGACCTTTGAGGCCGGGAACGAAATCTCGGATGTGCAGGAAAGCGGGGTGACCGACAAAAACGGGACCAGTGTGGCGTTTGTGGCGGACGAGAGCGTTTTCGGTTCTTATGCTTACCACATGGAGTATGTGGAGTCGATGATCCGCAACTATACGTATTTGAATGCCGGATTGACCATCAAACTCAACGGACAGCCGTTCCTCTCCAAAAACGGGTTGTTGGATCTGTTGCAGGAGAACCTGAACGAAGAGCCGCTTTATACCCCGATCCATCTGACGGGGGAGGATATCGAGGTGGCTCTGACCCACGGTCACGGTTACGGCGAGACCTACTATTCGTTTGTCAACGGGCAGCATACCACGCAGGGCGGTACGCATCAGGCGGCTTATCGCGAGGCGCTGGCCAAGACCATCAAGGAGTTTTTCCGCAAGGATTTCGATGCCGCCGATGTGCGGACGTCGATCATCGCGGCCATCAGCATCAAGGTCGAAGAGCCTTTGTTCGAATCCCAGACCAAGACCAAACTCGGGTCGAAGGACATGGGACCCGATGGGCCTACGGTGCGCAATTTCGTGATGGACTTTTTGAAGACTGAGCTGGACAACTATCTGCATAAACACGCCGAGACGGCGGATATTCTGCTCAAGAAGATCCAGGAAAACGAAAAGGAACGCAAGGCGATCTCGGGCATTCAGAAAAAGGCCCGGGAGATGGCCAAGAAGGTGAGCCTCAATAACAAGAAGTTGCGGGATTGCCGCATTCACCTGACCGACAAGAATGAACGGGCCGAAGAGTCGATGATCTTCATTACCGAAGGAAATTCGGCCAGCGGGTCGATCACCAAGTCGCGGGATGTGAATACTCAGGCGGTCTTTTCCCTGCGAGGGAAGCCGCTCAATAGCTACGGGCTGACCAAGAAGATTGTCTACGAGAACGAGGAGTTCAACCTGTTGCAGGCTGCGCTCAATATCGAGGAGGATATGGACAACCTGCGTTACAACAAGATCATCATTGCGACCGATGCCGATGTCGACGGGATGCACATCCGATTGTTGCTGATGACCTTCTTTTTGCAGTTTTTTCCCGATGTGATTCGCGGGGGACATCTCTTTATTCTGCAAACGCCGTTGTTCCGGGTACGGAACAAGAAAGAGACCCGCTATTGTTATAGCGAAGACGAGCGCCAAAAGGCCATTGCGGCCCTGGGACCCAATCCCGAAATCACCCGATTCAAAGGGTTGGGGGAAATTTCGGCCGACGAGTTCAAGGAGTTCATCGGCGAAAACATGCGCCTGGATAAAGTGCGGATGACCAAGGAGGATCCCATTTCGGATTTGTTGGAATTTTACATGGGCAAGAACAGTCCGGAACGTCAGGGCTTCATCATTGGAAACCTGCGCATCGAGGCCGATTATATCGAAGAGTTGATTTAGTATGAGTACGATAGACGATAAAGAGTTTTTACCTGAAGAGTCTGGGTCCGGAGCCCGGGAAACGACCTTGCAGAATACCGTGACCCCGGAGGAGGTTGTGACGGAGACGGCCGGGATGGAGACGGTGGCTCCGACCGGAGAGGAGACAGCTACCGTAAAACCCGGTAAGTTCGATCGGCTGGTGGCCGAA
>CALVFO010000024.1 GCA_944326855.1 uncultured Alistipes sp. | reverse complement strand
ACGGATTCGTATCCGAATTTTTGATTTACAACAGCCTGTTCGAAGGAATCGCTTCCAATGGCCCCTTGAGTGTCGAGTCTTTGTTCGCTTTGATCTTTTTGGCCTTTATCGGAGGGCTGGTCGTGATGGCCTTCGTCAAGTTGTATGGCGTGGCCTTTCAGGGACATCCTCGCAGCGTGGCGGCTGGCGAAGCCCGGGAAGTAGGTCATTGGATGATCGTCGCCATGGCGATGCCTTTGGCCGGGATATGGGTGGTGGGGTTGTTGCCGACCCTTTTCCTGCCGGGAATTTTCGAGGCTTCGAGCCAAATGTTGGGCGTAAACGGTTCGGGCCTCTATGCTGTTTTCGGAGATACGTACCGTCAGTTGAGCGTTGCCTTGTGGGTGCTGGTCGGAATTCTGTCGCTGTTGTGGGGGATACGTTGGTGGACCCTGCGGCGTCGTCACGAAGCCGGATCACCGACCTGGGTGTGCGGATTTACGGCGCCGACCCCGAAATTGCAATATACCGGTGAGTCGTTCAGCGAAAGCCTGGAGCGGATCTCCGAACGGGTGATGAAAAAGAGCGGCCACGAAGTCGATCTGGCATCGGGGGAAATCTTCCCGGTCGATCATCGGTTCGAAGTGACCCGCAAAGATAAGATCGACCAGCTTTTCTCACGGTGGTGGTTGATCGTCCTGCGGCGTATCAATGCCGGGACGGCCCTGCTGCGTACCGGCAAGGTGAACCACTATGTGTTGTTTGCCATGCTGTTTTTGCTGTTGGTGTTCCTGTTGTCCCTGTTTAACTGGTTGAAGTGATGGTGAGTCTGATTCTGATTCTTTTTGTCGCGCTGATGCAACCCGGCCTGATTGCTCGGACGAGGGCTCGTTTGAGCGGTCGCAAAGGGGTTCCGTTCTATCAGCATTTGAATAATGTGGGGGTGCTGCTGCGCAAAGATCCGATCTATGGGGCTTCGGCCGGAATGGTGACCCGCCTTGCTCCGGTGGTTTATCTGGGCGCGACTGTGACCGCCGCGCTGCTGTTGCCGGTGGGCGGCTTCGGAGCGTTGTTGTCTTTCGACGGCGATATCGTATTGTTCTGCTATCTGTTGGGACTGGGACGTCTGGCCCTGATGTTGGGCGCCATGGATGCCGGCAGCAGTTTTCAGGGAATGGGCGCCAGCCGGGAAGCCCTGTACGGAGCCTTTGTCGAACCGGCCCTGTTTCTGGTGCTGGGTACGTTGGCCTTGGTGTCGGGACAGATTCGTTTCGACGGACTCTTCTCCCAGGTCGTGTCCGGTCGCCCCGAAATGTTCGTGGTGATGATCCTGATGATGTACGCCCTTTTTAAAATCGTGCTGGTCGAAGCGGGACGTATCCCGGTGGACGATCCCCGGACACACCTCGAACTGACGATGATTCACGAAGTGATGGTCCTGGATTATGCCGGCTTCGATATGGCGCTCATCACCCTGAGCGGCTGGATCAAAACCGCCCTGCTGTCGATCATCGGAGCTTCGGCCTTGGCCTCGGTTCTGGAAGGAACGGCTCCGGTTATCGTCTTGCTGGCCTTGATGTTCGCTCTGCTGATCGGAGTGTTGGAGTCGACGATGGCACGCAGCCGCCTCTCCCGCAATACAACCTATATCATGACGATTGTCGCTTTGGCATTCGTGATCTTTACCATTGCTTTTTTGGTGATGAGGGAGGTTTCGATCGGATAAGTTTAAGACTATGTTACTGGCACTCATTGTACTTTATGTGGTATCGCTGCTCTATCTGTCGATTATCGAGCGCTTTCGCCACTATGTCATGATCATCGCCCTGCAAGGCTGGATGTTGCTCGGCGTGGCTTTGTTGCGTCTGCATGCCTCTCAATGGTATGAGCTGGCTTTTGTGGTGTTGGAAACCTTGGTCTTCAAGGCGCTGGTGCTGCCGGCGATCCTGTATCGGGTAATTCGTCGTACCGGAATCAATCGGGTGCATACCGCTTCGGTGGCGGTTTTCAACCAGTTGATGATGTCGATGGGATTGCTCCTGGGTAGTGTGGTGGTGACCTATTACATGGTTTCCGACAGCCCCTTCGATATGGTCTTTTTCGGGGTGGCCCTCTATGCCGTATTGTGCGGGATGTTGCTGATCATTACCCATAAACGTATCTTCTCCCACCTGGTGGGTTTTTTGGTGATCGAGAACGGTGTATTCCTGTTTGCAATGGCCATCGGGGTAGAGATGCCCTACCTGATCAATATCGCCATTTTGCTGGATATTTTGATGAGTGTACTGATGTTGGGCATGGTGATCGCACGCATCGGTACCCGTTACCGCCACATGAATGTGGATAACCTGGATTCGCTCAAAGACTGATGCCCATGATGACCGCTTATCTTCTTTTCGCCGTGTTGATCGCCGGGCTGATGGCTCTGGCTCGCAGTCACGCTCAGGTGCGTGCCTTGGGATATGCGTTTTACGCCGTGCAGTTGATTTTTGCCGCTTCGGTATGGCTGTGGGCTCGGGATACGGAACAGTTGCAGTTCTTTACGTTCGATACCCTGGGGTCGCTCTTTTTGGGCCTGCTGTCGGTGATTTCACTGGTGGCTTTCTGCCAGAGCAACGTCTACCTGAAAGACGAAACGTTGCATCCGTTCAAAACCTACCATATTTCGCTGGCTTTGCTGTGTACCTCGGCCACGGCGGTCTATTTTTCGAACAACCTGGCGGTGACCTGGGTGTTTTTGGAGGCGACGACCCTGGCTACGGCCGGACTGATCTACCACGGCCGATCGGAAAGCAGCCTGGAAGCGACCTGGAAATATGTCTTTATCTGTTCGACGGGGATTTTGCTGGCCTATTTAGGCGTATTGTTGCTCAGTACGGTGGCGACGCAGGGCGATCTTTCGTATGCTTCGCTGGCGGGTGTGATCGCGACAGGCAATCCGTTGTATCTGAAAATCGCTTTCCTGTTTATTCTGGTAGGATACAGCTGCAAACTGGAGGTGTTCCCGCTCTATACGGTGGGTATCGATGCCAATTATGCGGCTCCGACACCGGCTTCGGCCGTGATCTCAACGGTGCTGGTCAATGCCGGTTTTGTCTCCCTGATGCGGGTATATCGTTTGTTCGCCCTGACGCCGGTGTATAGTTGGGTGTCGGGCGTACTGGTATTGTGTGGGGTGATATCGGTGCTGGTCGGAGCCGTGTACCTGAGGCGTACGAACCATTATAAACGTTTCTTTGCCTATTCGACGACCGAAAATCTGGGAATCGTTCTGATCGGTTTGGGCTTGGGAGGTGTGGCCGTGTTTGCGGCGATTTTCCATGTCATGGCCCATAGTCTGGTCAAGTCGGGGATCTTTTTTAATGTAGCCCAGATCGGGAAAATTTATGGCAGTTATCGGATCAACCGAATCGGAAATTATGTGAGCGTTAATCGCTTGGGCTCGGTGTCCATGCTTTTGGGAACGGTGTCTCTGTTGGCCTTGCCGCCTTCTGCCCTGTTTATTTCGGAACTGATGATCTTCAAACAGGTGATCGTCTCGGGACAATGGTGGTTGTTCGGGGTGATGGTCGTCCTGCTCTGTTTTGTGATGTACAGCCTCTCGTATCGCTTGTTGAGGCTGCTCTATAAACCGGTTCATATGTCCGCGGACGGGTATTCGGTGAACCGTTGGGTGACTTGGAGCGGGTTTGTGCTGATCCTTTCGGCGGTGGTTCTGGGGGTGACGCAGCCCGACTGGCTGGTGGAATTTATCGAGTCCATGCTCGCTGGATAGCGGGTCGGACGATCGGGTCGGTGTATCGCACCGACCGAAAACTTGCAATCCATGGGAATGAATGCACACTGGGATAAAACGATGAATCGATGGTTGAAAATAGATCCGCGTGAAGGCCGCGTGTCGCTGAACGAACTGCCTCGTCTCGCTTACGCGGAGTTGTATGACGATCTGAATCGATGTTTGCAGGATGAAAACTTCCATGTGGCCTCTTATTTCGGCGTTACGGTGCCCGAAGGCGTGTTGTTGATTTGCCTGGTGGCGGACGATGCATCGGGAGGCGTATGGTTGGCTTCCTACCTGTACGGTGAAGGCGGAGAGCGGATCTTGCCATCGCTGACCGCCGTTCATCCGGCTCTGCACGTTTTTGAACGGGAAATGACCGAGAATTTCGGGATCTGTTTTGCCGATTCGCCTTGGAACAAACCGTTGCGTTATGCACATGATCGGGCGGACCGTCGTCAGAGTATGAATTGTTATCCGTTTTACGCGATCGAGGGGGAAGCCCTCCATGAGGTGAATGTGGGTCCGATTCATGCCGGAATTATCGAACCGGGGTGTTTTCGTTTTATCTGCAACGGGGAACAGATCGTTCATCTGGAGATCATGTTGGGATACCAGCACCGGGGGGTGGAACGCCTGTTGCGGGAAACCGATAACCGTTTGCGCCAGACGCTGTTGTGCGAGTCGGTGGCCGGAGATTCTGCCGTCGCACATGGATCGGCCTATGCGATGCTGGTGGAACGTTTGGGACAACGGCCCGCTTCCGAAGTGTTGGAACTGGAACGAGCCATTGCGCTGGAGTTGGAACGCATAGCCGTACATCTGGCCGATACGGGGGCTTTGTGCATGGATATCGGTTATCAGCTCGGACAGGTGGCCTGCGAAGCCCTGCGTACGATCGTTATCAATACGACGCAGGCCTGGTGCGGCAATCGATTCGGAAAAGGATTGATTCGTCCCGGAGGATCATTCTATCCGTTGACGGACGGGTTGCGGACTTTGGTTCGGAACAATATGGAAGAGGTGCGGAGGCGTTTTGCCGAGGTGACCGACGATTTGCTGGATTCGGCTTCTGTGCTTGCGCGTTTCGAGGATTGCGGGGTGTTGACACGCACCCAGGCCTTGCGCATCGGGGCCGTGGGCGAAGCGGCACGGGCTTCGGATCTGAAGCGCGATGTGCGGGCAAGTCATCCCTGGGGACCTTATGGGGCGCTGATCGTGCATGAACCGGTCATGGCTGCGGGCGGCGATGTATTTTCCCGTCTGAAGATCCGTTTGGGGGAGGTGATGCAGTCGATTTCCTACGTGAATACGCTGATCGATCGGCTTGACGAGATTCCGGAAAAGTCGCCCCGACCGGATTACACTTTCCCGTTGGCACCCTCTGCTTTGGCTTTCTCGATGCAGGAAGGCTGGCGCGGGGAGATCGTACATGTGGGATTGACCGATGCCGGCGGACGTTTATGCGCTTACAAGCTGAAAGATCCTTCGCTGCACAACTGGTTGGGGCTGGCCCTGGCGGTGCGGGGTGAGGGTATTTCCGATTTCCCGATTTGCAACAAGAGTTTTAACCTGTCCTATTGCGGACACGATTTATAATACGAAGGGGTTATGTTGGTTTCGAAACTGAAGGTGTTGCGCAGTCACGGCAAGCAGTTTATTCCGGACTTGCAGGGCGTGAAACTGCCGGATACGTTTCGGGGGCGTCCCCGGATCACAGGCCCGATTCCGTCTGAATTGGCCGGTGAGTTGGAGCGGATTTGTCCGGTCGGAGCCATAACGGCCGAACCGTTTTCCTTGGATACGGGTCGTTGTGTTTTCTGCAACGAGTGCGCGATGAGGGCTCCGCAACACATTGTCTTTACGTCCGATTATCGCCTCTCTTCGGCGGATCGCGATGCGTTGGTCGTACGGGAAAATGCTCCCGAGGCGATCGATTTCCGGGCGGACAAGGTGAGGACCTGTATCCATCGTCTTTTCGGGCGGGCGTTGAAGCTGAGAGAGGTGAGCGCCGGAGGCGATAATGCCACCGAAATGGAACTGAACGCCTCGATGAACGTCAATTTTGATTTTTCCCGTTTTGGGATCGATTTTGTGGCATCGCCTCGGCATGCCGACGGGGTCGTCTTGACCGGCCCTCTGACCGAGAACATGGCACGGGCTTTGGAAATCTGCTACAACAGCATACCGGCTCCCCGTATCTTGATTCTGGCCGGCAGCGATGCTGTTTCGGGCGGGTTGTTTGCCGATTCTCCGGCTTTGCAGCGCGATTTTCTGGATCGCTATCCGGTGGATTTGTATATTCCCGGTAATCCGGTGCATCCGTTAACTTTTATTGATGGCATCATGACCCTCCTGGGGCATTACCGTCGAGAGCCCTGGCTGCAGGCTCAATAGTGTGAACGCTCTTCAACAGTCTCTCTTATGAACAAGGCTCTGCAACTTTTCGGAACTTTTTTGAAAATCGGAAGTTTTACTTTCGGAGGCGGTTTGGCGATGGTTCCTTTGATCCAGCGCGAGGTGATTGATCGCAAACACTGGGTCGAACGTTCCGAATTTTTGGAACTTTTGGCGTTGGCCCAGTCGGCGCCGGGTCCCCTGGCGTTGAATATGGCCGTATTCGTAGGCTATCGGGTGTACGGGTATCGGGGAATGTTCAGTGCGGTAGGGGGTGTCGTGTTACCCTCTTTTGTGGTCATTCTGTTGATCGCCATGTTTTTTCAATCGATTCGGCACGATCCGACCGTGGAGGCGATCTTTAAAGGAATGCGTCCGGCCGTGGTAGCCCTGATTATTGCCCCGATTCTGAACCTGTCCCGGGGAATCGGTTGGGTACGGGGATTGCTGGCGGTTATTGCGGCCTTGGCGGTATGGTATTTCGGTATCTCTTCGGTCTATCTGATTCTGATCGGTGCGGTGGCCGGTTTGTTGTACGGCATGCGTCCGACCAAATTTTTTCCTCCCAAAAAATAACGAGCGATGATCTATCTGCAATTATTCCTCTCGTATATGAAAATCGGGTTTTTCGGTTTTGGGGGAGGGTATGCCATGTTGTCTTTGATTCATAACGAAGTGGTCATTAGCCATCAATGGATTACCAACAGCGAGTTGACCGATATTATCGCCATCTCGCAAATGACTCCCGGACCGATCGTGATCAATTGTGCAACGTATGTGGGTTATGTGGTAACCGGAAATATCTGGGGATCGCTGTTGGCGACCTTTGCGGTTTCTCTGCCGTCGCTGACCCTGATGCTCTTGATTACGAAATTTTATATGGCTTTGAAGGATAACGCCTATGTGCAATATGCCATGTTCGGTATCAAACCCATGGTATTGGCCATGATCGGGGTCGCGGCCTTGATGTTGCTGACCCCCGAAACCTTTATCGATGTTTACAGCTGGATTATTTTGGGGGTAACCTTGATCGCTTCGATCAAAAAGGTACATCCGATTCTCTTGATCATACTTTCGGGAGTGGCCGGTTATCTGATTTACGGATTGTAACCTCGAAATCCTAGGACCACGTATCGAGTTACGAATGAAAACCCCGGTCTGCTTTCGATGCAGACCGGGGTTTTTGGATGGGTCTATGTGAGATTCCGTTATTTATTCTTTGGAAGGTTCCGGGTGGTTGAGCGCCTGGACGACTACATTGTCCACGTCCTGTAATTCATAGTAGAACGCATTTTCTTCCAACGGCGTATTCCGTCCGATGTATGCTTTCAACTGGGCCAGCATCAGTTTTTTGGAGAGGTTGATATCGGCTGTAACCGGTGCCACTCCGGCCCGTGCAGCATAGCGTATGAATCCGTCGAATAGATCGGGATCTTTCGCAAAGAAAGCATCCAGTTCTCCCAGGGAGGTGATTTGGTTGAGTTCCTGGCGGTGACGGTCGGAGTATTCGATCGTGTATTTGTACAGCAGATTGCGGGCATACACTTTCGTGTAATAGGGAGTGATGTCCGACGTATCGGCCGGGACGAAAATATCCGGCATGATGCCTCCTCCGCCGTAGACGATGCGACCGGAGGCCGTGACGTATTTCAGGCTGTCGGCGAAATGAATACTGTCGGCCGAGAAGTATTCGTTGTGTTCATACCGGGTCTCCAGTTCATTGAAATAATCGGCGTTTCCGGAGCTATACGGTTTTTGGATCGAACGACCGGTGGGGGTATAATAGCGGGCGACGGTCAGTCGCACGGCCGAACCGTCCGAGAAGGGAATCTGTTCCTGTACCAGGCCTTTGCCGAAGGAACGACGTCCGATGATCGTACCCCGGTCGTTATCCTGCAAGGCCCCGGCCAGAATTTCGCTGGATGAGGCGCTGTGTTCGTCGATCAGAATATCGATATCCAGGTCCTGATAACGTCCCTTTCCATTGCTGAATTGCTCGGCCTGGGTTCCGCTGCGGTCTTTGGTAAATACGATCATCTTGCCGGCAGGCAGAAATTCGTTGGAGATCAGGATGGCCTGATCGAGGAATCCGCCCGGATTACTCCGGATGTCGAGGATCAGCTTTTTCATGCCCTGTTTCTTGAGCTCGTCGACCACAGCCACCAGTTCACGGTGGGCATTGCGCGAGAATTGGGCGAAAACGACGTAGCCGGTGTCGGGGCGGATCATGTAAGCCGCCGTGATGCAGTTGATGGGGATGACGTCCCGGGTAACCGTGATGGGAATCAGGTCATCGACTCCGCCACGCTGAATGCCCAGTTTGACCGTTGTTCCGCGAGGGCCTCTGAGACGTTTCATGACCTCGTTCTGATTCATGTTCACACCGGCGATGATGCTGTCGTTGATGGTAATGATGCGGTCGCCGCCCAAAATGCCCGCTTTATCGCTGGGACCGGTCGGAACGACGTTTAATACGATGACCGTATCGGTGGCCATATTGAACATCACCCCGATGCCGTCGAACTCTCCGTCGAGGGATTCATTCACGGAGGCCAATTCTTTAGCCGGCACGTAGGTGGAATGGGGATCCAGTTCTTCGAGAATCAGAGGCATCATCTTTTCGGTCAGGGAATCCATGGATACGGTGTCGACGTATCGGTTTTCGATCAGGGAAAAGAGCATGTTGATTTTTCCGGTGCCCGGGATCAATTGGGCGGAACGGGCTGAAGAAGGTAATTTCTGAAAAACGACACCGCCGAGCCAGAGACCGACGGCCAGAGTCACTGCCACGATCAACGGAATCAGGATCGTGTATTTATTGTTTTTATACATGTTTATTCAACGTAAGGGTCGTAGGATTATTGTCCGGATTTATTTGTTTTTGAATACATAGGTGAAGCCGACCCCCAGCGAATAGTTTAACTGTACCCGACGCAGGAAGGGGTCTTCGGCACTTTTGGCGAAGTTTACCGTGTGGTCGTATTTGGTGGAACAGAACAGGTTGAGCGTCATGAATTTGAGAACGGTAAAATCCAATTTGTTATCCCAGGTGATACGGGTGACTTTGTCGTAGTTGGAGAAAACGTCCAGGTAGTTCGTGTAGGTGATTCGGTTTTTCGCAAAAGGAACTTTCAGGTTAAGGATCAATTGTGAACCCAAAGAGGAAAGTTGCTTTTTACCGGGTTCGACCCCGTAGGCTCCTACGTTGGAAAGCGAGTCGTTGCGCACGAAGGTCATGCTTCCGGTCAGGGGCGAGATGTTGATCGTAAAAGGAATTTTCTGGTGTTTATAGGTGAACCCGAGACCGAGCGTCAGTGTGCCCGGCGCCATGAAGTCCGAAACCAATGTGTTGTCGGTCATGGATTTATACCCCTTGGTAAACTGGCTGGCGAATTGAATCAAAGCTGCGTACGACCAGTTTTTGTTCAGGTCGATGGAGGGGTTGATGTTCAGACGGAACATATCCTCGTTTTTGAACGAAGCCGTGTCGATGACGCTGATCCCATAACGGGCTTCGAAATCGTAGTTGAAGTTGAACTTGTTCTTTTTGTATTGATGAGAAAAAGCCAATGTGGCTCGTCCGGTAAAAGTGTTTTGCCCCCCGGCGGCCCAGTTGTCGAATCCGGTTTGGGTCATTTGCAGCGAGGTGGTCAGGTTGACGGTATTGCGCTCTTTGCGGATACGGCGTCGTTCGGCCTGATAGCGCGATTCGCTGAAGAATGAACTGGTCAGGTCGAGACGCTTGGAAAGCGTATCCGGAAGAATTTTGGTATCGGCTTCTTTGGGGGTAACCTTGTTGATGGTAAATTGGGCGGATACCGGGTCGATGCCAGCCATCAGCATCAATAGACAGACAATCAGTTTCAGCGATTTCATGGTCCGGAACATTTTTTGCGGATACGCAAAGATAGGTAAATAATTAGGATATATGTTTTCCGGCTCCGGAGTTTTGACCGATTTTCCTTAAATTTGTTTGCGTCTTCGGATCGTCGGAGAGCTGGTTAAAAACGGAAAATCATGAAATATATCGGTGCGCATGTCAGTGCTGGCGGAGGCGTGGAAAATACGCCCGTAAACGCTGTGGCGATCGGAGCGAATGCCTTTGCTCTGTTTACCAAAAATCAACGACAATGGACGGCTCCGCCTTTGAGTGCGGGGTCGGTGGATCTTTTTCGACGGCGTTGTTCCGAAGAGAGGTTTTTACCGGCTCAGATTTTGCCGCACGACAGTTATCTGATCAATTTGGGCCATCCGGAAGCAGAAGCCTTGCAGAAGTCGCGGACAGCTTTTTTCGAGGAGATGCAACGCTGTGAACAGTTGGGACTCGATCGTTTGAATTTTCATCCCGGGGCTCATTTGGGAAAAATCTCGGAAGAGGAGTGTCTGGATCGGGTGGCCGAGTCGATCAATCGGGCTTTGGAACGAACCCGAGGCGTGACGGCCGTGATCGAAAATACGGCCGGTCAGGGGTCGAATATCGGGTATCGCTTCGAACATCTGGCTCGGATCATTGCCCGGGTGGAGGATAAAAGCCGGGTCGGGGTGTGTATCGATACCTGTCATGCGTTTGCAGCGGGTTATGACTTGCGGACCGAAACCTCCTGTGAAGCTGTTTTTGCCGAATTCGATCGGGTCATAGGGTTTGGTTATTTGCGAGGCATGCATCTGAATGACAGCCTGAAGGATTGGGGTAGTCGGGTCGACCGGCACCAGAGTTTGGGTGAGGGGACGTTGGGGTGGACCGTGTTTCGGTACATCATGCGGGATGCTCGTTTCGATGGGATCCCGTTGATTCTGGAAACGCCCGACGAGAGTCGGTGGCCTGAGGAGATTCGTCGTCTGCGCGAGATGCAGGCCGGAGCTTGAGAAACGACTGAATGGGTATCGAAAAGAGGCATGGCACACAAGGCCTCTTTTTTTTGTGCAGAACAGAACAGTGCTGGGAAGAGAAGGGAAGAAAAGGGAAGAAAAGGGATGGGGAAAGCGGTATATCCGGACCACGCAAGGGATGTTGTGTTTACTGGGGGACGTTCACGATCCGATGGGTGTTCACGATCCGATGGGTGTTCATGATTCGATGGGCCGTCAGGATCGTATGGCTGAGGCCCTAACGGTTATTCCGATGGGGTCGGTTTCCTGGAACCGGTTTCCTGGAGCCCGTTTCCCTTTTGTCGCTACAGAACGGTTGAGCGAGACCGTATTTTGCCGGGGCAATCGTCGACAGCATCGACCCTGTTTCGCTGCAGGTTGCCTCGTGTCCGGTTGCGCCAGTTGCAGATTCCGTCGGAGTCGCTCCCATCTCAGCCGTATGAATCAGCGTGATAGAGTCGAGAAGAGTCCGAGGAAATGGGGTTGGGACTGCCTGAGCGAAGAGGTGTCCGGACTCAAATCCCCGGGTCCGCGATGAG
>CALVFO010000023.1 GCA_944326855.1 uncultured Alistipes sp. | reverse complement strand
GACCTTGCAGAATACCGTGACCCCGGAGGAGGTTGTGACGGAGACGGCCGGGATGGAGACGGTGGCTCCGACCGGAGAGGAGACAGCTACCGTAAAACCCGGTAAGTTCGATCGGCTGGTGGCCGAAGGGGCCGGACGCAAGAAACTGACGGGGATGTACAAGGACTGGTTTCTGGATTACGCCTCGTACGTGATTCTGGAACGTGCCGTTCCTCATATCGAGGACGGGCTCAAACCGGTACATCGCCGTATTCTGCACGCCATGAAGCGCATGGATGACGGCCGTTACAACAAAGTGGCCAACATCATCGGTTCGACCATGCAGTACCATCCGCATGGAGATGCTTCCATCGGAGATGCGTTGGTGCAGTTGGGTCAGAAGGATTTGCTGATCGACTGCCAGGGAAACTGGGGCAACATCCTTACGGGAGATGAGGCGGCTGCGGCCCGTTATATCGAGGCCCGGTTGTCGAAATTTGCCCTGGAGGTGGTTTTCAGTCCGAAGATCACCGAATGGATGCTTTCCTATGACGGACGTAATCAGGAACCGGTGACCCTGCCGGTCAAGTTCCCGTTGTTGTTGGCTCAGGGGGTGGAAGGGATTGCCGTCGGGTTGGCTTCCAAGATCCTGCCGCATAACTTCAACGAACTGCTCGATGCTTGTGTGGCGTACCTCGAAGGGAAGCCTTTTGAACTGTATCCCGATTTCCCGACCGGAGGCTTGGTGGATGTGAGCCGTTATAATGACGGTCTGCGGGGTGGAACGGTCAAGGTGCGTGCCCGGATCAACAAGATCGATAAACGGACGCTGGCCATCACCGAAATCCCGTACGGGACGACGACCGAATCGATCAAGGATTCGATCATCAAGGCCAACGACAAGGGCAAGATCAAGATCAAAAAGGTGGATGACAATACCGCCGATACGGCCGAGATCATTATCCATGTGAGCAACGACGAATCCTCGGACAAGACCATCGATGCCTTGTATGCCTTTACCGATTGCGAGGTCTCGATTTCGCCCAACGCCTGTGTGATTATGGACGAAAAGCCTCACTTCATGGGGGTGAGTGAAATTTTGCGTCGGAACGTGGAGCATACCCGGGATTTGTTGCGCCGCGAACTGGAACTGCGTTTGGGCGAACTGGAGGACGACTGGCATATGTCGTCGCTGGAAAAAATCTTTATTGAAGAGAAGATCTTTCACGATATCGAAGAGTGTACGACCTGGGAGAGTGTGCTGGAGACCATCGACGCGGGTTTGGAACCGTTCAAACCCCGTTTGCGTCGGCTGGTGACGCAGGACGATATCGTCCGGTTGACGGAGATCAAGATCAAGCGTATTTCCAAATTCGACAGCTTCAAGGCGGACGAACATATCAAGGGGGTGGAAGAGGAGATCCGGACGGTGAAAGACCATCTGGCGCATCTGACTCAATATACCATCGACTATTTCCAACGCATCAAAGCCAAGTACGGCAAGGGTCGCGAACGCAAGACCGAGTTGCGGGAGTTCGATTCGATCGAGGCGACCAAGGTGGTGGTGGCCAATGCCAAGTTGTACGTCGATCGGGCCGAAGGCTTTTTCGGGATTGGGGCGGCGATGAAGAAGGACGAATTCGTGTGCGACTGTTCGGACATCGATGATGTGATCGTTATCACCAAGGAAGGGAAATACATTATCACCAAGGTCTCTGAAAAGGCTTTCTTTGCCAAGAATATCTACTATATCGGGGTGTTCAAGCGCAACGACGAACGGACCATCTATAATGTGCTCTATCGGGATGGCCGCAACGGTCCGTTGATGATGAAACGTTGTGCCATCAAGGGAATTACCCGAGATCGTCAGTACGACCTGACCAAGGGGACGCCCCGCAGCGAAATTCTGTACATGAGCGTCAACCCCAACGGAGAGGCCGAGGTTCTAAAAATCTATTTCAAACCGCGTCCCCGCCTGAAAAAACTGATCGTCGACCTGAATTTCGGGACCCTGGCCATCAAGGGGCGGCAGTCGCAGGGGAATCTCTTTTCGCGTTATGCCATCCACAAGATCGTGCTCAAGGAGCGGGGCGCCTCGACCCTGGCCGGTCAGAATGTCTGGTACGACGACGAGATCCGCAAACTCAATACCGACGGACGGGGTGAGTTGCTGGGCGAATTTGCCGGGAACGATAAGTTGTTGGTGATGACGGCCAAGGGGCATTATTATACGACGGGATACGATTTGGGCGTTTATTTCCCGGAAGATACCATTCGGGTTGAAAAGTACGACAGCCATCGGATTTATTCGGTGGTATATTACGATGGCGAACAACAATATTACTATGTGAAACGTTTTGCCGCCGAGTCGAGCGATAAGACCCAGATTTTTGTGGAAGATACGCCGGCTTCGCGGATCGTGTGCATCAGCCGGGATGACTACCCCTGTCTGGAGGTGGTTTATGGAGGTCATAATGCCGGACGTCCGGCCGATCGCATCGACGTGGAAGAATTTATCGGGGTCAAGAGCCATCGGGCCAAAGGGAAGCGCGTGACGACACTGGAGGTCGATACGTTGCGTTTTGTCGAGCCGTTGGATAAGGCGCCCCGATCCGAAGAGGAACCGGTTGACGGGACGGAGAACCTGCCGGATGAATCGGCTTCCGGGGAAGCCGTATCGCAGACCGCAGAGGGAACGAGCCCGGAAGGGAAAACTGAAACGGAACGTGAGTCGAAAGATCGGACTCAGGAGAGTCGTAAAAGTTATTTGCCGGGCGAAAGCGTCGAGTTCGATATCGCCTCGGAAGAGGAACAAAGTGAGCAGGATAACCGACAGATGGAGCTTTTCTGAGAGGATGTTGATATTTTTGGTCGGATATATGGGTAGCGGCAAGACTACCATCGGACGAGGCCTGGCACGTCAGTTGGGGCTCCGGTTCATTGACATGGATACGGAGGTAGAGCGGCGTGCAGGTATGAGTGTAGCGGAGTTTTTTGCGGCACATGGCGAAGCGGCTTTTCGGAGGGAGGAACGGGAGGTGTTGCAAGGACTGACCGCTGAGCGGGATGCCGTGGTGGCTACCGGTGGCGGAGTGCCCTGTTTTTTCGATAACATGGAGGTGATGAATGCCGCGGGGCTGACCATCTACCTGAAAATGGGACCGGAGAAACTGGCGGCAAGGCTCGAATACGGTAAGGCCAAGCGTCCTTTGTTGCGGGATAAGACCCAGGAAGAGTTGCAGGCGTTTATCGCCGAGAATCTGGTGGGGCGGGAGCCGTTTTATGCCCGGGCTAAAATGGTGATGGATTGTAATGGCGTGAGCGACGACTATATTGCCCGGCATGTGGCTTTGTATGTGGAAAATCATAAAAACAATTAAAACGTTGTAGCGATGAAAAAGATTTTGTGGTTGTGTTGTGCAGCGCTTTTTGCATCCTGTGCCCGGGAGATTCCCGGGGGCGGGTTGGTGTGGGGCAGCGATACCCTGTCCCGTTCGGGAACCCATGATGTGGTGGCCTTGATCTATCCGGTAGCCCGGGAAGGGGTGGCGTCCGATTCGATTAACCGTACCTTGGAATATTATCTGAAACAGCTTTTTGCCGGAGATTCTGTGGCTGCTTCCGATGTAACGTTGGCTCAGGCCGTGGATAGCCTGCTGGCTCACAAAAATCGGGATACGGTTACGGCCCACATGCCGTATCAACTCTATTGCGAAGGGAGTTATTATACAAAGGGTTTTCTGACTTCGGTGTGGTTGCAGACCTATGCATTCACGGGAGGGGCTCATGGCCTGACTCTGAGCAAGTGCTTCAACTTCGATAACCGGACCGGAGAACTTCTGCCGCTGGAGGCGCTCGTTTCGGATACGGCCCGTCTGAGCGAACTGAATCGGGAGGCCTTCCGGAAATTTCTCGCCCAGCAATCGTTTACGCAAGAAGAGGTCGACTCCTATTTGTTTGTAAAGCCGGATGAGTTACCTTTGCCTCAGAATATCGGATTCGATTCCACGGGGGTAAAAATGTTGTATAACCCGTATGAAATTGCCGCTTATGTATTCGGGCAGTCGGAATATGCGGTGCCGTATGATCAGGCCAAAGCGGTGTTAAGCAAAATTGCCCGGGGAAAATAGACAAAATTGATACGATAAACCCTAATCTCGATAGGTATGATACTTTTTTTTAAGAAAGCCAACACGATTTATGGCGTGGATGCACGCGAGACCTTTTCGGGTGAAGAACTGGCCCGGCTGGAATGGCTTTTCGGGGGAGCTTCCCGACTGGATGCGGATACCCTGCACGGGATTTTCATCGGACCTCGCCGCGAAATGATCACTCCCTGGAGCACCAATGCCGTGGAGATCACCCAGAATATGGGATTGAAAGGGATTGTGCGCATCGAAGAATTCGAAGTGGCCAAGAATGATGAACAGCCTTTCGATCCGATGCTGCGCCGCAAGTATCATATCCTGGATCAGGAGGTCTTTACGATTAGCAAGCAACCCGATCCGATCGTCTACATCGACGATATCGCGGCCTATAACCAGCAGGAAGGGCTGGCGCTGAGCGAAGAAGAGATGAACTATCTGCGGGAATTGTCCGCCCGCATCGGCCGGAAACTGACCGACAGTGAAGTGTTCGGATTTTCGCAGGTCAACTCGGAACACTGCCGCCACAAGATTTTCAACGGTAAGTTTATCATCGACGGGGAAGAAAAACCGTCGACCCTGTTCGGCCTGATCAAGAAAACCACCACGACCAATCCGGGTCGGGTGATTTCGGCCTATAAAGACAACTGTGCCTTTCTGCAGGGTCCGGTTGTGGAACAGTTCTCGCCGGAACGTCACGACACGTCGGACTACTTTACGATCAAGGATTTCGAAAGTGTGATCTCGGTGAAGGCCGAAACCCACAACTTCCCCACGACGGTCGAACCGTTCAACGGGGCGGCTACGGGGACCGGCGGTGAAATTCGGGACCGTATCGCCGGGGGAAAAGGTGCTTTCCCGATTGCCGGGACGGCCGTATATATGACGGCTTATCCGCGTCTGGACGGAGGACGCGAATGGGAAAACTACACCGAACCGCGCGAATGGTTGTATCAGACTCCGGAAGATATTCTGATTAAGGCTTCGAACGGGGCTTCGGATTTCGGGAACAAGTTCGGACAGCCGTTAATTTGTGGCAGTTTGCAGACGTTCGAACATTTCGAAAACGGCAAGAAGTTCGGCTTCGACAAGGTGATCATGCTGGCCGGAGGGGTCGGTTATGGCCGTAAACAGGATAGTCTGAAGGAAGATCCTTCGCAAGGCGACAAGGTGGTCCTGCTGGGGGGCGACAACTATCGCATCGGGATGGGCGGTGGCGCTGTTTCTTCGGTGGCTACGGGCGAATACGCCGGGGCGATCGAACTCAACGCCGTACAGCGTTCCAACCCTGAAATGCAGAAACGGGCCTATAATGCTATCCGGGCCGTGTCGGAAGAGGATGAAAATCCGATCATTTCGATCCACGACCACGGGGCCGGCGGTCACCTGAACTGTCTGAGTGAGTTGGTGGAAGCGACCGGAGGACGAATCGATATGGATCAGCTGCCGATCGGCGACCCGACCCTGAGTGCCAAAGAGATCGTCGGGAACGAGTCTCAGGAACGTATGGGGCTGGTGGTTAAGGAAGAAAGCATCGACAAGTTGCGTCGGATCGCCGAACGGGAACGTTCGCCTTTCTATGTGATCGGAGAGGCTACCGGCGACATGCAGTTTACGTTTGTCAATCAGAAAACGGGTGAAAAACCCATCGACCTGAAACTGGAAGACATGTTCGGCAAGGCGCCTCGGACGATCATGACCGACGAAACGGTGACCGAGACGTATGCTGAACCCCAATACGATGCCTCTCGGTTGGTACATTACGTGGAAACCGTGCTGCAACTGGAAGGAGTGGCCTGCAAGGACTGGTTGACCAACAAGGTGGACCGTTCGGTAACCGGTCGGGTGGCGATGCAGCAGACGGCCGGAAGCATTCAGCTGCCGTTGAACGACTGTGCTGTGGTGACGCTCGACTATCAGGGGGTACACGGGATTGCGACCGCCTTGGGTCATGCACCCGTTGCTGCCATGGCCGATCCGGCCAAAGGATCGGTGCTGGCCATCACCGAGTCGTTGACCAATATCGTTTTCGCTCCCATCGAAGGCGGTCTCGGATCGGTATCGTTGAGTGCCAACTGGATGTGGCCTTGTAAGAATCCCGGAGAAGATGCCCGTTTGTATACGGCTGTCCAGGCGGCCAGCGACTATGCCCTGGCTTTGGGAATCAATATTCCGACGGGTAAGGACTCGTTGTCGATGACCCAGAAATACAAGAACGGGGAATTGGTGTATGCCCCCGGTACGGTGATCATTACTTCGGCCGGCGAGGTTTCCGATGTGAAAAAGACCGTTTCTCCGGCCCTGAAACATTGCCGTAGCCAGATCATCTATGTGGATATGTGCCGCGATGCCTTCCGGCTGGGCGGGAGCAGTTTTGCTCAGATCGTGGGCAGCGTAGGAATGGATGTTCCGACGGTGACTTCGGCCGATTACTTCGCCCGTTCGTTCGATGCCATTCAGCAGCTGATCGCAGAAGGCAAGATCTTGGCCGGACACGACGTGTCGGCCGGCGGGTTGATTACGGCTCTGCTGGAAATGACCTTCGCCGACAATCGCAGCGGGATGGATCTGAGTCTGGCGGCGCTGGGCGAAAAGGATATCGTCAAGGTGCTGTTCAGCGAAAAACCGGCGCTGGTGTTGCAGGTTGCCGACGGGGCTTCGGTGTGCGAAGAACTGAAATTCGCCGGAGTCGATGCCTACGTGATTGGCGAGGTGAACCAGGATCGCCGCTTCTCGGTGACCAATGCCGGCTTGGATTTCGAATTGCTGATCGATTCCTTGCGCGACAGTTGGTTCAAGACCTCATACCTGCTCGATCGTCGTCAGAGCGGTCCGAAAAAGGCGGCCGAACGTTACGCCAACTACAAGAATCAGGAATTGAGCTATATCTTCCCGGAAGGCTTTACGGGACAACTCGCTCAGTGGGGCCTGGATGCCAAACGTCGTACCCCGACGGGCGTGAAAGCCGCCATCATCCGTGAAAAAGGGGTGAACGGGGACCGTGAAATGGCCTGGAGCATGTATCTGGCCGGGATGGATGTCAAGGATGTGCATATGACCGACCTGATCAGCGGACGCGAAACGCTGGACGATGTCAATATGATCGTTTTCGTGGGCGGTTTTTCCAATTCCGACGTATTGGGCTCGGCCAAAGGTTGGGCGGGGGCCTTCCTGTATAACGAACGCGCCAAGGAGAGTCTGGATCGTTTCTTCGCCCGGGAAGACACCCTGTCGCTGGGGGTTTGCAACGGTTGTCAGCTGATGGTCGAATTGGGTCTGGTGACCCCCGACCACGAACAGAAACCGCGCATGCTGCATAACGACAGTCATAAGTTCGAATCGACGTTCGTCAATGTGGATATCCAACCCAACGAGTCGGTGATGCTCTCTTCGCTGGCCGGCAGCCGATTGGGGATCTGGGTAGCTCACGGAGAAGGTAAATTCGACCTGCCTTACGAAGAAAGCCGTTATCACATTCCGGCAAAATATTCTTACGGCGAATATCCCGGTAATCCGAACGGCAGTGATTACAACGCAGCTGCCATCGTGTCGGCCGATGGGCGTCATCTGGCGATCATGCCTCACCTGGAACGGGCGATCCGTCCCTGGAACTGGGCCTATTATCCCGAAGACCGCACTTCGGACGAGGTGACTCCGTGGATCGAAGCCTTTGTCAATGCTGCCCGCTGGATCGCTGCGCGTAAAAAATAATCGACGACGGGATGGATTGTCCCGCTATCAGAACGAGGAGGAGAGAACGATGAACGATGCGCCCATAGGGGTTTTCGATTCGGGTTTGGGAGGTTTGACGGTGTGGAGTGAACTTTATAAGAAGTTACCTCACGAGTCGTTACTCTATTTCGGAGATGGAAAGAATTGTCCGTATGGCGATAAGCCGCAGGCCGAAGTAACCGCCTATGTGGATGAGGCGGTGCGACGGATGATCGACCAGGGTGTCAAGATGGTGGTGATTGCCTGCAATGCGGCTACGGCCATGGCAATCGATCACCTGCGGTGGAGTTATGCGATTCCTTTCATTGGTCTGGAACCGGCGGTCAAGCCGGCGGCACTCTCTTCGCGCAGCGGCGTGATCGGGGTGTTGGCGACGGCCGCTACGTTGCGGGGACGCTTGTTTCAGGAAACCTCGCAACGATATGCCGATCGGGTAGAGATTCTCTCGGCGGTGGGACGAGGATTTGTCGAATTGGTCGAAGCCGATCGGGAACATACTCCGGAGGCTCTGGAGACGGTCTCCAAGATCGTATCGCCCATGTTGGAGCGGGGAGCCGACCGACTGGTGTTGGGGTGTACGCACTATCCTTTTTTGCAGGATGCTCTGCGGAAGGTGATCGGCTCGCGGGAGGTGGAATTGATCAATCCGGCGTCGGCGATCGAACGGAGGGTGGAAAGTCTCTTGGAACAACATGATCTGCATGCCGCAGAGGATCATATTCCGACCTATACTTTTATGACTGCGGCCGATGAGGCCTATCGCCGGATGTTAATGGCTAAAAGCGAACAGGCCCGGCACATGAATTTTGAATAAACCGTTGAAAACGTCTTTCCGTTTCCGTGCAGGACGGACAAGACCTCGAACGTATATATGGCGACGAAGAAAACTCCGGCAGCTGCTGCCAAACAACCCAAACCGAAAGGACTTAGCGATAACCAGCGATGGGCTTATGGCTTGATTCTGCTGGCTGTAGCTGTTTTCATATTGGTCTCGGTGGTCTCTTTTTTTCTTTTTTGGCGTGATGATCAGAGCATTGCCCAATGGGGACAGATTTTTACTTCTTCGGGCGAGGAGGTGAAAAACTGGGGAGGAAAATTGGGCGCGGTGACGGCTCATCTCATTGTGGGCGAATGGTTCGGACTGTTCGGTATTTGCATTCCGGTGGTTCTGATTATTCTTGCGTTGCGGATCATGCGTTTTAGACCGATGTTTCTGCGCAAGTCGGTGCGATTGACCCTGATTTTAATGATTTTGGGCTCGGTGGCTTTGGGGTATTTGTTTAATGATGCCTGGAAACTGTTCGGTTCGGGATTGGGGGGCGCTCACGGAATTTACGTGGCAGGATGGCTTAAGGAGGTCTTGGGACCGGTCGGAGCGGGTTTGTTGCTGTTATTGGCTTTTATCATTTATGCCGTTTATATCAACCGCAATACGATTTCCTTTATCAATCGGGTCGGAAAGGGCCTGGTCGAAGGCGGAAAGAAGGTCGGTGAAACCGTAACCGATACGGCGACACATATTCTCGCTCATGAACATTCGGAATCGGAACCGGAAACCCCCAAAAATACTTCGGTTACGGCAGTGCCTGACGAAAAAACATCACAACCGCAGCCTGCCTCCCGAACTTCGGAACGGTGGATGCGTGATGAAGACGGGTTCGAGATCCATACCGTGGGAGAGGAATCGTATGAGGAGGCGCCTTCTCCCAGTGTATTGACCGATGAGGACGGTTTTACCATCGAAGATCGGTCGGGTACGTTGGATCGTCACATGCCTTCGACTCCGCAGCCGGTTACGCCTCCGGCAGAGGTCAAGGTGGATGAAAACGGGTTCACCATTACCGATCTTTCGCCCGAAGCACAGGCAAATTCGGCCCCTGAATATCACCAGGAGACCGATGAGCATGGATTTACGATTCAATATGCCTCCGGTGACGAAGATCGTTCGAGACCGGATGACGCGGCATGGCATGCCTCTTCGGGGACATTTTCTGAGGCTTCAGGGTCGGCAGAGGGTTCCGATCCACAGTTTGTGGCATCGGTTCCTCAGGACTCCGGGGTGGTGGCGACCGAAGAGATGGCCGTACAGCACTTGCCGGCCGATGAGACTCTCAGTGCCGAAGAGATCGAAAACACCCTGTACGATCCGACTTTGGATCTTTCGTCCTATCAGCGTCCTCCCATCGAACTGTTGGAAGATCACAGTGTCGAGGTAAGCGTCACCAGCGAAGAGATCGTCGACAACAAAAACCGGATCAAGGAGACGCTGGAGAATTTCGGGATCAAGATTGACAAGATCAAGGCGACGATCGGACCGACCGTCACGTTGTATGAGATTGTTCCGGCTCCCGGGGTACGGATTTCGAAGATCAAGAATCTGGAAGACGATATCGCGTTGAGTCTTTCGGCGTTGGGGATTCGGATCATTGCGCCCATTCCGGGGAAAGGTACCATCGGGATCGAGGTGCCCAACAAGGATAAGCAGGTGGTGTCGATGTACTCGGTGATCAAGTCGGTGAAATTCCAGGAATCGACCTACGATATTCCGGTCGTGTTGGGGAAAACCATTCAGGACGAGACCTTTGTGATCGATCTGGCCAAAATGCCGCACTTGTTGGTGGCCGGGGCCACGGGGCAGGGGAAATCGGTCGGGTTGAATGCGATCATTACGTCGCTGTTGTATAAAAAGCACCCTTCGGAGCTGAAACTGGTATTGGTCGACCCGAAAAAGGTGGAGTTGACGCTCTATGCCAAACTCGAACGACACTTCCTGGCCAAAATGCCGGGCGAGGACGATGCCATCATCACCGATACCCACAAGGTGATCTATACGCTCAACTCCCTGTGTATCGAGATGGATGCCCGTTACGATCTGTTGCGGTTGGCTGAGGTGCGCCATGTCAAGGAGTATAACGAAAAATTCAAGAATCGGAAACTCAATCCGCAGAAGGGCCATCGCTTCCTGCCCTATATCATCGTGATCATCGACGAGTTCGCCGATCTGATCATGACGGCAGGTCGGGAGGTGGAAACTCCGATTGCCCGTATTGCCCAGTTGGCCCGAGCCGTGGGGATTCACCTGGTGATTGCAACCCAGCGCCCGACGACCAACATCATCACCGGGGTGATCAAGGCCAACTTCCCGGCCCGTATTGCCTTCCGGGTGACGTCGATGGTCGATTCGCGGACCATCATCGACCAGCCCGGAGCCAATCAGCTCATTGGACGGGGCGATATGCTGGTGTCGACCGGGAACGATATCATTCGGGTGCAGTGTGCTTTTGTGGATACGCCCGAGATCGAACGTATTACGGAATTTATCGGCAATCAACGGGGCTACCTGGGGGCCTATGAGTTGCCGGAATATACCCCGGAAGGAGGCGATAACGGTTCGGGGGCCGGTGGCAATCGGGCGAACGATCTCAGTCAACTGGATGCCATGTTCGAAGAAGTGGCCCGTTTCGTGGTGCAGAATCAGCAGGGTTCCACTTCGTCGATTCAGCGTCGTTTCTCGATCGGATATAACCGGGCGGGACGGATTATGGATCAGTTGGAGATGGCCGGTGTCGTGGGTCGTGCCGAAGGGAGCAAACCTCGCGAGGTGTTGATTCAGGATATGTTGTCGCTGGAACACCTGTTGTCGAATCTGGATTAGAACTGGCTGGGTAATCGGCAGTTTGTGCGTAAATTATTCGAAAATTATTCGCAAATCATTCGAAAGATGGGAATCGGTAAAACAGTCGCTGTCTGGGTCGCATTGTGCTTGTCGGTCGTATCGGTGCGGGCCGATGAAAAGTCGAAAGCGTTGCTTTCGGCGCTGGCCACGGAGATGGCCGCGTATAAAAGTTATGAAATCGAGTTTACTTCCAGCATGGAGGGAGAGTTCGGCGATCTGGACGGTACGGTGATCGTGAGCGGGGAACGTTACTATATGAGTACGCCGGGGATGGAGATCTTTTTCGACGGGGAATCGATCTGGACTTACACCCATGATATCAAACAGGTGGTACGGGAAAGACCTCGCGGCGGAACGAATCTGTTGGATAATCCGGTGCGCTTTTTCAAATTGTACGACGAGGATTTCGACCATGTTTATCGGGGACGTACGACCTGGAAAGGCAAGTCGGTGGATGTGGTCGAACTGACGCCCCGGCAGAGCGGAGAGGACTATTCCTCGATGTTGTTGCGTCTGGATGCGTCGACCCATCGTCCGTTGAGTTTATCCTATCGGGTGGCGGGCAATTCCTCTCCGTTGGAGATTACCGTCCGGAAACTGACTCCGAATGTGCCGGTGAGCGATGCCCGTTTTACGTTCGACCGCCGGGCTCATAAGGAGGTCGAGGTGGTCGATTTCCGGTAAGTGTGGCGGATTTCGGATGCGTTGGAGAGGCTCGGCATTCGGGGCTGGACGACTCTTCGATGGAAAGCCTGGCGGACGATTGGTGGGGTTACTCCTTGTGTACGGATCTGTTGAGGCAGGGCGTCGCTGCACGACGAATTAAAAAGGCCTTCGGGAATACCGAAGGCCTTTTTGTAGGGGAAAAATTTCTGCGAATTATCGGATGCGATTGAGGGATTTGATCAGAGCCTGATCGTGGACGATCCCCCGGAACGCCAGGATGCAGAAGATGATGCCGATGATCGGCACAACGTCTACCGGTGAATATTTCATGGAGCTGACGGTGAAGTCGGCGATGACGCTTCGCGAGTTGAAGATATAGAACGCGATATAGATCTGCATGCCGAGCAACAGAATAATCTCTACGAGACATAGCCGCAGTTGCAGCCAGCGGCGTTTATACAGGAAAATGTTGACCAGCGGCAACAGGGTGGACAGAACCCAGAGTATTCCCATTTGAACGGTTCGAACGACCGGTACATCGGGGGCGTCGGTGCTGTGGATTCCCCACAGGGAGATTTCGAATTCTTCGCTGCCCCCGATAAATGTGGCGATGGGAAAAAAACTCAGTAACAGCATGCCGATAAAGGTCAGTAACAGGTATAAGGTTTGGATGCGTTGAATCATGGTGGTTCGTCTATTTGGTCGTTATTCGATGGTTTCGTCAATGAGGTATTTGTTGCGGTCGGTTGAGTTGCGGCCGATCAGTTCGCCCAGGAAACCGGCCAGAAAGAGCTGTACGCCGACGATGACAGCCGCGATGGCGATATAGAAGAGCGGTTGGTCGGTCACATCGCGCGGAATCAGACCGTGCCCCAATTTATAGAGCTTTTCGATGATCAGATAGAGGGTTGTGGCGCCTCCGACCAGAAACATCAGGGTTCCGAGTCCCCCGAACAGATACATGGGGCTTTTCCCGAAACGCGAAATGAACATCACGCTGATCAGATCGAGATAACCTTTGATCATCCGTTCCCAGCCGAACTTCGATTTGCCGTATTTGCGGGCCCGATGATGAACGACTTTTTCCCCGATGCGGAGGAATCCGGCCCATTTGGCCAAAATCGGGATATAGCGGTGCATTTCGCCGTATACTTCGATGCTTTTGACCACTTTGGAACGGTAGGCTTTCAGTCCGGAATTGAAATCGTGCAGCTTGATGCCCGATACGACTCGAGCCGTCGCGTTGAAAAACTTGCTCGGCAAGGTTTTACCCAGCGGGTCGTAGCGTTTTTTCTTCCAGCCGCTGACCAGATCGTAGCCCTCCTGGGTAATCATACGATAGAGTTCCGGAATTTCGTCCGGAGAGTCTTGCAGATCGGCGTCCATGGTAATGACCACGTCGCCCTGAGCGGCGGCGAAACCGCAGTAGAGAGCGGCCGATTTGCCGTAATTGCGACGGAAACGGATGCCTCTGATGTGGGGATTGACGGCGGCCAGGGATTCGACCACCTCCCAGGAGGTGTCCGTACTGCCGTCATCAACGAAAATCGTTTCGTAGGTGAAACCGTTTTCGGTGACTACACGTTCGATCCAGGCCATCAGTTCCGGCAGGGATTCCTCTTCGTTATACAGGGGAATGACGATCGACAGGTTCGGTTTATCTGGGTTCATAAGTCATTTATGAATTAGCGCGGGTTTCGTCCGATGGATCTTTGTCAGTCTCGGAGGGGGAGGTGTTGTCGGAAGGAGGAAGGGCCGGACGTCTGAGAAAAGCGGCGACGGCCAGTCCGATCAGGCCTCCGTACAGGATCATGCTCATGGCTCCGCTGATGATCATCATAAAAGGACTTCGTTGATCGATGATTGCCGTCAGGGCCAAGTCGACCTCCTGTTGATTGAATCCGCTATTCAGCAGGGCTTCTTCTATCAGATCCCGGTAATATTGCGGGTCGATATAGGTTTGCAGGATGAACTGTCCCAGCCCGGCGATGACTCCTGCAAACATCATCATTTTGAGTGAAAAGCCGAAACTCTGTCCGAAAGAATATTCCTGGGGTTCGCAGAAGAGGCTCATCCGTCGTCCGTAGAAGAGAATGAATCCGGCCAGCAGCAGGAAATTCAACAGACTGCTCATCCAGGAAAGCGATACGTGCATACGGCCGAGATAGGCCAGCACGGAAACTCCGCACAAAGCCAGTCCGAGCCACAGTCCTCCCGTGGCAGCTTCTCGCCAACTTATTTTCAACAGGTTCTGATCCATCATTTTTCAGCGTCCGTTCAGATCGGAAGGAATTATCGTAACTGGCCCATACCTTCCCGTACGATGATCGGTTCGTCGGAGGTGCAATCCACGACGGTCGACGGGACGATGTGTCCGTAACCGCCGTCTACGATCAGGTCTACGTTTGCTCCGAATTGTTCGTCGATCAGCGAAGGGTCGGTGGCATATTCGGTTTCCAACTCATCGGTTTTTACCGAACTGCTGAGCAGAGGACATCCCAATTCTTCGACGATGGCCCGGGTGATGGGGTTGTCGGGGATGCGGATTCCGATGGTTTTCCGTCGTTCCAGGCATTTGTCCGGGGTTTTGCTCGAGGCTTCGAGAATGAACGTAAACGGGCCGGGCAAATTTCGTTTGAGGAGTTTGAAAACGGGTGTACTGACTTTCGCGTAGGTCGAAATCGTGCTGAGATCGGCGCAGACGATCGAAAAATCGGACCCTTTTTTCCCGCTGGCTGTACGGATTTTGTCGATGCCCTTGGGGTTCGACAAGGCGCAGCCATAGGCATACACTCCGTCGGTGGGGTAGATGATGATACCGCCCGAACGCAAGGTGTCTGCCACCTGACGAACGGCTTTCTCGCTGGGGTTTTCCGGATAGATTCGAAGGATCATGCGCAGAGGATTGACGGGCTAAATTACAAAAAATACCTCCATAAAAAAAGGGTAAGCTACTTATATCGCACCGCTACAACCGCCTACCCTTGCTGTCTTCCGACCCTGGGGGATTCAGCAGGAGCTGGTCGTATAAGACTTACCCGTTGCAAAGGTAGCTATTTTTGGAGTAAATGCAAATTCCTGTCTGGAAAATCTTGTGCCGGGGATTCTTCCTGAGAGGGCGTGGAATGGAGTCGGAAGAAGGAATATATGCTGGGTGTCAAATCGGAAAAAAGTGTCAGATCGGCAAAAAGTGGGAATAGAAAAAGAAAATGTTTTGGTTTCCGGTTGCGAGGATCCTATTTTTGTACAAATTTAAAAAAACGGTAACGGGAAAGATATGAAAAGATGGTTTCTAATCCATGTCGTGTTATGGAGTGCTGTGGTTTTATCCGGTTGTCAGGATATGAAGGACGATATCGACAACCTGAAAAATCCGATACCGACCGGGATGGTGATTTTGCAAAATGAAATTGAGGTTCAGAACGGATCGTCGGTACAGATTCCGTTTCGGGTCAATCCTTCGAATTTTGTGCCGACCCGGGAAAATGTAGCTTTGGATGTCATCGCCTCGCAGATTACACGGGCCGTATACGGGACTTCGATTCCGGAATATACCTTGGTCGACATTCTGCCGGATAAAAATCCGCAGGGGGAAGAGCTCGAAGGACAATGGCTGGCGGTTGTACAGGCAACCGAAGGGGCGTATTACGGAGAGGCCCGTTTAGCGTTGGTGTTGACCTATACCGATGCCCGGGGAAATCAGGTGCAGATGACCTCGTCGTCGATCTCGCTTTTGAACAGTTATGTGAAATTGACCGAAGAAATGGTCGCCCTGAACGGTCCATCGTCCTGCACCTACTGGAATACGGGAACGGATATGCCGATTGTCATATCGACTCAGTTGGTGGCCCGGCCGATTTCCGAGGGTAGTTCCACGTTGTTCGATCTGGCAACGGTTTCGGTCAAGTCGGCTGTCTTGACCGGTGAAAAGGCGGCGCAATTTACGTTGCAAACCGATGAGTCCGGTTCGAAATGGAGTATTTACGCCAACAACTCTACGTTGGAATTCGATGAAGGCGCACAATATGTGCCGGTAACGTTAGAGGTGACGCTGGAGGATCGGATCGGCGGCAATGAGGTGACGGTGACGAAAACGATCCGTTTCTATAAAACCGAATATACGGTTTCGCAAGCGGTGGAATATAAGCTCTCGGAATGGCCGACGGATAACCGCCAGAATCTCGATCTGGGAGAGTATCTGGCACAGATCGGAGTGACGGCCGATCTTTTTACCCGGTACAGCGAACATGATTATCTGCCGGTTATTCTCAAACCGACGTTCCAGGTGAAAGATGCTACGGGAGAAAATAATGCCTCGTCGAAGTATCACGCTGTGTTCAATTTGAAAAATCAGGTAGAGGATAGTCCGGATCCCGATGTCATGTCGAATATTGTGATCGCTCCGGAAACCAATTATCTGCAACAGCGTTTTTATACAAAGCCCTTGGAAGGGGAGTATCAATTGTGGCTCTCGTTTCAATATTCGACGGTGGAAAGTCTGACATCCGGGAATCCTCAGCCGGTGGTTAATGCGACGATCAAGGTGCCTGTCAAGGTTCTGCCTTAGATCTTTCGTGTCGTAGATTTTGTATGTTCCGGTCCCGGTTGCAAAACGGGGACCGGAACATTCTTTTTAGCGCCGGAGAGGGATGCGGGCGGATTGGGGTAAATTTATTACTTTTGTCCCGGTTCGCTATTCTTTGGTCGGTTCCGGGTGTGTGGCTCCGAACCGTCGGGACAGCGTTCGTTGCTGTGGGCGACGACGGGAACCAAACCACGGGATGGGTATCCCGATAAGAAGAACCTTCGAATCTTTAAACGATATGCACGACATGAAAAATGCCCCTGACTCTTCACAACGAAAACGAATCGGCAGACTCGGATGGTTCCTTTTGGGAGGAGTGGCGTGCGTGGTGGTAGCTGTCGTCCCGGGATGTCGTCTTTGGCAATATTATCGGGCTTCGGCCGTCGATACGGATGCCGTGCTGACCCTGCCCACGGGCAGCGATTTTTCCGTGCTGATGGATTCCCTCGAGGCGGGAGGGGCATTGCATAATCCCGAACGTTTCGAAAAATGGGCCCGTTCCCGTGATCTGGATTCGTCGGTACGTCCGGGGCGTTATCGTCTGAACGAGGGAATGAGCTATTCTTCGTTGATCAATATGCTCAAGAGCGGGCGCCAGACTCCGGTCCGGGTGACATTCAATAATCTGCGTTCGCTGGATCGGTTGGCGGGCGTGTTGGCTCGTCGTCTGGAACCCGATTCGCAGGCGTTCATGCGTACTTTTGAAAATGACTCGCTGGTTCGTTCGTTGGGATTCACCTCGACGACTCTGCTGGGAATGTTTCTGCCCAATACGTATGAATTTTACTGGACGGCGACTCCCGAAGAGTTTATGCGACGGATGAAACGTGAATACGATCGTTTCTGGACGAAAGAACGCGAATCCAAACTGGCCCGAAGCGGATTGAGTCGTCAAGAAGCTGTCACGCTGGCCTCTATCGTCTATGAAGAGACCAAAAAGACGGATGAAATGCCGCGGGTAGCGGGGGTGTATATCAATCGCTTGCGTCGGGGAATGCCTCTGCAGGCCGATCCGACCGTTAAATATGCCGTAGGGGATTTTACCTTGAAAAGAGTGTTGTTGCGTCATTTGGAGGTGGATTCTCCGTACAATACCTATAAGTATCCCGGTTTGCCTCCCGGTCCGATTTGTATGCCTTCGGTAGCGGCTTTGGACGCCGTATTGGACTTCGAAGAGCATGATTATCTCTATTTCTGTGCCAAGGAAGATCTGTCGGGAACGCACAATTTTGCCCGGACACTGGCCGAACACAACCGCAACGCCCAGGCCTATGCGCGAGCGCTCAATCGCTTAGGAATTCGTTAAGAGATAAATCTGTAATTTTTTGTTTTTAGGAGATAGAATTTCTATCTTAAAGATATATCCGCGAAGGCGGAGTTTTTCCTTGTGTCTAAAAGCGTTTTTGAGGTCTGCAGTTTCGAACTTCGAAGTGTAGGAATCGGTGTTGTTCAGTGTCGGGGGAAAAGTCGGAGCGATTGGGGAGAGTATAGAAATTGGAGCTGAAAAAATCTGTTCCACGTTTTTAGAAAGTTTTATGTTTTTCTCGCCAAGGAACAGACGGTGTAAATTTTTGTACGGATGAATGCAAAATTACTAGCCCGTATTCTTTCGATTGTATGATTGGTCAGCGGTTGTGGTAAAGACCCTGCTACAGAACCCGACCCGACCCCCGATCCGAACCCTTCTCCGGGAACTGCCGGAATCACCCTGTATGATCAGGATTTGGTGCTGGCTGACGGAGAGTCTCAGGGGACTCTTTCATTTAGAGCTGCTGCTGATTGGACGATATCGCTGTCCGAAACGAAAGCCGAAGTCAGTTGGTTGTCGGTGGAACCGATGAGCGGTAAAGCCGGAGAGGCGACCTTGACGGTCAGTGCTCTTCCCAACGAAAATTATGAAGATCGTTCTGCTCTTATTTCGATTAGATCGGGAAGTGCGACCCAATCGGTCCCCGTCTATCAGAAGAAAAAGAATGCCTTGATTCTTTCCAAAGAGATTTTCTCAGTACCTCAGGAAGGAGATGTGATCGATCTCGAAGTCAAAAGCAACATTGAATTTGAAGTGGCCATTCTGGATGACTGGATTAAGCAGAGTCAGACGCGAGCTTTAACAACGCATCATTTGCAATTCGAGGTTGCTGCAAATCCGGATGCCGGTAATCGGACAGGAAAGATTGCCTATTTCTTCAGGTAAAGTTCCCGTCAGTTGATTAAATGACATATTAAATTTTTCCAGTTTCGTAAGGTTGCCGATTTCTTTAGGCAAACTTCCTGTCAAATTATTTTCCCCTAAATTTAAAACGATTACTCTTCCTGTCTCATAATTTATGCTTACGCCATACCATTCATTTAATGGTTTATCGGTACACCAGTTGTCATTGTGTATCCAATTATCACCATTCGTGGCTTTATAGAAAGCAATCAATGCTTCTCTATCTTGTTGAACTTCTTCCGGTCCCGATTGTACGACATAAACCGTATCCGTCAGGCTACTGTTCCTATCAAGAAAGACAATCTTACCAGTCCGTTTATTATTTGCATTGGGTTGCACATCAAACCACAAATGATACGTTTTCAAGCCTTTAGATTGCCACTGCGTAATCCAGTCATCCAAAATTTTTGCTTCAAAGTCGATATTACTCTTAACCTCCACATCTATCGTCCCCCCTTGTATTCCCATCTCATATCGATCCTTGGTCAACAACAAGGCGTCTTTCGTCGTCTGATATACAAAAACCGTATCAGACAATGCCGAATTATTATCCTTAAAGACGATCTGGGCCTCACGACCGTCATACGTTTCGTTGGGCAAAACCCGGAACTGATATTTATACGTCTGCAACGATTTGGTCTGTACCTCTTCGATCCAATCCACAGCCGGCATCTGAACCGTGAAATCCACATTCGATTTCAGCACGACCTCGATCGTCTCGCCCAACTCCGACACGGCATAATCCCGCTGGGTTAGTACCAAAGCATCTTTCCGGGCTTGGTACACATGCACGGTATCGGCCAAATCAGACGCCTTATCTTTAAAGACAATCCGACCTTCCCGATTTTCAGGATCCGGATTAGCCGCTACATCGAACCGTAAATAATGCGTTGTCAAAGCTCGGGTTTGATTCTGGGTAATCCAATCATCCAGAATGGTCACTTCAAAATCGATATTGCTTTTAACCTCTACATCGATCGTACCGCCCTGCATTTCCATTTCATATCGATTCTTGGTCAACAACAAGGCATCTTTCGTCGTCTGATACACAAAAACCGTATCGGCCAACATAGAATTATTGTCCTTGAAAATAATCTGGGCCTCACGACCGTCATACGTTTCGTTGGGCAAAACCCGGAACTGATATTTATACGTCTGCAACGATTTGGTCTGCACGGCCTCGATCCAATCCACAGCCGGCATCTGAACCGTGAAATCCACATTCGATTTCAGCACGACATCGATCGTCTCACCCAATTCCGATACGGCATAATTCCGCTGAGTCAGCACCAATGTATTCTGCGGGCCTTGATACACATACACGGTATCAGCCAGATCGGACGACCGATCCTTAATAGGCAATCTTACGGCACTGGAGGAATTTAGTGTATTTGTGAATCAACTGTCAGGAAGTTTGCCTAAAGAAATCGGAAACCTTACGGAACTGAAAGAGTTGTATGTGTCAGGCAATCAACTGTCAGGAAGTTTACCTAAAGAAATAGGAAACCTTACGAAATTGACACATCTATCTGTATCAGGCAATCAACTAACCGGAACTTTGCCTGAAGAAATAGGTAATCTTACGGAAGTGATTCATTTTGACGTGTCAGGCAATCAATTCTCTGGGACTTTACCTGAAGGTCTATCTTCTGTAATGAATGCTTCATGGGGTCAGTTCTATATTTTCAATAATGCGTTTTCGGGACAATTGCCGAAATCAGTATTACAGCATCCTAATTGGAAAATTCATTGGGCAGATATTCTAAATCAATCTTGTTCTGATGGCGAAGAATTTGATTTGTCGAATGTGGAAATTCCTGCTCCGGATTTCACAGTGACGGATCTGAATGGTTTAACCTTATCGTCCGCGACAGAATATGGCAGAAATAAATACACCGTTTTTTATAGTTGGTCCACATGGTGCCCATTCTCTCACGACTTTACTGTTAGGCTGATTCCTGTATATAAAGCCTATCAATCGAAAGGTTTGGAAATTATTGGATATAGCGATGTTTCACCTTTGAATATGCCTCATGATGATATTGTAGCTGTACGGGAGTATGTTGAGAAACAGAATATTCCATGGCGTAATTTTGGTTGGGATCAAGATACCGAGAATATGATAGCGGCGTTTCGGCCAGTAGGTTATACTCCTTTCGTTGCCGTAGCCGACCAGAATGGTAAAATCGTTTTCCAAAGTGTAACAGAAAATTATGAAGATTTGTTCACTTTCTTAAGCGAACGTTTGGGTGAAGTGGAGGTGAAAGATCCTGAGTCGTATTCATCCACTGATTTTTCGTCGGACGGACAAGTGGTTTCCTTGCAAGATGCAACGGTTGGGAATGGAATCGATTTGGTTTTGATGGGGGATGCTTTTGTCGATACGACCATGGTTGAGGGCGGTATTTATGAACAACGAATGCGGGAAGGTATGGAAGCATTCTTTATGGAAGAACCGATGAAATCGTTACGAAACCGTTTCAATGTCCATATGGTTAAGGTCGTTTCAGAAAATGGAGATTATGTAGAAGGTTCGAATACGGCTTTGAAGAGCTATATGGGTAGTGGTACTCTGGTCGGAGGGTCGGATAGTCGATGCTTCGATTATGCCAGTCGTGTTCCGGGGATTGATCTGACGCGAGCTCAGGTGGTGGTGATTATGAATGTTCAACATTATGCAGGGACCTGTTATATGTATGATGATAATTCGGCGGTCGCTTATTTCCCCTTGGGTTACGATGAAAGTATATTCGATCAATTGCTGAACCATGAAGCAGTAGGTCATGGTTTTGGAAAATTGTTGGACGAGTATTCAAACAACTTGGGCGAACTTCCACAGTATGAGCGTGATAATTATCAGTGGCAAAAGGATTTAGGGTGGGGAGCTAATACCGATATTACATCGGATCCGAATCAGATACGTTGGGCTCATTTTCTGCAAGACAGTCGTTATGCAAACGAAGTGGGCATTTACGAGGGGGCCCTTACTTATCAAACCGGTGCATGGCGTCCTACCGAGAATAGTATTATGCGTTATAATACGGGAGGGTTCAATGCTCCTTCTCGGGAGGCTCTTTACAAACGGGTAATGGAACTTTCGGGTGAAGGATATTCTTGGGAACAATTCGTGGAGTATGATGCAGTGAATAGAGGAGTGACGAAAACCCAACTTCAAAAACGGGTCGTACGACCCGTCGTCCCATTGCATGCTCCGGTCATGATTCGAGGATCATGGCGTAATGCACAATAGATGGGGAAATATGGTAATTATCCTTCCAAACGTGAATGGTATTATAGGATGATTGAATAAGAAATGTAAAAACGGGGCGCTTGCTTTCAAGCGCCCCGTTTTATGGAATTAGAAAAAGGATTAGTCGCGTCGGGCGAAGCCGAGGTAATAGATCAGCGTGGCGATGGCCGAAAGGGCTGCAACCAGATAGGTGCGTGCGGCCCAGGAGAGGGCTTCGCGGGCCTGGGCGACCTGTACGCCCTGCAGGGTACGGGTGCTTTCGAGCCATTCCATGGCCCGGTTCGAAGCGTTGTATTCCACCGGCAGAGTGACCAGACTGAACAGGGCTGAGAGGGCAATCATGGCAATCCCGATCCAGAATAGAGCCGGGAAGGTGTTGATCATCAGGATACCGGCGATAATGACCCAGGTCGACCACATGGATGAAAATTGAACCACCGGAACCAGCGCCGAACGCATTTTCAGCGGGGCGTATTCACGGGCATGCTGCACGGCGTGGCCGCATTCGTGGGCGGCTACGGCTGCAGCGGCTACGCTGTTGCTGTTGTAGACGCCTTCGCTCAGGTTGACGGTTTTGGTGGTGGGGTTGTAGTGGTCGGTCAGTTGCCCGTGGGTGGAGACCACCTTGACATCGTAGATGCCGTTGTCGTGCAACATGCGTTCGGCCACTTCTCGCCCGGTGAGTCCGCCGGGGAACATCACTTTCGAATACTTCTTAAAAACGGATTGCAGTTTGGTTTGTACGATGAAGCCAATGATGGCAATCAGGATAATCAATAAAAATCCAGGATTCCAAGTCATAATGTATGGGTGTTTTGGTTGTTTTTCAAGTTGATGAGTGTTTAAATAACGGTTTGATGCCGGGTTTTATTGTGGGGAGGGCTGTCGGTCATTCGATCGGTTGGTAGCGTAGTTTGGCTTCGGCGAGCCGCATGGCATTGAAATGCCACCATTCGCTGCGCAAAGGAATGAATCCCGCTTCCCTCATCACTTGGCGGAGCAGCTGACGATTGCGGGCCTCTTCGGCGGTGATTTTGCCTTGAGCGACCAACTCTGCTTCCCGATCGATGTGGGCTTCAGGACCGAAAAAGTCGAATGGAGTCCCCATCGGCAGCGGATTCCCCGCCCGGTCGGCCAGGGAGACATCTACGGCGGCGCCATAATTGTGCAGCCCGCCTCCGTGGTCCGGATTCGATACGTAGATGGATTGTGGCGTACCTTTGACCTTGTCCCACATGCGGCGTTGAATGGCGAGCGGTCGGGCGGCATCGTAAACGATCAGGCGCAATTCAGGGTGCCTTGCGCGGAGAATCTGCAAAGCACGTGACAATTTTGCAGCTACATCGGGTTGTAAGAAAGCGTGGTCGAGATCTTCATACAGGATTTCTCCGGTGAAGTTTTGCGGGGTGGCATAAGGCAAACTGACGATCAGGGTGCTGTCCAAGGTCGCTACGTCTACCAATCCGATGGCTTCCAGTCGTTGGTTCGCGGAAAGCGATTGCTGGGAAACTGTCCGGGGTGAAGGCGTTTGAGCCTGCACTCCAGAAACGGTTGCCCATCCGATTCCTCCTAATAATACCAGCAGCGTGAGTCTCCGGAACATGCACGTTATTTTCGGAACGTGTAATGGGCGTTGGCCTGTTGGGTGGGCATGACCACGATGTCGTTGATGTTGACGTGGGCAGGCAGGCTCACGACCCAGCGAATAATTTCGGCGATGTCGTGACCGGTTAGCGGTTCGACGCCTTTGTAGACGTTGTCGGCGCGTTGTTGATCTCCGTGGAAGCGCACTTTCGAAAATTCGGTTTCCACCATGCCCGGGCGGATTTCCGTCACCTTGATGCCGTGTTGCAGGAAGTCGATGCGCATCCCTTCGCTCAGAGCGTGCAGGGCATGTTTCGAGGCACAGTAGACGGCACCGTTTTCATAGACCTGACTGCCGGCGATCGAACCGATGTTGACGATGTGGCCGCCCTGGCCCCGTTGGATCATCCATCCGGAGACGATACGTGTGACGTAAAGAACGCCTTTGATGTTGGTGTCGATCATTTTTTCCCAGTCGAGCGTATCTCCTTCGTCGATGTGTTCGAGTCCGGAGGCCAGACCGGCGTTGTTGACCAGCAGATCGATTTGACGGAAATGGTCGGGCAGGGCCTGCAGTGCGCTTTCGGTCTGAATGCGGTCGCGCACGTCGAATCCCAAAGCATGGACTCGAACGCCGCAGTGTTCTTCGAGTTCGTCGCTCAATTTTTGCAGACGATCCGTCCGGCGGGCGGTAATAACCAGATCATATCCGGCTTCGCCCAAAATGCGGGCCGTCGCTTCTCCGATTCCTGAGGAAGCTCCGGTTATGAGTGCCGTTTTGTTCATGATGGCAGTCGGTTTGGTTGAGGTGAGGCCGTCCTGAAAGTTTTGTATTTCGCTGGGGAGCCTGCGAAGCGTGAAATCGCAGACAAGGGCGGTTTTAGACGGCTATGTGCGCAAAAATAAGTATTTTTGCGTTACTTTGCATCGAAATTTCCGCGAAACTTCTATCTTGTCGTTACGGATGAGCAGACTTGATTTACCTTACTTTTTGGCTCGCCGCATGGCGGCGCCGGTTCACGGTCGCAAACGCAATGTGATGGTGCGGATTGCTACGCTCAGTGTGGTGGTGGGCATGGCGGTGATGATTGTCGCCTTGGGGGTCATTTTTGGATTCAAACGGCAGATTACCTCGAAGTTGACCGGTTTCGGGGCGCATGTGCAGCTGGTCAATCTGGACGGAAATTCTTCGTATGAGACGGTGCCGATTTCGATCGATCAGCCTGTGGTGAAGCGGATCGCGCAGTTGGACGAGGCTTCGGCCCTCTATCCGTATGCGATCAAGGTCGGTATATTGAAGGGGGAGGAGGCCATGCAGGGCGTGGTGCTCAAAGGGGTGGGTCCGGATTACGACTGGTCGTTTTTCGAACGTTATCGGGTGGCGGGAGAGGTCCCTCGGATTACGGACAGCGCCCGGAACAAGGATGCGATGATTTCAAGCCGTCTGGCCAGCATGATGCATTTGAAGGTGGGCGATCCGTTCGAAATGTTGTTTATCCAGAATCCGCCGCGACGAGACCGTTTTCGGGTGTCGGGTATTTACGATACGCAGTTCGACGAGTTGGATAAGGTGATGATTCTGACCGATCTCCGAAATGTACAACGGCTGAGCGGATGGGATTCGACGCAGGTGACGGGTTTCGAGATCGATACCCGGGATTTCGCCCATCTGGATCGTTTTACGGCTCGGGTAGATGAATTGGTCTTCGATACGCCGGGCGTTGACGATCAGAGTCTGCGGGCGGTCAGCATTCGGGAACGTTATCCCATGATTTTTGACTGGTTGAACGCGCACAACGTCAATGCGGCAGTCATTATTACGGTCATGTTGCTGGTCGCGTTGTTCAATATGGTGTCGGCGCTGCTGATTATTTTGTTGGAACGTACGCCGATGATCGGGGTGCTCAAGGCATTGGGAATGGATAACCGGGCTTTGCAGAAAACATTTGTGATCCGTTCGGCGTTTATCCTGCTTAAAGGAATGTTTTGGGGAAATGTGTTGGGATTGGGGCTCTGTTTGCTGCAATATTATACGGGTTGGGTCAAACTCGATCAGGCGGGTTATTTCCTGACAACGGTGCCGATTTATCTCGACTGGGGATGGTGGGCATTGCTCAATGTGGTGACCTTCGTGTTGTTGGTTTTGCTGCTGACTTTGCCGACGCTGATAATTTCATTAATTTTGCCTGAAAAGAGCATCCGGTTCGAATAGCCACCGGGTTTAGATAGTCTCTCCGTGATGAAACCCTATAACAGTTCGCGAAGTAAGAAAGAAGAAGTCCGTTCGATGTTCGATGCCATCGCTTTTCGTTATGACCAACTCAACCATTTGCTGTCGTTGGGCATCGATCGTTCGTGGCGCCGCAAGGTGGTGCGTCGCGTGAAGGCGTTCGGGGCGAACCGCATTTTGGATGTGGCGACAGGGACGGGGGATCTGGCCCTGATGATGGCCCGGGCTTGTCCTTCGGCGACGATTGAAGGGATCGATCTTTCGGAACAGATGTTGGCCATCGGCCAACAAAAAGTGGAATTGGCCGATTTGCAGAAACGGGTCTTTCTTTCGCAGGGAGATGCCGAATCGTTGTCCATGGAGAGTGACAGTTACGATTGTGTGACCGTGGCTTTCGGGGTTCGTAATTTCGAGAATATCGGGCGGGGTATGGCAGAGATTCATCGGGTATTGCGTCCGGGCGGTCGGGTGTACGTCTTGGAGTTCGGATTGCCGAAAAACAAATGGCTCGGTGGATTTTACCGTTTCTATTTCCATCGGGTACTGCCCGGTATCGGACGGTGGATATCGAAAGACAAGCAAGCCTATACCTATCTGCCGAAATCGGTGGATCATTTCCCGTATGGAGAAGGTTTCGTTCGGGTGATGCGTGAGGCGGGCTTCGAACAGGTCGCTTATTGTGATCTGTTCGGTGGGGTGGCCCAGATTTATGAAGGGGTTAAATCCCGTAATATTAATGCTTGAGAAGATGAAAAGACAATGGATCGGTTGGCTGTTGGCCGTAGCGGTGTTGATGGTTTCCTGCGTGAAACCCGAAGAAGTGATCCTTGAAAATGTGGATTCGTTTCAGGTGAAGTCGGTGAGTGCTACGGGCATGTCGGTGGATGCCGGGCTGAAAGTGACCAATTTGTCGGGATCGAAACTGGTGCTCAAGGATGCAAAACTGATCCTCGAACGCAACGGTTCCAAGATGATGGAAATACGCCTGACGGACAAGGTGGTGGTGCCTCGGCGTTCGTCGTCGGTGTATACGTTGCCGCTGGTTGTTCGTTTCGAGGGTTTGGGGGGACTGTTAGGCATCGGTTCCGTTTTTGTGTCGGGATTGAAAGGGTGCACGGTCACCGTGGAGGCCACCCTGCGTGGAGGGTGGATCACCAAAAAGTATCGCATGGACGATCTTCCGGCCGACACGCTGTTACGGCAGGCGGGTATTGACCCGGCGGAGTTTTTACAACAATATCAACTTCAATAAACTTCCCGTATGAAACGATTTTTTTGGATGGTTTTACTGGGTGGCTTGATGGGGTCGATTGCTTCGGCTCAGAATCTGAATGCCTATAAAACGAAATTGCAGAATGCTGATCCGACTTATGGAAGTCGGGTGAGCGTAACCGAACACGGGACAGCGGCTACGGCGATCCGCTCGATGCAGAATCGCTCCCATCCGAGCGAAATTTGGGGCTATCGGGTTCGTATATTTTTCGATAACAGTCAAAATGCCCGGTCGCTGGCCAATCAGGCCATGGAGCGTTTCAAAAATATCTATCCTGATATTCCGGTTTATATCGTGTATGATAATCCATATTTCAAAGTGACGGTCGGTAACTGTCTGACGGAAGACGAAGCGCGTATTTTGCAAGGGAAAATTCAAGGGGCTTTCGATCGAGCTTTTCCCATTCAGGAAAAAATTCCGATCTCCTTGTTGGGACAACCGACCACTTCTGTTTCTGCGACGGAGTCGGCCTCTAAGTGACGAGGGAAAGGTTTAGAAAGAGGGGGAAGGTTATGTACGTATAGCGAAAAAAAACGAGAAAAGCAAATAAAAAATCGAATTCGTAAAAAATTTTTGTAAAGTTCTGGGGATAAAAGTGCTAATTCTGTGAAAAACGTTATACCTTTGCGGTCGAATCAATAACAACTTAATATTTTTCACGATGAAAACTTTTACTAAATCTGTCCTGATGGTAGCTGTTGTAGCTGCTTTTGTTTCTTTCGCTTCTTGCGGTAATACCGGTGCTAAAAAAGCTGCTGAAGACTCGATCGCTGCTGTTAAAGCCGCTGATTCGATCGCTGCTGCCGCTGTTGCTGATACGACTGCTGCTGACACGACCGCTGCCGACACGACTGCTGCTGAAGCTGCCAAGTAATCAGGCTCCTCGGATTTATTTCCCAATAACAGAGGGGTTCATCATCAAGATGAACCCCTCTGTTATTTTTTAGAGGATGACAGAATTTTTCGTGTTTGATTTCCTGGGTTTTAATGGGTGATGGAATTTCCGACGCTTGATCCCTTGGGCTTTAGCGGGTGACGGAATCCCCTGTGCTTGATCTTTTGGGCTTGAGTGGAAGGCGGAATTTCCGGTGCTTGATCCCCCGGTCGGGCTGCGTGGTCCCCATCCATGCTTTGTCAGGGGAGATGTCCTTGGTGGAACCGTAAATTTTTAGCCTCTGTCGTTGAATTTGTAGTGATGAAAGCAGAGCGTATTATTAGCGTTCTTCGTGGCTCGATTGACTTCAGGTTTCCGGTTTCGATTTTGCGCAGATTAAGGTTCTTTATCGCATGAAATGTCTTAGGTCGATATTTCCATGCGATTCCTATTTTTGAAGTAGGGTCAAGACCTCGATTTTCTGCATGTTTGGTTACGTGTCTGACGGTCGTTTGCGAATTTATTTGGTGTATTCGAATGTCTGTCCGTCTTTGATGAGTGTAACGCTGGCCTGTTGGGCGGCTTCGACTCGTCCGATAATCCGGGCCTGAACTCCGAACGATTCCGATAGTTGAACCAACTCTTCGGCTACCTGGGCGTCTTTTACATAAAGTTCCATGCGGTGACCCATGTTGAAAACGCTGTACATCTCTTTCCATGAGGTCCCGGATTGTTCCTGAATCAGTTGGAAAAGCAAAGGCGTATCGAACAGATTGTCTTTGATGATATGCAAATCGTCTACGAAATGCAGGATTTTGGTCTGTGCTCCGCCGCTGCAATGGATCATTCCATGAATTTGGGAACGGTATTGATCCAGGGCCCGTTTGATGATGGGGGCATAGGTGCGGGTGGGTGAGAGTACCAGTTGACCTACCGTCAGCGGACAGCCTTCGATCGTATCGGTCAGGGAGTAGCGTCCGGTATATACCAGATCGTCTGCGATGCCGTCGTCGAATGTTTCGGGATATTTGCGAGCCACTTCTTTGGAAAAAACGTCGTGGCGGGCAGAGGTCAAACCGTTGCTGCCCATGCCTCCGTTGTATTGGGTTTCGTAGGTGGCCTGGCCGAAGGAACTCAACCCGACGATCAGATCGCCGGCCTGAATATGTGCATTGTCGATCACTTGATTGCGTGGCATGCGGGCGGTAACCGTACTGTCTACGATAACGGTGCGTACCAGATCGCCCACATCGGCGGTTTCACCTCCCGTGGAGTATATTTCGACACCCAGATCCCGCATGGTTTGCAGAAATTCTTCGGTGCCGTTGATGATGGCCGAAATCACCTCTCCCGGAATGAGTCGTTTGTTGCGCCCGATGGTCGACGAAAGCAGGATGGGGCCCGTGGCGCCGACGCACAGCAAATCGTCGGTATTCATCACGACGGCGTCCTGAGCGATGCCTTTCCATACCGATAAGTCGCCCGTTTCTTTCCAGTAGGCGTATGCCAGCGAGGATTTGGTGCCCGCTCCGTCGGCGTGCATGATGACACAAGAAGAGGTGTCTCCGTTCAGATAATCGGGGATGATCTTGCAAAATGCTTTGGGATAGAGCCCTTTATCGATATTCTTGATGGCGGCGTGTACGTCTTCTTTCGAAAAGGAGACACCGCGATCGGCATAACGGGATGATGAAGCCATAATGGTGCTGCTTGAATTTTTGATCTATACAAAGGTAGGGAATATTTGACAAATAGCCAAGGCACACCGGGCAAGAAGCCCGGCTGCAAAGACCTTATCCCGTTACACTTCGTTAGAAGCTGGCGTGAGATCGCTTGATGACCTCCTGTTTGTTGCGTCGTCTTGTCGAGCAAAGGCCAATCGGAAAACGGAGAAACGGTCGGGAAATCTTCAGCGGGATTCATGCCGTTTGTTGTGTGTGGAGAGGAAAGGAAAGCGTTTTGCAACGTTGAAGTATCGAACAGGAGTGGATGATTGGAGATTTTATAGGAGGGGGGCCTATTCTGAGCCTTTTTGTCGGCGAACAAGGTCGTCGGTTTAGCTTTTGAGGGGAATCGGGTACTTTGAGACGATAGGCGGTATTACAATCTTTCCCTGCAACGATATTGGGGGGGGTACATGACGGGCAGGCATGGCCGTGAACGAATTTTAAAAATGGAAGTTATTTCAGTCTCTGTGTTAAAATTTAGGCTGAATCATGAAAGGCAGCGATTTATGATTGGGAATAACTGTCGGTTATATTTCGTTTGTTGATAAATTTTAGGTATTTTTGCTTGTATCCTAATTCGTCCGTATTTATGAATATAAGCAGCACCAAACACGATTCGGTATTCGAATTGATCCGGAGCATGAGTAAGGCCGAAAAGCGGAATTTTAAACTTTACGCAACTCGGCTGGCCGGTAATCAGGAGGCGAAATTTCTGAGCCTTTTCGATTGTTTGGATGCGTTGGATGAATACGATGAAGGGAAGATCCTGCAACGCTGTCCGATCAAAAAGGAACAGTTGCCGAATATGAAAGCCCATCTGTACAAGCAGCTTCTGGTCAGTATTCGTTTGTTGGATGTCCAGCGCAATGTGCCGATGCAGTTACGGGAGATGATCGATTTTGCCGGGATTCTCTACGATAAGGGATTGTATCGACAAAGCAGCAAACAGTTGGATAAGGCCCGGGAACAGGCTGAAGCCGGCGAACAGTATTCGGCTCTGATCGAGATCAGCGACATGCAGAAAAAAATCGAAGCCCTGACCATCTCGCGAAGTATCGCTTCCTGGAGCGGAGCTGTCAGCCGCAGAACGCAGGAAGTATGTGAGCAGGTGTCGCGGATCAACGATCTGTCGAATGTGTCGATGCAGTTATATTCGCTCTATCTGAAATTGGGATATGCCCGGACGCAGAAAGATATCGACCTGATCGAACAGATCTTTGCACCCCAATTGCAGCAATACGACCCCCGAAAACTCTCGTTCACCGAAAAAGTGCATTATTATCAGGCCATGGCCTGGTATCGCTACATTCGTCACGATCTGCTGACGTGTTATCGCTATGCCTGTCGATGGACGGCTCTTTTCGACAGCCATCCCCGCATGAAAGGACTGATGTATGACCTCTTTTTACGGGGGTATTCCCGTTTGCTGGAAGGGTTGTTTCTGTTGCGCAGTTACAAACGTTTCGTGAGACGGCTCGGGGAGTTCCAGCGGGAGATTGCTGAACTCGATACGTTGAACGACAATGCACGTATGATTGCGGGTCAAATCTTGTATTCCAACCTGATCAATCGTCACTTTTACGAGGGGACATTTGCCGAAGGAGTGAAGCTGGTGCCTGAAATCGAACGGTTTATGCAGGAGTTCAGCGCCTTGGATATTCGCCATCGGATGTTGATCTATTATAAGATCGCTTGCCTGTATTTCGGGAACGCCGATTATCACAAGTGCATGGAGTATCTGGCCAAGGTGATTCGAACCCGGGATCCTCAGATTCGTCGGGATTTGCAGTGTTATGCCCGTATCTTGAATCTGATTTGTTCTTACGAAGCGGGAATGGATTATAATATCGATTATCAGATTCGTTCGGTCTATGTCTTTTTGGTCAAGATGAATGACATGCAGCAGGTCCAGCAAGAGATGATGGCTTTTTTGAAACGGGTCAATTCCCTGTTCGAGGCCGATCTCAAGGAAGAGTTCCGTAAGCTGTATGAGAAATTGAAACCGTTCGAGAATCATCCTTATGAACGGAGGACATTCTACTACCTGGATGTGCTGTCCTGGTTGCAGAGTAAATTGGAGGGGATTCCGGTTGCCGAGGTGATTCGTCGGAGATTTTTGGCAGAAACTTCCGGAGTCTATTGATCTTACCTCCTTCCCAAAGCATGAAGTCATGTTGGCGATTCATAAAAGCGCCCCTCGGTTCTTGTGACGGAGGGGCGCTTTATTGGAAGGCTCCGTTCGTAGGCATCGACCTCTCGGATTCATCGTTGTTGTCTGAGTGGTAATGAATTGATAACGGGCCGGGGAAGCGTATCTGGGCTGTGTTTTCCGGCTTTAAGCATGTACGGCCCGGAATAGCGCTTCGACATTTTCGGGCTTGGTATCCGGCAGAATGGTCTCGTGGCTGGGAGAGATGATCAGTCCGGTGGGGAACAAGGTGCGCAGTTCCCGTACTTTGGCCTCCACCTCGGCCGGAGTGCCGTTGACCATCAGGTATTGGGCATCCACTCCGCCGCAAAATGAGATCCGCTCTCCGAAATCCCGACGCAGGCGATCCGGTTCCATTTTGTAGGCCAGGGCCTGGATCGGATTAATGGCGTCGGCTCCGGCTTCGATGATGTCGGGAATCACATCGTAGACCGATCCGCAAGAGTGGTGAATGACTTGCAGACCATAGCTTTTGGCTTGGGCGATCAGTTTGCGTGTCCCTTCGAAGACGTATTTGCGCAGATCCTCGGGAGAGACCATCAGCCCGCGTTGGCTGCCGAAATCGTTACCCAACAGAACGGCATGCAACTTGCCGCGGGTGGCTTCGTAGAAGATGCGGTTTGCCTTCAGGTAAAAATCCACAATCCGGTCGATGACGGCCCGGAAGAGTTCCGGGTTCGTGTACATTTTCACCAGGGCGGTTTCCATCCCGAATGCGGCGCAGGCATCCTGAAAATGGGCCGACCAGACGGCTCCCAGGATGGCGTAGCCCGGAGGCACCTCTTCTACAACCCGCCGACATTCTTCGGGGTCGATGTATTGTTCGGGATCGGGCCAGTCGAACAGCTCCACGTCTTCGGGCCGATCGTAGTCCTCGAAAAAACCGGGGGCGGTCAGGGTCCTTTCGGACAGATCGTTATGTCCTTTTTTGGCAAAATCGAAGGCGGCGTAAATGGCGTCGCTTACCGGGGAATGATAAGGCAGGTCGACCGGGTAGATGTCGTCGTCGAGCAGTTCTTTGAGTGAAGGCATGTCCGGAACGCCGAAATAAGCGTAAAGACCGGGAAGTGCAGCCGGATCGGGAATGCCCAGCCAGCAGGCGGGGCGATCGACTCTCTGGCGGGCGAGGGTGGCGTAAAAACGTTCGATGTGGTTCATCGGTGAAAATGGGTTTAGGTTAGCTTGAAACAAATATAACAAAATCCGGAGGAAAAGGCGCAGGCTGTGTCGAGAAACGTTTCTCCGGAGAGACGTTTGTTGGGGGGAGGGAAGAGGGTGTGCCGGTGGGTTTCGGGTCTTCGGTAGGATGGCGTGTCGGAGATCGTGGGCGGGATGCACGTTTCCGAATGACGAGCGGGGCCTCTGTCGGAACCATACGCAAGTTATGCCGGAGCCTTCCCTGGCTCTTGCTATCAGAAACTCCGACCTCTTTGGAAGAAATGTTTCCAGGAAGGATCGGGGCGAATTTCAAATTACCGAATAAATCGTATCTTTGAATAACCTCCTGAACTGTCTTTGTCGGAGTGTCGGTCGGGCTGCTCCTTCACGAGGAGAACCTGTCGGTTCGTGGGCTCGGGAAGGCTCCGGAACCGAAAGCCGACGGGAAGGCTTGTCTCCGGACAAACGGTTCCGGTGGCCGTTCGGGGACTGAACGGGAAGGTCGAATCGATATGAATTCCAATATTGAATCCGTGATGAAAACAATTTGTGTGTTAGCAGGACTTTGTTTGCTTCCTTCTGGGCTGCTTTATGGACAGAACCTTCTTTTGTCCGAGTCGTACACGCCTCAACCCCGGGTCGTGACCCCGGCTTCCTGTGAACGGCCGGTTGCCGCTCCGTCGGATGCCATCGTCTTGTTCGACGGGAGCGATCTGTCGGCCTGGACCCATGCCGATGGGACCCCGGCCCGATGGGAGGTGGCTGATGGGGTGTTGACGGTAACGCCCAAGACCGGCAGTATTCAGACTCGAGCCGAATTCGAGGATTTTCAACTTCATGTGGAATGGAGTTCGCCGAAAGAGGTCAAGGGCGAGGATCAACTTCGAGGAAACAGCGGCGTGATTCTGCAAGGACGTTACGAAGTGCAGATTCTGGACAGCTATGATAATCAGACTTATGTGAACGGACAGGCCGGAAGTATCTATAAACAGTATCCTCCTTTGGTGAATGCGATGCAGAAACCGGGCGAATGGAATACGTTCGATATTATTTTTACGGCTCCGCGATTTAAGGCGGACGGATCCTTGCATTCTCCGGCCTATATTACCGTGTTGCACAATGGCGTTTTGATTCAGAATCATTCCACGGTTTTGGGCATCACCAACCTGACCTTGCCCGAATACAAAGCACACGGACGGGGCCCGATCGTCTTGCAGGATCATGGCGATTTGGTCCGTTTTCGCAATATCTGGATTCGGGAGTTGTAAAGGGAATGATTTAGGGTAAGATTTAGGATTGAAATGTATGAAATATTGGGTCGTTGTACTGTGTATATGGGCCTGGGCCATGACCGCTTGTCGGGAAACGATTCCCCGGGTCGGCGATTATGATTTGATTTGGGATACGCCGTCGACCGGTGCGGCCGGTTCCATGCCGGTGGGGAATGGCGAACTGGGGGCCAATGTATGGGTCGAATCCGATGGCGATTTGTTGTTTTATCTCTCCCGGACGGATGCCTGGAGCGAAACGGGCCGTTTGCTTAAATTGGGGAAGGTGCGGGTGAGCCTTTCGCCCAATCCTTTTGCGGACGGGCAACCTTTCCGTCAGCGGTTGAATCTGCAGGAAGGACGTATCGACATCGAGGCCGGAGAGGGTGAGCGACGTGTGCGGTTGACCGTCTTTGCCGATGCCTGTCAGCCGGTTTTGTATGTGTTGGGCTCTTCGAATTCTCCCCTGCAGATTTCGGCTGTTTCGGAGCCCTGGCGGACGGCACCTTATGATGTTCCTTACGAAGACAGTCTGGCCGGACTTCAAACCGAATGGCCGCGAACAGGAACCTACGATTATACGCAGGTGATCGAATCGGCGGATGTGGTTTTGCCGGACCCCCGGAACGTGCTGTGGTACCATCGCAACGATCATTCGGTGTATGACCTGACCCTGAAACATCAGCAACTCGACAACCTGGCGGATTCTATTGCCGATCCGCTGGGAGGACGTACGTTCGGAGTCTGCATGGGGGGCAACGATTTTGAAAAGAGATCCGACCTGCAACTCGCCTCCGTCCGTCCCGTTCGGCGTTTCGGCTTGCGGTTGGCTACGGCCACGGTTCAGGGTCCCGATGTTGCGCTCTGGAAAGAGCAGATCACCCGGGAATGGAAGGCCTCTCCTTCGGGCGAAAAGGCGCTCGAAAGGACGGCCGCTTATTGGCGCGATTACTGGAAACGTAGCTGGATTTTCGTCGATACGCCCGGCAGCGACGAGGGCTTTCGGATTACGCAGGCCTATTTGTTGCAAAGTTGGGTTTCCGCAGCGGCCGGACGGGGTAATTATCCCATCAAGTTCAATGGCTCCATTTTTACGGTCGATCCCCAATATACCAAAGCCGATGTCAAGGCAAATCCCGATTATCGCATGTGGGGCGGCCCTTATTGGTGGCAGAATACCCGGCTGCCCTATTATCCGATGTTGGCCGGAGGCCATTTCGAGATGATGGAGCCTCTGTTTCGGCATTATCAACAGTTGTTGCCGTCGTTTCGGGCCATTGCCCGGGAATATATGGGGGCCGAAGGGGCTGTCATTCCGGAAACCTCTTCGATTTTCGGGCTGTACCGCAATCAGGATTACGGTTGGGACCGTCAGGGCCTGCAGCGGGGTGAGGTCAAGAACATGTATATCCGCCATGTGTGGAACGGCAGCCTGGAGCTGCTCTCGATGATGCTCGATTACTACGACTATACGGGTGACAGCACCTTCGTGCGGCAACGTCTGTTGCCGATGTCACAGAACGTGTTGGATTATTTCCGGACGCGTTTTCAACCGGATGACCAGGGTGTACGCCATATCGTTCCGACCCAGAGTCTGGAGACGTATTGGTACGATGTGCAGGATGATATGCCCTGTGTGGCCGGTTTGCGTACGGTGCTGGACGGCCTACTCGCGCTGCCTGAAAGCTGGGTGGATACGCTTCGGCGACAGCAGTGGAGACAGATGAAGGCTTCGTTGCCTCCGATTCCGATGCAGCAGGTGGAAGGTCAGCTCCGTTTTGCTCCGGCCGGAAAGTTCGATCCCAAAACCAGCAATTCGGAAGTTCCGGAATTGTATGCGATCTTCCCCTTTTGGAGAACCCATGTGGGGACGTCGGATTGCCAGGTCGGGATCGATACCTATCGGGCCCGACCTTTCCGGGGAACGGACGGATGGCGTCAGGACGGACAGATGGCCGCGTTGTTGGGCCTGACGGACGAAGCCCGGGATAATGTGCTCGCCAAGATCGATAACACCTGTCCGGGGCATCGTTTCCCGGCGATCTGGGGTCCGAATTTCGACTGGACCCCCGATCAGGATCATGGAAGCAATCTGTTGTTGACGTTGCAGTTGATGGTCCTTCAGAGTCATGGGGATACGGTCTATCTGTTGCCGGCGTTTCCGGCCGATTGGAACGTCGATTTCAGGTTGCATGTGCGGGGCGGAGGTGTCGTCGAGGGGATATACCGCGATCATCGATGGGAGAAAGGCCCGGAGCAAATCGGCGGTCGTCCGTTGCAGCGGATCGATATGAAAAAGGAATCGAGATAGCCTTCCGGCAAGGAGCGAGTGCGGAGAGGGTATCTTGGATTCGAATGTAAATCGGAAAAACGTGAAAAGATGACAAAAATAGCCAAACAACTCACCGATCTGGTGGGTGGGACTCCTTTGATGGAGTTGGGACACTATATGTGTCGGGAAAAACTCGATGCTACGTTGATCGCCAAACTGGAATATTTCAATCCGGCGGGCAGCGTCAAGGATCGTGTGGCCCTGTGTATGGTGGAGGAGGCCGAAAAACGGGGCGAGTTGGCTCCCGGGGCGACGATTATCGAACCTACCAGCGGTAATACCGGCATCGGATTGGCAATGGTGGCTGCCGCCAAAGGATATCGGGTCATTTTGACCATGCCCGAAACCATGAGTCTCGAACGACGGAATCTGTTGAAGGCATTTGGAGCTCGCATCGAGTTGACGCCGGGAGGGGCCGGTATGCGGGGGGCCATCGATAAGGCGCAGGCGTTGCAGGCGGAGATTCCCGGGTCGGTCATTTTGGGCCAATTCGATAATCCGGACAATCCGCTCGCTCATGAACGGACGACGGGTCCGGAAATCTGGAACGATACCGATGGAGAAATCGATATTTTCGTGGCGTGTGTCGGAACGGGAGGAACGGTCAGCGGAACGGGAAGATACCTGAAAGGGTGTCGTCCGACGATTCGGGTCGTTGCCGTCGAACCGGAGGAGTCTCCGGTGCTTTCGGGAGGGGCGCCCGGACCCCATCAGATTCAGGGAATCGGAGCCGGATTCGTCCCGAACAATTACGATCCGACCGTGGTGGACGAGGTGTTGAGGGTCTCCTCGGACGACGCCTTGCGGACCGGGAGAACCCTGGCGTCTTGCGAGGGAATGCTGGTAGGCATCAGTTCGGGAGCGGCCGTATGGGGTGCTACCGTGTTGGCCCGTCGGCCTGAAAACCGGGGAAAACGGATCGTGGTTTTGTTGCCCGATACCGGAGAACGATATCTGTCTACGCGCTTGTACGCTTTCGAAGAGTATCCTTTGTAAAACACGATCGCTTGAGCGAAACTTTCCGGAAAGGAGAATCGCTTCGGATCCGGACATAAGGGCCGTGCGGGTTGTCTGTCCGAACATGTTGTTCCGGTTCGTTCCGTTGAGGACAAGAAAAGCCGTTCCTGCTATGCGGGAACGGCTTCGGTATTTTTCAGAGGGGTTGGATTACAGTTTTTTGACCTGATCGGGAGCGATTTCAAAAGCGTAATCCTGACCGCCCAACGAATAGCGGACTACCGGATTGGCTCCGCTTTCGTCCAGCGTGAAACGACTTTGGGTATTCTTCAGATCGGCGGGATAAAATACCGTTCCGATGACGTTTTGTTCCGAAGGAGCCTGCAGCGTGGTAAACAGACAGGGAACGCTCTGTACCGGGTTGTTCTTGACGACCCGAACGATGTATTGGTCTTCGGCCCGAACGTTATAGTCGCTGTTGACGATCGGTTGCATTTCGATCCGGGCTTTCTTGCCTTGAATGGTGGCCCAACGGCCGTCATGTACTTCGGTTTCGATACCCGTGGTGGGGTGGAACAGCAAGTCGATCTTGTCTCCTTTGGCGCAGTTCACCCGATCCAATACCACGACGACATTGGTGTTCTTATCCAATACCACGACCCGTTTCCAGCCTTTGAGATGTTCTTTCGGGTAGGCATCCGTGGCATCCATGATGGTATAATCGAAATCGGGGGTCGAGACGAATTTCTCGATCTTGCCTCCGATCCCTTCCTGCCAGGGTTGGTTTTTCCGTTTGGCGATGATCTGTTCTTCGTCATTAACCATCAGAACGTTGTGTCCCAGGCTGTTGATGTATAGATAATCCCAACGGATATCGTTGAAGATAAATTGGTCGTAGAAACGCTGTTCGACCTCTCCGATCAGAATGTCGCCTTTCCAGGTCAGGTTGAAAGTCCCGGCATCGAGGTGTCCGTGATGGGGGTCGTTGGCCGGAGCGCATTTGACGGCGACCTGCATGCAGTCGTCCCCGAAGTCTTTACGCATGAAGGCCCAGTCGATGCTGGGGAAGTAGTGGGAGGCGTTGTCGGGTTTGACAGCCTTGACATCCGTCGGCCGGGGCCAGATCAGTTCCCACATGTTCATCGAACGATTCGGTCCGCTGAGGTAGTTTTCCAGGTAGTACATGGCGGTTTCGTCCTTGGATTCGTCGATCAGCTTGTTGTACATGTAGGAATAGCCGATGGGACCCGAGCTGTGGCCGTCGTTGAACGAGCCGGTCAGGGCGAACAGTGCGAAATCGGCGGGATGCTGCAAACCCGGAGCCTTGAACAGGTTGACTTGACCGTCGGTCAGGATTCGCATGGCATCGACGAAAGCGATCGCTTCCCGAATGCCGTATACCGAGTAGGAACGGCCTTCGGCCCAACCGTTGTCTTCGCCGTAGTTGCTCAGCATTTTTTCCATGCCTTCGCAACTGCGGGCTACGACGTCCACCAGATGAGGATCTTCGGTCAGCAGCGACAGGGCAGCCATACCCAACCCTCCGTGGCAGATGGCCGACCAGTTGCATTTGTAGGCTTCCGACCACCAGTGGTATTCGTAGTTGCCGCGTACGCGGGTGATGGCATTTTCGAGCAGACCGCTGCGGATGCGGTTGCGCTGATCGGGGGTGAGGGCCGGATAGAGCCAGTCATAAACCAGTCCCAATCCCAGGGCGCAATCCCCTGTCATGATGTCATAGGTAAAGACTACCTGATCATCCTTGGCGCCATAGGGCCATACCCGGGGATAGATGATTTCGAAATGGTGAGCCCCGGCGGACCAGCTTTCCAGGGCACAGAGCTTGTCGGCATAGGCGAAGGCTTTTTGGGCATAGGCTTCGTCTCCGGTCATTTGATAGAGGAATGCCAGCAGTTGGGAACCGCTCAGGTAAAAGCCTATGTATTGTTCGTACAGCGGGGTTTCGTTATAGCGGGACGCGATGTCGTTGAACGGACGTTCGGGCTCTACCGTGTTGAGCATGATGCGGCGGCCCTGCTGGAGCAGCAGATCCATGATCTTGGCATATTCCGGATCATTGGCAATGCGGTCCAGAATGGCTTTTTTGCTGTCATTGTTGAACATCAGATAGGGATGTTCGAGTTTCTGATTGAGCAGTGCTTTGCTCTGAGAGAGGTACTCTCCTTGAGCGAACAGCAACCGCGGAGCGCACAGGCAGAGCAGGACGCCCATCCAAAAAAGTTTTTTCATGCGATTGGTTTTTATGTAAGAAATAAATTTTGGGTTTTCGTGATCGGGGTGTCGTCTTCGACAGGGGTCGGAAACGAAAGCATCGGGGACGAATTTAGCATTAATTCCGCGTTTTCCCAACAGCGGAGAGGTTTTCCTCCCCTCGAAATCCATGACAAAAGCCGCTCCGGCAGGGAGCGGCTTTGTCATGCTTGAAAGAAGGAACCGTCCAAATGAGCTCCTTCGAAATGAGTTTTATTATTTGGCCTGGCGTTTCCGATCGGTTTCGTGGAGCAGAATTTTGCGCAAACGGATGTGCTTGGGCGTTACTTCCACATATTCGTCCTCCTTGATGTATTCGAGGGCCTCTTCCAGGGAGAAAATCACCGGAGGAGCAATGGATACCTTTTCGTCCGAACCGCTGGCCCGCATGTTGGTCAGTTTTTTGGATTTGGTCAGGTTGATGACGATATCGTCGCTGCGGGTGCTTTCCCCCACAACCTGACCTTCGTAGATCTCTTCCTGCGGAGATACGAAGAAAGTCCCCCGGTCTTGCAACTTGTTAATGGCGTATGCATAGGCCGTTCCGGTTTCCATGGCGATCAGGGAACCGTTGATGCGCATTTCGATATCTCCTTTATAAGGCTCGAAATCCTTGAGACGGTGAGACATCACCGCTTCACCGGCCGTGGCGGTCAACAGGTTGCTGCGCAGTCCGATGATTCCGCGGGAGGGAATTTCGAATTCCAACCGTTGACGATCGTGGACGGAGTCCATGTTGATCAGCGAACCTTTGCGTTTGGTGACCATTTCGATGGCTTTGCCGGCGAATTCTTCGGGCAGGTCGATGGTCAGTTCTTCGATCGGTTCGCATTTTTTGCCGTCGATCTCCTTGATGATAACCTGCGGTTGGCCCACCTGCAATTCATATCCTTCGCGACGCATGGTTTCGATCAGTACCGACAAATGCAGCACACCCCGTCCGTAAACGATGAAGCTATCGGAAGAAGGTCCCGGTTCCACCCGCAACGCAAGGTTCTTTTCCAATTCCCGGTCGAGGCGTTCCTTGATGTGGCGGGAGGTGACGTATTTGCCGTCCTTGCCGAAGAAAGGCGAGTCGTTGATCGTGAAGAGCATACTCATCGTCGGTTCGTCGATGGCGATGGGTTCCAGCGGTTCGGGGTTTTCGAAGTCGCAGATCGTATCGCCGATTTCGAATCCTTCGATGCCCACCAGTGCGCAGATTTCTCCGCATTGTACCTCTTCGACTTTTGTTTTCCCCAATCCTTCGAAGACCATCAGGTCCTTGATACGGGTTTTGATCATGGTCTTTCCGTCGCGTTTGGCCAGCGTGACCGGCATGCCGGCTTTCAGGGTGCCACGGGTCAGTTTCCCGATAGCGATCCGACCTACGTACGACGAATATTCCAGCGAGGTGATCAATAACTGGGGGGTTCCTTCCACCATGGCGGGTTCGGGAATGTTGTCGATGATGGCATCCAACAGAGGGGTAATGTCTGAGGTCCTTTCTTTCCAGACATGCGACATCCATCCCTGTTTGGCGCTGCCGTACAAGGTGACGAAATCGAGTTGTTCTTCGGTGGCCCCCAGGGTGAACATCAGGTCGAAGACCTGTTCGTATACCTCTTCGGGGCGGCAGTTGGGTTTATCCACCTTATTGACTACCACAATGGGTTTTTTACCCAAAGCCAAGGCTTTCTGCAAGACGAAACGGGTTTGGGGCATGGTCCCTTCGAAGGCATCCACCAGCAACAATACGCCGTCCGCCATGTTGAGCACGCGTTCCACTTCGCCTCCGAAGTCGGAGTGTCCCGGGGTGTCGATGATGTTGATTTTGTAACCCTTGTAGACGACCGAAACGTTCTTAGACAGGATGGTGATCCCGCGTTCCCGTTCCAGATCGTTGTTATCCATGATGAGTTCCCCTTTCTTTTCGTTGTCTCGGAAAAGATGGCCCTGCAAGATCATCTTGTCCACCAGGGTGGTTTTTCCATGGTCGACGTGAGCGATGATTGCGATGTTGCGGATTTTTTGCATATGATCTTCTTTTAGCGGGGCAAAGTTACGAAATAATTGGGGGATTCGCATATCTTTGTATAACGGATAAAAGGAAACTTAATACCGAAAATGTCATGAAACAGGTGATTGAAGTGAAAAGGGAGGGGAAAGCGCCTTCCCGGGTGGTGATCGGGGATGTGATTCACGCTCTGGATAGTTATCTGCCCGAAGGAAGCCGGGTGATCGTCATCACCGACAGCAATATCCATCGCCGTTACAAAGAGATTATCAATCGTTACGAATATTTGTTGATCGGTTTGGGCGAGACCTGTAAAACGTTGGTGACCGTTTCGAAACTCTACGAAGAGTTGTTGAATCTGAATGCCGACCGCAGTACGTTTATTTTGGGGATCGGCGGAGGTATCGTCACCGATATCGCCGGCTTTGTGGCCTCGACTTATATGAGGGGTCTGCCGTTCGGCTTTGTGGCGACCTCCCTGCTCGCGCAGGTGGATGCCAGCGTAGGCGG
>CALVFO010000022.1 GCA_944326855.1 uncultured Alistipes sp. | reverse complement strand
TCGTCTATCGGTTAGGACGCGAGATTTTCATTCTCGAAAGAGGAGTTCGATTCTCCTATGGGCTACCAGATAATGTAAAGAGAAACAACGACATGGCAAATCATAAGTCATCCATCAAGAGAATCCGCCAGACGGAGACCAAAAAGGCTCGCAACAAGTATTACCACAAAACCACTCGTAATGCACTGAAGGCTTTGCGGAATACCACCGAAAAAGAAGCAGCTTTGGCTCTGTTGCCCAAGGTAAGTTCCATGCTGGATAAGTTGGCCAAAAACAATGTGATTCACAAAAACAAAGCCGGGAACCTGAAAAGCAGTGCCCAACTTCATGTGAATTCTTTGGCATAAGACCGGTCGAAACGAACAGAAGCCGTCCTCAAAAGGGACGGCTTTTTTTATGCTTCTCCGTTCGGGAAATGAAGCCCAAACCAAGCGCTTGTAGGCTCATTCCCTCTGCTTATTCCCTGGGTCGGTCACCGGTCGGAATCGGGACGGTTTGTGGGACGGAATCTGATCGGTTGCCGGATAGAATCGGGGCCGTTGTGGGAAAAAATAGACCGACTGCTGAATGGCATTCTCCCTGCGGGCGGAGCATGCAAAAAAATAGGAGGCAGGTCGGGCCCGGACGGGTTTGACTGCGTTGGGGAAAATCGGCGGAACTTGCTCCTGTTATTGATAATTCGGGTCGGCTGTGGGGCAGGCAATCCGTTTGGCCTTGCCACTGAGATGCTCGATCTCCAAACGCAGGATGTGGGTACGGTGTAGCGATACGTTGATGTATTTTTCTGCCAGCGCAGGGTATTCCGGACTGTATTTGGCGCTCAACAGGCGCAGGGCGTGAATACGTTCCGGCTCGTCGGTTACCGACGCGATGCGACCGAATACGATCACGCTTTCATAGGCCGTTGAAAATTGCCGGGGAGCGACTTTCGTGGCTCCGACCACACAGAAACTGACGCGATCGTCGAGCGCCAGCGATTCGAGTTTGAAGCCTTCGGGAGCTCCATGGAAATAGAGGTGCTCTCCTTCCAGGACATAACTGATCGGGATGCCGTAACCGTATCCATTGGCTCCGTGCATCGACAGCACGCCGTATTCTCCTCTCTCGAGCAGGGCGTGAGCCAGTTCTTCGGACAGAATGCGATCTTTTCGGCGAACGGGTTTGAATATCGGTGAATGTGTTTGCATGGCGGATGATTTCGGGTTTTGGAGTATAGGAATGGGATCTGTTCGGTTGGATAGACCGGTTGTAAGGATGAGGCAAAGATAGTGAATTCCGGCTTGTTCCGGGTGAATCGGTAACGCGATGGGCGAAAAAGGAGGAAATCGAGGAATGGAGGTTGTCGTGTCCGAAGACGTTTGGGGCCGGTTCGAGGCGGAAGACCGGTCTGTTGCCGAACGTTTGGCAACAGGATACAACCAAAAACCTCGGCAATCGTTTGATTACCGAGGTTTTGTGGGTGTGGATCCCGTGGGGCTCGAACCCACGACCCCAACATTAAGAGTGTCGTGCTCTACCAGCTGAGCTAGAGATCCATCCTTAAATTGTGGGGCAAAGATACGCGTTAATTTTTATTTCTCCAAGAAAAAAGGAAAAAGTTCTTGTCGTCTCTTTGACCGCCAACCGCTTGCCTATTCGTATTCTCCGCTTTTGAGGCGGCTCACTTCCATGGGAGTGAGAAAACGCCAGGCTCCGCGTTTGAGTTTCTTTTTGGTCAGTCCACCGAAATAGACACGGTCAAGTTTCTGAACCGTATACCCCAGCGCTTCGAACATGCGTCGTACGATACGGTTACGCCCCGAGTGAATCTCGATGCCCACCTCCTTGCGGCTGTCGCCCACGTAGCTGATCTCATCGGCGTAAATCAGTCCGTCCTCCAGTTCTACGCCGTCGGCCAGACGTTGCATGTCGGCCTGGGTCACCGATTTGTTGAGGGTGACCTGATAGATCTTTTTCTTGCTGTAGCTGGGATGGGTCAACTGACGGGTCAATTCTCCGTCGTTGGTAAACAACAGTACGCCGACACTGTTTTTGTCGAGGCGTCCTACGGGGTATACCCGTTCGTGGCAGGCATCCTTGAGCAAATCCATCACGGTCTTGTCGGCATGAGGATCTTCCAGCGAGGTGACATATCCCCGCGGTTTGTTCATCAGAATGTAGACTTTCTTTTCGCCCCGAATGATTTCACCGTTGAAACGGACTTCGTCTGTCGGATTTACTTTCGTTCCCAATTCGGTAACAATCTGGCCATTGACACTCACTACTCCGGCCTGGATCAGATCGTCGGCCTCGCGGCGCGAACAAATGCCCGAGTTGGCGATGAATCGGTTCAGACGGATGGCTCCGGTCGGTTGGGCCGGTTCGAAGCGAGGATAATTGTCTTTGTCATAGGTCGGGAATCCCCGTTTCCGGTTGTTTTTGGGACGGTTGTCACGATTCCCTTCTTTGCGGGGAGCCCCTTCACGGCGATAGGAGTCGCGACCTCCTTCGCGGCGGAAACCACCTGAACGGGTCCCGTTACGATCTCCCTGGCGGCGAAAACCTCCCTCTTGGGAAAAATGATCGGGGGTACCTTCCCGACGAGAGTCCTCCCGACGGGAGCCTCCGCGACGGTAAGAATCCCGAGTGGCGTTCGAGTCCCGATCGTAATCGCGACGCGGGCGTTCCCGACGTTCGTCCGATGAACTTTCCCAGCGGTTGTAAGTACGGTCGTTGCGTGTACGGTCGTTGTCTCTCAGGGAGTCGACCCGGCGATTGTCGCGCGTGAAATTCGGATTGTAGGAGTGGCGACGTTGATCGTCGCGGCTCGTACGATGGTCTCGATCGGTTCGGGGGGTGCGTTCGTTCAGTTCGTAACGTCCGATACGGGGACGTTCACTCCGGGGACGTCGGTCTTTGAAAAAAGAAGTGGCATCCTCGTCTTGCGAACTCCTCGAATCGTCGCGACGGAAAGAGTTCTGTTCTTCGGCATCTTCGGAACGGCGTGTCCGTTCGTACGAAGAGGGTTTGCCTTTAGGATCGTTTGTGCTCATCGGCAGTCAATTAATGTTTTTTATACAGCTATCTCTGATAAAACGTTACAAAGGTATGCTTATTTTCACAAATTCAGTTACCTTTGGAGACCATTTATTCGACTATGAAATACAATTTCGATGCAGTCATTCCCAGAGAGGGAACTTTCTGCGAAAAATACGATCATCGCGGCCGTATCTTCGGGCGCAGCGACGTGATTCCCATGTGGGTAGCCGATATGGATTTTGCCTCACCACCTCCGGTTCTGGAGGCTATCGCCCGTCGTCTGCAACACCCCATCCTGGGGTATTCATACCGCAGCGACTCCTATTGGCAGTCGGTCGTGGAGTGGGTGGATCGTCGTAACGGTTGGAAGATCGATCCCTCGTGGTTGGAATTCGTGCCGGGAGTCGTTCCGGGACTGGTATTCGCCTTGCGTGCCTTTACCGAACCCGGAGACGGGGTTGTGATTCAGCCTCCGGTTTACCATCCGTTTGCTCGTCAGACCCGTCTCAACGAGCGGGTGGTGATCAACAATCCGGTCCGGTTGGTCGGAGATCGTTACGAAATCGACTTCGAGGATCTCGACCGCAAACTCGACGGAGCCAAAATATTCCTGATGTCCAATCCGCACAATCCGACCGGGCGTGTTTTCACCCGGGAGGAACTGACCCGCATCGGGGAACTGTGCGTCAAACATGATGTGTTGATTCTGGCCGACGAAATCCATTCCGACCTGATCTATCGGCCGAATAAACATATCCACATCGCTTCGCTGGATGAACGTTTTGCGGCCCGAACCTTGACATTTATCGCACCGAGTAAAACGTTTAACCTGGCCGGACTGTCGACCGCTTCGGTGATTGTGCCCGATGCGGCTCTGTTGCGTCAGTTCCGCTATGAACTCTCCAAACTGCATGCCGACCAGGGGTCTATTTTCGGAACGATCGCTCTGGAGGCGGCTTACCGTTATGGAGAAGAGTGGCTGGAAGAGCTGCTGGTCTATCTGCAGGAAAACATCGACTATATCCTGACGTTTCTGCGGGAAAAGATGCCTTCGGTACGGGCCGTTCGGCCGGAAGGAACCTATCTGATGTGGCTCGACTTTTCGGCCTGGCCCCTGAGTCACGAGGAACTGACCCGGTTTATGGTCGAACAGGCGGCTTTGGGCGTGAATGAGGGTTCGATGTTCGGTGAAGAAGGGCGAGGCTGGATGCGCCTGAATGTCGCGACCCGTCGCGAGGTGGTGCGTCAGGCCATGAATCAACTGTACGAGGCGGCCCGGCGTGCCGGTATGCCGCTTTGAGATTCCGACGCCGCCGGATAGAAAAAAGTCGGGGAAGTGCTGCCTGAAGAGCACTTCCCCGCTTCTTTTTTCCGGTGGGTGATGAAGTCGATCGTTGGTATGGGAATGACGCTCAGGGATATGAGTCGATTCGGCGGGGGAAGGGTTGTCGGTCAGCCTCTCCCCTGTTGCCAATAGACAAACAGCAACGCCCACAAAACGAAACGGGCTGTCTTTCCGATCAGCATCAACAGCGCTGTTTTTCGCGGTTCGGTGCGGTAGAAACCCAACGCGATGGCAAAAACATCCCCCACAAAAGGTAGCCAGGTGAGCAGGGCCAGGGCTGCGCCGAAACGATCCACTTTTTCTTTTTGTCGGATCAGGGTTTCGGGTTTCACCCGGGCGTATTTTTCGAGCCAGTCCCATTTCCCAAGGCGCCCTAACCAGTAGGAGGTGAGTCCTCCTAACCAGTTGCCGATCGAGGCCACCACGACACAGATCCAGATGTGGCCGCCGGCCGCAAGCATGCCCACCATCATCACATCCGAACTGAACGGGATGACCGTAGCCGCCAGGAACGACCCGATGAACAGACCTATGTAACCTAAATCCAATAACCACTCCATGGGAAAGGAAGGCTTTGATTGTTGTTGAACCGGATGGTGCGTATGCCGGTTGGAATGTGCGGTATGAGTACGGGGTGTGTACGGAGTTCCGACACCGAAAAGGTCCCGTCCTCAGCGGGGAGGAATAAGTCTCCCGGGGGAGGATTCTTGCGTCGGTTTCGGGGGACAAAGATGTCGTTTTTCACGCTAAAACACAAATAAGCCGGGAAATTCATGGAGAATTTCCCGGCTTATCTTTATACGTCCGATCAGTTTTTGAATGCGAGGCTGTCGCCCTGAACATCCACCTTGATGACGCTGTTGCGGTCTACCTTGCCTGCGAGGATCTCCTTGGAGAGCTCGTTGACCAGGTATTTCTGCAAGGTCCGTTTGACGGGACGGGCCCCGAAGGCAGGATCATATCCCCGATCGGCCAGCCAGCCGACGGCTTCGTCGCTCACTTCCAGTCGGATGCTGTTCTGAGCCAACATCCGGTTGATGCCCTCGATCTGCATCACCACGATCTGACGAACATCGTCCTTGGTCAGTGGCGTAAACATCACGATATCATCGATACGGTTCAAGAATTCGGGACGAACCGTCTGTTTCAGCAGTTCGAATACTTCGTCCCGCGTCTTGTCGATCACCTCTTCGGGAGGTGTATCGTGGGTGTATTTGGCGAAGTTTTCGAGAATCAGGTGCGACCCGATGTTGGAGGTCATGATGATGATCGTGTTGCGGAAATCCACCGTACGACCCTTGTTGTCGGTCAATCGTCCATCGTCGAGTACCTGCAACAGGATGTTGAAAACATCCGGATGGGCCTTTTCGATTTCGTCGAGCAGTACGACCGAGTAGGGTTTACGACGTACGGCTTCGGTCAACTGACCCCCTTCGTCGTAACCGACGTATCCCGGAGGCGCCCCGATCAACCGAGACACACTGTGACGTTCCTGATATTCACTCATGTCGATACGGGTCATCATGTTGTCGTCGTTGAACAGATACTCGGCCAGGGCTTTGGCCAGTTCGGTCTTCCCGACCCCGGTGGTACCCAGGAAGATGAACGATCCGATCGGTCGACGCATATCCTGCAACCCGGCCCGGGAACGACGTACGGCATTGGCAATGGCCGTGATGGCTGCATCCTGACCGACTACCCGGTCGTGCAGTTCGCTTTCCATGCGCAGCAGCTTTTCCCGTTCGCTCTGCATCATCCGGCTCACCGGAATCCCCGTCCAACGGGCCACGACTTCGGCAATGTCTTCGGCATCGATCTCTTCCTTGATCATCGCCCCGGCTTCGTTGGCCTTTGCCATTTCGGCCTGCAGTTTCTTGATCTCGTTTTCGGCCTCCTGAATCTTGCCGTAACGGATTTCGGCCACCCGGCCGTAATCTCCGCTTCGTTCGGCCTCGGCAGCCTGCAGTTTCAGGTCGTCGATCAACTGTTTGTTTTTCTGGATCTTTTCCAGTACGTCCCGTTCACTCTGCCATTTGGCACGCAACGTGGTCCGTTTGGCGTTCAATTCGTCGATCTCGCGAGTCAACTCTTCGATACGGCCCTGATCCTTTTCCCGGCGGATCGCTTCCCGTTCGATTTCCAGCTGACGGACTTTCCGGTCCAGTTCGTCGATCTCTTCGGGAACCGAGTTCATCTCCATACGCAGCTTGGCAGCCGCTTCGTCCACCAGGTCGATGGCCTTATCGGGCAAGAATCGCGATGTGATGTAACGGTGCGAGAGTTCGACCGAGGCGATGATCGCTTCGTCTTTGATCCGTACCTTGTGGTGGTTTTCATACCGTTCCTTCAGCCCACGCAGAATCGAGATGGCATCGGCCGTGCTCGGTTCGTCCACCATCACCTTCTGGAAACGACGTTCGAGGGCCTTGTCAGCTTCGAAGTATTTCTGGAATTCGTCCAGCGTCGTGGCCCCGATGGCCCGCAGTTCGCCTCGTGCCAGGGCCGGTTTCAGAATGTTGGCGGCATCCATGGCTCCGTCGCTCTTGCCGGCCCCGACCAACGTGTGGATTTCATCGATGAACAGCAGAATCTCGCCTTGTGAAGAGACAACCTCTTTGACCACGGCCTTGAGTCGTTCCTCGAACTCCCCTTTGTATTTGGCCCCGGCGATCAAAGCCCCCATATCCAACGAGAAAATCTGTTTGCTGCGCAGGTTTTCGGGAACATCGCCGTCGACGATCCGGTGGGCGATCCCTTCGGCAATGGCGGTTTTACCTACACCGGGTTCCCCGACCAGGATCGGGTTGTTTTTCGTACGCCGCGACAGAATTTGCAGCACCCGACGGATTTCGTCATCACGGCCGATCACCGGATCGAGTTTGCCGCTACGAGCCATTTCGTTGAGGTTGATGGCGTATTTGCCCAGCGCATCATAGGTCTGTTCGCTGGTCTGGCTGTCGACGGTCGAGCCTTTGCGCAATTCGCGAATCGCGGCGATCAACTCTTTTTGAGAAGCCCCGGCATCTTTCAGCAGGCGTCCGGCCGTTCCCTTGTCGGAAAGAATCCCCAGCAGAAGATGTTCCACCGAAGCGTATTTGTCTCCGAACTCGGACGTCGTCTCGATGGCTTTCTGGATCGCTTCCGAACTTTCGCGCGAAAAGTAGGCCTCGCCGCCCGAGACTTTGGGCAAACGGTTCAACTCCTGTTGCAGGACCGTCTGCAGGGCATGGACATTGACCCCTACTTTTTGTAACAGGAAATTACCTACGCCCTGGTCTTCTTGCAGGATGGCTTCCAGGATGTGGAGCGGTTCTACAGCCTGGTTCCCCTGAGTCGAAGCCAGGTTCATGGCGCTTTGCAGAACTTCCTGTGCTTTGATTGTCAGATTGTTTATATTCATAGTTTTTTGTTTTTGTGTCGTTTCTGGACGGAGGCTCTGGTTGAACTCTCCGTTTTGCGGTTTGTACCGGAAAGTTCTGCAAAATGGCTGCCAGAAAATATGGGCCTGAAAATTTAGCATAACTTCCTGACAACGAGGGACAAAATGACATAAAAGACCGACAATCCCATGCGGGAGGCCTGACGAATTGACGCAAAATCCCCCGTACCGTCTTCTTTCCCGGGAAACGGTGCAGGGGACGTATGGTCACGGAGAAGCGGACTCAGTCTACGGTAATCAGACGGCTCTCTTTGTCCAGAATTTCGATACCGACGGTCATAACTCCTTCCTCAGGTAAGAGCGGTTCGATTTTCTCGGGCCATTCCACCAGACAGAGATGCCCGCTGTAAAAATACTCTTCGTACCCGAAGTCGAAAGCCTCTTCCAGCTTCTCGATACGGTAGAAGTCGAAATGATAAATCGGATTTCCTTCGGCGTCCTTGTATTCGTTGATCAGGGCAAACGTAGGGCTGGTGACCGTATCGGTTACGCCCAACTGATCGCAAAGCGCCCGGATGAGGGTCGTTTTGCCCGCCCCCATCGGACCCCGGAAGGCTACCAACGTACGGCCCCGAAGGTTATCGAGAATGGCTTGCGCCGCCTCGGGCAATTCGCCCGGAGAGTTCACTTGGATGGATTCCATGGATTATTTGAATGTCACAGAGTAATCGAATGGGTGTTTCGGCTATTTGGGTTGCAGGACAATGAACGGAACGATCATCTCTTCCATCGAAATCCCGCCATGCTGGAATGTATTGTTGTAATAACGCACGAACTGATTCGTATTGGTCGGGTAGACGAAAAAGTCGTGGTTATACGTAAAAATGTAAGTCGAAGTGATGTTCGATTTGGGCAGGTGAGCCTGTTCGGGTTTGGTGATGGCGAACACTTCCTTGGGGTTGAAGCCCAGGTTGCGACCCGTCTTATAACGCAGATTGGTCGATGTTTCGCGGTCCCCCTGCACCTTGACCGGGTTGTCCACCCGGATGGTGCCGTGATCGGAGGTCACGATCACCGTATGGCCTCGTTCGGCCAGCAGTTTCATCATCTGATAGACGTCCGAATGCTCGAACCAGGAGCGGGTCAGCGAACGGAAGGCCGCTTCGTCTTCGGCCAGATCCCGGATGATCTGGGTTTCGGTGCGGGCGTGCGAGAGAATGTCCAAAAAGTTGTAGACGATCACCGAGAAATCGGCGTTGTAGACCCGATCCATGTTGTCGAGCAGTTTTTTGCCCGAGTCCGACTTGATGATCTTGTCGAAAGACATCTTGTAACCCTTGCCCAAAGACTGGATCTGGCGACGCAGGAACTCTTCCTCGTGTTGGTTTTTACCCCCTTCCTCGTTGTCGTTGAGCCACAGGTCGGGCATCAGTTTGTCGATGGCCATGGGCGTGAGTCCGGCGAAAATCGCATTGCGGGCATATTGGGTGGCCGTCGGCAGAATGCTGCAATAGAAATCTTCACGATCGACCTCGAAGAGGTTGTGCAGCACGGGATGGATCACCCGCCACTGGTCGTATCGGAAGTTGTCGATCAACAGCAGGGTGGTTTTGCGGTTGTTGTCCACCACCGGGAAGATCTTGCTGCGCATCAGGTTGTGCGACAGTACCGGGGTCTGTTCGTCCCGATCGGAGAACCAGTCCAGGTAGTGGGCCCGGATGAATTTGGCGAACTCGTTGTTGGCCTCGTTGCGCTGGAAGGCCAGGATTTCGCGAATGCCCGCGTCATCGGATTCGGTCAGTTCGACTTCCCACCCTACCAGTTTCTTATAAATGTTTACCCAGTCGGCGAAATTCCGGGCTTCAGTGAACGAACTGGCGATTCGCCCGAATTCGCTGCGGTAATCGGCCGTACTCTGTTCGGTCACCAGTTGGTGGCTGTGTACGTTTTTCTTGATGGACAACAGTACCTGATTGGGGTTGACCGGTTTGATCAGGTAATCGGCGATCTTCGACCCCACGGCTTTGTCCATGATATTTTCCTCTTCACTTTTGGTGACCATGATGACCGGAGTCGTCGGACGTAACTCTTTGATACGGGGCAGGGTTTCGAGCCCCGTGAGACCCGGCATCATCTCGTCGAGAATGATCAGATCGAACGGACGCGAAGCCACCAGATCGATGGCATCGTAACCGTTGTTGCAGGTTTCCACCTCATACCCTTTCCCCTGCAAGAACAGCAGGTGCGGTTTGAGCAGATCGATCTCGTCGTCCACCCACAAAATCTTGACTCCGTTCATAGAAGAATGTTTTCAACAAAGGTAATCTTTTTCTGCGAAGCGTCTCGTATCGTAAGAAAGGAAAAAAGGACGCTTTTATTGTTTTTCGGGGAAATGTTTTTCGAGTTGAATTGCTTTGAGCCGATTTTGGATGGTGTGGGTGAATGGATCGGTTGGAAATTTTGCGGGGGATTGCGCAGGGCTGTTTGGGAATCGTTTCGGGTTTTGGGAATCGTTCCGGGTGTTCCGGAGCCGTCTCTGGGTTGTTTCGGGAGGTTGTTCCGGGTTGTTGGCAGGCTTTTCGGGCGTCTCGGGGCTTTCTGAACCTGCCAGGCTTGCCAACGTTGCGTTGGGTTTCCCGAAAGCGTTCCAGGCTGTTTACAGGCTTCCCGGGTCTTCCCGGACTGGACAGGCTTTTCAACGTTGTTTCGGGTCCGAGGTCATTCCGGGTTGTTTTCGGGGCTGGGTGAAAGATTTTGTGTTGGGTTCGGGGCCTCCCGGGGCGATTTTGCCGTTCGTGTGAACAGGCTCCGGGGCCCTCAGACCGTACGTTGGTACAGGAAGAAAAGGCGGAGACGGCACTCGCTGGCCGAAAGTTAAGTAAACATTAAAGCGGTTTAACTTTTTGCTAACCTAAACTTGCCCATTTGCTTGCATTGGCTTAACGACCGACTCATACACCCCGGATACCTTTGCCTCCGAAAATCGAACAAATCCCAAATGTTGTATGAAGAAGCTGTTTTTACTTTTTTTCGTTCTTTGTTTCAGTGGTCTGTTTGCCCCGCTCGGGGCCGCCGAAAAACCGGGGGTTATCCGGGGTAAGGTGACTGATGCGACCACGGGCCAACCCATTATCGGGGCCGCTGTCATTCTCGAAGGCACTACCCGGGGAACGGCGACCGACGTTTCCGGCGAATTTTTATTGACCGGTCTCGAACCCGGAGCCTATAAACTGAATATTTCGTTCATTTCTTATAAGACGTTTACTTCCGAAACCATTGACCTGAAACCCGATCAGTCCTATATTCTGAATGTTACGCTGGTCGAAGAGGTCAGTCAGTTGGAAAACATTGTGGTGGTGGCTACCCGCAAGGTAAGCAGCGATGCGGGCCTGCTCTCTCAGATGCGGGACATGTCGCTGGTAGCCAGCGGAGTGTCGGGTCAGGCCATCGCCCGTACTCAGGACCGCGATGCTTCGGAAGTGGTGAAACGCATTCCCGGCATCTCGATCCTCGACGACAAGTTCGTCGTGGTGCGCGGACTGGCTCAACGTTACAACAACGTGTGGATCAACGGAGCCGCCGTTCCCAGTTCCGAAGCCGACACCCGTTCGTTCTCGTTCGACATTATTCCCAGCGGACAGATCGAAAACATGATGATCGTCAAGTCTCCGGCCCCGGAGATTCCGGGCGATTTCTCGGGGGGCTTTGTCCAAATTCGTACCAAAGTGTTGCCCGAGAAGGATTTCGTTCAGTTGAGCTACAGTACGGGATTCAACAGCATGACGCATACGCACGATTTCAAATACAATCCAGGCAGCGGGACCGACTTTTTGGGATTTGATAACGGCAAGCGCGCGCTGCGCGATTGGGTACCCCGCCGCCTGGATAACAACAACGATCAGATGATCGATAAAGTCACGCGGGAGGGGTTTAATTCGGATTGGCGGGTGAAAACCCGTCGCCCGTTGATCGACCAAAAATTCTCGCTGGCCGTCAGCCGACAGCTTGTCAACAAGAACAACGACCGCTTCGGCGTGGTGGGAGCGCTCAACTACTCCAACACCAACAAAAGTTTTCTGGGGATGGAAAATTCCCGCTACGGAGTGTATGACGGGGACTCCGACAACAAAAACTACTCGTACAAATACACCGACAACCAGTACACCAACGATGTGAAACTGGGTGCCATGCTCAACCTTTCCTATGTGCCGGCCCCGAAGGACGAACGTCACAGCAACCGGTATGAATTCCACAACCTGTTTAACCAGCTGGGCCGCAATCGCTTCACCGAACGTGAGGGTTACCGCAACGTCAGCGGGTACTATGAACAGCGTCAGGAAGAGTATCTGTATACTTCTCGGGGGGCGTATACCGGACAGTTTACCGGGAACCATATCATCGGCGACACCCGGCTGGACTGGAACGTGGCCTACTCTTACGCCAACAAACGTCAGCCCGACCGTCGCATCGTGGAACGCCAGAAAGACCCCAGCAACGGCATCGAGAATTACCAGATTGACCAGTCGTTCATCACCCGCGATTTTATCGATCTGGACGAACATATCGTTTCGGGCGGAGCCAACCTGATTCAGCCGCTCAATCCGGCGGCAGAACATCCCGTCAAGCTGAAAGCCGGTCTTTATGCCGAGTACAAGACCCGTGAATACCGGACCCGTAATTTCGAGTACAAATGGGACATCGATGCCGATCTGCCGGCCGGATTCGCCGAACGTCCCACCGAGGAGATTATGGTGCCCGAAAACCTGGGGATCGACAAGATTCACGTGAACGATCGCACCGAAAACTCGGACGACTATTCGGCCAACAATCACCTCGAGGCGGCTTATGCCGGATTCGACATTCCGCTCAGTGCCTTCAATGTCTATGTGGGGGCTCGGCTGGAGAGCTTCAACACCTCGGTCACCTCGTACGGCAATGTCTTCAACAAAGTGCGCGATTACAACTACCTGAATCTGTTGCCGTCGCTGAACGCCACCTATAACCTGCGTCCCGAGATGCTCGTGCGTCTGGCTTACGGGATGTCGGTCAACCGTCCCGAATTTCGCGAACTGTCGCCTTCGACCTATGAAGATTTCGATATGTTCAGCCTGGTGATGGGGAATCCCGACCTGAAACAGGCCCGTATCCAGAATATCGACCTGCGTTACGAATGGTATCCCGCCAACGGGGAACTGGTGTCCGTGGGAGCTTTCTACAAATACTTCAAGGACCCCATCGAATGGACCTATACCGATGCCGGCGGATCTTACATCTATTCGTTCCAGAATGCCTTGTCGGCCGATTTGTACGGATTGGAGATGGAGATCAAGAAGAACCTCGCTTTCATGGGTATGCGCAACTTCATGCTCTCGTTCAACGCGGCCTGGATGAAAAGCAAGGTATACTTCCCCAAAGACGGGATCGAACACGATCGTCCCATGCAGGGCCAGTCTCCCTATCTGATCAACGGAGGGTTGTTCTACCAGAATGACAAGATCGGATTTTCGGCCGGGGTACTCTACAATCGCATCGGGAAACGCATCGTGGGGATCGGACGCAGCATGGACTCGCAAGGCAACACCTCCAACAATACCATCCCGGATATTTACGAACTGCCGCGCAATGCCGTGGATCTGACCTTCACCCAGCGCATTTCGAAGGTGTTTGAAGTCAAACTGGCCGTTCGCGACATCCTGGCCGAACCCATCGAGTTCAAACAGTTCCCGACCTTCGTCGACCAGCAGGGCCAGACCCAATATCGCGAACAGGTGACCAAAAGTTATAACCCGGGCCGGTCGTTTTCCCTGTCTGTATCGGCCACTTTTTAAGCAAAATCGGACCTGAGAATACTAAGAATACTTTGAGATAGAAATGAAAAACAAGATGTCAAACCAATTGATGGAACGTATGAAAACGAAGAAAAATTTGAGCTGGATGCTTTTGGCCGCCTTGGCCCTGACGTTCGGCAGCTGCAACAAGAACAATGACACTCCCGATCCGGACGATCCCGATACGCCTCCCTCCACGGAATATTACACCACGCTGGGGACCAAAGCCAGTGAAGTGGTTCCCGGTACGTATGAACTGGGGAACGGCGAACAGGAATATCCTTTCAAGGGTGATGTAACCCTCGATGCTTCGAAAAAATACCTGCTGCGCGGTTGGGTTTACATTACCGAAGGCTCGTCGATTACCATTCCGGCCGGTACCGTGATCTTGGGCGAAAAGGACACCAAAGCAGCCCTGATCATCGAACGCGGCGGGAAAATCCACGCCACCGGTACGGCCGACAAGCCGATCGTATTCACTTCGGCTCAGGAACCCGGTTCGCGTCGTCCGGGCGACTGGGGCGGTCTGATCCTTTGTGGTAAAGCCCGTAACAACCTCACCGAAATGCAGATCGAAGGTGGTCCGCGTACCAAACACGGGGGTTCGGACGATGCCGACAATTCGGGGGAAATTCAATACGTACGCGTCGAATTTGCCGGTTATCCTTTTAAAACCGACCAGGAAATCAATGGGATTACTTTCGGTTCGATCGGTTCGGGTACCAAAGTCGATCACCTGCAGGTTTCTTACAGCAACGACGACTCGTATGAATGGTTCGGCGGTACGGTAGACTGCAAATACCTGGTAGCTTACCACGGTTGGGACGACGATTTCGATACCGACAACGGTTTTTCGGGGAAAGTGCAGTATGCTCTGGGGGTACGTCATCCCAAACTTGCCGACCAGTCGCTTTCCAACGGTTTCGAATCGGATAACAACGCCGATGCCAAGACCGTAGAGCCGTTCACCACCGCCCGTTTCTGTAACGTGACGCTGGTAGGTCCCATGGGACAGGATCCCGATTTCTTCAACATCTCGTTCGATGCCAACAAACCCGACGGCGCCAGCTACATCAACGGCGGAGGCCTCTTCCCCAACAACGGTTCGCGTCTGGGTCAGTATCAGGCCGGTGTGCAGATTCGCCGCAACTCGCGTCTGACGTTCCAGAACTCGGTGATTCTGGGCTTCCCGGTTGGGGCCATCATCGAAAACGATAAACTCAAGGGAACACAGGAAAATGCCGAAGCTACGGGCAATACCTTCCGCAACGTCTTCTTTGCCGGTTACACCGACAATGCTGCCGATGCCAAATTCGACCACCAAACCGTGGGTGCCGCTCCGATTCTGGCAGCCGATGCCAACAAAAAATGGCAGGATACCTACTGCAACGACGGGAAAACGCTCACCGAAGGAACGGTATCCTTTACCCACAGCTACGTGCTGCTGTCTGCTCGCAACAATCATGTACTCGCTTCGATCGACGATCTGAAACTCGCTCAGCCGAACAGTCTGATCGCCGGGGCCAACTACGGGCCTCAGGCCGACAGCCCGCTGCTCAACGGAATTTCGGCTGCTGAAGGGTTCGACGATTCGGCTTTCGCCGGCGCTTTCAAGAGCGATGCCGATGCCGACAACTGGATGCTGGGCTGGACCAACTTCGATCCTCAGAACACCGTTTACTAGCCTCCCCACAGGTTGAGGATTCGACCTTCCGATAACTGCTTTTCAAAAAGACCGGACTCCATGTCCGGTCTTTTTGTGTGGTGCGGCCAGGAACGTTTGACGATGAGTTTAGCGCGTTTTATGAATTTTGGAAAGACTCTTCCTGGGGTGGGAACTTCAGTGCGGGCAGAGGTCAGGCCTGACGACGGCACCAGCGGGTCTCTACATAGCCGAACACGACCCCCGATACGATGCCTACGATCAGGGCACAAGGCATGATCCACAGCACCGAAATACCGAAAATACCGAAAAAGGCGATCAGAATGGCCGTCAGCAGGGAGAGCAGACCGGCGGCTACCGTACCCCGGTTGGTGGCGAAGGGCACGAACAGGGCCAGGAAAAAGAGCACGAACAGCGGTGCTACCACCAGGTTGACCACCTTGATGACCACATCCAGCAGGTTCCCGCTGACGAACGAAATCAGGTAACAGCAACAGGCCTCCCCGGCCCCTAACAGGGCCGAAATATATTTGACTTTTTTCAGTTCGTCGCCTTCCGGGGCGTGGGGACGCAGGGCTTTGAGGATATCCTGTTGGATGACCACGGCCGAAGAGTTGAGGCCCGAAGAGACGCTCGACATGGCCGCGGCCATGATGGCGGCGGCGATCAGACCCGAAATACCGGTCGGCAGCCCGATCAGAATAAAGCGCGGGAAAAGGGTATCGGCATCGTCGAAAATCGTGGTTCCGGGCAACATTTTATCGGGGAAGTAGGTGAAATAGGCCATCACCATCAGCCCCACGACGGCCAGCAACAACTGAATGGCGCAGGAGGTGGCGATCGAAATGCCGTAGGAACGTACGGCCGAGCGAACGTCCTTGGTGGAGAGGTATCGTTGGATGGCCATCTGGTCGGAACTGGCCGTACAGACCTGCCAGACCAGCGTCATGATGAAAATGTTGCCGATGGTCATGCGATCCGTGGCGTCGATGGCCCAGCGGATCGGTTCCCAATGGGCATACAGTTCCGGATTGCCCAGCGGCTTCAGTCCCCCGATTTGCCAGGCGATCACTCCGATGGTGAGCAATACCCCGGCAAACATGACCACGCTTTGTACCACATCGGTCATCACCACGGCTTTGAGTCCCCCCATCGTGGTATAGACGACCGTGATGCCGGCCAGTACGATGCTGATCGGGGTGATCCAGACGGGATCGAGACCGAAAATCGGAATCAGGGCCGTGTCGACGGTCGCGTAGATGATCGTGGACATCCACAGAAAGCGCAATGACAGAAAGAAGAGGGTCGCCAGATAGCGGCTGCCTTTCCCCAGCCGGATTTCCAGAATCTCATAGGCGCTGGTGACCTGCATGGACATAAACCGCGGGATGAAAAAGCGACTGACGATCAGATAGGCTACCGGGAAAGCCGTCAGCCCGATGAAGACCACCGGTCCGTACTTGATCATTTCGCCGGGATAGGCCAGATAGCTGAGGGTACTGAGCAGGGTGGCGAACAGCGAAATGCCGATCATCACCGCATTCATCGACCGTCCGCCCAATGCGTAGTCGTTGGCCGTTCGTGTTTTTTTGGCAGAGGTGTAGCCGATCAGCAGCAGGGCGAGCAGAAACAATACAATCACCGCCCAATCGATAATCGTAAAACCGGTCATCGGGAAAGTTTTAGGTTCATTCCGACAAGTTACGCCAAATCTTCGGGTTGTGCAAATTCCGTCTGGGGAAAATCTTTTTGCGTTCGACCGTTCCGGCTGGCAAAAAAATCCCGTCGCCGGGAAGGTGACGGGACATGGCCGTGAGAAAGGTTCACAACCGGTTTACAACCAGTCGAACTGTTTGAGTTCTCCTTCCAGGGTTTTCATTTCGGCTGACGTGAGGCTTTGCAACGGCAGGCGGACCGGTCCGCAGTCGATACCCAGAATGTTCAGCATGGCTTTGATGCTGACCACCGAATTGACATATTTGATCATCAGTTTGATGAACTGCACGGCTTCGGCCTGCAGGGCTACGGCCCGGTTCAGGTCGCCCTGCTCGAAGGCGGCGATCAGACGGTTGTACAATGGCGAAGAGAGGTTGTAGGAGGTGCCGATACCTCCCGTGGCTCCCAGTACCAGCCCTGTCAGCAGCGTCTCGTCATGTCCGTGGAGAATGTCGTAAGTCCGGTTTTTGAAGTCGATGCACTCCTGCATTTCCATCGAATTGTAGGAAGTATATTTGATCCCGGTCAAGGTGGGAATTTCCCGGTCGGCCAGTTTCAGAAACTCCAGCATGTTGACACATACCCCCGAAGTTCCGGGAATATGGTAGTAGTAATAGGGGGTTTCCGGCGCTTTTTCAGCGATCAGCCGGTTGAATGCCACCAACTCTTCGGCCCGTTTGGGCTGGAGGAAGCAGGGCCCCATGGCCGAAATGGCATGGGCTCCGATCCGCTGGGCGTGTTCGGCCAGATCGGCGGCCATTTTGTAGCTGGTGCTGCCGACGTGTACCAGAATTTTCAACCGGTCGGCATAAGGCATCCAGGCTTCGGCCTCTTTTTTACGTTCTTCGTTGTCCAACAAAAGGCTTTCGCCCGTCGTGCCGCACAGAAATACGCCCTGTACGCCGCGTCGGATCAAAAATTCGGCATAGGCATCGATGACCGACAAATTGAGTTCGCCGTGGCGGTCCATCGGAGTGACGGTCGGTGCGATCAGCCCTTTGATCTTTTTCTTTTCCATGATCTTCCTTATGAGTTATGGGGCCGGATAGCCCCTTCTGTCCGAGGGAATAAAGGTAGGGACTTTTCCCGAAACTGTCGCTGTTGTGCGGTCGAAAAACAGAGTCGTGAACGTTCTTCGAAACAAGACCGGGGAAAGTGCTCTGAAAAACGCACAGAGAAACGGGTGTCAGGTTTTGGGAAAACTCGCTGTGGAGATTCCGGCCCGAAAAGTTCTCGGAATTGCTGCGACAGGCGTTTCGTCCGGGGAGGATCCCCCTTAAAGAGAAATGCTCGTGGCGTTTCGGAGGCTTTGTCGGGATGCTGCCCGGCGACTGAACGGTACTCCGAGAGAGGAAATGCAGTTTGTAAAACTTTGGTTTTGAAAGAAATTTAAAAATAAAAAATAGGTGATAAATATGTTATTTAGATGAAAAATTGTAAATTTATCTAAACCGGAGATGGAAATTTATGAAAATTGCGTCGGTTGCAGTTGTGCTTTTCCTCGGTTGGGCGGTATCGTTACAGGCCCAAAGCGACAGTTCGGCCAATATCGTGATTACCTCCAGCGTGTCGAATTACGAATACAAAGTGGTGGGAAACCATGTCGTGTTGATCGAACGGAATTGGATCTCCTATCGCTGTCAAAAGTATCCGGAAACCATACGGGTCGGACGTTTCTATGACGATTTTTCCCTGATTACAAAGGCTTCCGTGAAAGGAATCAGAGGTCTGAAGCCTCAGTATCAGACCTATCTGGAGGATCATGTTTTCATCAATGACTTGAAGGTCTGTTTTTTTGTGGTGCCTTTTTCCAAAATCGGGGAAACGGCCGATGTCTATTTTGAGAAACAGTACAACAACATCCGCTATTTTACAAATGTGTATTTCGGGGAGACGGAGCCTTGTCTTTTCCGGGAGGTCAGTATACGGATTCCTTCGGAATGCGACATCGAACTGGTGGAGAAAAATTTCGACGAGAATCTCCGGAAAAGCGTTGTGGAAGACCCTCCGGGCAGTCGGGTATACACCTATCGTCTTTCCGATCAACCGGCTTTTGAGGCGGAACCCGATATGCCGGGACATGCTCATCTGTTCCCGCATCTGATTGTCGTACCCCGGAAAACCCGGATCGGCCGTCAAACGACATCGTATTTCGATACGTACGATCACGTCTATCAGTGGTGTAAGCAGATGCTCGACCTGTCTTTCGCCGATACGGCGATGCTGGCCCAAAAAGCCCGGGAAATTACACGGGACTGCCATACCGAACAGGACTGTATAGAAACGTTGTACCATTGGGTGCAGCAAAATATTCGTTATATCGCCTTTGAACAGGGATTGGCCGGATATATTCCCGATAATCCCCACGAGGTGTTCCGTAAAAAATACGGAGACTGTAAAGGCATGGCCAATCTGTTGAAACATTTGCTCTGTTCTTTGGGTTTCGATGCCCGTTTTTGCTGGGTCAATACTTCTGAGATCGACCCGGATCATTCGCTCCCCATTCCACAGTTCAATCATGCGATTGTGGCGTTGTTCTGGCAAGGAAAAACCTGTTTTCTGGATCCAACCCTCCGGTTCCTCCCTCCGGGAGAATATTCACAGGAACTGCAGGGACAGATGGCCCTCATTGAAGCGGGGGATCAATATCTTCGATCGACCCTCCCGGAACTCCCCGTGTCGGCTCATACGGATAGTTTGTATTGTGAATATCGCTTCGACGGAACAAAATTGCAGGGAGTGGCCGAAGCCTCGTATACGGGTTTGCCCAAAGTCTATTTCCTGACTTCGTTGTATGCCATGCAGGCCGTCAGGCGGGAAGATGCGTTGAAGGAGTTTTTGGGAGAGCATCGTTTGCAAGATCGGATCGTTCGTTTTACGATGCCGAGTGAGGACTCTCTGGGGAGCAGAAATCTCAGGATTCGTTATGAGGAAGAACGGCTTTCCGGTATCCAATGTGTGGGAGATGAGCTGTATGTGGCGATGGATGTGCGCCAGGACTGGTCGGATGCGACGATCGATACGGCTCAACGAAAATACGATTACTTATTCCCCTATCGGGGGAAAATCGTGCGGGAAGAAATTTTGATTGTGCCGGAAGGGTATGAGGTCAGTTATATCCCGGATAATTTGCTCATCGAAACGGATAATTACAGCTTTCGGATCGAGTATGTGAAAGAGACCGGTCGAATTCGCTACCTCAAAGAGATCCGGATCGAGGATCTGCGGTTACGGAAAACGGATTTCGAACGATACAATCGCGATTTGTCTCGTCTGAGGGATAGTTATTATGAATATGTGGTTTTGGTTAAAAACAGCTCCGGAGTATGAAAAAGTTTTTATGGATCATCATGTTGCTCGGATCATGGGGTGCGATGGAATCGTATGCTCAGGATGTTACGTGGCAGGAGGCTTTGGAAGCTCGCAATGAAGTATGGGGTTGGGAATTGCCCGCTTTCCAGAATTATGATGTGCCGGAAGCCTATCGGAACGAATCTGCAGTGATTCTGGCTAAACATCGCTCTATTGAAGCAACCGGGAAAAAGAGCTCGGGCTGGCGAGCCTTTATGACCGGGAACAACGCCGGAAAGCTGTTTTATACCGATGTCCAGCGGGAGATGGTTAAAATCAACGATCAAACGGCGCTGGACCGATATTCCGATCTGTCGTTTGTCTCCCGCCGGGAAGCACGGGCCTTCATGTACTCCGACAAGATAAAAACGGTCGTGGGGGTGAGGATCATTAAACCCGATCATCAGATCCTGGAGGTGAATGTCGATCAAAACGCGGTTTCGGTGACCGAAGGGAAAAACAATGAGGAGGCTTTTAAGAAGTTGGCTATTCCGGATTTGCAGGTCGGCGATATATTGGATTATTTTTATTATCGCATCTTGGAACTGGAGACGGAGAATATTCGCGATTACATGTTTCCGTTCTATACGGTCGATGCGCCGGTTCTGTCCTATTCCGTGCATTGTGAATTGGGGCAATACCTCACCGTAGAATACCGCTCGATCAATGGTGCTCCTTCGTTCGTTTCTTCCATGGATGAAGCGGGCAACGTGATTCTCGATGCCGAAGCGAAAGATCTACTGCGGGTCGACGATTTGGATAATCAGCGGTGGGTATCGATCTATCGTGATCTGCCGATGATCCGATTCTCGGTGTTGCAGAATGATTCCCGCTTTTTTTATAAACCGGCCAGCGCCCGCTCCCGGGGCGTGTATAAGGATGTGAAGGCGGATCTTATCCTGCAGGATGCCATGGGATACCTGGCGGCCCAACAGAATACGGCCCAGTTTATAGTTTATGAAAGACGGGCAAAGGCCCGGTTTGAGGAGGATGTTGAGAATTTCAAACAGCAGCATCCGACGTGGACGGATCGCGATTTGATTACCTATATCGCCCTGCACCATCATTTGTACTGGAAGCCGCAACTGTTCTTCTATTACAATCCGCAGACGTACGTACTGTCGCTGTACGAATTGTTGAAGAATAACGGACTGAAAGCCAAATTGGGGTTTGCGAACAGTCAGTTGATGGCTCCTTTCGGAGAATTGTTCGATTGTACCGATTTGGTGTATTGTCTGACTGCCGCTCAGGACAGTCTGATCTTTTTCCCGGGAGAGAGGTATATGATTCCGGGCGAAGTCCCGGCATGCTATGAAGGAGAACCTCTCCATGCCATTGCTCCCCAGGAGTTTAAACCGACCTCGACGAATGCCGTTACCATCGTGGGCCTGATGGATTCGTTGCAGATACCGGCTTATGGCCCTGAACAGAATCAAACCATAACGCGACTGGAAGCCTCTTTCTCGGACGAAAACCCGATGCTGCTGCGTATCCATCGGTCGGCGACACGGACCGGAGAGGTGAAACGGGAGATGCAACCCTATTTGTTCCTGTTCGAGATCTGGGATCGGGAACTGCGCGAGTATCTGTCCATCGACCGGACATACCTTCAGGAACAGGAAGAAAATAAATCGACCCGGAAAAAACTCGAGGAAACTCGTAATGAATTGCAAAAACAGCAGGAAGAGTATGTCGATCAGGTCAAACAGGAAATTTATATCTTCCACCAGGCTGAACCCCGGGAATTGATCGATTATACCATTCATCATCTGGGTGTTACCCCGGACTATCCGGCTTTGGAATACGAAATGACCTACACCTTGGAAGGATTGGTGAAGAAAGCGGGTAACAACCTGATTCTCGATGTCGGGAAGTTGATAGGCACTCAATATGTTCCCACGGCTTATGATCGCAAGCGGAATACGAATGCTTATATCGGTTCTCCGCTGACGGTACGCGATACGGTGAGTGTTGCCATTCCTGAAGGTTACGAAGTACGTATTCCGGAGGGGATCAACAGTCTGGTCGACAATGAATACGGTCGTTATGCCAGTTCCGTTCGGTGGGAAGATGGGCAGTTAAAAGTCATCTCGGAAAAAATTTATAAACGGCCTTTCGTGCCGAAAGAGCAATTCGGGAATATGGTGGAAATGTTGGATGCGGCCAATGCGTTTTATGGAAAATCGGTCGTTCTGGAAAAACGTTGATCTGCGGCCGGAGTTATCGGATTCCCGGCCTTGAGACGATTCTTGCCGGGCAGAACGGGTGCAATCGGCGGAGGAATGGTTTCGGGACGGTGGGATGAAACAAGGCCCGATCCATTTCCTCTGAGACATTCTCCGGTATGTGGTGCACATATCCATGTACCGGCACATTCTCTTCCGTCCGAAGCAATCTTGTACGCTTCCCGTTCGCTCCCAAAGATCGTCTCGCTACGGAACAAATGGCCCGATGTCTTTAAAAACATGTAGGGTTCAGATTGGCGGTACGAACTTTTGTCCGACAAAACACTCCTCTTCGAGGGTTCCCTCCCCGAAACAGATAGGACCCCGGCTGAAAATCTTTCCCCATTCTGACGCTCTTCCGTTGTAGGCGACATTTACATCCCCTGTATTTGCATCCATACTTCCAGTTGCTCAGGCGTCAGGTTCCGTTCGAGTATGGTTCCGTCGGGCCCCAGCAAATAGGAACTCGGGAAGGAAACGACCTGATAAAGCCGATTGAGATTACTGTCCCGAACCTGCGGCCAACGGATTCCTTTTTGTTCGACCAAGCGGACCAATCGATCGGGATTTTTACCATAGATGATTCCCAACATGGCCATCCGAGTCGTATCCATGCGTTCATATAACTTTTTCCAGGCAGGAATCGCACCCAGACACGGACCGCACTGATCCGACCAAAATTCCAAAAACAGATATCGGCCCCGATAGTCTTCCAAGGCAATCGTTCGTCCGTCGGTCAGCTCTTTGCTCCGGAACGAGGGTGCCGGAAATCCTTTTTGCAGCAGCTGAACCTGCTCCTTCCGCAGGGAAGTACGCTGCAGGCGCAACACCCCACGGGCCAGATCGACTTCCTGCGGAACGACGGGTTGGTAAACGGCGTCGGGGTCATCGGCATATGCGTCGAAAAGACCCCGATCCGGTGACCATCCAACAAGCCCGTAGCATAATAGGGGAAACTATATAGAACCAATTTGTAACGTTCTTCCAGAAACATCCACAAAGGCACTTCCCGTTCGAGAGTACGTCCTCCCGAAACGAGTTCGATCCGCACCGGAACGCCGGACTGGGCCATCGAATCGATCCAATCGGGGGTAGGATTCGAAACCCGGGGAAGTTCAAAAGCGACATCATCCCGAAAATCCAGATTTCCGTTCCGATCGACCTTTACTTTCCAAACGCCTTGGGGATCGAGGCCACTGACCACACCGACAAAACAACGAATGGGAGTCGACGAGCAATAAGACGTATCGGGGATCCAGGTCCAACGTTCGAGTTGTCGGTCATACGCCTCCTGAGAGATGTTTCCGCTGCGATAGTTCTGATAAACGGTTTGAAACAGATCGGTTTCGATGTGTACGACCGAAACCTGGCTCCAGGTATCGGGGATTCCGGTAAATTCGGGTCCCGTTTCAGCATTTCCCGACGGGTTTGGCAATCCGCCGGGGACAATATACAACCCCATCTGTGCGCTTTGGAAAGGTCCGTATCCACGATGGAACGTCAAGGGAACCTCCACCTCTCCTTCTGCCGAAGAAGAGGTGCACGAAATCCCCCCACACACCATAAACAAGACTAAGGTTTCATACCACAATCGTTTCATCGTACAACCTCTATTTTCGAAAACCTCTGACCGCATACCTCCCCGAAGGATTTCTTTCATGGACAAACTCGTCTACTTGTTTTTCAGCCGGCCGATCTTTTGATCGAACATACCGGGTCCATAACCCATCCATTTTTGGACAATCACCCCCTGAGGATCGATCAAAAAGAAGGTCGGGAAGCCACGAGCCCGATAGGGGATAGAGACATGCCCATTATCCGTATTCTCTGCACTCCAAAGGCTCGTCCAACAGAGACTATCCCTTTGTAGCGATTTCTGCCAAGTATCGCGGGAACTATCTACCCAAAAGCTGACGATCCGCAACGAATCGCTGTAGATATCGACCATCTCTCGCATCTCTTTGTTAGCCATGATACAAGGTCCACAACCCGTTGCCGTAAAATCCAACAACACATATTTCCCATCCTTCCCCACAAAATCCGATAAGTGAACCCGGTTTCCGTTTTGATCCTCAGCCTCGAAATCCAAGAACGAGTCTCCCTCAGAAACACTTTCACTCTCCAGATAAGTTCGAATCGGCTTAGCCCAGGCACTGGCCTGCAATTCCGCAGACATCCGATCAAACAACATCTGGACCGTATCTTTCTGATAATCATACATCTTATACTGTAAATGAATCAAACTGGGATAGGTGTCGGTTCGTTTGAACAGGAAATCCCGCTCCAAAGAATCAATCGTTTGTTGCAGTAAATGTATCTGGTTCTCCAATTTTTTACCCTTTTCCCCGGCCCTGTCCTCCGGAGAGAGCTGACGGTATAAGATTATCGCCGCTGAGTCCTTTTGTCGGTCATATTTTGTCGTCAAACGATCCAATTCATCCCATTGTTCTTGATACTTCGACCCTGACACAATTACCTCATACGGGAAATCCGAAATATCCCCTTGAACTTTCACTCGTTCATTGCCAATAAATATAGGCACCCCTTTTGTTTGTTGTCCTACTCTCGCTGTCAACCACATGATCCGCGGTTCATCGGGTAAAATACCTTGCATCTGAAACCGACCGTTGACCATCCACGCGCTATCTTGATATTCCGGCACCGCACTCCCTACCAGACGGAATAATGTACTGTCCGGGAAACCGGTTACATCCCCCTGAATAACATATCCTTTCGGTCCGCCGCAAGCCAACAGTCCCAAAGTCAGCAGACTGCCCATCCATATTTGTGTTCTCATAACCAATCTCTTTTCAAATTAACCTCTCCATGCCTACGCCTATTTGCCCGGTTTATTTTTCAACCGGCCGATCTGTTCCTCAAAAATGCCGGCGCGATATCCACTCCACTTTTTCTCGATCACCCCTTGCGGATTGATGACAAAAAAGTTCGGGAAACCACGAACCTGATAGGGGATAGAAATGGCTTTTCGATCCCTTTCCTGGTCGCTCCAAAGGCTGGGCCAAAAGATCCCTTCTTCCTCCAGCATCGTCTGTCTCGTTTCTGGACGACGATCCATCGAAAGACTCACGATACACAACGAATCGCTATACGTATCGACCATCTCTCGCATCTCTTGAGCCGCCAAACGGCAATAATAACAACCCGTCGCCGTAAAATTCAACAACAGATATTTCCCGTCCTTCCCGACAAAATCCGACAAACGAACCCGATTCCCCTGTTGATCCTCCGCCTCGAAATCCAAAAACGGATCCCCGATAGAGATACTCTGACTTTCGATATAAGTCCAAATCGGTTTAGCATAAGAACTTGTCTGCAGTTCCTCCGACATCTGATCCAACAACATTTTAACCGTATCTTTTGAATACCCAGACATCTTAAACTGGAGATGAATCAAACTGGGATAGGTATTCGGATGAGTAAACATATAGGCATCCTGAGCCGAATCGATTTTCTGATCGAGCCATGCGAACCGATCCCTGATTTTTTTTAGTTCTTCTCTATTCTGTTCTGTTTTCGACAACGTCCCGTAGAGAGTCTGCAGCGAATCATATTGCTCCTGATACGACAAAGTCTGTTGAGCATATTCGGTCCATTGTTCCTGATATTTTGACCCAGTCACTTTCATCCGTGCAGGAAACTCCGAAAGATCGCCCTGAATGCTAACCCGCTCATTGCCCATGAACAGGGGCATCACCTTCATTTGCTGCTCCACGATTGCCACCAGATAAAGTTGCATGGGTTCTTCCGTCAAGGTTCCTGTCAATTGGAAGTGCCCCCCGACGACCCAAATGGTATCGACAAAACGATCGGCATTGGCGTGGGTCAAATATATCTCCGTACTGTCCGGGAAACCGGTTACATCACCCTGAATAACATATCCTTTCGGTCCGCTGCAAGCGAACATGCCCAGAGCCAACAGGCTCCCCATCCATATTTGTGTTTTCATCGTTTTCAAAATTGAGTGTAGTGTAATCCCCGTTTCATCGTCATTATCAGGAATAATGCAAACAGACCGGATCGCTTATTCCTTGTTTTTCAGCCAGCCAATCTCCTTATCAAACATTCCTTTCCCGTAACCTCTTATTTTTTTAATCACTTTTCCCTGAGGATCGATCACGAAAAAGCGGGGGGTACTCCGAATCTCATACGGAACAGTAATGATTCCCCGATCCACATTCTCTGCACTCCAAAGACTTGGCCAGCAAATGCTGTCTCGTTGCAAAGACTTTAACCACACCTCTTTGTGATTATCGATTGAGAAGCTGACGATCTGCAACGAGTCACTGTAGGTATCGACCATCTCTCGCATCTCTTTGTTGGCCTGAATACAGGGACCGCATCCGGCCCGGGTAAAATCCAGCAACAGATATTTGCCGTCTTTGCCCACGAAATCCGACAGTCGAACCCGATTCCCGTTTTGATCCTCCGCCTCGAAATCCATAAAGGGATCTCCCACCGAAACACTCTCCGTTTCTAAATAGGTCCGAATCGGTTTCCCATCTTTGCGGTTCTGCAATTCGGGAGACATCCGATCGAATAACATCTTCACGGTGTCCTTGGAATAAGCGTACATTTTCGAACTTAAATATTGCAAACTGGGATAGGTATCCGTATGGGTAAACAAATAATTCTCTTCCAGGGAATCCAACCTCCGATCAAGAGCCGACAATTGTTGCATCATAGACTTTACTTCGGTCTCATGTTGCGGATCATCACCCAATTTCAGGATGAGCACAAGCAACGAATCACGCTCTTGCAAAGAAGTCAGGCGCGGAGAAGTAAACTCCATCCATTGTTCCTGATATTTCGATCCTGATACGTTTAATTGTGTCGGAAAATCCAACGTATCTCCAGTCACCACAACATTCTCATTCCCTATGACCATTATTTGATACCAGTCTCGGATTTCTTTCCCGTTCACTTTTGCATCCATGCGCAGACTCTGAGGTTCTTCTTCGAAAAAACCTTTCATCTGGAAACGACCTCCCACAGCCCATGCACTATCCATGATCGTTCCGCTCTCGCTATGATATAATAACAGTTTCGTACTATCCGGCAATCCCGTAATTTCACCCTGAATAACATATCCTTTCGGTCCGCCGCAAGCGAACATGCCCAGAGCCAACAGGCTCCCTATCCATATTTGTATTTTCATCGTTTTCAAAATTGAGTGTAGTGTAACCCCCGTTTCATCGTAATCATCAGGAATAGCGCAAACAGACCTGATCGCTTATTCCTTGTTTTTCAACCAGCCGATCTCCTCATCAAACTTTCCTTTCCCGTAACCGCTCCATCGGTGAATGATTTTCCCCTGAGGATCGATCACAAAAAAGGTCGGCATGGCCTGAACCCGATAAGGAATCGAAACCGTACGCCGATCGGCATTTTCGGCACTCCAAAGACTCGTCCAACAAACACGGTCCCGTTTTAAGGCTTGCTGCCAGTTCTCTCGGGAGTAGTCTATCGAAAAACTGACGATCTGCAACGAATCGCTGAAGGTATCGACCATCTGACGCATCTCTTTATTGGCCTGTATACAGGGACCACACCCGGCCGACGTAAAATCCAACAACAGATACTTTCCATCCTTTCCCACAAAATCCGACAGGCGGACCCGGTTCCCGTTTTGATCCTCGGCTTCGAAATCGAAGAATGGACCGTCCATGGAAACCCTGTCGGTTTCCAAGTAGGTCCGAATCGGTTTGGCCCAGGAGCACGCCTGCAATTCCTCGGACATCCGATCGAACAACATCTGGACCGTATCTTTCGGATAAGCATACAGGTTGAACTTCAAATAGCTCAGACCGGGATAGGTATTCGTATGGGCAAACAGATATTCTTCCTGGATTTTCTGGACGGCCTGATCAATAACGGATACCCGTTGGGAGACCTTTTTGACTTCTTGCTCATGCTGAGGGTCATCCAGCACATCGATAACACTCAAGACCAATGAATCTCGTTCCCTATCATACTGGGCGGTAAGCGCATCGAATACCTGCTTCTGGTCCTGGTATTTCGACCCCGAGACGGCCATTCGATACGGGAAGTCCGCAAAATCGCCCTCGATTTTGACCCGTTCATTGCCCAGCCACAATACGAATGTCTTCGAAGCTGAAGGAGCCGACACGCTCAGCCAGATACTCTGAGGCTCTTCCGTCAGAATTCCCCGCAATTGGAAACACCCCCCGATCGCCCAAGTGCTGTCGAGATCCTGTTCGGTATCGATGTTGTACAATTGAATTTTGGCACTGTCCGGCAGGCCCGTCATGTTACCTTGAATAACCAATTCTTTCGGCCCGCCGCAAGCCGATACCCCCAATGAGGCGACCACACAGATCCATAGTCTCTTTTTCATAAACAAGTCATATTAAACGGTGATCGTCCCTTCCGTTTAGAGAACTTGTGGTTCAGACTA
>CALVFO010000021.1 GCA_944326855.1 uncultured Alistipes sp. | reverse complement strand
ATGCTTGGTTGATTAATCGTTTGTGAATCATGGCTTTATTGGGTTTTCTGGCGGTTTTTGGGGGAAAGAGGGCCTGATTCTGGGAGACCCAAGAGGTTTATAGGGGTGGGAGCGAGATTGTATATGTATGATTATCAGTTGTTTGTGCAAATGAAAATCTTTTGAAAAATCATTATTTTTTTGTTAATAAAAAAACATGACCCTTTGTAGGGTCATGTTTTGAAGTCATACTTTTTGGGAAAAAACCGTCTCGGATTGGGGCCCGGCTGTGAGAAGTCCGTCTCGGATTGGGGCCCGGTCGTGAAAAATCCGTTTCGGATTCATGCCGGGGTTTTCTCCCACCCGAAACGCGTTGCGAAAATACCGGCGCCTCGTTGGTCTCGAGCCTTGGAATCACTCTCGAGCCTTGGAATCACTCCCGGACCTCCTCCCGGTATCGTTTTGCTGCTTCGAAGCCGCTTCCGATATCCGGCCGCCGACGAGATCCGTCTGCAGACCCCGCATGCAATCGGCTTTTAAGCCCATTTCACCAAGGCAAAATCCATCCGATGAGGTAATTTCTCATTCTTGGGGAACAACCTCAGGGCCGTATCGAATGAACCGGTCGTCGACGGGGTCATGTCGATGCGGTAGAATGCCAGTGATTCTTCCTGCTTGATCAGGGTCAATTCCTGTTTGGAAACCACCTGTACATTGCGGTCCGTGATTTGGTTGGCCACGATCATCTCTACCCCCAGATTCTTGGGATCGATCCCGCCGGTGTCAATCACCGCTTCCACCGAATATTGATGTCCGATGAGAATGGCCTCTTTCCCCATGTCGAATTGTTTGACGCTGACAAAGCGGATTTTATCCCATGCTGCACTGATCCGGCGTTTCCAGGCTGCGATTTCCCGGGCCATGGTGTAATCGGCGGCGATCATTTGACGGTTGCGTTCGTAGAGCTTGCTGTAGAAACGTTCCTGATAGTCACGCAACATCCGGTTGGTGGTGAAATTCGGGGCGATTTCCGCCAGACAGTTCTTGATCATCCCGATCCATTTGTGAGGCAGGTTGTCGTCGGGCCGATCGTAATAGGTCGGTACGATTTCCTCTTCGATGGTGTTGTAGATCAACTCGGCATCCATTTCGTTTTGGGCATTCTGGTCTTCGAAAGTCCGTTCCATGGGCAGTTTCCAACCACCGCCTTTTTGGTACCCTTCGACCCACCAGCCGTCCAAGACGCTGAAATGCAGAACCCCGTTCATGACCGCTTTTTCGCCGCTGGTTCCCGACGCTTCCAACGGGCGGGTCGGGGTGTTCAGCCATACGTCGACACCCTGTACCATGCGACGGGCCAACTCCATGTCGTAGTTCTGCAGGAAAATGATCTTGCCCGTGAATTGAGGCATGGCGGCCACTTCGACGATCCGTTTGATCAGATCCTGACCCGGTTTGTCGTTGGGGTGGGCTTTGCCCGCGAAAATGAACTGAACGGGACGTTCGGCATCGTTGACAATGCGACTGAGCCGTTCGAGATTGGTGAACAGCAGATGAGCCCGTTTATACGTGGCAAAACGACGGGCAAAGCCGATGGTCAGTACGTCGGGTTTGAGCGACTCTTCGATGCGGATCATCTGACGCGGCGAGTCGAAACGGAACTGTTTGGGATCTTTTACCCGAAGTTTGATATGGTCTATAAGTTTGTTTTTCAAAACCATGCGTTCGTTCCACAGCTCGCGGTCATCGATCTGGCGCACTTTTTCCCAGGCCGCAATCGCATAATCGGGTTCAGCGATGCCTTCCGGGAAATATTTTTGGTAAAGGGTCCGCAGGTTGGCGGCGCACCAGGTGGGGTAGTGTACCCCGTTGGTGACGTAACCGATGTGCAGTTCGTCCTTGAAATAACCCGGCCACATGCCCCCGAGAATATCCTTGCTCACTTCGCCGTGCAACCAACTTACGCCGTTGACCTCCTGCGAGAGGTTGCAGGCCAAAGCGCTCATCGAGAATTTTTCTTCCGGATCGTTCGGACGCGTTTTGCCCAGATTGATGAACTGATCCCATGTAATCCCCAGCCGGTCGGGGTAGTGAGACATGTATTGGCGGATCATCGATTCCGGGAAGGCGTCGTGACCGGCCGGTACCGGGGTGTGGGTGGTGAACAACGACGAGGAACGAACCACTTCCATCGCTTCGCTGAAGGACAGCTTGCGCCGTTTGATCAGGTTGTTGATCCGTTCGATGCCGATGAAGGCTGCGTGACCTTCGTTGCAGTGATAAACATCGGGCTTGATTTCCAGGGTGTTGAGCATGCGGATGCCTCCGATCCCCAGTAAAATTTCCTGTTTGAGCCGGTTCTCCCAGTCGCCCCCGTAGAGGTGGTAGGTGATGCTGCGGTCTTCGTCCTGATTCAGGTCGTGGTCGGTGTCCAGCAGATACAGTTCGATACGACCGACATCGCAACGCCAGATACGACCGGTGACCGTACGGCCCGGGAAGGCGATCTGGATCGAAAGCCAGTTGCCGTTGGTGTCACGAGCCGGGGTGATCGGCAGTTTCAGGAAATTCTGGGCTTCGTAGGTGGCTTCCTGATCGCCCGCAGCCGACAACTTCTGGGTGAAATACCCGTATCGATACAGCAATCCGACTGCCACCATCGGTACGTTTTTGTCGCTGGCTTCCTTCAGGTAGTCGCCGGCCAGAATTCCCAGACCCCCCGAGTAGATCTTCAGACTCGAATGCAGCCCGTATTCCATGCTGAAATAACCGATCTTGGGCCCGGTGGCGTGCTCCTTCTCCTTCATGTAGTTGTGGAAGGTCTCGTACACGGCGTCCATCTTGCTGAGAAATACCTCGTCTTTTTCCAGCTCCAGAATACGCGGATAGTTGAGGTTGTCGAGAAATTCAATGGGGTTTTTGGCGCATTTGTACCATAAAGGCCGGTCGATGTATTCCCACAGCTCGTAAGCGGCCGGGTTCCAGGACCACCACAGGTTTTTCGAAAGCTCTTCCAGCGGATGAAGACGTTGGGGAAAGGTACGTTCAACCATCAGCCGGGTCCAGGTGGGCTGGTTGCTGATCAGTTGTTGTTTGAGGAAAACGATCTGTTCGTTATAGGCCCCGCCGCCTTCGTAAGCCACCCGGTTGCTGCGGGTGATCATCCGTTCGATGGCCAGGCTGTAGGCGCGCTGGTAGTATACGATGAGGTTTTCCCACAGGGCGATCTGCGAAATGTTGAGGGCCGAGTTGGCATAGTTGCGCGACTCCTTGGCCCCCATGGCGCTGAATTTCTCCAGCGATGCGGCGATGTGAGACACGACTTCGCTGTCGTTGTTGTCGTTGCGGTCGATGACTTCCACGCCCTTGTGTTCCTTCAGGCTTTCGGCCACCCACAGCCCGAAGCCGGTCAGCGAAGTGGTGATGGTCGGAACACTGAATGCCACGCTTTCCAACGGTGTATAACCCCACGGTTCATAATAAGACGGGTATACCGTCAGGTCCATGCCGCAAAGCAGTTCATAATAGTGCTTGTCGAAAATGCCGTCGTTGCCGTTGAGGTAGCAGGGAACGAACATCAATTGGACCGGGCAGGTCGGATCTTCGAGTTTCGTGCCGCGGATCTTGTTGATGATGGGATCCCATTGCGGAGATTCCAGGTAATGGGTGATGTGGCGGATGACCGACGGATCAATCTGAGCCGTAGCATCTTTCAGTCGGGCCTGAAGGTCTTTGCGGGGCCCGAGGTTGCCGGCCGGAACCGTGATGTAGGCCAGGACGGGTCGTTTGAGCTCTTTGGCGGAGGAGGCCAGTTCGATGAGTGAATCCACAAAAACATCCAGCCCCTTGTTTTTGAACTCGTAACGGCCGCTGGTGCCTACGATCAGCGGTTGCTGGTCGTAATGGATGCCCAGACAGATTTCGGCAATGCGGATCATCTGCTCGCGAGAGTTGCGCCGGTGTTCGGCCAGCTGCTCGTCGGGCCAGACGAAATCGTCTTCGAACCCGTTGGGCGTAACAATGTCGACATCCTTGTTCAGCAGGTATTTGCATTCGCGGGCCGTCAAATCGCTGACCGTGGTGAAACAGTCGTAATTGCCGGCGGCGATCTTTTCCAGCGAGTGTTTGGCAACAACACTGAACCGGCGCGCCAGATTGTCGGCGTTGAGCGTTTGCAGGTCGCCGTACAGCGGCATCCCGTTCCCGGCGATCGAACGACCCATAACCGTGGCATGCGTCGTGAAAACCGTGGCGATATAGGGCATTTTCTTTTGCAGGTACAGCCCGCCGCTGGAGGTCATCCATTCGTGGAAATGGGCGACGACCTTGTCGTTGGGCGTACAGAAATTGGCTGTATAACTTTCTACGACCCGGGCTGCCGCGATGCCGAACAGAACCGGTTCGATGTAGTCCCACTGTCCGCTGATCGAATCCACCCGGTAACTTTCCCACAAAAATTTCAGCACATCGTCCTTCTTGGGTACGTACTGGCTGAAATCAACCAGAATGGCGATCGGACGACCGGCGATTTTCCAACGCCCTACTTTGATGCGGAACCCGTCGTTGTAAAGGGTCTGACGCCAGCTTTTGAGAAGTTCGGTATCTTCTTCGAATTCGAGGTTGACATCTTCGCGGTGAATATCCGGACCGATGACCATGTAGTGGTCGCCCAGTTGATTCACCATCGAAAGCGCTTTGGTGGCGATGACGGTGTGAATACCACCCACTTTGTTGCACACTTCCCAGCTGGTTTCGAACAGATAGCTGGGGGTTAGGTTGGCTGTGTTGGATAAGGCCATGTTATAACGTTTTGAAAGGTTCTTATAAAATCGCTCCTGTGGCGGTTGTCCCAGGAGACGTGATGACAAAGATAATATTTTTCGTCAGAGGCTTGTCCCTCAGGCGAAAAATAAATCGGAAATTATGCCGTCCGAGACAAAAAATGCCGCTTCCCGAAGCCGATAACATTCGCCTGTGCGAACCATTAACCCGGTATCGAGGAATTTGGCGGCGCGTTCTTCGAAATAACGCAATTTGTGTGCCCCGAATGATTTTTCCAGTTCCCGGAGGTCTGCACCTCGGGCCGTGCGCAGGCGGGTCATCAGATACTCATTGTAGAGGTCGATGTCGGAGAGCGTTTCCGTTTCGTATTGACGGTTCAGGGGAGTCTCCTGCAGATAACGCTCCAGATCGGCACAGTTCCAGCGCCGGAGGCGCTTCCCGTCGTAGGAATGGGCCGAAGGACCGACCCCCAGGTAGGGCTCGCCGAACCAGTATCCGCTGTTGTGAACGGCCTGTCGTCCCGGACGTGCGAAATTCGAGAGTTCGTAATGTTCGAAACCGGCCGCGCCCAACTGGTCGCACAATAACCGGAATTGTTCGCTCCCGGCCTGTTCGTCGGCCGGAGTGAGTTCTCCCCGGGCTGCCCGTCGGCCGAACACCGTACCCGGTTCGAGCGTCAGGTGATAGGCCGAAATATGTTCCACCTCCAGGTCGATGGCCTGTTGCAGATTATCCGCCCAGGTTTCGAGGGTCATGTTCGGCAGACCGTAGATCAGATCGATCGTCAGGTTGTCGAATCCGGCTTGTCGGGCGAGCCGGACGGTCTCCCGGGCTGTGGCCGCATCGTGCCGGCGATGCATCCACCGCAGGTCTTCGTCTCGAAAGGATTGAATGCCGATGCTGAGCCGGTTGACGCCCTGGGCGCGTAGCGCTTGCAGGTAGTTGCCCGTCAGGTCGTCGGGATTGGCCTCAAGCGTCACCTCTTCCACCCGGGAAAGATCCCACAACTCGCCGGCATGACGAATCAGCTCTCCGATCTCTTCCGGCCTGCACAGCGAAGGTGTACCGCCTCCGAAATAGAGGCTCCGCAGAGGCTCTTCCCCCAAAAAGTTGCGGTGGAGCGTCATCTCCTGTTGCAACATCCGGAGCAGGGATGTTTTTTTGGCAAGAGATGTGCAGGAGTAAAAGTCGCAATAGTAACAACGGCTTTTGCAAAACGGAATATGGAAATAGAGACCCGCCATCGCAATAAGATCGATTTTTTAGGCGTTTACTGGAAAAATCACGATCTTTGACGCCTCAAAAATAGACATTTCATGCGGAATAACCGGTATAAATTTGTGTTAACTTTTTTGTGGGCGCTTTGGACCGCCGGGGTGTTGTATGGCTCGCTGGCTCCGGGGGACGATTTGCCGACGGGATGGTTCGCCTGGATTCCTCATTTCGACAAACTGGTCCATTTCGGGTTTTATGTGGGGGAGGCAGTGCTGTTGATGCTGCTGTTCGAACCGCGGGCCTGGCGCCGATGGGGAGTATGGGTGCCCGTGGTCGCCGCTTCGGCCCTGATCGAATACCTGCAGGGTGCCTATTTCGGTCGCTCGAACGATCCTTGGGACTTGTTGGCCAATGCGTTGGGCGCTACCTGCGGCCTGTTTGTCGCCCCTTGCCTGCAACGCCGCATCACCCGATATCGGGAAAACCGACGCCCGATGTCCGATGCCTCCAGCGTCCTTTTGGATCGAAAAAATGATCGTTTGGTCTAAATATTAAGATTTTTTAAATTTTGTTACTGTTATTTTGGTAACAATAAAATTCTTTCGCTATATTTGTACCGGTTTCGTGGCGAAGTACGATGCCGTCCGAATTTCTCCTCGGATCGATTGCAGAGCTGCGACCCCTGACAAAGAGAGGTGTATAACTAAAATAAATTCATTATGTCTAACATCGATTTGACCAAGTACGGTATTACCGGCGTGACCGAAATCGTACACAATCCTTCCTACGACGAACTGTTCAAGGAAGAAACCAAACCGGGTCTGACCGGTTATGAAAAAGGGACCGTGACCGAAATGGGTGCCGTGAACGTGATGACCGGCGTGTATACCGGCCGTTCGCCCAAAGACAAGTTCTTCGTGATGGACGATACCACCAAGGATACCATCTGGTGGACTTCCGACGAATACAAGAACGACAACAAACCCGTTAGCCAGGAAACCTGGAAAGTGCTCAAGGAACTGGCCGACAAGGAACTCAGCGGCAAGAAACTCTATGTAGTAGATACTTTCTGCGGAGCCAACGCCAATTCTCGTCTGAAAATCCGCTTCATCATGGAAGTGGCTTGGCAGGCTCACTTTGTGACCAATATGTTCATCCGTCCGACGGCTGAAGAACTGGCCAACTACGGGGAACCCGATTTCGTGGTACTGAACGCCAGCAAGGCCAAGGTGGAAAACTACAAGGAACTGGGTCTGAACTCGGAAACCGCCGTGGTATTCAACCTGACCGAAAAAATGCAGGTGATCATCAACACCTGGTACGGCGGTGAAATGAAGAAAGGGATGTTCTCCTACATGAACTACCTGTTGCCGCTCAAAGGGATGGCTTCGATGCACTGCTCGGCCAACACCGACAAAGAAGGGAAAAATACCGCGATCTTCTTCGGTCTGTCGGGTACCGGTAAAACGACCCTGTCGACCGACCCCAAACGTCTGTTGATCGGGGATGACGAACACGGTTGGGATGACGAAGGCGTGTTCAACTTCGAAGGCGGTTGCTATGCCAAGGTTATCAACCTCGACAAAGAAAGCGAACCCGATATCTGGAACGCCATCAAACGCGACGCTCTGTTGGAAAACGTAACCGTAGACGAAAACGGCAAGATCGATTTCGCCGACAAGTCGGTGACCGAAAATACCCGTGTATCGTATCCGATCTACCACATCAACAACATCGTGAAACCCGTTTCCAAAGGCGGTCCTGCTGAAAAGGTAATCTTCCTGTCAGCCGATGCCTTCGGCGTGCTGCCTCCGGTATCGATCCTGACTCCCGAACAGACTCAGTACTATTTCCTGTCGGGCTTTACTGCCAAATTGGCCGGTACCGAACGCGGTATCACCGAACCGACCCCGACCTTCTCGGCTTGCTTCGGGGCAGCCTTCCTGTCGCTGCACCCCACCAAATACGGAGAAGAACTGGTGAAAAAAATGCAGGCTTCGGGCGCTACCGCATACCTGGTGAATACCGGTTGGAACGGTACGGGCAAACGTATCTCGATCAAAGATACCCGTGGCATCATCGACGCTATTCTGGACGGCTCGATCGACAAGGCTCCGACGAAGATGATCCCGTATTTCGACTTCAAGGTGCCGACCGCTCTGCCCGGTGTAGATCCCAAGATCCTCGATCCGCGCGATACCTATACCAATGCAGCCGATTGGGATGTAAAAGCCAAAGATTTGGCCGGTCGTTTCATCAAGAACTTCGCGAAGTTCACCGGCAACGAAAAAGGCAAAGCCCTGGTGGCTGCCGGTCCGAAATTGTAATCGACGGTTATACCTGTCATGTGAAGCGGGTCGCTGAAAAGCGACCCGCTTTTTTGTGTATCCTCGACTCGGGAATCGTCGTCCGTTAACGATGTTTTGTGCATTTGCGGCTCGGGAATGGTTGTCCGTTGACGGTTTTTGCACATTCCCGATTCCGGCATCGTTGCCGTTAACGCTCGGGAAAGAGACTCCGCATCGGGAGGATTGCCATTCAGTCTCGGGAAACCATCGCCTCGGGGAAGAATCGTCCATTAACGGATCCCCGTGATGCACAGATCATCGATGAGCAGCTGAGTGACGTTGGCGTGGATGTTGAGTGTGAGCGATTCCGATGCCGGAATGCCGCTTGAGGCGGTGATCTGTGACCAGGAACCATACGAGGTGATGCTCAGAGGTAGCTGGACCGGAGAAGGAATTTCGGCATCGTCCGGGGTCATCGTGACGGTGATATCCGTCGTACTGGGAGGAACCCCGGTTTCATTCGAGATGCCGAAACTGAGTTGCAGGGAGGTTGCCCCCGAGGTGTTGATCCCGGCCGCCGTAAAATCCCGAGCCAGGGGATAAAAAATGGAACAGCCGCCCGAGGCTCCCGGATATCCGGACGATACGTTGTCGGGGAGTTTGACCATCAGGGAACCGGAATATTTGACCGAGGGATCTTCCCAGTAACCGGCGTATTCGATCACGTTCGTGCCCGAGGTGGCGTGGGTTCCGAAATTTTCCCGGTAGAGGACCTCCCTCGTATCGTCTGTCGGTGGCTCGGGCGTGGTGGGCTCGATGGGAAAATAGACCTGTATGTCTTCTTCGAGGTAACGGTTGTCGACCGTCATGTTAACGCTCAGGTTTCCCGTGGGTAAAGGCTCGTCCTGAATGGTCAGCGTATAGATGTGTTGTGCCTGTAAGGTGAGTTCCTGTCGGTATTCGGTGCCGTCTACGGTCAAGATGAGGGTCGCCTGACCCGGAAGAAAATAGCCGGTTCGGGTCGCATCCTCGTCCATATAGGAAAGACCGATGTCATTTTGGACGATTTGGGCCGAATAACTCGTGTGAGCCTGTTGGAAAGATTCGGCATAGAGAATGCGTACACCGGCATTGCTCTGGGTACAGACGAGATTTGCCGGGGTAGTACTGCCTGATTGAATATCTACCTGTGTCTCATCGCTATAAACAGGAGTGTCGAAAGCCGGTGTGGAGAAGTCGGCACTATAGGCCCGAATCGTATACGTGCCCGGATCGAGTGAAATTTCCTGATCGCTGTTGCCGATTGGGGACAAGCGTTTGAGGAGGGATTCGTCTTGGAGAATATCTAAGGTGAAGGTAGACAGCTGTGGAGCCGACGGGTCCGCTTTGCTCAGATAATCGACCCGGTCGTCGATCTGCATGTGAATCAACAGTGTCCCCTGTACCTCTTCAGTAGGGTGCTGGGGAACGGTTTTCCGACAACTTCCGCCCAAAAATAAAAGTAAACCCAGAAAAAGAAGGTGATATTTCATGGTGGTCATTTAATGAGTGTTTCGGAAGGGTGTTTAGGACCGCCCAAGGCTTGAAAAATGGGCAATCGTCACGTTATATTTTCTATTTCGTTCATGGACAGGGGAACTGACCTTCCCTTTCGGAATGGGAAATCCGAAAAGTATTACCCTAAGATAATGACGATTTGTATGAAAAACAATAATTAGACTATATTTTACGTCTTATTGTCATACGGCAGAGGCTTTATGAGGGATGGGGACGGAGGAGGATGAGAATGCAATTCTTCATTATATAAGGGAAGAAAAGCCACATAAAAAAGAATGGAATAAAATAAATCGAAATTTTAGAACGAGAGGATGTATTGGTACGTATTTTGCTTCACCTTCAGTACAATGGCGGAGAGCCGGGAACATGAAATGCCCAAAACCCGAATCGGATGTCGTGGCCTCGAAAACACGTCGGCGAAAGGAGTGAGAGACAAAATGGATACCCTACAAACCCGCTCAAAATAATTTATGTTTAACACAAACGAATAAAAATTTAAGACCTATGAAAAAAATTATGTTAATTGCTGCACTCGGCCTGTTGGGGTCTTTGTCGATGAGCCAATTGTTTGCACAGGATGCAGATCGTAATCAGAAACGTGAAGAACAGGCCGCCCAGAACATGGAAGCGTTCAACCAGGCTGTGCAGTCGCTTAAAGATCAGAATTTCGTGTTGGAGGCTGAACAGATTCAGTTCGGTGCGGGGAAGAGCATTTATGTAGTCAGTCAGAACAATTATGTGCTTATGGATGGTGATAAAGCGATGGTGCAGTTGGCTTTCAATAATGGGAATCCGGGTTTGAACGGAGCAGGGGGTATTACCATCGCCGGTCAGGTAAGCAACATCCAGATGCGTACCAACAAAAAGGGCAATGTGATGTATCAGTTCAATATCAATGGTAACGGTATGTCCGGGTCTGTGGTCATCAATATTCCTTACGGTAGCGCTTACGGAACGGCTCTTGTTTCCTCGACGTTTACCAATGGGCAAACGACCTTCCGAGGTAACCTGATCCCGGGCGTTCAGTCCAATGTCTTCAAAGCTCAGCCTTTCCAGAATATTCCGATCGGGTTGCGTTAAAAGAGTTTTTCCGGTCGCCTGTAAAAGCAGGGCAGATATACAACGGAGCCGCACATGGTGCGGCTCCGTTCGTTATGCGCGATGCCGGAACGGCATCCTGAATGGGTCCGGCCAGATCACCGGGTCGAACGTCTGTGGTCCCGGGAGACCGGATCCGTCGGAGACGATTCGTCCGCAGGGTGTGTCGGCAGGGATCAGATCATGAATTTGACGCCGAAAAAGTACATGCGGGGCATGGCCGGACCGTAGATATATCCGGCATCCTTTTTGACGCCGCGGTCGAGATCTTTCTGAAATTGATCCAGCACGTTTTTGATGCCGCCGTTTACTTCCAGCCGGATCAGGTCGGTCAGTCGGAACGTATAGGCCAGCTTAAATCCCATGTCGAAAAAGCGGGGTGTCCAGACTTCCGTGTCGCGATCAATGTAACCGGCCTGATGCTGGACCAGCATTTTGCCGGTGTAGTTGCCGAATAGCGATGCCTGGAAATGACGGGTAAGCGTGAACCGGGTCGTGATATAACCGTACTGAGCGGGGGAGCGGAACATGGTACGCTGAGGAGCCAGACGCTCATCTTTGGACCATTGGAAGAGTTCTTTGTAGCGACTTTGCTGAAGCGTGAACCCCAATTGGATATCCACGAGATTGGGAATGCCGATCCGACCTTCGAAATTGAGTCCTTTGACCGTGGCTCCTGGGGCGTTGGTGCGTTGCATGATGAGATTGCCCTGAGCATCTTCGTCGATTTCGACCAATGCGAAAACGTTGTTGAGCGAGGTGTAAAATCCTTCAATCAGCAGATTGGCCTGTACCGCTCCGAACCGATGGTAGAGATCGGCCGAAGCACTGAAACTGTGGGAGGATTCGTGTTTGAGGTTGGGGTCCAGTTCGATGAGTTTCACTTCACCGCTTACGATCCCTACGTGGAGGTCTTCGTCATAGGCTTGGGGGGCCCGGTAACCGCTCGAATAGCTGACCCGCAGTCCGACAGCGTCGACCGGGGTATAGCGCAGGTTGACCCGGGGACTGAAAATGGCTTTTTTCATCAGGTTATGCTTGTCGAGACGACCGCCGATCACGAAATTGACCTTCTCGCTTTTCCACTCGTTCTGGATATAACCGCCGATGACGTTGCTCGTCTGCTTCAGATCGCGGTTGTAGCCCAGCATCTGATCGTGCAGGTCGTTGTGGTTGAACTCGGTTCCTACGGTCAGTTCGGCCGGTAAAAACAGCAACTTGTCCATCGAATAGGCATACTGGGCGCCGGCTACGAAGGTCCGGTCAAGGGTGTGCCCGTAGGCGTCGGGGTTTTGCTCGGCCCCGAAATAGCTGTCCCGATCGATCATCTGAGCAGCGGTATATACCCCGATACGGTGTTTCTGGTCCGGGGTGTAGAGGTCGAAACGAAGACTCCCTCCGTTGATCTTATGGCGGAGTTGCTCGGCAATGTCGGCTTCGTGGGGAGGTCGGTCCATGCGGTTCCCGCCGCGACGGAATTCCCGCATGTGGTGGTATTCGGCCGTGATTTTGGAATAGGCGCTGGTTTTGTAATATCCCCGGAAACCTACCGTCTCGCTGCTGAGCTTGGGAACGTCCGAAAAACCGTCCGCGTTGCGATCGTAGGGATCACGATCGCGCACCATGCCGAACAGGTAGACTCCCGCCCGGTTGTCGTCCGATACAAAGGAACCGTTCAGGGTGGTATTGATGTCGAAGGTGTCGTGTGAAACGATGCCGGTGGTGTTGCTCAGTGAAACGCTGTTGCGCAGAGGTTCTTTGGTGATCACGTTGACGATGCCGCCGATGGCGTTCGAACCGTACAGGGCCGAACCTCCGCCCCGGATCACTTCGACGCGTTCGACCATCGATGTGGGTAGTTGCTCGAGGCCGTAAACCCCGGCCAGGGAACTGAAGATGGGACGACTGTCGAGTAAAATCTGAGAGTATTGCCCTTCCAGTCCATTGATGCGCAGTTGCGGAACCCCGCAGTTGGAACAGTTGTATTCCATGCGGATACCCGACTGGAAGTTGAGCGTTTCGGCCAGTGATTTGGAGGCCGTACTTTCGAAGAGCTTGGGGGAAAGTACGTTGACGATCGTGGCGGAACTTTTCTTGTCGGTTTCGTTCCGGGTGGCCGACACCACGATCTGATCCATGTCGATGGCCTGATCGTTCAACTCGAAATTGATTTCAAGGGTATGACCGGGTTTGCTTTCGAACGGAACTTCCATCGTCGTGTAGCCGACACCAGAGGCGACCAGTACATACGAACCTTTGGGCAGGTTGCGTAACGAATAGTGCCCCGTGCCATCGGTAACGGTACCCAAGGTCGTTCCTTTGATCGTAATGGTGATGTAAGAGAGGTGCTCGCCGCTCGATTTGTGCAGGACGTGACCCGTAATGTTCGAGTCGCTGGGAGGGGTGCGTTGTTCATCTTCGTCGGCGCGACCCCAGGCCAGCAGAGGAAATAGCATAAGAAGCCCTAACAGGCCATATGTGGTTTTCATGGGATTCCTGGTAAATTTAGAGTGAATAATGTGCATGAAACGCTGTTCTCCGGTGTACGGAAAATGGACCGGCAGAACGGGTTCCTGATGGAATTTTTTGGGAAAGGCCCGGCGGAAAGTCCGTGAGAATGGAGAATCAAACAATGGCATAGCCTGCCGCAATCGTTTGATCAGAAAGATTGAGGCTCCCGTACGATACATTCATCCGAGGAAGGTGTCCGGGCCAATCATGGGTCTTACCAGGTCGGAGGACCGCGTAAAAGGTAGGCTTGAGGGTGTCGGGATCCCGGAATGGAAACGGTGACGGCATATTCAATCTGCCGATACTTGCGCAAAGGGCTCCTCAGCCAATACAGCGCCGTACTGATCCACGTCAACAAGGAGAGCAACTGGAGCAGTTGCAATTGTTGGGTGGTGTGTTGATGCCCGGGCTGGGAGGCGGTTCCCGAATAGGGGTGGGAGTGGACGATGCGTCGACCGTCGATATCGTGGACGTGTGGGAAAAGGGTGATGCCGCAGTAATACCCCGTAAAGAGTATTAACAGCAAAGATACCAACCCTTGTTTTGTTCGTCGCATCATATGAGGTGTCGAGCAGAAACTCACAATGGGAGCAAAGATAGAAATTTTGTCCGGCAAAAAAAATCGGACGCTCCGATTCCGGGAATCGGCGGCTTCGGTTCGCCGGAAGGTTTTCAAAAGGGGGGTGAAGGATCGCCGGACAACCGCCAGAGGATTTTTTGAAGATGGCCAGAGGATCGCCGGAAGATTTTTAGAAGGGGGGTGAGGTTCGATGGAAGACCCTCGAAAAATCTTCGAAAAATGGTTGGAAGGGGCAATATAACATACAGAGCCGCAAGAATTCCATGGAATTCTTGCGGCTCTGTGTCGTTATAAGGGTTGTTGAGTGTTATTTGTACAAACCGCCGTAATTGGCGCAGGCCCGGTAGTCGGCACCTTCGGGATCCATGCCGAAGGCGGCCCAGGCGCTGGGACGGAAAATCTTGTCCGGATCAACGTTATGCATGCAGACCGGAATACGCAGCATCGAAGCCAGCGTAATCAGATCGGCACCGATGTGTCCGTAACTGAAGGCTCCGTGGTTGGCGCCCCAATTGTTCATCACCGAGTAGACGTCCTTGAAGGCTCCTGTCCCGGTCAGACGCGGTGCGAACCACGTGGTCGGCCAGGTCCGGTCGGTACGTTCGTTGAGAATCTTGTGGGCTTCGGGATCCAGCGTTACCGTATAACCTTCGGCCAATTGGAGAACCGGACCCAGACCCTTGACAATGTTGACGCGGATCATGGTTACCGGCATTCCGCCTTTGGACAGGAAATTGGACGAATATCCGCTGCCCCGGAAATAGTCGCGGTTGGCCGGATACCAGGTCGTGGCAGCCAGGCATTTGTCGGCTTCTTCGGGCGTGATTTCCCAGAACGGTTTCATGGCCGGTTGGCCGTTGCGGGTTTGTTCGCCCGTCCCGTCGAGACTGGCGGCTCCGGAATTGATCAAATGGATGATCCCTTCGCTGGCTTTACCGGTCAGGGCCTGACCCGTTACCCGTTTGAAGGCTTCGGGACTCCAATAGGTACGTACGTCGGCAAATACCTGAGCGGTGCCCGTCAACAATTTTCCGAAGAGCATGGCGGTGCCGTTGAGCGAGTCGTTTTCGGTAGCCACCACGAAGGCTTCGCGAATGCCGTTCCAGTCGAACGAAGAGTTCAGAAGCGCTTCGGCAAAGTCTCCGTTAGGCATGTGGTCGGTCCATTGACGCTGGCCCTGGAACCCGGCTGCAATGGCATTGTGCCCCAAAGACTCTTCCTTGAATCCGGCCTTGAGCAGTTCGGGATTCCCGCACATCAGATCGCGGAAAATCATCGCCATCTTTACCACGTATTCCCAGTCGGCGTCTTTTTCCTGACGGTTGCGTTGACGTTCGGGACGGTTGAAGTCTTCGCCTTCGTTGACTTTGCAGTATTTTTCGGTCCAGGCCATGGCTTTTTTGAACTCTTCCTTATCGTAAATCCCTTCGTTGACGCGGCGAATGATTTCGCTCATGTCGACGTATTCGTTGCGCATGCCCAGATAGGTCTGGAAAAAGTCGGCGTCGACCATCGAACCGGCGATACCCATGGCCACCGACCCGATCGACAGGTAGCTCTTGCCCCGCATCTGAGCCACGGCGATCCCGGCCCGGGTGAAACGCAGCAGCTTTTCCTGAACGTCAGCGGGAATGCTCTTGTCGTCGGCATCCTGTACGTCGCGGCCGTAGATACCGAAAGCCGGCATCCCTTTTTGGTTGTGTCCGGCCAGGGCGGCGGCCAGGTAAACGGCTCCCGGACGTTCGGTCCCGTTGAAACCCCAGATGGCTTTGGGCAGACGATCGTCGTAATCGATGGTTTCGCTGCCGTAGCACCAGCAGGGAGTGACGGTGATGGTCAGACCTACCCCCGCCAGGCGGAATTTTTCAGCGCAGGCGGCTGCTTCCGGAACCCGTCCGATGGTCGAATCGGCAATCACACATTCTACGGGAGTGCCGTCGGTGTATTTGAGGGTCGAGCTGATCAGTTGGGCCACATTTTTGGCCATATCCATCGTCTGTTCTTCCAGCGATTCGCGTACGCCGCCCTGACGTCCGTCGATGACGGGGCGGATTCCCACTTTGGGATTGCTTCCAATAAATCTTTTGGTGTTCATAACAGAATCGGTATTTGAGTTTAACGTTATTTCCCCGGTACATTTCTGTTCCGAAAATCGGGAGGTCTCCGGGACGGGGCCGTTTAGGTTTGTGAGACAAAAGCCCAGGGGGCGAATGTCCGCGCGAGGATAACCTCTATCCAACAAATGTACAAATAATATGACGGAGCATCAACCTTTCGGTCAAAAATATTTTTTGAAAAAACGGGAACAGATAAGGTGAGGATCAAACGGTTCGGAGAGGGCTCAGCCGATCTCCGAGGTACGCTGGCGGTGACGGTATCGGAGTCCGGCCGCGAGGATCAGAGCGGCAATAGGCAGGATGATGGCCAGCAACCAACCCGGCGAAATGCCTTCGCCATACCCGTAGGAGTGGAGTCCCGCCAACAGGTAATTGACACCGAAAAAGGTCATCAGTACCGTATAAAGGCCTGCAACGGACAGGGCTCCGAAGGCATAGTCATTGTTGAAGGAGGGAAGAAAGCGGGCATGCAGGGTGAAAGCGTAGAAAAGCATGGTGATCAGGGCCCAGGTCTCTTTGGGGTCCCAGCCCCAGTAACGTCCCCAGGATTCGTTGGCCCAAATGGCTCCGAAGAAGATGCCGGCGGTGAGCAGCGCCAGTCCGATGGTCAGGGAGATCTCGCCGACGAGGCGCAGTTCGCGGTTGGGGTGTCCGCGCAGAATCCCGAAAAGGATGCCGGCGCCGCAGAGCGCCCCGATACCGAAAAATCCGTAACTGGCGGTGATGACCGAGACATGAATCATCAGCCAGGGAGAGCGCAGTACCGGTACCAGATGCGTAATCTGGGGATCGAGCCAGCTGAGGTGGGAGACGAACAGAATGACGCCTCCCATCAGGGTGGCGAGCATCAGGGTCAACGGGGAGCGTCGGGCAAAAATCAATCCGCCCAATACGGTGGCCCAGCCGACATAGATCATGGATTCGTAGGCATCGGTCCAGGGAGGCCGACCGGAAATGTACCATCGACAACCCATTCCGGCGCTTTGCCAAAGAAATACCGCCAGTACGCCCCATGACAGAGCGGTCAGGATACGCCGACGCCGAGTCGATCCCGAACGGGTCAACAGAAAGACCAGCAGGAAGGCGGCTCCTAAAAGCAGATATCCCCGGAAAGCGGTACGGAAAAAGTCAGCCCGGGTGTAAAACAATTCGGCCTCTTTACGGGACTCGTTCAGGGAGAACGTGTCGGCATACGCTTGTTGGTAACGGGCGATCCGATCGATCAGCGAATCGGCTTCGGCCGTGTCGCCCTGACGCAAGGCTTCCACCAGCCGGGTAAAAAGTCCGGTGGCTTGGATTACCTCTTTCGGAAAGAAGTCCGGAATGATCGATCCGGGAGATTCCCAAATGCCGTTGACATCGGTCGGAAACAGGGCCAGCCTTTGGGTCTCAAACAGGGGCATCAGAATGTTGACCTTATCATCGGCGTTGAGCACTTCTTTGTCGTGTCGGCTTCGCGGACTCAGCGAACGGGAGTAGACGGCTTCGATTTCCGGTCCCAGCAAATAGTTCCCGGTGCTGTCGAAAAAACGATTGTAGGCGGCGTGGGAGTCTCCGTCCCCGAATCGGTCGCGTAGCGAGCGGTCTTTCAGATAGATCAGAGGAGCTTCTTGCCAGAACTCCGGGGCGCACAGCCATTGCAGCAGCATTTGGGTAGCGTTGAGCGAGCCGTAATGGTCGCGATGGTAGATCTTGCGCAAGAGTTTCGAACTGTAGGCATCGATCGGTTGGATCCGATCCATGGGGGCCTGGACCCACAACCGACCGAATCGGGCAGCGGTTTCGGCCGGGATGTCGACGGGGGATTGGGGCGTTTCGGCGGCTCGCAGGGGGGGCGCCTGCCCCCACAGAATCCCCACCAGAACGGATACGGCGATCGTTCTCCAGCCAGGTTTTCCCCAAGGTCTGTCACTCAGGCGGCCGGTGCTGTCAGGTCGATGCTGGGAGCGACCGGAACGGCGGGTGCCGAAGACGGAAGAACAAAAGCGGGGGAAAATCATCGAAACGAACTTAAGACATTTAACCCTCCAAGGTAGCGATTTCCTCCGGGATTCGCAAATGGACCTGGACTCCGAAAGCGGGAAACCGGATCGCCGTTTGCAGCGAATCGAGGTTCAAAAAACGAAACAGAGGCGGGAAAAAGCGCAAAAATCGCTTTCCCCAAAGGTAGGAAACGTGAAAATTTATGGTAAATTTGTTGGAACCGAATACTAACCTGATCGATCGCGACGATTTTCCGTTCTCCGGATCTTATCGTGTAAATAGGTCTGTACACCCTGGGGCGGGTATCCGATCGATGAACTTATCTCAATCATGCAACAGAATCGTTACCATGCGGGCTACCTGATGGCGATCACTTTCGTATCGGCGATGGGAGGCCTGCTTTTCGGCTATGACTTCGTGGTTATCGGAGGAGCCAAACCTTTCTATGAAGTTTTTTTCGGCATTACCGACAATCCCTATATGCAGGGATGGGTCATGTCCAGCGCGCTGATCGGCTGTTTGCTGGGAGCCTGTTTGTCGGGGATGCTCAGCGACCGGTACGGTCGTAAGAAATTGTTGATCGCTGCGGCCGTTCTCTTTACGGTATCGGCCGTGGGAACCGGTGCAACCAGCAACCTGACCTGGTTCATCTTTTACCGACTGTTGGGCGGTATCGGCATCGGGATCGCTTCGAACCTCTCTCCGATGTATATCGCCGAGGTGTCGCCTTCCGATATCCGGGGACGCTTCGTGTCGATCAACCAACTGACCATTGTGGTGGGAATCCTGGCGGCCCAGATCGCCAACTGGCTGATCGCCGACCCCGTCACCTCGGAGGCGGATATCCTGACCAGTTGGAACGGACAAATGGGTTGGAGATGGATGTTCTGGGCCGAAACGTTTCCGGCCATCGCCTTTTTTGTCCTGATGTTTACCGTGCCCGAAAGTCCGCGCTGGCTCGCTTCGAAAAGCCGCAGCGAACGGGCTAAAGAAGTTCTCTCCCGGGTGGGCGGCGAGGGGTATGCCTCGGAACAGCTCGTCGAGATCGAACAGAGCCTCAAGGGCGAAACGAAAAGCAGCTTGAAGGCACTCTTTGCCCCGGAATTGCGCTTCGTATTGGGATTGGGAATCGTCGTCGCCGTTTTCCAACAGTGGTGCGGAATCAATGTCATCTTCAACTATGCGCAGGAAGTTTTCGCCGCCGCCGGTTATGAAGTTTCCGATATCCTGCTCAATATCGTGGTGACGGGTGTAACCAACGTGATTTTTACGTTTGTGGGCATGTATACGGTCGACCGTCTGGGGCGTCGGGCCTTGATGCTGATCGGGGCCGGAGGCCTTACGCTGATCTATCTGGCCATGGGCTTGTGTTATTACTTCCAGGTAAGCGGTCTGGCCGTATTGGCGCTGGTGGTGGCCGCTATCGCTTGTTTTGCCATGACCCTTGCTCCGGTCACCTGGGTGTTGTTGTCGGAAATCTTCCCCAACCGGGTGCGCGGAGCCGCTATGGCTATGTCCACCTTCTTCCTGTGGGCTGCCTGTTTCGTGCTGACCTATACGTTCCCGATTCTGAATCGCGGGCTGCAGGCCTCCGGAACTTTCTGGCTCTACGGGGCGATCTGTGCGATCGGGTTTATCTTCCTGTATGCCCGCTTGCCCGAAACCAAGGGTAAATCCCTGGAAGAGATCGAACGGCAGATCGTGGATCGGTCATCCCGGCCGGAGTAAGCGGTTGCTGTGAGGTTGAAAGAGCGATCCCCGAAAATCGAGGTCCGATTTTCGGGGATCGCTCTTGTCGTTTGGAGCGGTCGGTCCCCCTTGGGAGAGTCAGAAAAGAGAGCGGGAACGGTCGGGTTGGAAAGTCAAGTGTTTGGGTCTTGGATTGCTCCTGGACTGGTTTTGCTCTTGGGCTTGGGCTTGGGCTTGGACTTGGGCTTGGGCTTGGGCTTGGACTTGGCTTGGCTGGGCTGGGTTGGGTTGGGTCTGCTTCTAGTCCTGGTTTTGGTTCAGGTTTGGGGTCGGGTTAGGTCTTTCCATATAGGCCGAAAAGCAGCCTGCATCCGGTTTTTAGCCGTTGGCCGGGAAACTCCTCCAAGTTCTCCGAGAAGTTCTTTCCCCCTCCCGGTCGAGAAACGATTCAGGATGACTTCCGAAAGACTGCGGTGAAATGTCCGGCAGCAAGCTCCCTGCGGGAAAGCTGCGCGGTAACCTGCCTCGACCCGAATCGATACAAAAACCCCGGTCCTTCAAGGATCGGGGTCTTCGTGTGGTTCGGGTTTGCAATTCCCGTCCGTATGAAATCGGTTATTTCTTGATTTCTACGTTGGTGGTTTTGTAGGTATGTACCTGTTTCTTGCCGCCGCCCGGTTCGATGTATTTCATGTCTTCGAGCGTAACGTCATCCACCTGCTGGAGAACGATGGCCGGACGATAGTCGCGTTTTTCGGCACGCAGGGTGATGTTGTCGAACAGGATGCCTTTGGCGTGACGTACATAGAAACCCCAGGCCGGCAGTTCTTTGAACTGCGAGAATTCGGGATAAGAGGCTTCCATTTCGGGAATACCGTCCAGATCGGCCGGTTTCAGACCCCGGTACGCATAGTCGGGATTGCCGCCGCCCGGATAAACCAGTTCGATGTTACGCAACGTCACGTTTTCGATTTCATGACCGTCCAGACCCACGATGCTGGCCGGAGAGGTGTTGCGCGGCAGGTCTTCGATCGGGCCTTCGTAATCATACCCCTTGTCGGGTTTTTCCAGCGGAATTTCGCAGTACATGTTCTGGATCGTCACGTTCTTCAACGTACCGACGGGACGGTCGCCCAACCAGCGTTTGCCGATACGCAGGTAGATCGCATTGCCGGTGTTGTAGGCATACAGGCTGTCTACCAAGATGTTGTCGATATGACCGCCGTCAGGCGTAGCGATCGTGATGGCCGAACGATACGTATCGTACACTTTGTTGTTGATGATCTTCACGTTCTTGTAACCCCCGGCCGATACGGTTCCGAATTTGATCCCGCTGGCGCTCGAACGGGCTACGTTGTTGCGAATTTCCACATTTTCGCACATCTGACGGTGATCGTGCGATTTGAGGCAGATGGCGTCGTCCGTAGCGTCGATGAACGAGTTGGTCAACTTGAAGTTGCGGCAGTCGACGATGTCGATCCCGTCGTTGTTCCAGTAAGCCTTGCTGTCTACGGTGATGTTGTTGACGGTCATCTGGTCGCACTGATCGTAAATCTGTACCCAGAAAGCCGAGTTCTTGAGCATGATCCCGTCGATGGTGACGTTCTTGCATTCACGCAGGTAAACCAGCGTCGGACGGATGGCCGGACGGTCGTATTTGAGTTCGTCCTTGATGAGCCCTTTCTGGATCAGGTCGATGCGGTTGTAGGACATTTCACGACCCTGACCGTCGATCACCCCTTTACCGGTGATCCCGATGTTTTCGCAGTTGCGGGCACCGATCAGCGCCTGAGAGCTGGCATTGAATACCGTGTCGTAGTCGTACGGGTTGGTCGACCCGACGATCACGGCTCCTTCGTTCAGGTGGATCGTTACGTTCGATTTCAGGTGTACCGTACCGGTCAGATAGCGGCCTACGTAGAAAACCAAACGACCCCCGCCCTGAGCGTGGATGTAGTCGATGGCAGCTTGAATCGAGGTGGTATTCAGGGTGGTACCGTTGGATTTGATGCCGAAATAGGAGGCATTGTAATCCTTGGCCTGGGCCACCGTGGCGAAAATCACCAGAAGCAGCGAGAAAAGGAAAGTTTTTGTCGTTCTCATGGTTTTTGGTTGTTTAGTATAATAATTTTTGTTTTGGTTGTTTCTGCCTGTGCGTGCGGGAAAGTCCGTCAGGGCAGGCCTTCTGGTCCGGAAAAGCCCTTCGGAAATTCCCGATCGGATCAGCCTCTCCGCGAATACAGCGTGACCGGTCCGGCCAACCCCAGGGATTGTACCGGCTGGGGACGTCCTTCGCGGTTGGTGAGGCGTTGACCCTGTTTGTTGTCGGGCATCTCCTTCTGGATGTAGTTCCCCATGGTGGTCGTTACGCTCACTTCGATCTCGTTGCGGCCGCTGCGCAGGTACTCGGCGATGTCGTACAAACGACGTCCGTACCATCTTACCCCGCAATCTTGACCGTTGATCTTCAGCTCGGCCACCCCGAATACTTTTCCTAAGTTCAATACGGTGCGGGCGGCCGGATCGCTCACGTCGAACGAAGCCCGATAAATGGCTGTGCCCGTAAAGGTCGAATACTCGGTTTCCTTGAGGTCCTTGAGCTCGTCCATGACGAATGTGGTCGTCTTACCGCTGAGGCTGTTGCGCAGTTCGACCTGCCAGGGACCGATCTGAATGGCCCCGGGAGCCGATGCGGGTAGCGGATTCCACGGCGTGCCTTTGGACTCTTTGTTGAAGACGATCAACAGGGATTCGGCCGGTCCCAGATCGAGATCCACGCCGCCGTCGGTGAGCGTCAGCCGGTATTTTTCGCCCGAGTGGGGATCCCAGATCCAGGCATAACGTCCCTGCGTCAACTCTTTCGTGAAGGTGACACGGGTCCGGTGGCTGTTGTGCAGGTGGCAGTTGGTCAGGTAGATGATCTGGCTGCCGTCGTCCATCCGGTAGCGGGTCTGCATCATGTACAGGTTGGGATCGCTGAAGGTCAGGTAGGGCTTCAGGTCGTATTCTTTCTGTACGCCCGGCATCCAGGCCATGAAGTCGTCGTCTTCGGGTTTGGCAATCACGTGGTAACGTCCGGGCAGGGCTTTCAGCTTGGCGACCCACTCTTTGACTTCGGCGTCGTGGGCGACGTGGTCGGCCAACCCCAGCGACATGCTGGGTTCTTTTTCGATGCTGAGGATCGTCCCGCCCGATGCGGCGAATTCATACAGTTTGGCCAACGTAGCCGGGTACATGCGTTCTACGGCTACCAGAATCAACGTGCGGTAGCGGCGGGTACCGTATACCAGCCAGCCGTTTTCGACTTCGGCGCCCTGAATCACGCGTTCCGAAATATAGTCTGAAGCATTTCCGTTTTTGCAAAGTGCTTCCCATACGAACGAATAGTAGCGGACATTGAGGTCGCTGGGGAAGGGTTCCTGTTGAACCCCCATGGTGGTCCACATGTCGTATACAGGCGGCATGACCGCGATATCGGCGAACATCTCTGCGTCCGTCAGAATCGAACTCAGACGGGCCCGGTATTCGTTCAGCAGGTGGAAATAGGGCCACCAGTTGTTGCGTTCGTTGTAAAAACCGCCGTACACGATCCAGCCCGGGAATTCGAAATTCGGTGCATTATAGTTGAATCCGTGCCAGATGGAGTGGGTGATCCCGGTCATGGCATTCATGTCGGAACCCAGTTTCAAGAATTCCAGCGTGGCGTTGAAAACCCGGTAGGTATTGGTCATCTCCTCGCAACTGATCCACCGTTTGCCGGCCATGTGTGCCCCCGAGGTGACGAACTTGTTGACCATCGTATATGCCCGGCCCCGGCGGTAGTCTTCATACCCCATCTCTTCGCCGATGCGGTGCTGGAGGTAGTTGGTCGTCCACGACTCGCCTTCGGGAATGTCGAGGTGCATGCTGCTTTCCAACGGGAAGAACCCTCGCCCGTAACCTTGAGCGCGGGACTGGATACCCTGTTTGTTGCACCAGTCGGTGAACGTTTGCGTAAAGCGTTCCAGGAACAGTTCCGCCTTCACTTCGTCGAAATCGAAACGTACGCGATCGATCGTGTCCTGGAATTCGGGTGTCATGCTCGTCCCGTAGTGGTAGTCGAGCACGTTGCCGAAACTGCCGATTTCATAAAGAATAAACGGCAGGTAGGGCATCAGATCATACCCCTTGCGTTTGCGGAACTCTTCGGGCATGTCGCTGCACCAGTTGGTACCGGCCAGCTCCATGCTGTCGGTGAAGTAGGAGCGGACATACTCTTTGAGCGGACCGATCTTGGCTTCGATCGTATCCGACATTCGGTTGAGGTATTTTTCGACCGCCTGTTTGTTGAGGTGGTTGAGAATCGGTCCCATGGCCCCCGGAGCTCCCTGAATCACCCCGGCAAAACTTTCGATGCGAACCAGCAGGTACAGGGCGTGATTGCCTTCGGGAATGTCGATCGAGAGCTCGTTGCCCGAGTTGAGCAGATGGCTCAGGTCGGTCACTTCGTCGAGGCTGCTCATCGGGTCGGGAACCAGCAACAGCGAGAGCACTTTGTGTTGACGGCCCGAATAGAGGTGTTGCGATTTGGGGTCGGATTCCAGCAACAGATTCTGCATGGAGGTATCGTAACGCATCGGTCCGGTCATCTTCTTCACGCCGATACCGACCATCTGACCGCGTTCGTCCCCCTGCAGGAACTCTCCACCGAACGGGAAACCCGAGCCGACCAACAGATCACAGGTCATCCCCAGTTTCTTGCCCTCTTCGAGAGCGACTTTCAGCATTTCGATCCACTGGTCGCTCAGCCAGGGTTTGGCCGGATAACCCATCGGGTCACCCAAAGTCGGGAACTGGATCGTGTTGATTTCGACCCCGCCGATGCCTACGCCTTTGAGCATACGCATTTCGCGTACGATTTCATCGGCTTCGACCCGTCCGTCGGGCCACCACCAGCGAAAATAGGGATGGTATTTGAGTTCGGGATTCCGGAAGCGCTTGTACAGGTCGCTGTCGAAACGCAGGTTGCCGCTCTTGACGGCTGCCTGGGCCAGCGACGGTGCCGAAGCCACCAGCAGACCGGCGGCGCCCAGCCAAGCACTTCGGATCAAAAATTCTCTTCTGTTCATAGTCGTATTGCTAAAACTCTTCTGTTTTATTGAAGCGTTACATCGTCGGTTTTATAGAAAAACACCTGTTCCTTGCCGTCGGCTTCCGGTTCGATCATCCGGGTGTTGGTCAGTCGGAGACCCTTGACGTCGTCGGTCACGATGGCCGGACGATAATCCGGTTCCAGTGCTTTCATCGTGACGTTCTCGAACGTGATGCCCCGGGCATGCCGGATGTACATTCCCCAGGCCGGCAACTCCTTGAATTGCGAGAACTCGGGATAGCTTTTCCGCATTTCGGGAATGCTGTCCAGATCGGCCGGAGTCAGCCCGACGTTGGCATAATATTCGTTCCCGGCACCCGGATAAACGATTTCCACATTGCGCAGGGTGATGTTTTCGATCGGGTAGTCGGGCAGCCCGATGATGCTGGACGGAGAAATATTCCGGGGCAGGTCTTCGATGGGACCTTCGTAATCATACCCTTTGTCGGGTTTGGTGGCCGGTACCTGCGCATAGAGGTTTTGGATGGTGACGTTTTTCAGCATGGGCTTTTTGCCGTGGTTCTGACGGTCGCCGATACGCAGATAGATGATGTTGCCGGTATTGATCGCCCGCAAGGTGTCCACGATGACGTTCTCGATCTGTCCGCCGTCCACCGAGGCGATCGTAATGGCCGAACGATAGGTATCATAGACCTTGTTGTTCAGGATGCGGATATCTTTGAACCCTCCGTTGGAGGCGGTGCCGAACTTGATCCCGCTGGCTCCCGAGCGGGCCACGTTGTTGCGGATCAGTACGTTTTTGCACATGAAGTTGGCATCGTGCGATTTGAGACAGATGGCGTCGTCGGCCGCATTGAAAAAGGAATTGGTGACGGTGACGTTCTCGCAGTCCACCACATCCAGCCCGTCGTTGTTCCAGTAGGCGTTGCTTTCCACGCGGATGCGGTCGATGGTCAGTCCTACACACTGATCGTAGGTCTGTACCCAGCTGCCCGAATTGTGCAGTTGGATGCCTTCGACCTTGACATTGCGGCAACTGCGGAAATAGATGATCATCGGACGGGAGCCTTCCACCGGACGATCCAACCGCAAGGCGTCTTTAACGACCCCTTTATGGATCTGTTCCACCAGGTTGTAGGCTACGGCCCGACCCCGGCAATCGATGGTCCCTTCGCCGGTCAGTCCGATGTTTTCCTGGTCCTTGGCCAGCAGAAATGCCGTATTGAAGCCCGGCATGCGGTCGTAATCGTAAGGATTGGTCGAACCCAACAGAATGGCACCGTCTTCCAGATGCAGGGTGACGTTCGAACGCAGATGAATGGTGCCCGAAACGTAGCGGCCCAGCGGAAAGATCAGTCGTCCGCCGCCTTCGGCGTGGATGAGGTCTACGGCATATTGGATGGTTCGGGTGTTGAGGGTCACTCCATCGGGAACGGCTCCGAAATCGTCTACCCGATAATCTTTTGCCGAGCTGGACAACGTACACCATGCCAGAAAAAGGGTCAATAATCCTGTCGTAACTTTCATCATATTTTTCGTTTTATAGTTCATTGATCGCATTGTCGTTCTTCGGATCCGACGGCCCGGAATCAACTCGTTCCGCAATCGGTCGGAATTCGTCCGGTCTTTCCGAACAGGTTTCCGAACCATTCCAAACCTGTTCCCAGATGGTCCCCGCAGTCGGCAACTTCCCGTTTTTTATGGAAAGGGCTTCGGCTCAGGGTGAAACCTGGCAAGCGGATCCTAAGGTTCTGTCTCTTCGGTGCGGATCCCGGTGGAGTTGTTCGAGACGATGATCTCTTTGTTCCCCGGGGTCGGTTCGGACACCTTCAGGTTGCGGAACGTGATGCCGTGTACGTCATCCAGCACGATGGGTACGCGGTAGTCTTTGCGCAGGGCCTTGATGCTGACGTTGTCGAAGGTCAGGTCCTTGGCGTGACGGATGTAGAATCCCCAGGCCGGCAGCTCCTTGAACATCGAAAATTCGGGGTAGGCGTCCGGACGTTCGGGTACTTTGCTCAACTCTTCGGGGGTCGTCCCGACATGGGCATAGAACGGGTCGCCGTCACCCGGATAGACGATTTCGATGTTGCGGAAAGTCATGCGTTCGATCGGAATGTCGGGCATGCCGACAATCGACGAGGGAGAGACGTTGCGCGGCAGGTCTTCGATCGGCCCTTCGAACGGATAACCCGGATCGGGTTTTCCGAGGGGCACTTCGGCGTAAACGTTGCTGATCTTGATGTCGCGCATGTAGGGTTTCTTGCCTCCGCTCCAGCGGTTACCGATCACGAAGAAGAAAATGTTGCCGGTGTTGATGGCCCGCAGACCGTCTACTTCGATGTTTTCGATTTCGGCCCCGTCTACGGCGGCAAACGTGACGGCCGAACGGTAGGTATTGTAAATGGTGACGTTGGTGATCTTGAAGTTTTTGAATCCGCCTCGCGATACGGTGCCGAATTTCACGCCGTTGGCGCTCGAACGTCCCACGCAGTTGTCGACCACCACATTCTGACAGGTGTATTCGGGCGTGTGGGATTTGAAGCAGATCACGTCATCGGCCGCGTCGAACCAGCAGTTGCGGATCGTTACTCCGTCGCAGTCCACGATGTCGATCCCGTCGTTGTTCCAGAACGAGTTGCCGTCCACCTTCAGCCCTTCTACCGAGACGTTTTTGCAACGTTCGTAGGTGTTGGTCCACGAACCGGGAGCCCGCAGGGTGATGTCGCGGATGGTGATGTCCTCGCATTCGAGGAAATAGATGTTCTGGTGGCGCCACTGGTCGGGACGGTCGTAGCGGAAGGGGTCTTTGAGCAGCCCGCGGTGGATGAGACTCACCACGTTATTGGCCGAGGTCCAACCCTGACCGTTGATTTCGCCCTGGCCCGTGATGCCGATCCCTTTCTGATTGAGGCTGAAAACCAGAGCCGGCCACGTATTGTGGATGTCGTAGTCGAGCGGATTGGCCGAACCTAACAGTACGGCTCCGCGTTCGAGATGCAGGGTCACGCCCGATTTGAGATAGATGCTGCCCGAGAGATAACGCCCCGCCGGAAAGATGAGGCGTCCCCCTCCTTCGGCACTGATCTGGTCGATGGCGTGTTGAATGGCGTGCGTATTCTGGGTGATACCATCGGAACTGATTCCGAAATCCGCTGCCTGATAATCTTTGGCCTGAACCGATTGCGAGAAGAACGCCAGCAGGGCGGCTAAAGCCAATATGCCGAGTTTTTTCATGATCTGAGTCGTTTAACCGATTTGATAGAGGGTCACGGGGCCTACCAATCCCATCGAACTGAGCGGTTGATTTTTGGTGCCTTCCATGGTCCAGTACTGAGCGGTTTTGTTGTCCTTGAGGGTTTTCATGTAATTGAGCAGGGTGGTGGTCACCTTCACTTCGATCCGGTTGGTGCCGGGTTTCAGGCTGGAGGCCACGTCATAAGTCTGGTCGCCGTACCAGCGTACGCCCAGATCCTGATCGTTGACTTTCACTTCGGCGATGCCCCATACCCGACCCAGGTTGAGGATCGTATCGGCCGGATTGGTCACATCGACCGTCGTGCGGTAGGTAACCGTTCCGGTGAAGTTGACGAATTCGGTCTCCTTCAGGTCGGTGGGGTTTTCCATGCGGGTGGTTTTCGTCCATCCTTCGCGGCTGTGGTGCAGTTCGACATCCCAGCCCCGCAGGGTTTGCGTACCGACCCCTTCCACAGGCAGCTGACGCCACATGGGACCTTTTTTGTTCTTGTCGAAGACGATCAGACGCGAATCGGCCGGACTCATCTCCAGGGTGTAGCTGCCGTCCTGCAGTTCGATGCGGTATCGTTCGCCGGTGTGTGTATCCCAAATCCAGGGGTAACGTCCCTTGGTGATTTCGGGGGCAAAGGTGACCTTGCCTTTATAACGCTTGTGCAGGTGACTGTGCACGAAGAAGAAAATCTCGCTGCCGTCGTCGGCCTGATAGCGGTTCTGCATGAAATAGGGGTCGGTCGTTTCGATGCGTACGAACGGTTTGAGATCGTATTTTTGTTGAACACCCGTAAACCAGGTGATGAAGTCGTTGTCGGCGGGAATATCCAGCAATACGAAACGTTCCGGGAACGCTTTCAGCTTTTCGACCCACTGCTGCACCTCGCGGTTGCGTTTTTCGTAGTCCCGGTAACCCAGACAGCGGTCGGGGTAGCGTTCCACGCAGAATACACGCCCGCCCTGCTGTACGAATTCATACATTTTGGCGAGGGTTTCCGGGGCCAATCCCATGACTCCGGCCAGGAAGAGCGTGCCGTATTTCTTGGGCCCGTAGCAGAGTTTGCCGTTTTCGACGGTCGAATCGGCCAGCACGATTTCCGACGTGTAGTCGCAGCCGTGTCCGTTCTTGATCATGGCTTCCCACAGCAGGGTCATATAAGGTACGTTCAGCCGTACGGGGAACGGTTCGGTCTGTACGCCCCAGGTCGTCCACATGTCGCCGTAAGCCGGCAGAATGGCAATGTCGGTATACATGTCGGCGTTCTGCAATACGGACGATACGCGGGCCTTGTAGGTGTTGATATACGAAACGTAGGGCCACCAGTTGTTGTGTTCGCTGAAATAGGCCCCGTAACGTACCCAGCCCGGGAAAGGAATGTTCAGCGGCGAATAGTTCACCCCGATCCAGAACGACTGGGTGATCCCCGAAATGATGCTCATATCCGAACCCAGCTTCAGGAATTCCAGCGTGGCGGCGAATACCTGGTAGGTATTGGTCATCTCTTCGCAGCTCACAATCCGTTTGCCGGTCAGATGGGCCGCCGAGGAGGCGAACTTGTTGATCATCGTATAACCCCGTCCGCGACGGTAGTCTTCGTTGGACATCTCTTCGCCCAGCCGGTGCTTGAGCCAGTTGGTCGTCCACGATTCGCCTTCCGGAATGTCGTATCCGATGCTGCTTTCCAGCGGGAAGAACCCGCGGCCGTAGGCCTGGGCCCGCGACATGACGCCCAAATCCTTGCACCATTGCAGGTAGGTGGCGTTGAAACGTTCGCGCAGCAGTTCGGCTTTGGTCAGCTCGAAGTCGTAACGCATGCGGTTGTTTTCATCCTTGAAACGAGGGGTCTTTTCCACTCCGTAGTCGAAGTTGTAGACATCGCCCAGACGCCCCGTCTTGAACATCATGTAAGGCATATAGGGAACGATGTCGTATCCGCGCCGTTTGATGAACTCTTCGCGGAAATCGGTCGTCCAGTTCATCCCTTCCAACTCCATCGAGTCGGTGAACATCGTGCGCATGCGCCCTTTGAGCGGGCCGATCTTGGCCTGGATCGTGTCGGACATGTGATCCAGGTATTTACGTACGGCCGTTTTGTCCAGGTGGTTCAGAATCGGACCGGCGGCTCCGGGAGCCCCGTTGATGACGCAGGCGAAAGCGTTGACCTGTACGACGGCATAGAAGAAATGTTTGCCGGCGGGTACCTGTACCCGGATGATTTCGTTGTCTTTCTGATCGGTCAGGTCGATGGCCTGATTGATGTTGTCCATGGGGGAGGGAACCAGACTCAGCGAAACGATTTTCATGGTGCGTACCGAAGAAACTTCAGTCGCATGGGGATCGACTTTGGCGAACAGGGCGAACTGTGAAATCTCGTATTCGCAGGGACCGTCCAGTTCCTGGGCGTCGACCAGACGGACCATGGCACGTTCGTCGCCCCGCAGGTATTCGGCCCCGAACGGCCAGCCCGAACCGACCAGCAGGTCGCAGGTCATGTCCAGCCGCTTGGCTTCGTCGAAGGTTACGTTGAGCATGTCGATCCACTTGTCGCTGAGCCATGGCGTCGCCTCTTTGAGCATGCCCATATCGTTGTCGCGCGGCGGCAGTTGGATGGGGTTGATTTCCACCCCGCCGATGCCGGCCTTTTTCATCACTTGCAGTTCGCGGCGCAGTTCGTCGGCATCCAAAATGTCCCCGTTCCACCACCAACGTACGAAAGGATGGTAGATCGATGCGGGGTCTTTGAAGGTTTTGTACAGGTCGCCGTCGAAACGCAGGTTGTCGCTCTTGAGGGCCAGTTTGGCCAGTGAAGGCGACGTAGAGGCCAAAATACCTCCTGCGGTGAGCCATGCGCTGCGGATGAGAAAGGTTCTTCTGTCCATGGTTTTGGTTTTGAGGGTTAGGTTTTGTGGAATCCGTTTGTAGGGTTTTCCCTGATCTTTACCTTACACAGATTCAGTAGTCGGTTTTATCTGGTTCGGAGCGGGCCGGTCAGGGCCCGATCCGAAAAGCTCGGAGAAGAGTCTCCGGAACAGCTTGGTAGCAAACGCATTCCGGAGCTCCGCTGCCGGATTATTTTTTGGCTTTGAGTTGTTTGCCGTCGGGGGTTTTGCAGCCGGAAATGGTTACACCCGTCGAGTTGCCGCCCGATACCAGAGCCGTACCCGTGGTGTCGAAGTAGCAGTCCGTCATGGTGAAGCCCGTGCAACCCGAGAAGAGTACGCCCTGGCTGTTGGCCGTCTGGCGGCTGGTGACTGCCAGATTATTCAACGTTACGTCCTTGCAGTCGCTGTAAACCATGACATTGCCGCAGGGATTCTGCAGGTTGATGCCTTCGATTTTCACGTTCGTGCAGTTTTTGAGGCTGATCAGAGCCGGGCTGGCCTGGGCGAGGCTTTCTTTGAGGTTGCCCTTGTCGATCTGGGTCTGTACCTTGCCTTGCAGAAGCGTACCCTGACCCTGGATCACTCCTTTACCCGTTACGGCGATGTTTTCCTGACCTTCGGCGCAGATGATGGCTTTGGTGTCACCGGCGGCGAAATAGTCATACGGAGAGGTAACCCCTACCAGAACGGCTCCTTCATGGAGTTGAATGGTCACGTTGGATTTGAGGTTGAGCGTACCGGTCAGGTAACGACCTACATAAAATTCGAGCGTACCGCCACCCTGTTCGCTGATGTGGTCGATGGCTTTTTGGATGGAACGGGTGTTCAGGGTCGAACCGTCCGATTTAACCCCGAAATACGAGGCTTTGTAAGTGACTTGGGCCGAGAGGCTCAGCGTGCAAACGCTCACCAGAGCGAGGGCAATTAATTTCAGCTTGTTCATTGTATTTGATTTTATGTGTTTTACGACTGAATTCCTGCGTTATTTGATCTCGATGTTCTGGGATTTGTAGTCGAAGAGCTGATTTTTCCCTTCGCTGTTCGGTTCGATGTACTGCATGCCTTCGAACGTACCGCCGTTCACGTCATCCAATACGATGGCCGGACGATAATCCGAAGCCAGGGCTTTGAACGTAACGTTCTTGAAGTGGATGCCGTTGGCGTGACGGATATACATCCCCCAGGCGGGCAGTTCCTTGAACTGAGAGAATTCGGGATAACGGTCGGCCTGTTCGGGAATGCCGTCCAGTTCTTCGGGGGTCAGACCCACTTTGGCGTAGTAGGGGTTCCCGGCACCCGGGTATACGATTTCGACATTTTCGAGCGTCACGTTTTCGATCTTGTATTCGGGCAGACCCACGATGCTGGCCGGGGAGATGTTACGCGGCAGGTCTTCGATCGGACCTTCGTAGCTGTAACCGGCGTCGGCTTTGTGGAAGGGAACTTCGGCATAGACGTTTTTGATGGTAATGTCTTTCATGATGGGTTCCTTGCCTTTGCTCCAGCGGTTCCCGATACGCAGGTAGATCACGTTCCCGGTGTTGATCGAACGAACGCCGTCCACCAGAATGTTTTCGATGTGGGCACCGTCCACGGCTGCGAACGTGATGGCCGAACGATAGGTATCGTAGATGGTCATGTTGGTTACCGTGATGTTTTTGAACCCGCCACGCGATACGGTACCGAATTTCAGACCGTTGGCGCTCGAACGACCTACACAGTTGTCGATCACTACGTTTTCGCACATGTGTTCGGCGCTGTGCGATTTGAGGCAGAGCACGTCATCGGCGGCATCGAAGAACGAGTTCTTGACGATCACGTCCTTGCAGTCCACGATGTCGATCCCGTCGTTGTTCCAGTACGATTTGCTGTCCACATAGATGTTGTCTACGTACAGGTTCACGCACTGGTCGTAAGTTTGGTTCCAGCTGGCCGGATCGCGCAGGGTGATATCCTTGATGGTGATGTTTTTGCATTCGCGGAAGTAGATGTTCTGAGGACGGTTCCATTCGCGGGGACGGTCATAGGGAATCACGTCGTTGCCGGGGTTGAAACCGCGGTGGATCAGGTTCAAACGGTTGATCGCCGTGGTGAAGCCCTGTCCGTCGATGACACCCTGACCGGTGATCCCGATGTTTTCCTGATCGATGGCGAAAATCATCGAATGCCAGCCGCATCTTTTTTCGAAATTGTAGTCGAGCGGATTGGTCGAACCCAGCAGGGTGGCGCCCCGTTCGAGGTGGAGGGTCACGTTGGATTTGATATAGATCGATCCCGTCAGATAGGTCCCGGCATGGAAGACCAGACGACCTCCCCCGTTGTTGTGTACGAAGTCGATAGCGTACTGAATCGTGTTGGTGTTCAGGGCGATACCGTCTGCTACCGCGCCGAAGTCTTGGACATCATAATCCTTGGCCGAGAGCTGGATGGTGGCCAGCAGAGCGACGGCCAACGAAAATAATTTAGTCATGCTTGCTTTCATGGTGGTTTGGTTTGATTTATTTAAGATTTGTTTGTTTTATTTCTTTTGAACAATATCGGTGGATTTGTAAATATGTACCTGTTTTTTCCCTCCGCCCGGTTCGCTGTAGGTCATGTTTTCGAGCAGGGCTCCGTCGACCTGCTGCAGAACCACGGCCGGACGATAGTCGCGGGCCAGCGCCTTGAGGGTGATATTTTCCAAGGTGAGGTTTTTGGCGTGGCGGACATACAGTCCCCAGGCGGGCAGTTCCTTGAATTGCGAAAATTCGGGATAACGGTCGGCCTGTTCGGGAATGGCGTCCAGATCGGCCGGTTTTAACCCGCAGTAAGCGTAGTTGGGATTGCTGCCGCCCGGGTAGACGATTTCGATGTTGCGGAGGGTGACGTTTTCGATATCATACCCTTCCAGACCCACGATGCTCGCCGGCGAAATGTTGCGGGGCAGGTCTTCGATCGGACCTTCGTAGTCGTAGCCGGCATCGGGTTTCGTTTGCGGAATTTCGCAATACATGTTCTGGATCGTCACGTTTTTGAGGGTCCCCATGGCGCGGTCGTTCCCCGTCCAGCGTTTGCCGATGCGCAGATAGATGGCGTTGCCGGTGTTGTAGGCGTAGAGACTGTCCACCAACACATCGTCGATGTGTCCTCCGTCGGGCGTGGCGATGGTAATGGCCGAACGATAGGTGTCGTAAACCTTGTTGTTGATGATGCGGATGTGTTTGTAACCCCCGGCCGATACGGTGCCGAATTTGATCCCGCTGGCGCTCGAACGGGCTACGCAATTGCGGATTTCGATGTTTTCGCAGCGGCTGTTGGCGTCATGCGACTTGAGGCAGATGGCGTCGTCCGTGGCGTCGATGAAACAGTTGAGCACCTTCATGTCCTTGCAGTCCACGATATCCAGCCCGTCGTTGTTCCAGTATGCCTTGCTGTCGACGGTAATACCTTCCAGAACGATGTTGCTGCACTGGTCGTAGGTTTGCACCCAGTCGCAGGTGTTCTTGATGAGAATACCCTGGATTTTGACGTTGTCGCATTCGCGCAGGTAGATTCCCCGCGGACGACGTCGGCTGGGACGGTCGTATTTGAGGTCGTCGTCGAGAATGCCCTGATGGATCTGGTCCATCATGTTATAGGCCAGTGTGCGGCCCTGACCGTCGATCACGCCTTTGCCGGTGATGGCGATGTTATCCACTTGTTTGGCGTAAATCAGCGCGCAATAAGGTGTTTCGAGGTTGTAGTCGTAAGGGTTGGTCGAACCCACCAGTACCGCCCCTTCGTTGAGGTTGATGGTTACGTTGGGCTTCAGGAAAAGGGTCCCTGTCAGGTAGCGTCCCACGTAGAATTGGAGCGTTCCACCCCCCTGTTCGCTGATGTAGTCGATGGCCTTCTGGATGGCCGTGGTGTTGAGGGTGGTCCCGTTGGACTTGATGCCGAACAGGGAGGCGTTGTAGTCTTTGGCCGATACCTGGGTCAGGCAGAAAAGGCCGAGCAGCAGCGCCGCAAATTTGCATTTGTTCATTTTGATAAGAGCTGTTTGGTTAGTTTGGTATAAGAGCCTCGGGCAGGAACTTCTCTCCGAAGACGGGAGCCTGCTTCAGGCAGAGGTTCGGCCCCGGGATTGCTCCCGAGGCCGTTGAAGCCTATTTGTACAACGTGACGGGACCGACCATACCCATGGACTGGACGAGCTGTTCCTTACGCCCGGCCGTGAATTTCTGGGCGGTTTCGTTGTCGGTGAGCGTCCGCATATAATTTCCCATGTTGGTCACCACGCGGACTTCGAGCTGGTTGGTGCCCGGACGAAGCAGCTCGGCGATGTCGTAAATGCGGTAGCCGAACCATTTCACACCGCAGGACTGACCGTTGACATAGAGTTCGTTGATGCCCCAGACTTTTCCCAGATTGAGAATGTGTTCGCCGGGATTCTTCACTTCGAAGGAGGTGCGGTAAACGACCGTACCGGTGAAGTTGACGAAATCGGTCTCTTTCAGATCGACCGGGTTGTCCATATGGGTGGTTTTCGTCCAGCCTTCGCGGCTGTGACGAAATTCGACGTCCCAGCCGGTGAGGGTCTGGGTGTCGTTCCCCGATACGGGCAGCGGATTCCACATCGGCCCTTTTTTCGTCTTGTCGAAGACGATCAGACGCGATTCGGCCGGGCCCATGTTCAGGTCGTAGCTGCCGTCCTCGTTCAGTTCGATGCGGTATCTTTCGCCGGTGTCGGCATCCCATACCCACGGATAACGTTTGCGGGTGATCTCTTCCGAGAAGGTGATGCGTGAACGTTTGGGTTCGTGCATGCTGGCGTTCAGGAAGAAGAACAGCTGGCTGTCGTCGTCGGTGATGTAGCGGTTTTGCATCAGATAACGGTCGGGGGTGTCGATGGTCAGGTAGTGAGGCAGATCGTATTTCTCCATCACCTCTTTATACCATTCCAGGTAACGGCCGTCGGCGGGTTTTTCCAACAGAATGAACTGGTCGGGGAAGGCCTTGAGTTTTTCGACCCACTCCTTCACTTCCTGGTCGCGTTGTTGGAAGTTGAGCAAACCCAGCGATTTGGACGGATAGCACCCGATGCAGAATACACGTCCTCCCTGAGAAACCATTTCGTAGAGCTTGGCCAGGGTCGAGGCGCTCGTGCCGGATACTTCCACCAGGAACAGCGTGCCGTAGGCTTTGGGCCCGTAGCAGAGTTTGCCGTCGCGCACTTCGCTCTGATTGATCAGAATTTCGGTGGTGATGTCGACGGCGCCCCCGTTTTTGTGGATGGCTTCCCACACCAGCGGCATATACGGGACGTTGAGTTCTTCGGGGAAGGGGTCGGTTTTGACGCCTTCGTCGGTCCACATGTCGTAGTTGGCCGTCAGCAGGGCGATGTCGGTATACATGTCGGCATTCTGCAACTGCGACGATACGCGGGCCTTGTAACGGTTGAGGTATTGGAAGTACGGCCAGTAGTTGTTGTTTTCGTTGTGGTAGGAGCCGTACTGTACCCAGCCGGGGAACGGTGCTTCGGGGGGCGAGTAGTTGAACCCGTGCCATACCGAATGAGTGACGCCCGAGATGATGCTCATGTCGGAGCCGATCTTCAGAAATTCGAGCGTGGCGTTGAAGACGTTGTAGGTGTTGGTCATCTCTTCGCAGCTCATGATGCGGCGACCGGCCAGGTGCATGGCCGAAGAGACGAATTTATTAATATAGGTATAGCCTCGTCCGCGGCGATAATCTTCGTCGCCCATCTCTTCGCCCAGGCGGTGTTTGAGCCAGTTCGAGGTCCAGGATTCCCCTTCGGGAATGGTATAATAGAGGCTGTTTTCCAGTTGGAAAAGTCCGCGGCCGTAAGCCTGGGCCCGCGAGTCCACACCCTTGTCGCGGCACCATTCCACGTAGGTCATGATGTAGCGTTCGAACAGCAGTTCGGCTTTGGTGAGTTCGAAGTCGAAACGCATGCGATTGAGTTCGGCCTGCAGTTCGGGGCTTTTGGTCGAACCCACATTCCCTTTGATGACGGCCCCCAGACGGCCCGTTTTCAGCAGAATGAATGGCAGGTAGGGCATCATGTCGTACCCGCGGCGTTTTTTGAATTCGTGGGCGAAATCTTCGGTCCAGTTGCTGCCCTCCAGTTCGAGGCTGTCGGCGAAGAAGGCGCGGATATGGTCTTTGAGCGGGCCGGTCTTGCGTTCGATGGTATCCGACATGCGGTCCAGATAGCGGCGAACGGCCCCTTTGTCCATGTGGTTGAGGATGGTCCCGGCGGCCCCGGGAGCCCCGTTGATCACGCTGGCAAAAGCGGTGATCTTGACCGTGGCGTATAAATAATGTACCCCGGCAGGAACGTCTACGCGGATCACTTCGTCGTGGCGTTTTTCAGAAACATCTACGGCGTCCGACAGGCTGTTCATCTGTTCGGGAACCAGTTTCAGGGAGATGATCTCGAATTCGCGGCGCGGGTTGGGGTCGGTCACCTGCGGGTCGACGTTCTTGAAGATGGCCAGTTGAGAGACTTCATAGGTAGTCGGGCCTTCGATCTTTTCGGCATCGATATAGACGGCTTGAGCGCGGTCGTTGCCGGTGAGGTCTTCCGACCCGAAGGGCCAGCCCGAACCTACGATCAGGTCGCAGGTCATATCCAGTTTCTTGGCTTCGGCGAAGGTTACATTGAGCATGTCGATCCATTCGTCGCTGAGCCATTTGAGTGATTTCTTGCCCAGATCGTCGCCGGTTGTGGGGAAGGAGATGGGGTTGATTTCCACCCCGCCGATACCGGCTTTCTTGAGCAGGTTCAGCTCGCGAACCAGTTCACCGGCTTCCACTTTGTCTCCGTTCCACCACCACCGGACGAAGGGGTGGTATTTGGAGGCCGGATTTTGGAACTGTTTGTAAAGATCGGAATCGAAGCTCAGCTCGCCCCGTTTGGCTTTGACGGCTACATCGGCCAGCGCCGGAGATACGGCGACCACCAGGGCTCCGCCGGCCAGCATGGCGCTTCGCTTCAGGAATGTTCTTCTGTCCATCGGTCAGTTGTTTTGTACAGTAGTGTCTTGTATAAATGCGAAAGTTTGAAGGTTTGGTTTCGGCCCTGGCGACGAATCGGACACGACGATTCGTCGGGGAGCTTCCTTAAAGGAAAAATTTTTACGAAATTAAGCATAATATCCGAGATTTCCTTGGTTTGCCGGTCGTAGTCGGTCGATTGTTGATATTTTCCGGGCGTTTTTTGAGGGGGTCTCCTAAAATTCCACGTTGGCCGGGGGCGCTGTTAATAAACGGCCCGAATGGAATGGCCCGGTAGAAATTTTAACAACCGTCAAAAGACCTGTTTCGGAGGGGAAGAAGCGGGAAAAAGCGGGCCTGTCGGGACACTTACCTGCCGGAATCTTTCTCGAATAGTAGTATAGAGTAGTGCAGAAAACGAGCGGAATCCGGAGATCCGGGACTAAAAGATCCCGACCGCTGTCTTCGGGGAAAAGGACCGTTCTTCGAGGCCGTACGGCGTTTGGGAATCGTAATTTTTCAAAAACTTTTCCGAAATCGGGGAAAGCGGATCGACATGACCGCAACCTGGAAAAATTTCGGGTTCAGGATCGTATCTTCATCGGCGGTTTTTGGAAGAGGGTGTTATGATATCTGGATGGGAATGTGTATTTTTGTTTGCCGGGGATTTTTTCGATGTGGGGATGCGGGCTCGTTGCCCTGAAACCGGATCGTGCTGCACATCGCTCGCCGACCGAAGTCCCCGAAACGAAAATTATCCCGAATTTACCCAGAATCCTTGCGATAAAGACTCGATATGAATGCTATGAAAAAACTGACTCTGTTTTTCCTGTTTTGTGCCGTGAGTGTTTCGGCTCAGGACAAATTCGCCGATATTGCGACGGGACACTATCAGTTGCGGCGCGACCGGCTTGTCGAACCCCAACCGCCACGTCTGGAGATACGGGCTCTGCCGGTGGATCACGATCCGGAAGCGGTTTTCGCCCTCATGGACGTACTGGATACGAAAGAGGAGTTGCAGGCCGAACTGGAACGTATGAGAACGCAATACGCTCCCTATTTGCGTAATGTGGCTCCCCGCTTCGAAACGCTGCGGCATCGGATGGCGCTGGATACTTTCGACTGGCGTGTCGAAACGGCCTCCGACCGGGGAAATCTGCCGGCCGTTTTGCGTGGAGAGGGGAACTGGGAGACGGTACGTATTCCGCATTTCGGCCCCCCGCTGGGTCGGGCCGTGACCTATTACCGCAAGGAGGTGGAATTACCCGATGACCTGTTGGGAACGGGTTCGCTGTTTATCTGTTTCAAAGGGGTGGACTATAAGGCGCAGGTCTACTGGAACGGCAATCTGGTGGGTACCCACACGGGATTTTTCGCCCCCTTCGAGTGTGAAATTTCCAAAGAGGCCCGGCCCGGGAAGAATGTGCTGTTGGTGAAGGTCGAGAACGACTATACCACCACCGGAAGCAGCATCGCCCGTGAAAATGTACGCGGGGATAAGATCTATGCCGCCACCGGTTTGGGATACGATGATCCGGAGGTGGGTTGGCATCATTGTCCGGCCGGTATGGGCATCTATCAGGACTGTTATCTCGAAGCCCGGGCGGATATGCATGTGAACGATATTTTCGTACGTCCGTTGCCTGAAGATTCGGCCGCCGAGGCCTGGATCGAGATCAACAACTACGATTCGGTGCAGCAGCGCACCCGACTGTTGATTTCGGTGTTCGGACAGAATTTCGAACAGACCGTCGTGCGGGATATGGAATATACGCCCCGTTCGACCTATGTGCCGGGGGTGGGCGATCTGGCCAAACCGACCGACAACCAGAGCATCGAACTGAAGATGGGCTACGGGGTCAATTTTGTACGCGTACCCATCGACATGAAGGATTTCCGCTGGTGGGATCTCGATCATCCGTGGCTTTATCAGATTCAGGTCAGCGTTCTGGACAGTACGGGCCGGAAACTCGACGGAGCCGTACGACAGTTCGGGATGCGCACCTTTACGATGGATACCGTGAGCCGTCCGCGGGGGATGATGTATCTGAACGGACGTCCCATCCGGCTGCGGGGCGCCAATACCATGGGACATTTGCAGCAGTGCGTATTCAAAGGGGATACCTCCCAGCTGATCGACGATATCTTGTTGGCCAAGATCTGCAACATGAACTACCTGCGTCTGACCCAGCGTCCGGTACAGCCCGAGATATACGACATGTGCGATCGATTGGGGTTGCTCAATCAGGCCGACCTGCCGCTGTTCGGCAGCCTGCGGCGCAACCTGATGGCCGAGGCCGTCAAACAGGCCGGTGAGATGGAACGGTTGGTACGTTCCCATCCCAGTACGATCATGGTTTCCTACATCAACGAACGTTTCCCGAATGCCGAGGGACAGCCCCAGCGCAGTTTTGCCGACCTGGAAGAGTACGAACGTCTCTTTACGGCTTTCGATCAGGCGGTGCTGCTGGCCAATCCCGACCGGGTGATCAAGGCGGGAGACGGCGATTACGATCCGCCCTCCCCGGGGCTGCCCGACAACCATTGTTACAACGGCTGGTATAACGGACATGGTTTGGGACTGGGCAAAATGCACAGAGGCTATTGGCAGATGGTCAAACCCGATTGGTACTATGCCTGCGGGGAGTTCGGGGCCGAGGGGCTCGATCCGGTGGAGGTGATGTACAAGTACTATCCGGCTTCGTGGCTGCCGCAAACCCCGGCCGAGGAGAAGACCTGGAATGCCAACCGGATTCCGCAGGCCCAGACCCATCGTTTCCACTATATGTGGTACAATACCCAGCATTCGTTGCAGGATTGGGTGGATGCCAGCTGGGAGCACCAGCGTTGGGTGACCAAATTCACCACCGAGGCATTCCGACGCGATAGCCGCATGGTGTCGTTCGCCATTCATTTGTTTATCGATGCTTTCCCGTCGGGGTGGATGAAGACGATCATGGATGTGGATCGGCAACCCAAGCCGGCTTATTTCGCTTATCGGGATGCCTTGACGCCGTTGATGACTTCGTTGAGAACCGACCGGTGGAAATATTTTGCCGGGGAACCGATCTCTTTGGAAACCTGGGTGTGCAACGATACCGAGCGGGTGCCCGAAGGATATACGCTCAGTTATCAGCTCGAACGCGGGGATCGGGTGGTTTTTGCCAACCGGACCTCGGTGGATGTTCCGGCCTGCGGGTCGGCTTATCAGGGTTCGATCGAGTTCGAGGCCCCGAACGTGTCGAAACGGACGACCTATCGTGTGAGGGTTTCGCTCAACGATCCCGAAGGGCGTCCCGTTCATCAGAATGTGGAGACCCTGGAAGTATTTCCGGCGGTCGGACAAACGGCTCGCAAGGTGTATGCTCTGGGCGAAAAGGCCCGGATGTTGAGCGAGGAGATGGGATGTCGGAACGTGACGGCCTTGGATGAGGCTCAGGTGTTGCTGATCGACGATTTTGCCGCGTATGAACGCGATCGGGAGGCAATCGACGCCTGGGTAGCCCGGGGTGGCAAGGCGGTATTGCTGGAGTTGCCGGCCGGGCAGTATACCGTTGCCGGAACGCCCGTTCAGGTGGAAAATACCACCATGGGGCAGTACTATTTCGCCTCGCCGGAGGTAGCGTATCCGGCGATGAAATCGTTCCGTCCGATGGATTTCTGGTTCTGGTACGATCCGGCGGTCGGGTATGTGACTCCTTTGTTGGGGCATACGCTTTCGGCTCCGGCCTGGACGCCGCTGTTGTTGAGCGGTAATTCGAACTGGCTCGAAGATAAGGGCCCGGTGATGGCGGCTTGCGAATTGCGTCACGGACGGGGTGTGTTCCGCATCAGCGAGGTGATGCTGGCCGGACGGGTGGAAGCCAATCCTACGGCAAAACAGTTTGCGGAAGGATTGATGACATGGTAAGTTGTCTATTCTGATAGAAAAAGCCCTCCGGTATACGGCCGGAGGGCTTTTGGTTGTTACAGTCCGAGGAAAATTTCCGGTAAAGTAATCGGTCTCTTCCGAATCTTCTTTCAAAAGTTGGGTCGAATTTTTTGGAAAACTTCAGCCGGTCAGGACTCTCTCTGTTTTGGGTCCAGGGGAATGTCCCGATTGTTTTTCGGGGAGTCGGATCCTATTGGGTGAGAAAGAGCCCTGTCACCCCGAGGACGGATCTGTTATCGTTTCGTTCCGTTGAATTCGGCGATCGCATCGTACATGGCGATGATGTTCTGCGGCGGAACATCCGGAAGGATATTGTGGACGGTGTTGAACACGAATCCTCCCCCGGGCGTAAAAATTTCCAGCCGTTCCAGTACCTGCTCGCGGATCTGGGCCGGTGTGCCCCGGTTGAGCATCGAGGCGGTATCGATACCGCCGCCCCAGAAAGTCACGTCGGCTCCGAATTCCCGTTTCAGATAGGCCGGATCCATCCCCGCCGCATTGGTTTGCACCGGGTTGATGATTTCGATGCCGGCATCGATCAGATCGGGCAGCAGGGCCGAGATCGACCCGCAGGAGTGGATGAACGTATGCATCTGACTGTGGCTTTTGACGTAGTCGCACAGGATCCGATGGCGGGGCTTGAACAGTTTGCGGTAGGTTTCGGGGCTCATGAACGGGCCGGAGATCATCCCCAGATCGTCCCCGAAACGAATGATGTCCACGACATCTCCCACCGAACGGCAAACTTGTTCCAGGGTCGCCAGGTGGCGATTCATCAGTTCGTCCAGCAGGCGTTCGACGTTGCGTTCGTCGCAGAGCAGGTCCACCAGGAAGTTATCCATGCGGCGCAGGAAGGTGCCCCATTCGAAGAGGTTGCATCCGCAGACGATCATCAGCGCTTTGTCGGTCGTCTGTCTCAGTTCCAGGGCCCGTTGTCGCAGGGTGTCGTAGAATCCCTCGTCCGAGGCGTGATCCCAGGGCGAATGGACGTGGCGGGCCCAGAGTACCCGGCCCATTTCAGCATCCAGATCGTGATAATCCGAAGGATAGCCTTCGGCATAAGGGAAATAGGTCTGATCGAAAAAGGTGGCTCCGACAGGCATTTTGGTCAACAGACGTTTCCCGTCGTCGTCATACGTACCCCAGGAACCGTCGGGCAGATGCACCGGGTGGAAATTCTGGGGATAGTAGGCCTGTTCTCCGTTGGAGAGGGTGATCGGATACCAGTCTTGGGGTTGGGTGTTGAATGTGCGGCCGATATCCAGCACATCGACGCCGAAACGTTCCAGAAGCTCGGCATCGGGTTGTGCTAACTGCTGCACAACATCGTAAATCAGGGTAGGTTTGTCCATCCCCAGGTAGCGTACGAGGTTGTTGTAGGCGATGGCCGAGATGCCCGAAGAGGGAGTAGCCCCCAGATCGACCGGAACCCGGTCGGGCGTTCGGTGGGCGATGGCGGCCAATACATTTTCGCGAGAAGTCATGTTTGGGTAAAATTTTTCTCTAAAATAGCGAAATATCCTCAAAAAGCGTGGTTGAGGCGGAAATTTTTCTATCTTTGGTTTCGTTTGAAAGGAGCAGGAAAAGATGAAAAAAATCGTATGGATCGGGTTGATTGCCGGTTGTCTGGGAATGATGCCGGTATTTGGGACGGTGCCTCCTGAAGAGTCCACGGGAATAGGGTCGAGTGCGGCCGATACGCTTTCCTATGCCATGGGGCGGTTGATCGGGGCCAGCCTCATGCGTTCGGAGGGGGCCGACAAACTGGCTCAAGAGTTGAATCGGGATCTGTTTCTCGAAGCGGTTTCGGAGTGTCTGGACGGAAAGTCCGGACGTATGAACGAACAGGAAGCCTACCGGATTCTGCAACGTGCTCAGGAACGATGGAGGCGGGAAGAGACGGAGGCGCTCAAACAGGCCGGCGAGGCTTTTCTGGATGCCAATCGGAAACAGCCCGGAGTTCGGACGACCTCCAGCGGTTTGCAATATCGGGTGGAAAAGAAGGGCGAAGGGCCCAAACCGACCCCGCAGGATGTTGTCCGTATCTATTATACGATGAAACGTACGGACGGAACGGTGATCGATTCTTCCGAGAAACAGGGCCGGCCGATGGATACTCCGTTGGGGAATTTGATCCCGGGGGTCATCGAAGGGATGCAGTTGATGCCTTTGGGCGCCAAATATGTTTTTTATCTTCCCTCCAAACTGGCATACGGTTCTCAGGGTGCCGGGGAGATGGTGCGGCCTGATGAGACGCTGATTTTCGAGGTCGAGTTGTTCGACATCGAAGCCGGAGCGGCTGCTTCGGGGCGGTAAATGCCGGGAATGTCGTAAAACAGAGCGGTTGTCCCCGATGGCTGATCGCTGAGACGTTTGTGCGGGCCGCTCCCGGAATTCGGCCGGGTAACGATACAATAGAAAAAAGACTCCGTTCATCGGAGTCTTTTTTTTGTGGAAACCCGGCTTTTGTCAGGTTCGTCGGTTGAGGAGCAAATAGAGCAGGACGGCCACTCCGACTATCGTCGCGAGCAGTATCACCCCGGGGAGTCGTCGGGAATTTCGCTTTTGTTCATGCGTTTGGGTTTCCGATGCGATTTGCGTTTCTTGCTGCCGGTGGGTGTGCAGGGAATCTGTTCGTTGTTTTTCCCGGGTTGTCTCCAGGCGGGCACTTTCGTCCCGATCTTCCTGCCGGGAGAGACGGCTCTCGGCTTGTTCTTCCTGGGATACGGTCACCTCGGCCAACAACGGTCTCTCTCCCCGGAGCGAATCAATCGGTTTGTCGGTGTCGTATAAGCGGATGTGCCACTGCAAGTGTCGGTTCGAGGCTGTTTCCAGAACCTCTTGCCAGCGGTTGTTCAGCAGGGAGCTCAGGTGAGAGCTCACGCTTTCTTGTTGTCGGCTCTGTGCGGACTGCTCGGTGTGTACGTCGTTACGTTGGTCGGTTTGGGTGTGAACGGAATGGGTCGTTTTTTGAGAGCTGCAACAGCTCGACAACCCGGACAGGATTAAAAGCAACCAAATGATTTTCATGGTATGGAGTCATGAGGGATTGAAAAAGCAGTGAGGGAAAGCAGGGCCCCGGACCTGTCTGGCGTATTTTGTATGGACCGGGAGTCCGACCCGGATGGATAGAACCTTGCATGTCGGCGACCCGGGACGCTGTGAACGGTTTGAGAATGGTGCGGTCGGATATGCCTGTGCTCGGGCAGGGAGTGTTGCCTGGTGTGATGGAAACGTTGGGAAAAGAGGTCTCGCCGAACAAGCGCATGCTGCAAAACGGGAAGCCTCGCTGCGAGGATCGGAAGACGGACGGCGACGCTCAGGGCTCGAACCGGATGTCGTTGATCCGGTTTTTCCAGCCGTTGATGAATCGACGCTGGGAGGGATGACGACGTACGATCTGGTCGACGAAATCCAAGCGGGCCTGTTTGAGTTGAGCGAACAACTCTTTGGCGGGACTGTCGTTGACGGCCTTCAGGGTTTTTTCTCCGACGATTCCGTCGGGGGTGACGCCCAGCAGGCGTTGCGGAATTTTGATCCCGTATACCCCCGAAGCCCAAACCCAGTCGACCAATATGTTGGCCAAGGATTGATTCCGGATCCGGTCGGCTTGCCAGCGATCCCAATAGTGGGGTTTGAGTACCCAACAGACGACCTCTTCCGGGGTCAGCGCCCGGAGGTCCTCGATGTCGATTTTTCCGTCCCGGTTTTTGTCGTAGCCTACCTGTTGCCAGGTGGACAGGGTAACGCCCATATGGGTGGCTCCGCCCCGATCTGCCGGGTCGTTGACGAATCCTCCTTCCCAGCGCAGGATAAAGGAGGCCAGGCGATGAATGTCTGCCATGTCGAAAAGTCGGTTAAAACCCGGTTTGCGGTTCCCGATCGGGGCACCCTCTCCGGTTACATAGTTTGAAATTGGCGATTTGCAGTTGAATGGAGTAGTCGTGTTTTTCTTCGAGCAGTTTGAAGATGGTATCCCGGTCTTTGGCTTTGTCGGCCCAGCGTTCATCGAGCAGGGTGTTAAGCCGTTCGATTTCACTTTCTCGTTTTTCGGCGATTTCTTTCCATTCGTTTCCGGCCAGGATGGCGTTGTTGGTCTCTTCGCGGACGGCTTCGGCTTTTTTGATTCGTCGGGTTTCCCGCCAGAGCCATACTCCGCCGCTTCCTAACAGAAGGTTGATAATCAGGGAAATAATTCCCATCGTGTCGGTCATGGTCGTTGAGGATGTATGAAAGGTTGAAAAGAGTCGTGATCGGGGGAAAGGCCGCTTTGTCGAGGCAAGGTGTACGATGGCTTTCGGGTTGAGGGAAACCCGTAAAGGGACTGCCGGGGAAAACACCGGGATATTCTGAAGTGGGGCGGTGGTCGGACCGCATCCTGAGGACCCCGAACACCCCGAACACCCCGAACACCCCGAACATCCCGAACATCCCGAACATCCCGGGGCGTTTCGGGCCTGGAGCACCCGGAAGGCATCCGGAAGATATCCGGGAAGCATCCGGGATCAACGTGAATAACGATACATTTCGAGAAAGCGTTGCGGGTCGAAATCGTTGGGGACAGGGTAGCCTCCGTCGAGGAAGGTGATCAGTTCGATGCGGTAAAAGGCGAACCGGGGGACGCGACGGTCGTCGTACATGAGGGCTCCGACACGAAACGTGGTGTCCAGTCCGAACCCGACGATCTCCCACTCGGTATCCAGGTCTTCCCGGAGACCGAATGTCTCCTGATCGAACCGTTCGAGCAGAAAGCGGTATTGTCGGGGCGTGAGGTGGATCATGGCGAAGTCGGAAGGGGGTGCAGCCTGTGGCGCCAGATGTTTGCTGGAAGAGCGCCGGTTTCGTGGGATGAAAATACGGGGTCGACAGCCGTTTCGGAGGGTATGAATTTTGACTTTTTGAGGGATGAAGAAATTTTGTTCTGAATGAATTTGATTATGAATAACTTGAGGTAACTGTGGGATTGAGGGGCTGAAAATATCCCGAAACGGGACAGCCGATCGTGGGGAGACGGAACCGATTGTACCCGACCGGGACGTCCGGTCCGGAATGCGCAGAGGAAAACCGGAACGCGGAAAACAGGCGGGTAAGAAAACTGCCGGAGCATTCGGTCGCTTCCGGGAAAGAAGGATTCAGAAAGGGTGTATGGGGTCGTATTTTTCGACCGTTGACGGAGATGCCTTAATATTTCCAGGTCCGTCGTGTCGTTCGAACGCCGTCGGACGTCAGAACATCAGGGCGTGTTCGGCCAAGAAATCGAAAAAGGCCTGTCGATAATTTTCCGAGATCGGGATACGGGTTTTGCCGAATACGATGCGGTTTCGTTCGATCGTACGGATTTTCGAGGCCTGCACGATGAAAGAGCGGTGGACGCGAATGAATCGATCCTCGGGGAGTTGTGCTTCGAGGGATTTGAGGCTCATGAGCGAAAGAATCGGATGCGGTTCCTCTTCCGTATGGATTTTGACATAATCTTTCAGCCCTTCGATGTAGAGAATGCTGTCGAGGGCGATTTGTCGCAGATGGTATTCGGTTTTGACGAACAGACTCTGCGGGACATTTTCAGAGACGGTTTCGGGCCGATGTTCGGCTTTGTTCTTCATTTCGAACCATTCCCGGGCCTTGTTGGCGGCAGCCAGAAAGTCGGCGTAACTGATCGGCTTGAGCAGATAATCGACGGCATTGACCCGAAACCCCTCGACGGCATAGCGACTGAAAGCCGTGGTGAAGATCACTCGGGTTTCGGCCGGGAGCATTCGGGAGAGTTCCATGCCGTTCAGTCCGGGCATCTGGATGTCGCAGAACAGCAGATCGACCGGGTGGTCGCGCAGGGCGCTGAGAGCCGTCGTGCTGCTGCCGAACGATCCGTCCAGGGTCAGGAAAGGAGTTTCCTGCACATATCCTTCCATCAGTTCCACAGCCAGCGGCTCGTCGTCGATAATGGCGCAACGCAGTTTCATGATTCGGGAAATTGAATGTTCAATATAGCCGTATAGGTTTGGTCGTCGTGTCCGTATTGGAACCGATAACGGCCCGGATAAATCATTTCCAGCCGTTTCGACAGGTTTTTGAGTCCGATTCCCGAGCCGCTTCGATCCGAGGCCGGTTTCGGGAAGTAGCTGTTTTTGATCGTACAATTCAGCGAGTGATCCGTTTCGCAGAGCGAGATCGTGATATAGGACGGTTTGTCGTTGTTGACCCCGTGTTTGAAAGCGTTTTCGACCAGCGAAATGAACAGCAAGGGGGCGATGGGTTTTTGTGAGGGATCTTCGGGCAAGGAGACGAAAATCTTGACGTGGTGGGGTTGCCGGATACGCATCAGTTCGATGTAGTCTTTCAGAAAGTCGATTTCGGCTTTCAACGGTACGGTAGCCTGACTGCTTTCGTAGAGCACGTACCGCAACAGACGGCTCAGTTCATGTACGACCTGTTGAGCTCGGTTGGTATCGATTTGGATAAGCGAGTAGATGTTGTTGAGTGTATTGAACAGGAAGTGGGGATTGAGTTGGCTTTTGAGGTTTTGCAGTTCGGCTTTGGTGTGGTTGTATTCGAGTTTTTGCCGTTCGGCTTCGGCCCGATACCAACCTCCGGTCATGCGGATGGCCACACTCACACCGACGACCAGCAGATAAAGGGTGGCGTTTCCGGCGAAGAAGCGCACGGAATGCTGCCAGGGACGGTGGAGGGGCGGATGCAGGGAGTCGGGGGGTAAAATATATTTGAAAAAGAGGTGTATGGCGATCATGGTGATGCTGATCAGGATCACATTGCTCAGCAGGAAACGTCCGGGACGGCGTGCGAACAGATAGCGTTCGATCAGTCGGAAATAGTTGGTGTAAAAGACGACCATGAACGACAGGGGAACGATCAGAAAGCGCAGGTATTCGGTTCCGTTCATCAAGGGGTGGTTGGGGCCGGTGAAAAACAGCGGCATGCCGAAAACCACGGCCCAGGCGGTCAGGTGGACCAACCAGTTGGCGTATTTGGAAGGCAGAGCGTTCACGACAGGATAAAACTACGGATTATTTGCGATTATTCATAGCGGATGGCTTCGATCGGGTCGAGCATGGCGGCTTTTTGAGCGGGATACCATCCGAAAAAGATACCGGTGATCGTACAAACGGCAAACGACAGGAAAACGCTCCAGGGTTGAATGTAGATCGGGAAGGCGGCCACGAGATTGACCACGATGGCGGCTCCGATTCCGAACAGCACTCCGATCAGACCTCCGGTGACGCTGATCAGGATGGATTCGATGAGGAATTGGGCGAGGATATCGCGGCCTTTGGCGCCGATCGACATGCGGAGGCCGATTTCCCGGGTGCGTTCCGTGACGGATACATACATGATGTTCATGATGCCGATTCCTCCGACCAGCAGGGAAATGCCGGCAACGGCGGCCAGCAGGATGGTCATCATGTCGGTGGTGGAGGTCAGCATCGAGGCGAGTTCCTGTTGGGAGCGGATCGAGAAATCGTCTTCGTCCGACTCCTTGAGTTTGTGATTGGTGCGCAGGATGTCGCTGATTTCGTCGATGGCCTCTTCGGTGTAATCTTCACTGAGTGCCGAGCAGACGATCTCCTGCAGGTGGGTGATGGCGAGGATTCGTTTCTGAACCGTCGTGTAGGGGGCGATGATCAGGTCGTCCTGATCCATTCCCATGCTGTTGTAACCTTTGCTTTGGAGAACGCCGACGATGCGGAAAGGAATCGTTCCGAATCGAATGACTTTGCCGACGGGATTTTCTCCCTGGGGAAAGAGTTCGTCGACGACGGTTTTCCCGATCAGACAGACCTTGGCGGCGGTTTTGATGTCATGTTCCGAGAAGGTGTCGCCGTCTTCGACCTTGTAGCGTCGGATTTCCAGGTAATCGAGGTTTACGCCGTAGACGGTGGTCGGGGTATTGTTGGCTCCGTAGACGGCCTGTCCGGCGCTGTTGACGGCCGACGAGATGTAGGTGACGTATCGGGTTTGGGTCTGGATGTCTTCCAGGTCTTCGAGTTTGAGCGACTCCATGTCATCGGCATCGAGCCGGACTCCGCCCCGCATGTCGCCGCCGGGATGGATCCTGATCATGTTCGACCCCATTTCGCTGATTTCGGCCTGGATGCTGCGTTTCGATCCCTGGCCGATGGCGAGCATTGTAATGACCGAGGCCACGCCGATGATGATGCCGAGCATGGTGAGGAATCCTCTCAGTTTGTTGTTGCTGAGTGCTTTGAGGGCTATTTTGAATAAATTGGTTAGGTTCATGGCTCTATTCTTCCGGTTGGGGCAATTGTGCCAGGGCTTCGGCCGCGTTGAGGATATGTTCGTTGAAAACGTCGCCTGTTATCCGTCCGTCACGCAGGGTAATGTTGCGGCTGCTGTATTGCGCGATTTCGGGGTTGTGGGTGACGAAGATAATCGTTCGTCCGGAGGCGTGCAGTTGCTGGAACAACACCAGCACTTCGAAACTCGTGCGGGTGTCGAGATTTCCGGTCGCTTCGTCGGCCAGGATGACGGCCGGGTCGTTGACCAGGGCGCGAGCGATCGCCACACGCTGCATCTGACCGCCCGACATCTGGTTGCTCTTGTGCAGCAGCCGGTCTCCCAGTCCGACGGCTTTGAGGGCCTCGACGGCTTTTTCGCGGCGCAGGGCTGCCGAATATGCCGAATTGTACATCAGCGGGAGCTCTACGTTTTCGATGGCGGTGGTTTTGGGCAACAGGTTGTAATTCTGGAACACGAAACCGATCTTACGGTTGCGCAGCGTCGCCCGTTGATTTTTATCCATGCTTCGGACCGAGACTCCGTCGAGGAAGTATTCGCCGGAGGTGGGGGTGTCCAGACAGCCGAGCGTATTCAGCAAGGTCGACTTTCCCGATCCGGAGGTACCCATGATGGTGACGAACCCTCCTTCGGAGATCGAAAAACTGACGCCACGTAACGCATGGACGGTTTCATCGCCTACCCGGAAATCGCGCCGGATATTTTCCAGTCTGATAACCTCTTTCATGGTGTTATTTTTTCTTCTTGTCGTCGCCTCCCGGAGGAGTCGGCATAAAGGGACTGCGTTCTGGGGCTGCGGCGGAAGGCGAGGCGGTTTCGGCGGTAAGGCCGACAGCGATCTCCTCTCCATCGGAGAGTCCGTCGGTGATTTCGGTCAATTCGCCGCTGGCGGCACCGGTCGCAACCCGGCGAGGGGAGAGGGTCGATCCGGATTTGATCCAGATTTCGCGGGTGCCGGGGGCTTCCGGAAGGGTTTCGGACGCGAGTTTCACCCCCAGTTGGGCGAGTAATTCTGTGTCGGGCACAAAGCGCAGGGCTTTGGTGGGGATGGCCAGGGCGTTGTCTTTTTCCAGGGTGAAGATGGTGACATTGGCCGTCAGACCCGGTTTGAGCTTCAGTTCGGGGTTATAGGCGGTGATGACCACTTCGTAGGTGACGACGCTCGATTCGGTGGTGGCTTCGAGCCGGACCTGTTCGACCGTACCGGTAAAGGTGTCGTCCGGATAGGCATCGACGGTAAATTCTACGCGTTGTCCTTCCTGGACCTGTCCGATGTCGGCTTCATCGACGTCGGCCACGACCTGCATTTGAGTCAGGTCGTTGGCGATGGTGAACAGGGTCGGGGTTTCGAAGCCGGCGGCTACGGTTTGTCCCTCTTCGACGGCCCGGCTGATGACCACGCCGTCGATGGGAGAGGTGATGGTCGCGTATTCCAGATTCTGTTTGACCTTGACGATGGCGGCCTGGGCCTGATTATAGGCATTCAGAGCCGTTTCATAGAGATACAGGGCCTGGTCGTACTCCGAATCGCTGACGAGTTCTTTTTCGTAGAGGGTTTTGGTGCGGGCGTACTCTTTGGTCCGGTATTCGTATTCGGTTTTGCAGCTGGCCAGCTGGGCCTGTGAGGATTCCAGTTCGGCTTGCAGGGTGACTTTGTCCATTTCGGCGATCAGTTGTCCGGCTTTGACGATGTCGTTATAATCGACATAGAGCTTGTCGATGATGCCGGAAACCTGTGTACCGACCTCCACTTCCGTTACCGGTTCCACGGTGCCAGTCGCGGTGATGGAGTTTCGGATCGTGATGCGGCTGGTCGGGGCTGTTTCCAGAGTGATGGCGGATTTTTTCGAGGGATGCCATAGCAAGCCCGCTCCGATGGCCACGATGAGTATTCCTCCTCCGATCAGCAAGTTTTTTCGTTTCATCGTTATCGTATTTATCTGTTTGTATTTCCTTGATAGATGGCCAGCAATTCAATGTTCAGCAAGGCCATGTATTTGGCCTGCAGTTTCTCCTGTTGGGCCGACGCCCATTCGTTTTGGGCCGTGATCAGTTCGACCGTATTTTTCATGCCCACCCGGAACTGTTCGCTGGTCAGTTCGTAACTCTGTTGGGCGTAACGTTCTTTTTCCTTTGCGGCGGCGTATTGCGATTGGGAGGATACGGCATTCAGGTAGGCCGATTCCACTTTACGCAACAGTTCTTTTTTGAGGTTTTGTTCCTCGAGCTGGGAGTTCGAGACGGCGATGCGGGCTTTGTTGACGGCCGTCCGGTTTGTGCGGTTTGAGAAGATGGGAATACTGATGTTCAAACCGACATTTTCATTGAATCGGTTCCAGACCTGACTTCCGGTTTGGGAATAGACGCCCGACATATGTCCGGTGCCCAGGCTGGCGGAAAAGGAAACGGAAGGATAAAACCCTGCGCGCGCCTGTTTCACGTCCAATTCTGCGGCTTCGATGGCCAGAGATCCTCGTTTGATTTCGGGCATGGCCTGTAAGGCCGTAGCGTAAATAGAGGTCTTGGCCGGCAGCATCTGCATCACATCCTCCTCACTGGATTCAGGCGCGGCAAGGTTTATCTCATCCGTAATATCGAGTTCGAGTAATTGTTTGAGTTGCAGTTTGTAGTCATCCAAGGTGGTTTGAGCCGTGACGACCTGATATTCGTCGCTGGCGTATTGGCTTTCCAGTTGGGCGAAATCCACTTTCCCGATCGCTCCGGTTTTCCACATTTCTTCGGCCCGATCCCGTTGGGCCCGGGATACGTTGGCGGTTCCGATGGCGACGTCCACGGCTTCAGCGGCATAGAGGGCCTGCATGTAGGCTTCGACAATCGCGATTCGGATATCGTTTTCGGCTTCGGCCACCGACAGGGCGTCGATGCGGTTCTGCACGTTTTGTTGTTTGACGTTGGTGCGCAGTTTGCCGCCTTCGAACAACGAAATGCCGGCATTGAGGCCGTAGGTGCCGGTATAGCTGTTTTGGTCGACGGCATTGGCGGAGGGGTAGTTTGTGTAGCCTTGGGTGGTTGAGGCGGACAGCGACGGTAACAAGGCGGCCTTGGCTGCTTCGGTATCTTCGAGCCCCGAGAGGTAGTCGTTGCGACTTTGACGTAGCTGAATGTTGTTTTCCAGCGCATGATCCAGGCATTTTTGCAGGGTCCAGACGTTCAAAGAGTCTTGTGCGGCGGCGATTTGTCCGCTCCATAGGACGAGGCATCCGATCAACAGTTTCCGTTTCATGGCTTGAATTTTGCCTCAAAACTATCCGTTGTTACGCGCGTATACAATTATAGTAGACGTACGGGAGTATTTGAAAGACGAAACGCCGGAATTTGTCGATGAATGGGAAAGAAAGACGAGTCGCAAAAGAGAGAAAAGGCGAGGGAAAAGAAGCTATGAAGACAAGAGTCGGGAAGAGGGAAAGAAGCAGAAAAAGTGTGATACGAAATGGAGGAGGGAGGTGGTTGTATCGGGTGAGGGTTCCGTGGATTCGGAAACCCGGATGACAAGACGGCAGGGGACCGATGCCTTGAAAAACGCAGAGGATGGTGGGGCCCTCCTCTGCGTTTCGGTTTGGAAAGATTATTCGCTCAGGGTGAGCTTATAGACGTACAGCGGGATTTCGGGCCGGTAATCCGAGGGTAAGGACATTTCGATACCGTTGCCCTGCAACGTATAATCGATTTTACCCGAATAACCCAGCAACTCGATGCCGGTGATTTTCTGTTCCGGGGTCAGCAACAGGTCTTGGACCCGTACCCAAGGTTCCTTCCAGCTTCGGGCCATGATGTACAGTACGCCCGGTTTGCAGGTAAAGCGGATGTCGGGTTCGGTATCCTTGGCCGTTTCGTCCTTGAATGTGTCGGGCATGTCGGCGTCGGCCGAAGCCGTCCGTCGTACCGGGACGAAAGACTCTCCGTAGACATGCCAGGGTTCGGTTCCGTTGATGGCTTCTCCGTTGACTTCCATCCATTCGCCCAATGCTCTCAGTCGGTCGAGACCCATCGGGGTCAATTCGCCCAGATGAGTCGGGGGAACGCTCAAGAGCAGATTGCCGCCTTTGGCCACGATATCGGTAGCCAGACGGGCCAATACTTCGGAGGATTTGTAGAGGGTGTCGTAATTCGTGTAGCTCCACACCCGTCCGACCGTCACGCAGGATTCCCACGGCTCCCGGCAGATGCCTTTCAGGACGGTCTGTTCGGGGGTGAAAAAGTCGCCGTAGCTGTTGCCGACCCGGTCGTTGACCAGACAGCCCGGAGACAGGCTTTCGATCATCTGCATCAGTTCCAGCGATTGGAACGGCGTACAGAAACCGTGTACGTCGAACCAGAGCATATCCACTTTGTATTGGGTCAGGATTTCGCGGATTTGGGGTTTGACCTTCCGTTCGAAATAACGTTCGAAACGTTTGTTGGCCTCATCGGGAAAGTCCCAGTCGTTGCTTCGGCCTCCGATCCGCGGCCAGTTCGAGCCCACGTCCGGGTCTTCGAAATCGCGTCCCAGCGAATAATAAACGCAGAATTTGATGTCGTGTTTCTGACAGGCGTCGGAGAGTTCCTTGAGCGGATCACGGCCCCAGGGAGACATCTTCACGATGTTGTAGTCGTTGCAGGGCGAGTCGTACATCACGAACCCTTCCTGATGTTTGGCGGTGATGACGATGTACCCCATGCCGGCCCGTTTGGCGGCCAGCACGATGGCTTCGGCGTCGAAATTCACGGGATTCATCTGCCGGGCCAGTTCGGCCATTTCGGCGTTTGGAATTTTGTATTGCAGCGAAATGAATTCGGTTCCTTTTTGGCCTTTCCAGATGCCTTGGGTCTGGGTATAAAGGCCCCATACCAGGAAAAGCCCCATGCGGCGTTCACGGAACCAACTCATGTCCACCTTGCGTCCCGGCACCGGGCGCAGCGGGATGGGTTCGGTCTGGGCCCACAGACTGCCGCACGCCAGGATGGCGGCCAGAGACAGTCCGATCAGTCGTTTTGTTATCATAGTTTGCAGCGGATCAAAGCATGTTTGTGTTGTTTCCTCTCCCGGGATTCGCATTCGGGGTGAAAATTACTCGCTCAGGGTGAGTTTATAGACGTACAGCGGTACTTCGGGATGATATTTTTCGGGTAAAGCCATATCGATGCCGTTCCCGCGGAGCGTGTAATCGATCTTTCCGGAATAGCCCAGCAATTCGACGCCGGTGATTTGCTGTTCCGGGGTCAGCAACAGATCCTGTACCGTTACCCGGGGTTTTTTCCAACTGCGGGCGATTACATACAATACGCCGGGTTTGCAGGTGAAACGAATGTCGGGTTCGGTTCCTTTGGCGGTTTCGTCTTTTACTTCATCGGGTTTGTCGCTGGCTTTGATGGTGATTGTTTCGCGGGCGAAGTTTTCGCCATAGACCAGCCAGGGGCGGGTTCCGTAAATGGCTTCGCCGTTGACTTTGAGCCAACCGCCTACTTTCCGGAGGTATTCCACGGCCTGAGGCTGGAATGTTCCCCAGGGGGTGGGACCCACATTGAAGAGCATGTTTCCGCCTTTGGATACGATGTCGGTCAGGAGTCGGGCGATGACTTCGGGGGATTTGTAGACGGTGTCTCGTTTGACGTAACCCCAGTTGGTCCCGATGGTGATACACGATTCCCAGGGTTCCCGACTGATCCCGTCGATTACTTTTTGTTCCGGGGTGACGAAATCGCCCAAACCGTTCCCCACCCGGTCGTTGATCAGACAGCCCGGCCGGTACTGTTCCACCAGGTCGATCAGTGCCTGGGATTGGGAGGGAGAGCAGGGCCCTTCGGTGTCGAACCACAGCACATGGACGTTGTAGTTTTTCAGCAGTTCGATGACCTGGGGTTTCAGTTTGCGTTCGAAGTAGCGTTCGAAGCGTTTGTTGGCTTCGTCGGGGAAGTCCCAGTCGTTGCTGCGTCCTCCGACCCGGGGCCAGTTCGACGAAACATCGGGGTCTTCCCAGTCGCGTCCCAGCGAGTAGTATACGCAGAATTTAATGCCGTATTTGTCGCAGGCATCCGAGAGTTCCTTGAGCGGATCGCGTCCGAAAGGCGTCGCGTCCACGATATTGAATTTGCTGGCTTCGGAATGATACATGGCGAAACCTTCGTGGTGTTTGGAGGTGATGACCAGGTATTTCATGCCGGCATCCACGGCGTATTTTACCCATTCTTCGGCGTTGAACTGGGTGGGGTTGAATGTTTTGGCGACTTCCCACATTTCCTTCACGGGGATCTTGGCATTCAATTGCACGAATTCGCCGTAGCCTCCTTTCCCTTTCCATTCTCCTCCGATCACGGAGTAGAGCCCCCAATGCATAAACAAGCCGTATTTACTGTCCTGCCACCAGGTCATATCCACATCCCGGGGCGTCCGGGCCCATGTCGGCAAGCTCAAAGCCGCTAACAATAAGACTAAGATTGTCCGGCCCATCTTTGTTTTTTTTGTCATATTCAGGTTCGTAGATTAAGTGTTATCGGTTTGGGTTTTTGTGTTTTGTGTTTCGGAATCTGGGGGAGACTGCCATGTCGGGATTTCCCCGAAAAGATTGGCGGTGTGGGTGCTTTCAGGGAAGCGATTCGGCTCTCATGATTCGGTCAGTGTCAGACGGTATACATACAGGGGGACGTCCGGACGGAATTCCGTCGGCAGTTCCATGTCGATTCCCCGATCCGTACACTTCCAGTCCACGGGTTTTCCGTAGCCCAGCAATTCGACTTCCGTCACCGCTTCTTCCGGAGTCAGCAGCAGGTCCTGAACCTGTACCCGGGCCTCGCGCCAGCTGCGGGCGATCACATACAGTACACCCGGTTTGCAGGTGAAGCGAATGTCGGGATCGGTTCCTTTGGCGGTTTGATCCCGCATTTCGTCGGGTTTGTCACCGGCCTGCATGACGACCCGTTCCCGGGAGAAACTTTCGCCGAAGACTCTCCAGGGCTGTGTGCCGTAGATGGCTTCGCCGTTGGTCCGGAGCCAGCCGCCTACGCTGTCGAGTCGTTCTACCGTTCCTTTCGGGAAGGTCCCCCAGGGGGTCGGACCTACGTTGAAGAGCAGGTTGCCGCCTTTGGAGACCACATCGGTCAGGAGCCGGGCGATCACTTCCGAGGATTTGTACACCGAATCGCGTCGCAGGTACCCCCAGTTGGTGCCGATTGTTACGCAGGATTCCCAGGGTTCACGTGAAATTTCTTCGGGGACCGTCTGTTCGGGGGTATAGAAATCTCCCAGGCTGTTGCCGATGCGGTCGTTGATCAGACATCCCGGTGAGAGTTCCTGAATCATGTCCTGCAACTCCTGCGACTGGGCCGGCGTACAGAAACCGTGTACGTCGAACCAGAGCATGTGTACTTTATATTGCGTTAGCAATTCGCGGATCTGGGGTTTGACTTTTCGTTCGAAGTAGCGTTCGAAACGTTTGTTCCATTCGTCGGGGTAGTCCCAGTCGTTGCTTCGGCCGCCGATGGTCGGCCAGTTGGACGGGACATCGGGATCGGCCCAGTCGCGTCCCAGCGAATAGTAGACGCAAAAGCGGATACCGGCCCGTTCGCAGGCATCGGACAGTTCTTTGAGCGGATCGCGTCCGAAAGGGGTTTTCTGGACGATGTTGTAATCGCTGCTGGGGGAGTCGAACATCGAGAAGCCTTCGCTGTGTTTGGAGGTGATGACCAGGTATTTCATGCCGGCCCGACGGGCGTAGTCCACCCATTCTTCGGCGTTGAATTCCGTAGGATTGAATCCTCCGGCGAATGCTTCCATTTCGGCGACGGGAATTTTCAGCTGCCACTGGAAAAATTCACCCACCGGCGTTCCTTTCCAGTCGCCTTCGGTCAGTGAATAGAGCCCCCAATGCAGAAAGAGACCGTAACGGGCTTCCTGATACCACCCCATATCCACGCGCGGAGCGGCGGGAGGGGCACAAACGGGGATGATGGTATTCGGTGCGGGGGTTTCTGTGGCGGCCGGAAGACCTTGTGCCGACACGAGAAGCGCTGTTCCCGCCATCAGCAGGAACAGCCAGCTGTATTTGCGACATACGCCCATGGTCACGCGATCTTCAATCAATTGCCATAGAAAAAGCGGAACGTCTGTTTGCAATCGGGGTGGAGGCTTTGGGCCACCGGGCAAACCTGCGCTGCGTTTTCCAGGATTTTGCGTTGTTTGTCGGTATAGTCCGTCGGGAAATGTACGTCAATCCGGATTTCTCCGATTCGGCGCGGATCGGCGGCCATCACTTTGGTGATTTCCAGCCGGGTGCCTTTGATTTCGAAACCTCCGGTCGATGCTGCAATGCCCATGATTGTCAGCATACAGCTTCCCAGTGCCGTAGCCACCAGATCGGTCGGAGAAAAAGATTCGCCCTTGCCATGGTTGTCGGTAGGGGCGTCAGTCAGAATTTTTGTGCCGGATTGCAAATGAGTAGCCTCGCTGCGCAGATCGCCGAGGTAGATCGTTTCTACGGTTGCCATATATTCAGAATGTAAATTTGGGTTCGTTTAACAAATATACGGAATTTTTATTCAAATCTATCCTGCGGGCTGTTTTTCCTGCGGGTTGCGGTCTCGATCCTTCGATCCGTCGTCTTTTGGATTCGGAATGTTTCAGGGGCCTGGCCAGGATGTTTATGGGGTATGGCGGGGTGAAGACGGGTTCGAGTCTCGCCCCGGAGGGAAAGACCGAAGCCGGTTTGAACAGTCGGTTTCTCCGACAGGGATTTCTGGGGGAGGATAGCGGGTTCCTTTCGGCTTGTCGGGTATGTCCGTTTCCGAAGAGTCGGCATTTCGGTTGATTCTGAATGGGTGTCGTCGGCAAGAAATCGTCGGGCGGTTGTCTTTGGGAAGGAATTGTCGATCGGGAATTGCCGATTGGAAATCGTTGACGGGGAACGGATACCGTTTCCGGATGTAAGGCTTGTTGCATGCCGGATCGACCTCGGAGGGGCTAAAAATGTCTGGACAGTTTTCGAAATGGCGCCAAAAACGTATCTTTGCCCAAAAAGCTGCCATGCATATCTCTTCTGCCCGGTTCCGGTGCAGCAGCACCAAACTTTCTCAGTGTCCCGGTGACGGGAAATGGGAATTCGCGTTCATCGGCCGTTCCAATGTCGGCAAATCCTCGCTGATCAATTTGCTGACCGATACACCGGCCTTGGCTAAAGTCTCCTCGACGCCCGGGAAAACGAAACTCATCAACCATTTTCTGATCAACGATCGTTGGTATATCGTCGATTTGCCGGGTTACGGTTACGCCCGGGTTTCAAAGGCTCAGCGTCGGGATTTCTCGCAACTGATTACCGATTATGTGTTCCGGCGGGAGGCGATGTACTTTTTGTTCGTGTTGATCGACGTGCGGCTCGAACCTCAAAAGATCGACTTGGAATTTATTGATCTGTTGGGGCAGCATGGCGTGCCGTTCGGGTTGGTGTTTACCAAATGCGATAAATTGTCTTCCAACCAGGTCGAATCCAGTGTGGCCCGTTACAAGCGCACCTTACGTCAACATTGGGAGGAACTTCCTCCGATTTGGTGCACCTCGTCCGAAAAGCGTCGGGGAAGAGAAGAACTTCTCGATTTTATCGAGAATTGCCTGAAGGAGGCACCTTCAGAACAAGGGTAGGGTTGTCCGACGATAAAATGCCCGGTTTTGTGCGGGAAAGACGCTTCGGATAAGAGACTCCGGTCGGTTCGTGTTTCGGAGTCTTTCCCGGACGGGGAAACCTCGGATAAGTTGTTGCCGGACTTTGTGAGGAGGTATCTTCCGACAAGGGTCGAAAAAAATCGGGCTCTCCGGCCGTTATTGCGCGAAAAAGCGTAACTTTGTGCATCCGAACTAAATCCTTTACCTGAAAATGGCGATTCACAAACTGAAATTTTTTGCCTGCCGTCAATCCCGTTACCTGGCCGAAAAAATCGCCCGGAGTTTCGGAATCGAACTCGGCGACTCTTCCGTTCTGGAGTTCAGTGACGGAGAATTCCAACCCGCATTCAATGAAAGCATTCGGGGCTGCACGGTCTTCATCGTACAATCGACGTTTCCGCCTGCAGACAATCTGATGGAGTTGTTGTTGATGATCGACGCTGCACACCGTGCTTCGGCTCACCGTGTGATCGCCGTCATGCCCTATTTCGGATGGGCCCGTCAGGATCGCAAAGACCGTCCTCGGGTTTCGATCGGTGCCAAACTGGTGGCCAACCTGCTTCGCGCAGCCGGGGTCGATCGCATCATGACGATGGATTTGCATGCCGATCAGATTCAGGGATTCTTCGATATTCCGGTCGATCATCTGTATGCCAGTGGCATATTCGTGCCTTATATCAAACAGCTGGGCATTGAAAATTTGTCGATTGCCGCACCCGATATGGGGGGTGCGAAACGGGCGAATGCCTATTCTCAACACCTCAAGGCCCCGATGATCATCAGTCACAAACAGCGTGAAAAAGCCAATGTGGTCGGACAGATGACCGCTATTGGGGAAGTGGCCGATCGCAATATTATTATCATGGACGACATGATCGATACGGCGGGGACGATTGTCAAGGCTGCCGATATGTTTATGGAGCGGGGAGCCCGCAGTGTTCGGGCCTGTGTGACCCATCCGTTGCTGTCGGGTCCGGCGTACGACCGCATCAATGCCAGTGCGTTGAAAGAGGTGATAGTCACCGATACCATTCCGCTCAAGGAGAGTGAAGATCTGAGTAAATTCACGGTCTTGTCGGTGGCCGATCTGTTTGCGGATGTGATCGAACGGGTTCACAATTACAAGGAGATCAGTTCTCGCTTTATTTTTTAAGGCGGGCGTCGGTTTTTGTTTCCCGATCGATAGATTCAAACTATTTTCGGAGAGGGAGACGGATTTCGTCGGTCAAATTTTGGAAATAAACAAAAATAGGCTATTTTTGTGCCTCGGTTGGAGATAGTGATTCGGTGCGGTTGCGCCGATGTCCAACGCGATTCAGAAATTCAGCCCGGAGAGATGGGTGAGTGGCTGAAACCACCAGTTTGCTAAACTGACGTACTGGAATACCGGTACCGGGGGTTCGAATCCCCCTCTCTCCGCCAGGGGTGGCGACAAAGAACGCCAATCCAAAGCCAAAGCCTTCAGGTTTATGAACTTGAAGGCTTTTTTCTTTTTGTGCCCCGCCATTCGAAGACCGGAAAAAGCCAACACAAGACAAAGTTTGCGCTCCAAATCGTACTCCTAAGAGGGAGGCTTGAGATAAAAGTACGGTTTACGAATACAACAAGTGGTTCGAATTCGATGCGTTCGGGCGTCTGCAACAAGTCAGCCAGCAAATTACCGGGGATCAACTCAACGGGGAAGTCGTATTGGCTTCTTACACGTATGACGAGCTGGGACAGACGGCGACCAAGAGCATCCACAATGGAGAGCAAACCGACACCTACACGTATGACCTGAGCGGACGTACGGTCTCCGTCACGTCGCCGTCATTCA
>CALVFO010000020.1 GCA_944326855.1 uncultured Alistipes sp. | reverse complement strand
CCAATCCTCGAACCAGGCTTTGGTTTCGGGATCGGGCAGACCGTCCCAAGGCTGCAACTCCCACGATCCGAAGTTCATCTCCATAAGGCGGGCATCCCGAATCGCCTCGCCATAACCGCACCATTCGGCCAAACGGGTACAGCGACTCAACGGACTCGTATACACGACCTCGAACGGAGCCTTGTGTTTCTCCTGTTCCAAAGCTTCCCGAACACGATCGGCTTCCTGGGGAAACGAAGCCCGTACCGGTACGTCGCTCTGTCCGTAACAGATACCCGTCGGCACATCAACCGAGGTATGTCGCACTAAGATAAGTTCCATCGACAGTATATAAAATCACGATCAGCCCATAAAACGCCCACTCGCACAACAGACACGTAGCCCCGCAACAATCCCCGGTATAACCGCCGATGCGTTTTTTCATCAGCCTCACCAACCCGAGGAACATCACCACCGGGCCCAGCAACGCGCCCCAATAGTACGGATGCAGCAGAAACAACAGGGGTAACAAGGCGAAAACAACGGTAACAATGCCTTCCGAAAAAGACATTCGATCGTACACGACTTTGGCTTTACTCTGCTGTTCGGTACGGGCGTAAGGCAGAACATTCACCAATTGAGCGGCGGTTCCTTTGGCGAGCGGATCCCCGCACAACAAGGCGCAACAGGCCAAAGGTACGGGCAGAACCGACAACAAAGAGGCATAAAACAGCAGATAAACGATCAGAGCGATCACGCCGTAGGTCCCGATGTGGGAATCTTTCATGATGGCCAGAATACGTGTCCGGTCGCGGCCTCCTCCTCCGAAACCATCGAAGAAATCGGCCAGCCCGTCTTCGTGCAGAGCTCCGGTCAACAACAGTCGTGCCGCCACAGCCGACCAGACGGCCAACGTCACCGGCAGGACCAGACTGGCGGCATACAACACACCGGCACTGACACCTGCCGTCAGCCATCCGACCACAGGCCAATAGACCACCACATGTTTATAGGCCTCGGGCGAAGGATGCAACCAACGCCACAAAGGCAAACGCGTAAAAAAGATAAAGGCAGCCGCTACATTCATCGTTCTTTCAGTTACGAGAATCGGTTTCGCCGTTCCGGTCAACCCTATTTCTCATGATCATCTACAAAATTACGTTCTTTTCCCCTCTTCGAGACCGATCGGATGAAAAGCCCCGACATATGACAGAACACCTCGGAAAACATCCGTCCCGTTTTCCCGAACATGTCCACTTTCTCCGACCGTTTTTTATCCATATAGGACGGAGAGGAACGATCCGAAAATCCTTCCTCTCCATGGGACGACGATCCGCTACCTTCGTATTCGAAAAGCAGGCGTCCGACCCTTTTCACTCCATTCGGATACCCGGGGTCTGCTCTCTAAAAATACTTGGTCACCCGGGCATCGTGGAACGAGCTCATTTCACGAATCATCCGTACGGCTGATTCCACAATGGGATAGGCACAAATGGCCCCCGTACCTTCTCCCAGACGCAGGTCGAGGTGCAAAATGGGTTTGGCCCCCAGGTAGTCGAGCACCAGTTTATGTCCTGCTTCGTCACCCTGATGCCCGAAAATCGCGTAATGCATCACCTCGGGAACCAGTTTGGATGCCACCAGCAGGCAGTTAGTCATGATAAAACCGTCGATGAGAATCACCATCCCCAGTTCGGCGGCCCGCAACATGCCCCCCACGGCCATCACCATTTCGTACCCGCCGAAATAACGCATGATATCGTAGGTCGAACGATCGCCCTTATAGTTGTCGGCCGCCCGTTGCAGAATTTCGTATTTGCGACGTACACCGGCCCGGTCCAGCCCGCTACCGGCTCCCGTGCAGGCTTCCAAGGGAATCCCCGTCAAAAAATGCATCCACATCGAAGATGAAGAGGTATTGGCAATACCCATCTCCCCGAAACTGATAATATTGCATCCTTCGGCCCGACAATCGTCCACAATAGCGGCACCACGTTCCAGAGCCAGTTCGGCCTCTTCTTCGGTCATCGCTGCTTCGTACAGGTAGTTGCGCGTTCCCTTGCGGATTTTGCGGTCGATCAACCCCTCGATGGGCGGAAAGTCGAAATCGACACCTCCATCGACCACTTTCAAGCCAAAACCGTGCTGACGAGCCAGAAAATTAACCCCGGCCCCGCCGTTCAGAAAGTTGGAGATCATCTGGCAGGTCACCTCCTTGGGCGAAAAGCTCACCCCTTCGTCGGCAATCCCGTGATCCGCCGCAAACACGACATTATAGGGTTTGTTCAGCGTGGGTTCCAGCGTCTGCTGAATCCAGCCGATCTGTTTGGCCAGGCGTTCCAGAACCCCTAACGAACCTTTCGGCTTGGTCAGGTTGTCGATCTTACTTTGCAGAGCCGGCAAAATCGCCTCATCGGGCGTTGAAATGTGAAAAGTCTTTTTCATAATAAGTTTTAGTATGGGTTAGGCCGTCATAACGGTCTTCTGTAAAAATCACTTTACCGGTACGGGAATCCCCGATACCATCAACACGACCCGATCCGCCCGCGACGCCACGTATTGATTCATCCAGCCCTGCAGGTCGTTGAATCGTCGTTGCAGCGGATTCTCAGAGGTTCCCCCCATGCCCACTTCGTTGGTCACGAAGATAAAATCGGCCTGCTGGGCCGTCAACCGGTCGAACTCCGCCTTGATGGCTTCCAAGGCCTCATCGACCTTCGAATCCAGATCGAAAAAGAAATTGGTGCACCACAGCGTCAGACAATCCACTACCACGGTGCGGCCCGTAAAATCATGTCGGGAAAGCGCCTTGTCCTCTTCCACCGTCGTCCAGCGAGGACCCCGGTCCGCCTGATGACGCCGGATCCGATCCCGATGTTCTTCATCCCACACCCGGGATGTGGCCAGGTAAATCGGCCGTTCGGCCCGCTCCAAGGCCAACTGCTGGGCGTATCGGCTTTTCCCCGAACGCTGTCCTCCGGTAATGAGCGTAATACTATGCATGAACGTACAATTTTAGTCGGTCGATCAAATCGGCAAACGAGCCGACCGTTATCCGCTTCCCGGCACAATTCAACTCCATGTCGGTCGGTGAAACAACTCTCAAAAACAGGTCGGATGTCGGTTCCGTTTCGGTCGAAACAGCTCGGAATCCACTGCGCATCAAGGCATTTTGCACCCAACGCATCATCTCCGCCGGAGCTTCGACCTTCAATGGTCGCAAAGAAGCGTTTTCCAGGCGGAAAGCCCCGTCTCGAACATCGAAAGTCACCCCTCCCCGACCGAAAAAACGACTCATCTGCCCCTGGAGCACCAAATCTTCGGTCACCCCGCAAAGCATGCCCAACGAACGGGAAAGCAGCCACAAGCGATCGGACAACAGCAACGCCTGCTCGATATCGTGTGTCGACAACAGAATGCTCTTCCCCTGCCGAGCCAGACGATGCAGCAGATGCATGATTTCAATGCGGCTGGTCACATCCAGATAGGCCGTCGGCTCATCGAGCAGGATCAGCGGACACTGCTGAGCCAGCGCTTTGGCAATCATCACCTTCTGACGTTCCCCGTCCGAAAGTTCCGCCATATAGCTGTCGGCCTTGGCTTCGATTCCCGTCTGATGGATGGCTTCCTCCACAATCCGGTGATCCTCTTCACTCAGCCGGCCGAAAAAGCCCACATACGGATGACGTCCCAAGGCCACCAGCTCACGAACCCGCAATCCCCCGGCAAAAATCTTGTCGGTCAACACCAACCCGATCGACCGGGAGCGTTCACGCTCGGAATAGGCCGACAAGGAACGTCCCTGCATGAACAACTCTCCGCTCAGAGTCGGCTGCATACCACTGAGTGTACGCAACAGAGTCGACTTACCCGCTCCGTTGGGACCCAACAGACAGACGAGCGAACCCGCCTCCAACGAGAAATCCAGTTCCCGCTGCACGCACTTCTCGCGATGATGCCCCTGACGGTAACCGATCGTCAGCTTACGGGCTTCCAGAACGGTTTCCATCAGTTAAAGTATTGTATCTTTTTCTGGTTCACAATCACATAAATAATCACCGGAGCGCCCAACACCGGCATAATGGCATTCAACGGGATGACGCTGGCCGTGCCGGGCAACGTACTGATCAGGTTACAGAGCAGCGACACCGCTCCGCCCACCAGCAACGTGGCCGGCAACAAACCCGTATGGTTGGACGAACCGATCATCAGACGGGCCATATGCGGAACGGCCAGGCCGATAAAGGAAATCGGACCACAGAAAGCGGTGGTCGTAGCGGTCAGGATCCCGGTACTCACAAACATCCACACACGTACCCGGCCGACCCGTACCCCCAGATTCCGGGCATAACGTTCCCCCAGCAAGAGGGCGTTCATCGGCTTGATGAGCAACAAGGCAATCAACAGTCCGAGACTCAACACCACGCAATAAAACGGCAGTTGACTCAAGGCCACTCCCGAAAAATCGCCCAATCCCCAAACCACATAGGAAAAAACCCCTTCCGAAGAGGAGAAAAACGTCAGCAAGGAGATGAGCGACGAGGCCAGATAACCCACCATCAGACCGATAATCAACAACATGACATTACTCCGCACCAGTGTCGAAAAGAAAATAATGATCCCCAACACCACCGAAGCCCCCAGGAAAGCCCCCAATACGATGGAGAGATAACCCGAAATCGAAAAACCGACCATCGATCCTCCGATCGTTCCGCCCAGGAACAGCATCACGACCGCCACCCCGAGACTGGCTCCGGTATTGATCCCCAGAATCGACGGTCCGGCCAACGGGTTATTGAATACGGTCTGGAGCATCAGCCCGGCCACGGCCAGCGAGGCTCCCGTAAACAGAGCCGTCACCGCCTGCGGCAGACGCGATTGCAGAACGATATATCCCCAAGTGGCTTTCTCGGGTTCGCCTCCGGTCAGAATCCGGCACACCTCCGAAAAGGGAATGGAGACAGAGCCCCAAAACAGATTGGCCAGAAACAGCACGACAATGCCCAATCCGGTCAGAAGGATCAGTCTGCGATAGGTATCGGGGCGAACGGGTTTCATCGACTGCGGATTTTAATCTTGCATTTTACGGAAATATCGCGGCGTATAGTCCGGCATCAGCTCGGGATGGAAAATCCACACCAGATCGGCCAACACATAATCGGGATGGATCGGAATATCTTCGTAATAGGAGACCGTGTGGGTATTGCAGGCATAGACGGTCCGGTTGCGGAACGGAGCAAAACGGACATACCCGCCGTACTCGTCTTCCAGATCGGCATAGGTCATGTCCTGAGGACGGTTGTATTTGAAAATCCAGACATCGGCATCGGCCGCCCGTTCGAGCACATGTTCAAAAGACATGGGAATCGAACCCGACAGGGAATTATCCGACCAGGGATAGTCGGCCCCGGCATCGCGATACATATTGGCGATATAGCTCTTGCCGCCCGGGATATACCAGGCCGATCCGATCTTATGTTCAGGCAACAATTTCGGACGATCGTTCACCTCGGCGGCTTTCGTTTTCAAATCGTTATAGGATTTTGCCGTCGCGGCGAACAACGAATCGGCCAACTGCTCCCGCCCGAAAAGCAAACCGTAAAAACGAATCCACTCGGCCCGACCCAGCGGGGTCAGTTCCATATAGTCGGTCGTCTCCAGCAGCGGAATTCCGATCTTCTCCACCCGGCCATAACTGATCCCTTCCAACGGAGTCGTGATCAGGGCTTCGGGTGAAAGTTCCATGATCCGCTCGATGTTGGGTGCGTTGGCATCGCCCACATCGGCGATCGTACCCTGCTGGATACGCTCCTGCAAATGGGGAATATTCACATAACGGGATTCGCACACCCCCACCAGCGTCTGGTCCGCCTGCAAAAAATCGAGCATTCCGCAATGCACCGACGAAAAAGCAACCACCCGCTGCAAAGGGGTTCTCAACAAGGTTCCTTCCGGCAACGATTCGGGTACGGGCCGATCCAACGGCACCAAGATATACCGATGCAGCGTCCGGGTTGTATCCCAAGGGTTTCTTACGCTCACTAAGGTATACTCTTCCGTACGTTCGATTCGGAATCCACGGGCATATGCCAACGAATCGGCTTCACCCAAACGATCCTGAGCCGAACGAGTCGTTCCCCCTCCGCAAGCGGCCAGGCAAACGGCAATCCCCATACAAAACAGCGCTCTCAGATTCATAATAAAGCCAAAATTAACACACATATTCCCAAAAACAAAACCTCGCTGCGCAAGCAAACCCGCAGTGCGATCCTCAAGTCATCCCGCCCCAAAACCTTTTCGTGATGACCGATATAGGGTTTATCGACCCGCTGGCCGAAATAGATGTTGGAACCGCCGAAACGACAGTCGAGCAAACCGGCCATAGCCGCCTCGGGATAGCCCGAATTGGGGCTGGCATGACAGCGGCCATACCGTTTCACAAAACGCCACAGCCCCGGACGACCGGCACACAAAAGTATCAACACCGCCGTCAAACGGGCCGGCAGATAATTGGCCCAGTCATCGATATGTGCCGCCCAACGCCCGAAACGGCCGTAACGTTCGGTTTTATACCCGATCATAGAATCGAGCGTATTGATCATCTTATAGGCGACCATACCCGGCAGACCCAGACACAGAAACCAGAACAGCGGAGCGATCACCCCGTCGCTGAGATTTTCGGCCAGGGTTTCCAAAGCGGCGGTTCGGATCTGCTGATCGTTCAGTGCCGACGTATCTCGCCCCACGATGCGGCTGAGGCGGCGACGTCCCGCTTCGGTTCCCTGTTCCAAGGCGTCGAATACCGCTTTCACTTCCCGGGAAAGTGTCCGACCTGAAAGACAATAAAACACCCCCACTGCCGATAACACAACTGCCGCCCAGGGATTCCAACGCACCGCACCATACAACAGCAAAGCGGTCAACGCCCCGGCCCCAAAAATGCTGAACCCGGCAAAGAGCGCCCCTTGGGTCACCCGGTGCTCGCCCCGGTTCAGCCGACGTTCACCCCAGGCAATCCATCGCCCGAAGGCCACCACCGGATGCGGCCACGACTCGGGATCTCCCAGACAACGGTCGGCTACCCATCCGGCAACCAGCGGCAATACGGCTATCAGAATCGACTCATCCATCGTGCAATCGCTTGAACACACCGGTCATTCTCTGCGGGACGTTGGGCAGCCAACCGGAAATGACCTTCCCCATACCCCCGGAAATTGGAGGCATCCCGAATCAAAATACCCTCTTCACGGGCCAGATACTCTTTCAGATCCGCACTCCGCCCCCGGGCCAGCACCCCGGTAAAAAAATGACAGTCACTGGGCAGCGTTTCCACGCCCGGAATCGCCCCGACCGCCTGACGGAAGCGTTCCGCCTCCTGCAGGTATTCTTCCAGAGGCAATTCAAAATCTCCAGCATGCGCCAACAGATACAATCCGGCCTCTACCGCCAGGGCATTGACCGACCAGGGCATCCGGTGCATCGCAATGCGCCGGATCAAAGCCGGATGTGCCGTCAGGTAGCCCAAACGCAAACCCGCCACGGCATATTGCTTGGTCATCGAATGCACCAAAACGACATTTTCGAAACCACAGGCCTGCTGCACACTCAGAAGCGGACGCCGCGTAAAGGCCGCATAGGAGTGATCGACCACGAACACCCGCTCGGGATGGGCCTCGATCAGGCGACACAGCCGCTCCGGAGCCACCGTCCTTCCGTCCGGATTATTGGGGTTGCACAACCAGACCAAACCCTCACCGGCCAATGAAACCGTTCCATCGAGCAGTTCATCCAACGACACAAACGTCATCCGATGCCCGTGCAACGTACAGGCGTCCTCGTATTCGCTGAATGAAGGCGTGACGATCACCGAATGACGTCCGCCCCAGGCCTGAGCTATCAGGTAAAAGGCTTCGGTAGCCCCGTTGGTCACACATACGCTCCCGGTATCGATTTCCCAATGTCCGGCCAAACGTTCGGCCAGCGAAACAGCATCCGGTTCGGGATAGGACGACAAGCGCTCCAACGCTCCCGACAAATGGCGCCACAGGCCCGATAAATCGGCCCCGTACCAGACATTCGAGCTGAAGTTGCTCCGAATCCGGTCACCATAGCGATAGGCATCGTCTCCGTGTCCCCGTAACATGACTATTCCTTTTCTCCGACGGAATGATCTCCGTCCAAAATACGATATATCAAATTCATATCGACATGCCGACGTACATGATCCGCCAACTTGTCGTACTGTTCCTCCTTAAACGCCCGGTAATCGAACGTCGTACGCTGCTGCACCTTATCCAGATAAGGCTTTAACACGGCATCCAATACCGTCGCGTTATCCAACACGCCGTGGATGTAGGTTCCCATACAACGCTCGTCGAGGTAACACCCTTCCGGAGTACCGTCCGCCAAACGGGTCAACGCTTCGGGCGTTTCCCCCTCCACGGGCGTCGTTACCCCCATGTGGATCTCATACCCGCCGCATACGGACGGCTCGTCCCGCCAGGTGAACTGTACCTGTCGGGTAATCTTCTCCCCGGTCAGAATCGTGCTCATCGGCAAAAGGCCCAAACCCGGCATGCGGTTCAGGTCGCTTTCCACCCCTTCGGGGTCGTGAATCTCCCGGCCCATCATCTGATAACCGCCGCAAATCCCGATCACGGTCTTGCCGTCGCGCCGGGCCTGCACCACCGCCTGAGCCACCCCGTTACGGCGCAACTCATACAAGTCGCTGATCGTGCTTTTCGATCCGGGCAGAATCACCACATCGGCCTTGGCAATCTCCTCGGTATTGTTCGTATAAAAGAGGTGTACCCGCGGATCCCGTTCCAATACGTTGAAATCGGTAAAATTCGACAGATGACGCAACAACACCACCGCCACATTGACCTTGCCCTGCGAAGCCTGCAAATGTTTCGTATGCAACATCACCGAGTCTTCCTCCTCGATGTAAATTTCTTTGTAATAGGGTACCACCCCCACGACCGGGATACCGCACAACGCCTCGAGCTGTTTTACCCCCGACTCGAAAAGCCGGATATCCCCCCGGAACTTATTGATCAGGATTCCCTTCAAATAACGGCGTTCCTCGGGAGGAAGCAACATCACCGATCCGTACACGCTGGCAAACACGCCCCCCCGATCGATATCGGCCACCAGAATCACATCGGCTCCGGCATGAATCGCCATGGGCATATTCACCAGATCCAACTCCCGAAGATTGATTTCGGAGATACTCCCGGCCCCCTCCATCACCACCGGATTATACCGGGCCGCCAGTCGATCGAAAGCCGCACAAACCTCCTCGCGCAACGAGCGCCGACCCTCCCCGGGCTGAAACAGTTCGAATGCCTTTTTATTGCCGGCCGGTTTGCCGTTCAACACCACCTGGGCCGTACGATCCGTGCAGGGTTTCAGCAACAGGGGGTTCATGTCGGTATGACAGGGGACCCCGGCCGCTTCGGCCTGTACGGCCTGAGCGCGACCGATCTCCAAGCCCTCCGGCGTGGCATACGAATTCAAGGCCATGTTCTGGGCCTTAAAAGGGGCCGGATGATAACCGTCCTGCAAAAAAATACGACAAAAGGCGGCGGCAATCACACTTTTGCCCACATCGCTGCCCGTACCGGCAAACATCACCGGATGCAATCGTTCGGGTCTGTTCATACGTTCGTTTTTCCGGCCTCCACCCAAGGAGGCTTCGGGTTATCCTTAAAATGTAAATGTCACACTGCCCGAGATACTGCGCAACGGCATCGGATAGTACTGCGTCGACTCATAATAAGCGTCGAAGAGGTTGTCGATCCGAATCCTCGGGGTCAATTTATAGCGTCGACGAACCCGGATGTCGTACCCGAGTTCGAGGTCATGAATCGTATAGGCGTTGGTACTGTAGGTTTCGTCGGCCGACGTGAAACGCACTCCGATATAATGGAGCTGATACGTAAGCAACCATCCCCGAAAGTCAGCCCGCAAACGCACATTAGCCTTGTTCAACGGCACATAAGGCAACTGCTTGTGATACGTGTTATCCCCTTCGAAATTGCGTTCCCGATTGATCGAGGGGGAGTACGTATAGCTCAACCCCAACTTGAAAGACCAGTCCCCCGTCAGCCACGTGGTTTCGGTCGACAGTTCCAGACCGTGCGACAGGACATTCTGAACATTGCGAGGTTCCCAATACCAGCTCTGGGTAGGCAACCACATGATCCAGTCGTCGATATTCATCAAATAATAGGTCGCTTCGGCCTTCAGATACAGTCCTTCGGCCAAACGGGGCGTGTAGGAAAAGGTCACATCGTACGAAAACCCGTGTTCGGGTTTCAGATCGGGATTTCCCCCCGGCTGCCAATAGAGATCGTTCAAACTCGGGAACTTGTAGTTGTACGACACATTGGCCTTGGCCGACAATTTCGGAGCCAGCCGGGCCGAAGCTCCCGCCGAAAAAGTCGGGGCGAACTTCGAATCATTCATTTCCCCCATCACCTGACCGCTGAGCGACAACCAATCAGCGGTTTTCCAACGTACACCCCCCTGCAGCACCGCCACATGGCGTCCTACGCGCGCCGTCGAATAGCTGTTGGCATCCACCAGATCGTACGAATATTTCATCGAGGCATTTACATCGACCCGTGCCGACGGCTGATACGTATAATCTCCGATCAGGTGAAACGATTGCGAACGATTGAAACTTTTGTCATGCGAGGTAAAAAACTCGCTGTCGAACCACTTGTCGTAATCGAGCAAATCGAGCACATAGGCCGCCTTGGCCGATACCTTGTGACGATCCCGCCGGTAGGTATAATCGAACAGGTATTTCAACCCGAGCGTACGCTGTTTTTCGTGCTGCGTCACGCTGACGATGATCGGCTGCGGCAAACGCCGGTTGCCGTACTGCAACCACAAATTATTGGAAATGGTTCCGTAACGTCCCACCTTAAAATAGGCCTCCTGCATCAGTCCGGCCTGTTTGTACTGAGCCTCCTGACGTCGTTCATAAAAGGGTTCGTTGGTGAGGACTTTATTCAGGTAACGGTAATCGTTGTCAGACTGCTGATAATACAGACGGGTCTGGTACAAGGCCCTTTGTTTCACGAAACGCACCGAAGCCGCTCCCGTATACGTGTCATAAGAACCGTACTCGGCAAAGGCCCGCAAACGGGTCGTATCGTCCCAAGCCGGGGTATTGTCGATATTAATACTGCCTCCCAAGGCTCCCGTTCCGTTTTTGAGGTGGCTGTTTCCATGGTACAGCGTCACATTATCGGCGAAAAAAACGGGAATCTGCGAAAAATCGAAACTGCTGGACATGTTGGGATTGATCGTGATCCCGTTCCAGTTGACTTGCGTATGGCTCGAGCCGGCTCCGCGAAACGAAGAGGTCGCCTGCGCACCCTGACCCATACTCTTGATGTAGACCATCGAGTTGTTGGCCAGTAATTCGCTGAGCGAACGGGTCTGATTCCCCTGCAATACCTGGACTCCGATCTCGCTGACCCGTGTCCCGACACTGACCTCCGGACGGACTTTGCGGTGCGCCGTTACCGACACCGAGTCGACATCGATCTCCTTGAGCTTTCCCGATTCGGTTTGGGCACAAAGCGGAACGATCCCCAGCGAAGCCAAAAACAGACAAATCCAGCGTACCATACGTCTAAAAATATCGAAAGCAAGAGGAAGTCGCCTTCCTCCTGCTTTAACCTCGGCGCTATGCGAACCGATTAGTTGTCATATTCGGTAAAGTATACCATGCGCGGATAGATTCCCACCCGATAAGAGGCCTCCTGTCCATCCGCCTTGTATTCTCGCAAATATCCACGCTGACGCGAATAATCCAGACAATCACACACATACACGCTCTGACCGTCGGGATCGATTCCCATACCGTACATCATTCCCAGCCCAGGCAACTGACGGAACGGTTCCGCATCGAACTCATCTTTATCGACATCCAAGGTATAGATGGCCAGGTAGGTAGTAGCCGTCCCGCCCCAATCGCTATAGGCAACCATTTGATTAAAGGGTACATAAATTTTGCTGCGGCTACGATCCGTATCCATCCGGTTATAACCCGGGAAACCGACCATCTTCCCGACATTCTCTTGGGTAGCGGCGGCGGCCTGAGGAACGACCGTACGTTCCACCGTTTCGGTATCGGGATTGATGCAGTGCAGAGTCAGTTGAGTGGGGCTGAAATCGGAACCCTGGTAAGTCATGATCCACAGTTTGTTGTTCTTATCGAGAATCGGTTTGGCGGTTCTCACCGTATTTTCACCCAATGCGATCGTACGGGCCCCTCCGTCCGTCACATTATCCACATCGAATACAACGATAACATTGTTCCCGGTACAGAATAATTTATTGCCGATACGGATCATCTTCTCGATATATCCGGCACCGATTGAGGAAATCGGAATATATTCGAGCACTTCATACGTATTGAGGTCAATACGCACCAACTGAGGATTCAAGTCCGATACAATAGCCTCATTTTCACTGATCGGAGCGACAAACCGAGGTTTCCCCGCCTGTTTGTAAGTAATCACGCCAAGCGACTTGAAGGTTTTTGGTTCCACAACCTCGATTTTCTGGGAGTTATTCATGGTGACGAAATACTTGCCATTGATGCAGGTAATCGACTGAGCCACATCGCCCATCGGACGTCCATTCACATCCCGGAAAACATCCTCTTTGCTGACACCATCGTACGTAATGGCCGTCAAAGCTCCGAAACCGGCTCCCATACCTCCTTCGTTCACAACGATCATTTTAATGTCACCTCCCTGCGGATCCGGATCGGGAGTATCATTTTTGCTGCATGAGGCCAGTATGCCCGCTGACAGCAGCAAAATCAGGAAAAGTTTTTTCATTTTTCCAAATGAATTTTAAAAATTAATAAAACTCGGAAAAAAGCGAAAACGGGGAGACAACCGGATGAAAATGACTTTCCAAAAGTCGATCGACCAAGACGAATTCCAATCTTGCTTTTTACCCGAAACAAAAATTGAAGAAATAAATAAATCGGCAGGTTTTCTGGCTTACCTCTCGTCCGACGGTCTTCCCATCTTGCGACAGTGACACGGTTGGATTGTCAGACGAACCGAAACGAGGTCTACAGCTGCGGGAACAGCTCCGGATTTGAAACGCTCGGATTTCGCACCGGATTCCCTATTAAGACTATCCGCAGTAAGCGGCATCGTCGCCTTTATTTAAAATCATCGCAAAAATAGAGAGTTTTTTGGTTTTCCCCAAAAACCCGTTATATTTTTGCAGGATTCGAAAGGCACGTATTCCCAAGATACGACCCCGAAACCGCATTTTCATCCGGAAGACCAAACACATGAAACACATCCTGATCGTGGCGGACGGCATGGCCGACGAAGAGCAGCCGACACTGAACGGCCTGACTCCCCTGCAATACGCCTCTACTCCGGCCATGGACACATTGGCCCGACAGGGTATCAGCGGACGGTTGAAAACGATCCCGCCGGGATACGCTCCGGGCAGCGAAGTGGCCATGCTCTCCCTGCTGGGCTATGATCCGGACCAGGTTTTCGAAGGAAGAGCCGTCTTGGAGGCCGCCGGAACAGGGGTTCCGCTGCGAGCGGACGATCTGGCCTTGCGATGCAACCTGGTAACCCTCGATCCCGAAGGCTGTTTGCTGAGCCACAGCGCCGGCGAAATCGGCCCGAACGAAGGACGCATGCTGATCGAAGACCTCGAAAATCATTTGGGAAACGACTCCCGACATTTCCATCCGGGACTCTCCTACCGTCATACCTTCGTTTTGCGGGGGGGCCATAAAGCCATTGAGTGTATCCCGCCTCAGGACCTGCGGGGAAAACCCACCGACCGTTATCCGATCGAAGCCCTTTGCCCGGAAGCGGAAACAACGGCCCGAACCCTCAACCGGTTAAGCGAAACAGCCGGGCGACTGCTTCGAGAACACCCCCTCAATCAAGCCCGAGAATCGGCAGGGCTTCCGCCCGCCAACGCCATCCGGTTCTGGTCTCCGGGTCACCGGCCGACAATGGAAAAACTGGCCGGACGATACGATTTTTCGCACGGAGCGGTCGTCGCCGGCGTCCCGTTAATCAAAGGGATCGGGGTTTGCGCCGGTTTGGACATGATCGACGTACCGGGAGCCACCGGTTACCGGGATACCGATTACGCCGGCAAAGCGACAGCCGCCATCCAAACTCTGGAACGATACGACTTTGTCCTGCTGCATGTGGAGGCCCCGGACGAATGCAGCCACGAAGGAGACCTGTCGGGGAAAATCGAGGCTATCGAAAAAATCGACCGACTGATCGTTTCCCCGTTGTTTCATTTTCTGAACTCCCTGTCATCGCCTTATACCATAGCTTTGTTACCCGACCACCCTTCGCTGTGTCGCACCCGAACCCACACAAGCGATCCGGTCCCGTTCGTATTGTGCGGATCCCATATCCAAGCCGACCGAATCACTCGCTTCGACGAAAAAAATGCCGCACAAGGAGAGGGAGGACTCCTGTATGGCGAACAATTTACTCATCTGTTTTTCAGCCACTAACATCATTCTATTCCAATATAGACAGAAAAACGGCCTTTCCCGACATGACATTTCATGACGTTTTGTCCCTGTCGACATGCGGTTTTGCCCGATTTTTGCAAATTCCCTCTGCAGAAACATTTAGAACCTCATGTATTAGAAACATTAAAACTTCATGTATTATGGAAAACACGCTCTCATCTTGGATCGAAAAATCCAAACAAGCCATCAAACATTGGTGGCTGTTGCTGTTGCTGGGAATCGCACTGTTCGTCCTCGGAATCATCGTCTTCATGTACCCGGCTGAAAGTTACCTGAGCCTATCGGTCGCTTTCGGGATCGTCATCCTGCTCTCCGGGATTTTCGAAATCATTCTCGCCTCCTCCAACAAACATTACATCACCGGACGAGGATGGATGCTGGCCGGAGGAATCATCGAAACCCTGCTGGGCCTCATTCTGACCTGCAACGTCGCCCTGTCGGCTCTGACTATGCCTATTTTCCTGGGATTTTGGCTGATGTTCCGAGCTTTCGCCACCATCGGATGGGGCGGTGATATGAGCTCCCTGAAAATTCCCGGAGCCGTATGGACCATTATCAGCGGTGTCTTATTATTGTTGCTCTCGTTCTGGATCCTGTTGCAACCCTTGGCTTTCGGAACTTCGATGGTTGTCATATGGGTCGGCATATCGTTGTTGTTCGCCGGTGTATCCACCGTCATCTTCTCGCTACAACTGAAAAACATACACCGATACCTCCAATAAATCCATCTTAAAATTTCTTCTTACAAAACGGTTCCGGCTCATAAGTCGGAACCGTTTTTCTTCATTTTTTTTGCATATAAAATAACAATTCGTTATTTTAGGGCGGCTTTTACGAAAAGAACCGTTATTAGCCATTTAACCTAACCCACTACTACAACTTCATGAAAACCGCTCTATTCGGACTGGCTGCATTGTTCTGCCTGAATACCGTCATGGCAGAGGCCCCTCAAAATGCTGACAAACCTTACAAGGCTTACGTCGTCTCGAACGCCCACTTCGACACCCAATGGAATTGGGACGTCCAAACCTCTATCCGCAAGGGTCTGTTACAAACCCTCGAACAAAACTGCTGGCTGATCGAAAATTACCCGGATTACATCTTCAACTTCGAAGGCGGCATCAAGTATCAGTGGATGAAAGAATACTATCCGCTGTGGTACGCCAAAGTCAAGGAATATGTCAAACAGGGACGCTGGTATCCGGCCGGCGCCAGTTGGGACGCCACCGACCCGATCGTCCCTTCCACCGAATCGGCATTCCGGAATATCCTCCTCGGGCAAATGTGGTATAAACACGAATTCGGAGTCCTCTCCAAAGACCTCTTCCTGCCCGACAGTTTCGGTTTCGGCTACACCTTGCCTACCATCGCCGCCCATGCCGGACTGATCGGATTCTCCACCAACAAACT
>CALVFO010000019.1 GCA_944326855.1 uncultured Alistipes sp. | reverse complement strand
CTAATTGAATTATGTCAGACGTTTCATCAAAAGTAGTGGAAATCATCGTTGACAAACTCGGCGTTGACGCTGCTGAAGTAGTGCCCGCAGCCAGCTTCACCAATGACCTGGGTGCAGACTCGCTCGATACCGTTGAACTGATCATGGAATTCGAAAAGGAATTCGAAATCTCGATTCCCGACGAAGACGCTGAAAAAATCGCTACCGTAGGCGACGCTATCTCCTACATTTCCAGCAAAAAATAATAACCGCCTCGTTTCTCAGGCTTATTTTGTCGACTAAATATTCCGTCATATGAAACAAAGAAGAGTTGTTGTAACCGGCATCGGAACGATCAACCCCTTAGGCAACAACGTTGAAGAATACTTCTCCAATTTGGAAAAAGGAGTGAGCGGTGCAGGACCCATTACGCATTTTGACCCTTCCAATTTCAAAACAAAATTCGCCTGCGAACTCAAAGGCTACGACCCCAGCAATTTCTTCGATCGTAAAGAGTTACGCAAGTACGACCTCTATACGCAATATGCCCTTGTCGTCGCCGAACAGGCTATCCAGGATTCGGGTCTCGATCTCGAAACCGTCGACAAGGATATGACCGGAGTGATCTGGGCGTCAGGTATCGGTGGACTGGAAACATTCTACCAAGAAGTAAAGAGCTATGTCGAGGGCGGTGAAATCCCTCGATATAGCCCCTTCTTCATTCCTAAAATGATCGCGGATATGGCTGCCGGTCATATCTCGATGAAGTATGGCTTCAGAGGCCCCAACTATTGTACGGTTTCGGCCTGTGCATCCTCCAACCACGCCATGATCGACGCGTTGACCTACCTGCGTTTGGGTCGGGCCGACATCATCGTAACCGGAGGCTCGGAAGCCGCTATCAATCCCCCGGGTGTGGGTGGGTTCAACTCCATGCAGGCCCTTTCGACCCGCAACGACGATCCGACCAAAGCCTCGCGTCCGTTCGATGCCAATCGGGACGGATTCGTAATCGGCGAAGGTGCCGGAGCCCTTATCCTCGAAGAATACGAACATGCCAAAGCTCGTGGCGCCAAGATCTATGCCGAAGTGGCTGGCGGCGGCATGAGTGCCGATGCTTATCACTTAACCGCTCCGCATCCCGAAGGTCTCGGAGCCCGCAAGGCCATGACCGATGCCATCAAGGACGCCGGTCTGGAACTCTCCGATATCGATTATGTCAACACCCACGGGACTTCGACGCCGGTAGGTGACCTGGCCGAAATCAAAGGAATCGTGGCTACCTTCGGAGAACATGCCTACAAGATGAACATCGGGGCCACCAAATCGATGACCGGACACTTGTTGGGAGCTGCCGGAGCCATCGAAGCCCTGGCCTGCATTATGGCCATCACCAAAGGCATCATCCCTCCCACCATCAATAACGAAACCCTCGATCCGGAGATCGATCCGAAGCTCAACCTCACGCTGAACAAAGCACAGTACCGCGATGTGAACGCTGCTTTGAGCAATACGTTTGGTTTCGGAGGTCATAACTCTTCGGTGATCTTCAAAAAACTGTAAAAGACGTGTTCGACCGTCTCAGGCAATTTGTCGAATCCCGTTTCGGGTCAGACAAAGCCTACTACCAAATTGTGAAATCCCTGTTCGGCATCTGGCCGAATAACATAGAACTGTATAAGCTGGCCTTGATTCACAGGTCAGCTTCTTTCGTTTTGCCCGACGGGACTCCCATCAACAACGAACGGCTCGAGTTTTTGGGCGATGCCGTTATGGAGGCTATCGTATCGGATTTCTTGTTCATCGAGTATCCCGGTAAGGACGAAGGTTTTTTGACTCAACTACGTTCGAAAATTGTCAGCCGACAAACCCTGAATGCCCTGGCGGTACGTATCGGTCTCGATCAGCATGTGATCGCTCAGGGCGGCGTGGGTTTCAACCAGAAGCATCTCTATGGGGATGCGCTGGAAGCCATGATCGGCGCCATTTACCTGGATAAAGGATACGATTATGTCAATCGGCTGCTGATCAACGAGATCTTACGCCGACATATCAACCTGAGCAACATCACCCATACCGAAACCGACTTCAAAAGCCGGTTGATCGAATGGAGTCAGAAGAATAAATACGAACTGGAATTCGATACCCGCCCCAGCGATCGGTATACCTCTCAAAAACCCCGTTTCCGAAGTGCGGTACGGCTGAACGGTCACCTGCTGGGAGAAGGGGAAGGAGACTCCAAAAAGGTAGCCGAACAGGCGGCCGCCCATCGTTCGTTCGAGTTGTTGCAACAGGGGACGGACGATTTCCCGCCGGAAACCGTTTCCATCGAGCTGTAATCGTTCCGAGAGACAAAAGAAAAGAATCGGAACAACGATTTTCGGACACGACCTGTTGGCGTTGTGCCGACATTCGTCGTTTCTGGTTGCGGGACGAACTCTCGTCGACACATGATCGGAATCCTGTTTTTGAGGGAAAGGTCCTCTGAAAATTCGACAGGGGAAGAGGTCCGAAATCGCAAAAAATATAGTAACTTGCGGTATACGAACCGACCTTTTGCCGCATGTCTCTTCCCGAATCTGCCATACCTCGTTTGACCGATGCTCAGGTGCGAGAAAAACTCTGGCATCAGGGGACCGCATCGCTGAGCGATGTCGAGTTGCTGAGTATTCTGCTCGCTAAGGGAGAGGGCGGCTTGTCGGCCCTGGAGTTGGCCGAGAGAGTCCTGAAGAAAACGGGAAGCCTGCTTCAGTTGAGTCTCATGGCTCCCAGAGAGTTGCGTATGATTGAAAACCTGGGTTTGGGACGGGCGGCACATGTCGCTACTGCGCTGGAGTTGGGCCGTCGTTTCCGGGCTCAGGAGGCCGTGCTCAAGGAGACCCTCGAAAGCGACCGGGACGTCATCGAGATGTTTCAACCCCGATTGGCTGCACTGAATCATGAAGAGTTCTGGGTGGTCTACCTCAATACGTCGAACAAAATTCTGGATCAGGTCCGCATCAGTCAGGGCGGGGTGTCGGGGACGATCGTCGATGTGCGGCTGATCATTAAACGGGCGCTGGAACGGTTGGCTTCGGCGATTCTGCTGGTTCACAATCATCCTTCCGGGAACCCTACTCCCAGCGAACAGGATCAACGGATTACCCGACAACTGAACCGGGCTGCTGCACTGTTCGACATTCGGATCATCGACCATGTGATCATCACGGCCGGTGCCTGTCATAGTTTTCGACGAGACGGTTTCTTCGACGCTCCCGAAAGCGAACGGGAATAAATTCCGGTTATTCTCTCCGACAGGCCCACGGGCCAAGCGATCGAATACGGTCTTTCGAGTGAGCGAGCGCTTGTTTTGCGGACTCTTTTCACGGTTTTCACAAGTTTCTGAGCGTCGGAAGCGACAAACATCCTCCCGAACACCTATCTTTGTATACCAGAGGCTGGTCCTTTCCCGAAAAGGATTGCGAAAAAGGATTTTGCTCCGGGGACTCGTTTTTTCAAGATCTGTGCGGAGAACTCTTTGGTTGCGTTATCCTTTCACCACATACCGTACGTCAATTCCGTGACTATGAAAACAATACGACATCTGACCTTGACCCTGCTGGGAGCACTGGCTCTGGCAGGATGCACCGGCTCGGGGACGCCGGGCCAAACCGACAGCGTCGATCTTTCGCTGAACGACTATGTCAATCCGTTTGTAGGAACTTCCGGTTTCGGGAATGTCTATCCCGGCTCCCAGATTCCGTTCGGGGGTATCCAGATCAGTCCCGACACCGACCGCGACTATTATGATGCCGCCGCGGGGTATAAGTATGATCACCCGACGCTGTTGGGCTTCAGTCTGACCCATCTCAGCGGGACCGGGATTCCCGATTTGGGGGACTTTCTGTTCATCCCCGGCACCGGGACCAAAAAATTCGTGCCCGGCACCCACGAAAACCCCGACGAAGGTTACCGCTCCCGTTACAGCCATGAGCGGGAATGGGCTTCCCCCAACTATTACGGAGTCGATCTGCTCGACTACGGCGTGAAAGCCGAGATGACCTCGGGGCTCAATGCCGGAATCTTTAAATTTACGTTTCCGGCTTCGGACAGTTCGTTCGTGATGATCGATATGGATCATGTGCTGTGGTTCAAAACCGCCTGGTCGCAGCTGCGCATCGAAAACGACTCGACCGTCTGCGGCTTCAAACTGGTCAATGGCTGGGGACCGGAACGTTATGTCTATTTCGTGGCCCAATTCTCCAAACCGTTCGTTCGTTCGGGTCTGATGCAGGAGGGTAAGCCGGTCATCTACGACACCAAACGCTTCCGCAGCGACCGGGTGGCTTACGGGAATCATGTCATCGGGTGGATGGACTTCGTAACCGAACCGGGCGAAACGATCGAAGTGAAGGTTGCCGTGTCGTCGACCGGAACCTTGGGAGCCTACACCAATCTGGCACAACTCGACGGTCACGATTTCGAATCGCTGAAAAAACAGGGTGAGATATTGTGGGCCAAAGAGTTGAGTAAATTCCAGGCTCAGGGAACCCGCGAACAGCTCGAAACGTTCTACACGTCGGTTTATCACGCCTCGCTGCATCCGTTCGTTTTCCAGGATACGGATGGGAAATACCGGGGTCACGACGGCAACATTCATCAGGCCGACGGATTCACCAACTACACCGTCTTCTCGTTGTGGGATACCTATCGGGCCCATCATCCGCTGCTCAACCTGCTCCATCCTTCACGGAATGCCGACATGATCAATTCGATGCTGGCCCATTACGACCAGAGCGTCGAACACATGCTGCCGATCTGGTCGTTCTACGGCAACGAAACCTTCTGTATGATCGGTTATCACGCCACCTCGGTGATTGCCGATGCCATTGTCAAGGGTATTCCGGGTTTCGATTACGAACGGGCTTTCGAGGCGATCAAAACCACGGCGACCAACCCCCATTACGACTGTCTGCCCGAATACATGGCCCAAGGGTGGGTTCCTTTCGACAAGGAACGCGAATCGGTATCCAAAACCCTGGAATATGCCTATGACGACTATTGCATCGCCATGGCAGCCAAAAAATTGGGCAAAGAGGACGATTACCGCTACTTCCTCAACCGTTCGCTCGCCTACCAGAATCTGATCGACCCCGACACCAAATTCATGCGCGGGCGCGACAGCCAGGGGCAGTGGCGTACGCCGTTCGATCCGATCGCCTACACTGGCCCGGGTTCGGTACACGGTTGGGGAGACATCACCGAAGGGTTCACCTATCAGTACACCTGGTACGTACCGCATGACGTACAGGGTTATATCAACGAGATGGGAGGCAAGGAGGTTTTCACGCGTCGGCTCGACTCGATGTTTACCATGGAATTGCCCGAAGATATTCCCGGAGCCCACGATATTCAGGGACGTATCGGGGCTTATTGGCACGGGAACGAACCTTGCCACCACGTCTTGTACCTGTACAACTACGTAAACCAACCTTGGAAAGCCCAGGAAAAGATTCGCTATGTGCTCGACCATCTGTACGGCAACCGACCCGATGCGCTCAGCGGCAACGACGATTGCGGGCAGATGTCGGCCTGGTATATCTTCAATTGCATGGGCTTCTATCCTACCTGCCCGTCGAGCAATCTCTACGCCATCGGATCGCCGGGACTCGAAGCGGTGAGCATGACCCTGGAAAACGGGAAAAAGATCGAAGTGACCACCGAAAATTACAGCCCGGAAAATGTATATGTCCAAAGCGTTACGCTGAATGGCCAACCTTATGAAAAGAGCTATTTCACGTATGATGATCTCAAAGACGGAGCCCGAATCCACTTCGTATTGGGCAATCAGCCCAATACGAAGTGGGGATCTGCCGACAGTGCCGTAGCTCCTTCGCTTTCGGCTCCGGGCCAGACATTACCCTATGTGCGTCCTGCCGCTCAACCATAAGATATCCAACCGATAATCATAACAGCCTCCCGATTCTGAAAAATCGGGACGCTGTTTGTTTATCTGTGCCCTCGCAGAGGTCTATCGGAACTTTGTCCCGGTGCGGAACCTTTCGGTCGGATCGCTTTCTGCACGAGTGCGGTTTATACGCCGAATCGTTTCTCCGCATTCGGAGGACGCCCGCTTGACGATCCCCAAGACCCCGCATAGAATGAGGAAACGAATGCGCTGAAACCTCCGGAGTCGATTGACGGATTCCGAAAAAAAGCCCCGAAGGAAAAACCTTCGGGGCTGCTCGTATGTTTCATGAGGTTGCCTCTTCGGAGTCTCTCAGACCAGAGGGAACGCTCCATCGAATGACGGGCCATCGGCCTCGATCAACGTACTTCCAGGCATTTCAGCCGTACGGGACCGATCAGTCCGGCCGGTTGCAACTCTTCTTCGGCACTCCATCCTTTCCAAGGCGAATAGGAATAGTGTCCCGCTTCGGAATGGGTCTTGTCGGCTACCACCCAATCGGGCCAGCCTTCGGTTTCGGCCACCGGCTTCGTGTTGCGGGCATCTCCGATCAGGCGATTGACCCACAGGTTCGTGACGGCAATCTCCAACGTATTTTCACCCTCTTGTAAGGCCTCCGTCAGATCGATGCTGAACGGCGTCTTCCACAACAAACCGATTTTCTGTCCATTCACTTTCACTTCGGCCAGATTGCGTACCGTTCCCAAATCGAGCACCAAACGCCGCGAAGCCGATTTCCAGCCTTTCGGCAGTTCGAATACCTGACGATAAGAGGCTGTCCCGGAAAAATAACGGACACTGTCGGAAGGATATTCGCTCAGGGAGATCAGTTGGTCGAGATGAATCGAGTCGGGAGCTCCGTGATCGGCCGGGAAACGGACCTGCCAGTCGGAGGTCAAATCCAAGGGCGTCGGAACCTTTTTTACGGTAACGGTTTTGGCTTTCCCGGCAGCCGTTACCAAGTCGACGTGTGCCGGTTCGCTGAACAGCAACTTCACCTGACCGTCGATCGTTCGGGCTTCAGCCACCGGAGGACGTTGTTCGTTACCACCGGGCAGATCGGCCTGCAACAGATGAGTCGTACTTTCGCCGGGACGGAAGACTACAAAACGCGATTCCCGAGGGATGAGAGTCATAGGAACCACAATCAGCTCCCCTTCCCGACGCCATACCGGAGCGGCTTCGATACGTCCCTCGTCGGCATACCAGAATTCGGGAATCTTATTCCCCAGTACCCGGAATTTGGCATCCTGCGTTACGACCCGTGTACTGTCGTTATAGATGAAATAGATATCCGTGTCGCCGACCTGACGGTGAATGCCGTCCACATTCTCGGCCAGCGTCACGTCGGGCAGCACGCCCAGAATACGCATCACCTCGGGATGCGAGGCGCTGTGGATCAGACGGCCCTTGCCGATGATCCGGGACTCTCCGGGACGGGTATCGCCCCACAACCGGGTCACCATGGCCGCATGCTCCTGTTCGTTGTCCGAGAGCGAAGGCGTACCCAGCGGCGGAATCCCCGATACACAGGCGCCTTGTTCGATCAATTCATACACCTTTTGCAACGTCTTGAGCGTCAGATAGCGATCGTCCCCCAACGAAAGGCAGGCATAGGTTACGCCCGACGGAGCCACGATCCGGCCATTCTGTACCCGGATCAATTCACGCAGGTCATCCACACAGCAGAAATCGTAATTGTAACCGGCCCGCATGGTCAATGTGTCTTTCGGGAAGTTGTTGGGCGCGGATTCGCCCGAAAGCACCAGAATATCGGCTACCGGCAACCCGCTTTGGAGCAGAAACTGGGAGCGGTTCATGTATTTCACCCAATCGCCCCCATAAGGCCACCAGGTGTTGGTGCGGGAGAGATGGGATCCGTTGCGCCCCAGGGTCATACCCGGACGAACATTCAGGAACGGTTGGTGGACGAAGGAGTGGGAAACCAGCTGCGATACGCCCTGAATCCAGGCCCGGTCGCCATACTCCTTCAGTTCGCGCGGATCCTGCTGCCAGCGACCCGGTTTGGCATCGGTGGTGAACGATTCGGCCGCTACCCGTTTGCGACCCTGGACGTGAGCCGCCGAACCCGGCATGCGGGAAATCGGGGTTCCGCTGCCGACCCAAAACTCGCCCGTAGGCACATCGGCATTCCGGGCGCAGCGCAGGTAGTCGAACGGCCCGAAATAGGCCTCCGTGATGGCCATCAGACCGTCCCGATGACACAATTCGGCAAAATAGTCATAATAATTTTCGGCAAACAGATCGGAGATGGTCCGCTGGAAATCGTATAGGAAACGGGCGCTCTGCTGTGGCGTTCCCACCACATACCCGACCACGGCCGGGAAGTAAGGCTTCATATCGTAGCCCCTCCGTTTGAGAAATTCCTGTTCGAAGCCTTCCGTCCAGTTCTGGCCCCCGGCTTCATAGCTGTCGATAATGGCATATTTGAGCACGCCGGTATGGGCGAGCTGGGCTTCGATTTTCTTCATCATCTCGGGCCAGTGGGCGTTCAAGCCACGGCGATCGAGCTTGTTGCACTCCAACCCCCGGAACGAAGTGGGTCCGTTGGTCTTGCCGGTCGGCGTATGTCCGATACGCAGAATCGTCCAGTTCCCGGCCGGGACATCCCAGTCGAGGGTGCCGTCCGCCTCCAGACGATCGCTCAGGTCGATCACCTGCGAAGGATCGGCTCCCGGCGTGGTATAATCGGCCTCGAACGGTTTATACGAAAAAGCATCCTCCATGGCCGAGTTGCGGCTGTCTACATCGGAGACCATCGACGAGGCTAACAGACGCATCCGGTTCAACTGTACATTGGCCGGACGCATCCAGGCCCGATAGGGACGGTAGTAAAACGTCACCCGGAAAAAACGGGCGTCGCGAGCCGCTTCGTTCAGCCGGATGCATTTGGGCTGACGCAGGTCGGTCCGGATTTTATAGTCGAATCGTGCGGCTTCACGGTAGGTTTTCCCGTCGGCCGAAGCCTCGATCAGCCCCTTGACGAACAGATGGATTTCACCGAAGGTCAGTTCGATGAACTGCGGTGAATAGGGCTCATCATAAGCCAACGTCACCGAGGCCTGAGAGCCCGGCTGACTGATGGGCAAGCGAATAAAAGAGGTGTTGTCGTCATCGAGAATGTTTTCCAGAGGCTGTCCCGTGAAATCGGCCGTCACCGTAGGCGGTTCGTGACGATTGACATCGGGGAAGGCCAATACCCGGATATCCCGGTAATAACCGTTGCGGATTTCGGGTTGCGGCAGGGGAATCCGCTGGTGCGAACCGCCCGTAATGTTGACTTCCGAAGAGACGATCATCTGCATGGCATCTTCGGGTTGAATCCAGGGGCCTCCCGAAAGCGACCAACCGGGACAGTTGTGGACCCCCAGGGTCAAGCCCAACCGTTGGGCTTCACGACCCGCATAATCGAGCAGCTCCATCCATTCCGGACTCAGCATCTCGGGATCGGAAGCTCCCGGAGCGATCGGCGTGGAGGTGGTCGTAAACAGATGAGCCCCCTCGTATCCGATCGCCTTCATGGCTTCGAGGTCGGCCGTAATTCCTTTTTTAGTTACGAAATTGCTGGTCCAGTGCCACCAGGTCTGGGCTCCGCCTCCCTTGGGCGGATTCATGAATCCCTCTTGCAGAGAGGGCTTTTCATCGGCCGAGACGCTCAGCAAGCAAAACAGGGCCATGGAACAGGTCAGTAGTCTTTTTTTCATCATGATTTTAGTAGATATGCTTGGGCGCGACGCTCTGCCTCCTCGGACAGAATGCCGCGAGACAAATATACGAAAAAGCCCTGAGCGACCTGCAGCCTGAGGCCCCGGAAATGAATCCAATGTCACCGAAAACTGTTCCGTTCCGCCTTTAGCCTTCGAATGTGTCTGGGCTCATTGTCCGGATTCATCGCCTCCACCGCTCCATGCACGGGAGGGGAAGTGCCTGATTTTTTAGGGCAAACTTCTCATAAACCCATATAGTTTCGTACCTTTGCGTCGTAAAATGTGAAACAGATATGAGATTCGACGAACTCGATTTACACCGGGATATTCTGCAAGGCATCGAAATGATGAACTTTCGGGAAATGACGCCCGTTCAGGAACATACCATTCCGGTCATACTTTCCGGACGCGATCTGATCGGTTGCGCACAGACCGGAACCGGCAAAACCGCGGCTTATACGCTTCCGTTGTTGGAAAAACTACTGCGGGAAGGCAATCCCGATAATGTGGTCAAATCGCTGATCGTCGTTCCGACCCGGGAACTGGCCCAACAAATCGATGTTCAGTTTCAGGGATTTGCCTATTTTCTGCCCGTTTCCACGACCGTAGTGTATGGAGGAGGAGACGGGATCGGTTGGAGCCAACAAAAACAGGGCATGCTGTTGGGGTCGGATATCGTCGTGGCGACACCGGGTCGTCTGTTGGCGCATCTGGCCAACAGCGGTATCGATCTCTCGGGGGTAGAATATTTCGTGTTGGACGAGGCGGATCGCATGCTCGATATGGGCTTTCATGACGACATCATGAAAATCATCTCCTACCTGCCCCAAAAACGGCAGAATATCATGTTTTCGGCGACCCTGCCGCCTAAGATTCGAGAATTGGCCAAACAGATTCTGCACGATCCGGCCGAGGTGAGCATCGCCGTATCCAAACCCAACGAAGCGATCGACCAATCGGCTTATATCTGTTATGAGACCCAGAAAATGGAATTGATTCGCGAACTGTTCGCTACTCCGACCGGCGATAAAACCATCATCTTTGCCTCCTCCAAACTGAAGGTCAAAGAACTGGCTCATGCTCTCAAACGCATGAAACTCAATGTGGCGGCGATGCACTCCGATCTGGATCAATCCAAACGCGAGGAAGTCATGCTCGACTTCAAAAACGGGAAAATCGACCTGCTGGTTGCCACCGACATTGTAGCTCGCGGGATCGATATCGAAGACATCGGAACGGTGGTCAACTACGATGTGCCTCACGATCCCGAAGATTATATACATCGCATCGGACGTACAGCCCGGGCCAGTGCTCAGGGTGCTGCCATTACGTTCGTCAGCGAAAAGGAACAAGGGAAATTCCATGCGATCGAGCGATTCATCGAACGGGAGATCCCCAAACGTCCTCTTCCCGAGCGGTTGGGAGAAGGACCGCATTATCATCCCGAAGAGAATCGCGGGGCCGGTCGGAAAGGACGCGGACATCGTCATGGACGCCGTCCGAATGACCAAATGAACCCTTCCCGAGGCAAGCATTCTTCCGGGCGGGATCGTCACGGCGATCGTTCGCGGAACGGACAGAACTCTTCGTCAGCCGCATCAACCGATCCAAACGTTCCGATAAAGGTTTCTGAGCGGGTTGGCACTTCGAAACCTGAGGTTTCTGTCGGCGAATCGTCCCCCGGATCTTCCGCCGCATCTCGCAAACCCCGAAAAAGAAAGCGGCCTTCTCGATTTCGGAGGCCTAAAAAGGAGTCCGAACAGGCCTAGCACGGAATCGGAGCAAACGACAGGGTTCTGAATAACGTGAAGAAAGGTTTTTAGGAGACGGAATGATCGTTCCGAATACAAATAACTGAAAATATTTTTCCGAAAAAAGCGTGTAATAAAAATTAGGATATTATCTTTGCAGTCTGAAATGCATTGGGAGAGATGCCGGAGTGGTCGATCGGGCCGCACTCGAAATGCGGTGTACGGGCAACTGTACCTAGGGTTCGAATCCCTATCTCTCCGCAATAAACATTGGAAATCAATGTTTTGCAAAATAAACACCCGATTTTACACCCAAGAATGTAAAGTCGGGTGTTTCGTATTTTAGTATTGGAGTCCAATGATTTGATTCTCAAAATCATTGGACTATATAAAATTTTGTGAGAAATCCAAAACAAAATGAGGCAATTTCTGATTAAATTCTTAACTTTGCAAATAAATTGGGAAGACTATGGATATTAAAAAACATATTATCGCTTTGGGGTTTGTTCCAAAAAATGGGACAAATGGCATTTATCATAAAATATATGTTGATTATGCCATAGAAATTGATTTTGAAAAACAGAGTATTGATTATGGTAATAGTATCATAGCAGAAAGTAAGACCACACAAAACTTTTCACAGCCTGAAAATTTTGTTGTACTTGAATGTGTTGATAGAATACTTACCAAGGGATATAAACCCCAAAACATAATTCTTGAAAAGACTTGGCCATCGGGACATGGTACATCTGGGAGATTGGATATTTGTATTAATCGTGAAGACGGTACGCCATATATGCTTATTGAATGTAAGACTTATGGCAAGGAATACAATAAGGAATTGGCTAAAATCCACAAGGACGGAGGTCAATTATTTACGTATTTCCAATTATCAGGTGGTAAAGCTGATGTAATAATGCTCTATGCCTCGAAGTTGGAAGATGGTAAGTTCGTGTATGTTAATGAAATAATCAAAATTGAAGATGACTATCGTAATGGTGATGTAAAAGATATTTATGAGAAATGGAATAAGCTCACTAAAGATAATGGCATCTTCGATTCTTGGGTACGACCATATAATTTCCAGAGCAAAGCCTTAACAAAGGAGCAGTTGAAAGAGATAAAGGCGGAAGATTCAAGTTTTATCTTCAACCGCTTTCTTGAAATATTGCGTCACAATGTAGTTTCAGATAAAGGTAATGCATTTAATAAGATATTCACACTCTTCTTGTGTAAGGTTTATGACGAAACTACGACAGGTGATGGTGAGGAATTAAAGTTCCAATGGCTCGAAGGACGGGATAATCATGTCGATTTTCAGCTACGCTTAACAGACCTTTATAGTAAAGGTATGAAAAAATTTTTGGATAGAACTGTTAGCGATTTTAACAATGAAGACTTTGATAAACGTTGCGCAAATTTAAATGAAGATACCAAGCAATATCTTCTTAAAGAGGTGAATAAACTCCGTCTTGAAAAGAATAACGAGTTCGCAATTAAGGAAGTATATGATAGTACGTCTTTTGAAGAAAATGCAAAAGTCGTAAAAGAGGTTGTGGAATTGATTCAAGGATACAGGATTCGCTATAATAAACGTCAGCAATATCTATCGGACTTCTTTGAATTGTTACTCACAACAGGTCTTAAGCAAGAGGCAGGACAGTACTTTACACCAGTACCTATTGCTCAATTTATTATCAAGAGTATTCCTTTGGATTCAATTATGGCTGAGAAATTATCCCGTAAGGACGGTGAGATTTTGCCATATATGATTGATTATGCATCAGGTAGTGGTCATTTTATCACAGAGTATATGCATGAAATACAGGATATCATAAATAACTGTAATCCATCTAAATACATTGAAGAAACAAGGAAACATCTTATCAATTGGCAGAACTGTCATTTTGATTGGGCAACAGATTATGTTTATGGTGTTGAAAAAGATTATCGACTTGTCAAAGTCGGTAAAGTTGGATGTTATTTGCATGGTGATGGTTTGGCTAATGTTATTTTGAGCGATGGCCTTGCAAACTTCTGTAATAAGGAGTATAAAGGCAAGCTGCATAAGGAAATTAATGATGGACAACAGGATAATCAACAGTTCGATATAGTATTGAGTAACCCTCCATACTCAGTATCCTCATTCCGTCAAACAACTCGTGATTATTATACCGAACAAGATTTTGAATTGTACAATTCACTTACAGACAATAGTTCTGAAATAGAGTGCTTGTTCGTTGAGCGTACTAAACAATTATTGAAGGAGGGCGGAGTAGCAGGCGTTATATTACCAAGTTCAATCTTGAGTAATACGGGTATATATACCAAGGCGCGTGAGATAATTTTACAGTATTTTGATATTGTAGCTATTGCTGAATTGGGTAGTAATACCTTTATGGCAACCAATACAAATACTGTTGTTCTGTTCTTACGCCGTAGAGACAACTATTTTGCAGCCAACACAAAGAGTGCTGTTGATACGTTCTTCCGTACATTAAATGATGTAACCATTAATGGGATAGAAACTCCTGTTTCAAAATATGTATCCCATGTTTGGGAGGGGCTTGATTATGCCGATTATGTTACATTATTGCAGAAATCACCTAATGATAAGGTAAAGGCACACGAAATTTATTTAGAGTACACGAAGAAACTTTCTTCCAAGAATGATGCTAAG
>CALVFO010000018.1 GCA_944326855.1 uncultured Alistipes sp. | reverse complement strand
TCGGTCAGTTGAACGTGAAAACCAATGATTTGGGATCGATTGCACATGATGATCTCAAACCGACACAAGTAAAAGTTTCGTTTACGTCCATTCCGACGACTTTCAACGTGTTGACGGGAGAGGCAGGCAATCCCCAGTCGATCACCTATACGGTTCCCATAGAAGATGCCTCTACGGGAGATCTGACCGTAGATTATATTCTGGCGACACCGAAACAGGCCGAACTGGCTGATTTTAAGATGACATTTCTCAAGGCGGATGGCTCCGAAATCACGACCAACGAAAGTTTCCGCAATATTCCGATTCGTCGAAATTATCGCACCAATGTTTCGGGGAACCTGGTAACCAAACAAGGTACATTGGATGTGACCATTGATTCAAAGTTCGAACAGCCTGATATTGACGATTATCCTGAACTCCGGGCCGTATTGGCTAACGGCGGAGTTTGCGCCCTCACGAAGGATGTGGAGATCACGGCTCCGTTGGTGGTGGAAGGTGACAAAACGGTTGAAATCGATCTGAACGGTTATGATATAATCAATACGACTTCGCTTCCGGATGGACAATATGGGAATACCACGGTATTTGAAGTCAAAGGTGGTGCAACTCTCAATATCAGAGGCGATGGCAATATTCAAGCGATAAGCACTAATCCGAATGAAGACGGATACCGTATGGCCGTTTATGCTTATGGTGATTCGAAGGTGAATATTTACGGCGGTAATTTCTATAACGACCAGGATTACAACGACCATAATGCCCAACTCGATCTTATTTATGCGGACCAGAATGCCGTTATCAATATTTATGGAGGTAAGTTCGAATCGTCAAGTGCCAATAATCGCGGTTATTGGGTGTTGAACCTGAAAGATAATTCGAACGCAGCCATTAATGTGTATGGGGGTACTTTCGTCAATTTCGATCCTTCGAATTCCATGACGGAGAATCCGGTTAAAAACTTTGTCGTTCCGACGTCGACTACGGTAAAAATCAGTGACACCCCAACTCCTAACGGCACCTATGAAGTTGTCCCGGAGGGAGGACATGTGAGTGTTCCTATTGCGGTAAGTGATGCCGCAAGTCTGACTAAGGCTCTGTCCACTCCAGCCATATCTCAGATTGTGGTAACTACGGATATAGATCTAAGTGAAGCAACCGTCGAAGAACTCACTTTTGCAGAACATAAAACCATTGAGATCGAAGAGAGAGCTACCATTCAGATGGGCAAAAAGAATAGAATAACGGCAGAAAATGGACTAACTTTAATCGGCAAAGGTACAATAGACAATACTTCGGCAGATAATAGTGATCTTGGTCTGGGGAATCCAAAATCGTTAATTCATGTGATGTCCGGAGATTGTGTCATTGAGGGTGTCACCTTGATTAACGATCCTTTCTATCATTGGCATGGAACTGCCACCACTATCCCTTATAATAGTGCAGCGATAGCCTATTGGAATGATGCGAATGTAACCGTCAAGAATGCCAAGATTGTTTCAGGCGAATTTACCCTCTGTGGAATGGGACGTAGTACAGCATCGGGCACAATCACTCTTACCGACAGCTATTTCGAGTCAACCTCTTCTTACTATGATAATGAAACACATTACGCTTATGCGATGCGTTTGTACGGTTCGAAAGTCAGAATCGACAATTGTGAAGTCAAAGGTATTCAAGGAGGTGTATCCATCGAAGGGTGCCAGGATGCTGTCATTAGTAGCGGCAAATACTACACCGTAAACTCTCCGGGATACACAGATGCCTATTATCCGTTATATATAACCAATGGGGCAATCGTTACGATTACGGGCGGAGAATTTTCTGCCGCTAATGATCGATCCGGAGGATTGGCCATTGAAGGGACCAGCGCTGTTGTATCAGGGGACAATGATGTTGCTCTGCCGACAGGGAACGTCATCCTGAAGGGCGGTAAATTCAGCGGGAAAGCCTATAACCATGTAACTAAGGTCGTTTATGAACCGGCCAGCGGATATCAATGGCAAGCTATAACCGGCAGTGATAATTTGCGTTGGGAAGTGGTCGCTGAATAGCAAACAGCCTGGTGACGTAAGACGGGCGGTTGATGTTGATACGATAAGGGACTGATATCAGGCGATATCGTAAGCCTTGCCGACCGGATAAATCGCACCAGGGTGCATGTACGAATGATCATGCGGATCTTGACGGTCCGCATGATTTTTTTTGAGCTGTTTATCCGTTGTCGCGGCGCGTAGGGAGAGGATCCCGAACCCGATGATTCAGGGTTTGGGAGTGTCAGGCCTTCTTTAACCCATAGCCCATATGGGGGAAGGCGGGTGTGGCTATTTCAGAGCCCCGCCGCTGATGGGAATGTCGGAAAAAAGAGGCGATCCTGTGATCGCCTCTGTGAAATAAGGGTCTGATTCTGGAAAGGAGTTATTGACCGGAGGAAACCGTGGCTTCTGAGGTCGGGTGCACATACACGTCCATTTGCGGGAACGGAATGCTGAGCCCTTTCTGGGCGAATACTTTGTAGACTTTCTCATTGAGGTCGAAATAGACGCTCCAGTAGTCATTCGTTTCGACCCAAACTCGAACGACTAAGTTGACGGAACTGTCTGCCAGCTCTTTCAGCGCGATAAAAGGAGCCGGATCGGTTTGGATGCGGGGATCCGCCTGAATCAGGCTCATGATCGTTTCCCGGGCCAGGTCATAGCTGTCTCCATAGGCGATTCCGAAAGTCCATTCGACTCGCCGACGACCTTCGCGGGAATAGTTGTTGATGATGCCGGTTGAGAGACTTCCGTTGGGAATCATGATGGTTTTATTGTCCGGGGTATTGATGATCGTACTGATTAGTTGGATCTCCTTGACGACTCCGGAATAGCCCTGTGCTTCGATGGTATCGCCGACTTTATAGGGTTTGAAAATGAGGATCATCACTCCTCCGGCAAAGTTTTGAAGCGTGCCGCTCAAAGCCATGCCGACCGCCAGACCGGCAGAGGCAAAAACGGCGACGAAAGAGGTGGTGTCGATTCCCAGAATTCCGATGATGACGATGATCAGAAACAGGCTCAGGGTGATTTTGGTCAGGCTCATGATGAAGGAGCTCAGCGAGGGATCGACCTGTCTCTTCTCCAGAATCCGGCGAACCAGCTTTTTGAGATGACGGATCAGCCAGCGTCCGATCAGGTAAACGGCAATGGCTAATAAGAGATTTTTTCCGAAGGTGACCACCCATGTCGTCAGGTTGTCGATAATGTCTTGTACCGGCATGTGGGCCAGTTCGTTGATGTGCTTTTCGACATGAGTCAACGTACTGTCGGTGGCAGACTCTACGGTAGTTGCTTGCGCAAGTGGCGGTATGGCTAACGGTGATATCATGTTGTAACGTTTTAGCGAATGAACGAGGTTTATAGTTCGATGGGAACGGAAATCCATTGTCCGTCGTGCAGCTCCATGACTTCACGGAAACCGGATGCCGACAGGGCTTCCAGGGCGGCTTGACGTCCGCTGTTGATGGCTTCGGGACGGTGGCTGTCGGAGTTGACGACGACCGGAATTCCCAGTCGGAGCAGTGTGGCGAAATGTTCTCTCTGAGGGAAAAATACGCCGTGAGAGAGGTATTTTTTGGTGTTGATTTCGACCATGAGTCCTTTGCGGGCAATCAGCTCGAAATAGGCTTGTATCGTATCCCGATACCAGGATTCACGTGTAATGCCGGGCGATACGAAACTGGCGTTGAAGGATAATTTGTCGGCGTGTCCGACGATGTCGAAACCGCCTCGGGAGACCATGCGCATCAGTTTGTCATAATATCTGGAAACGACCTGTTTGAGATCTCCTCCCAAAGATTGTTCCAAATTCGTTCGAAAGGTTTCGGGGGAGGTGTCGATATCGATGATGTCGCCTTGCGGGGAGTGAAGCAGATGGACGGATCCGATGCGGTAGTCCAAGGGAAGAGATTGGAAGTAAGCCGAAGCCGGATTGTGGTTGTCATCCAGGTAATCGATTTCCAGACCGGCATAGAGCTCGATCCGGTTACGGTATGCCGTTTTCAGCCGGTCGATCTCGGCGAGGTACTCCCCTACTTCCGACTGTTCCAGGGTCCAGCGGGTTGAAAATGGCAGAGGGGCGTGTGAGGAGATGCCGTAGCTGTCGAATCCTTCGAGAACGGCTTGTTTCACAAACTCCTCCATGGGCGCTTTCCCGTCGCAGAACGAGCAGTGGCTATGGTAATTGGTCAGATTTTTCACGATGAGGGATTGAACGGTACGGTATTGACGGAGTAAAAATAGCAAAAGAACGCCAGAGTTTCGAGTCCTTGCCCGAATTTTGCGGCCATATGCCTGTCGAAGGTGGGTACTCGGGGGGATCGGAAGGCTGTATATGCGGTTACGGGGTATGGCCTGGATTATCCGGGCAGGAACGTGTGGTAATGAAACCAGAGGTCTGTGATGGCGCACAAGGCATATCCTACGCTGGACAGGCCGTTGACAACGCCGAACATGGGGCCGATGCGATCCAGTCGGTGCGGGGTGGTCAACCCGTGTTGGATGACCAGCATGCCGATGAAAAACAGGGCGCCGATCCAGTATCCGACACCGGCTCCGTAGGACAGTCCGACTACGATGACCGACCAGAGGCTGAAAAGATGGAGCAGGATGCTGATGGCGATCGATTTTCGGATCCCGAAACGTGCCGGTATCGAATGCAGGCCGACCGAACGGTCGAAATCGATATCCTGCAGGGCATAAATGATGTCGAATCCGGCGACCCAACTGATGACCAATCCCGATAATAAAATGGGGAACACGGCCAGTTGTCCGGTTACGGCGATGTAGGCTCCCGGAGGGGCGATTCCCAGAGCGACTCCCAGAATGAGGTGGCACCAGGCCGTGTAGCGTTTGGTATAGCTGTATCCGAGCAGCACCAGCAGGGCGACCGGCGAGAGCATCAGGGCCAGCGAATTGATCCAGGCAGCCGTGCCGATAAACAGCAGAGCGTTGACGATGACGAAAACCAATACTTGTCGGGCCGATAATACGCCTGCGGGGATTTCCCGGGTGGCTGTGCGGGGATTTCGGGCATCCCATTGGCGGTCGGCGTAGCGGTTCAGCCCCATGGCTGCGTTGCGGGCAAAGACCATGGCCAATACGACTTTGATCAAGACCCAGGGGTCGAAAACGGTGTGCGTGCTCCATAACGCATAGGCGTAGCTGAGCAGGGCAAACGGCAGGCCGAACAGGGTGTGGCTGAATTTAACCAGAGAGGCGTAACGGATGAGGGTTCTCATGAGGGGTATTGGCGCGTGCGGAGTTTTTTTAACACGCAAATTTAATTAACTTTGCGACACATTTCGCTCCGGGGCGTCCGTTCGGGATGACTGCTCCGGGAGCCGACGGGGAGGACGGTATTCTAAGGGACAGTTCACCAGAGAATTGCGCTTATTGTTTCCCCGTTTATAAATCGACACGACGCATGAAGAATATCCGTAATTTTTGCATCATCGCTCATATCGACCACGGAAAGAGTACCTTGGCCGATCGCTTGTTGGAAACGACCAAAACGCTTTCCGAACGCGAGTTGCAAGCCCAGGTATTGGATAATATGGATCTGGAACGCGAGAAAGGCATTACCATCAAAAGCCATGCGATCCAGATGGAATACCTCTATCGGGGTGAAAAATATATTCTGAACCTGATCGATACCCCGGGACATGTCGACTTCTCGTATGAAGTTTCTCGGGCCATCGCTTCTTGTGAGGGGGCGTTGTTGATCGTGGATGCTACCCAGGGGATTCAGGCGCAGACGATTTCCAACCTGTATCTGGCTTTGGGCCACGACCTGGAAATCATCCCGGTGATCAACAAAATCGATATGGAGGCGGCCATGGTCGACGAGGTGAAGGATCAGATCGTCGATCTGCTGGGTTGCAAACACGAGGAGATTCTGGCCGCTTCGGGCAAAACCGGCCAGGGGGTGGAAGAGATTCTGGAAGCCATCGTGGAACGTATTCCGGCGCCTCAAGGTGATGAAAACGCACCTTTGCAGGCTTTGATTTTCGACTCGGTGTTTAATTCCTTTCGCGGGATCATCGCCTATTTCCGGATTTTCAACGGCACGATCCATCAGGGCGAGGAGGTGAAGTTCATCAATACCGGCAGCCATTACGAGGCCGATGAGATCGGGGTCCTGAAACTTAAAATGCATCCCCGTCAGGAACTGAAGGCCGGGGATGTGGGGTATATCATTTCGGGCATCAAGACCTCGACCGATGTCAAGGTGGGCGATACGATTACTTCGGTGGCCAATCCCAGCCAGACACCTATTGCCGGATTCGAAGATGTCAAGCCGATGGTCTTTGCCGGGATCTATCCCGTGGAGAGCGACCAATACGAGGATTTGCGGACTTCGTTGGAAAAATTGCAGCTCAACGATGCTTCGCTGACGTATGACCCCGAGTCGTCGTTGGCTTTGGGTTTCGGGTTCCGCTGCGGCTTTTTGGGGCTGCTGCATATGGAAATCATTCAGGAACGACTGTATCGGGAGTTCGATATGGATGTGATCACGACCGTCCCCAACGTGTCTTACAAGGTATATACCACCAAAGGCGAGGTGCTGGACGTGCATAATCCGTCGGGACTGCCCGAGCCTACCCTGATCGATCATATCGAAGAACCCTATATTCAGGCGCAGGTCATCACCAAGGCCGATTACCTAGGCAATGTCATCAAACTCTGTATCGATAAGCGCGGGACATTGCGGAACCAGACCTTTGTGACGCAGGATCGGGTGGAACTCAATTTCGAAATGCCGCTCTCGGAAATCGTCTTCGACTTTTACGATAAGCTCAAGAGTATTTCGCGGGGATACGCTTCGTTCGACTACCACCAGACGGGCTACAAACCCAGTAAGTTGGCCAAACTCGATATCCTGCTCAATGGAGAGCCGGTGGATGCCCTCTCGTCGCTGATTTATCATGAACACGCCTATGATTTCGGGCGGAAGATGTGCGAGAAACTCAAGGAACTGATCCCGCGTCAGCAGTTCGATATTGCCATTCAGGCGGCTATCGGAGCCAAGATCATCGCCCGCGAAACGGTGAAAGCGGTTCGGAAGGATGTGACGGCCAAATGTTACGGCGGGGATATCAGCCGTAAGCGCAAGTTGCTCGAAAAACAGAAGAAAGGGAAAAAACGGATGCGTCAGGTCGGCAATGTCGAAGTGCCGCAGGAAGCCTTCCTGGCCGTACTGAAGATGGATTGATGCAGTAAACTTTCGGAAAAGTGAACGTGCAGATAAAGCTTGTGATAAACAGGCAGAGGCAAGCGTCACGATAATCGGAAAACGCAGCGAATCGGACGGTTTCCGAATTTACCGGAGGCAGAATCATCCTGCCTTGCTTTCGGATACAAATCAGGAATCACCACAAAGCCCCGTCAATCGACGGGGCTTTGTGGTGTGCAGAAGAATTTCTATGACAAAAATCGGAGCGCGATTACATGCCGGCTTGCCGTTTGGCTTCCATCAGGATGGTGAAGGCCCTGTGGATGTCGGCATCGCTGATCACGACCGTAAATTCGTTGGTGGTGCTGATGACCTCGGCGATGTTGATGTTGTCCCAGGCCAGTTCCTTGAAAATATAGTAATAGACGCCCGGACAGATGGCGTTTTCAGCGGGCAGTTTGACGGTGATCGACGATAGATCGACGGTCTTTGCGATATTCTGTTCCTGTGCGAAGATCTCATCGACCAAGGGAATCATGCTGCTGCTCACGACCAGCGTAGTTTCATAAATACCCTGCGAAAAGGTGCAGAAAACATCTTTCATGCTGCGTACGCGATCCAACAGGATCGCCTGTTTTTCGTACAGGGTCGGCGAGTTCAGAAAGGCGTAGTCGGCCAAGTTCGAGCGGACGATAATATCGCCGATATTTTCCACGACTTTTTTGAATTTCATGGCCGACATCAATTCCAGTCGCGGTACCAGCCGATTGAGAGCCATGATGACGGCACTGTCATTGACTTCCTTACCGACTTTTTTTTCGATTTCCGGTTTGAGCTGCCGTGCCAGCGCCGACAGGTTGATCAGACCTTCGACCAGCGCTCCTTCTAAAAAAGGCTTTTTCTTGATGACCTCCTCGACAGCATTGGGGATGGTAAGCATATTTTTCTCTTTTTTAAATTATATTATTTTTGCGGCGGCGTAATTTTCGTTTGGGTGTGGGTTGCATAACCATCGATCGTTCAGTCGAGTATGTCGGCCCCCACTGAAACGTCCGATGCAGTAGTTTTGGCTGTCTAAAATTGTACGCCATAAATTGTTGTTGCAAAAAAAATAAAAACTTAGCACAAAAACAAACAGTTTGATATACTTTTGTGCAAAAGTTGAAATCCTGTTCGGATTTATAACGATTTGAAGAATTTTTAATATCCTGATATCTTTCTGAATAAAGTATCCCAATTCAATGATTAAAGTGTTGAAATTCGGAGGAACCTCTGTAGGGTCGGCCTCCAATATGACCCGAGTTGCTGACATTATACGTAAGGAAAAAGCCCGGATTACGGTGCTTTCAGCCATGTCGGGGACGACGGACGCTTTGGTGAAAATCGCAGCCCTGGCATCGAACGGCGATCTTTCGGGGGTCGACGAGTTGCTGGGTATGCTGCGGGAAAAATATACCACTTGCATTACGACGCTGTTGCAGTCGCATCGGGCACAGGCCCTCGAACGCATGGAACAGGTCTGGAGTTTGATCCGGGGTGAGGCCTCTGCTTTCCGCTCATCGGTTTCCGAACGGAAGATTATCGCCCAGGGAGAGTTGCTGACTTCGGCCGCATTTACTTTCTATTTGCAGGAGTCGGGTTTTAAAGCGGTTTGTTTGCATGCCCCGGATTTTATGGTGACCGATTCAGAGGGGAAAGTGGATACCGCTCTGCTCGCACAACGCCTGAAATCCCTGGCGTCGGATCCCGAGACTTTTTATGTGACCCAAGGGTTTATCTGTACCGATGAACGGGGCGAAATCTCCAATTTGGGACGCGGGGGTAGCGATTACAGCGCGGCCCTGATGGGTGCGGCTATCGAGGTCGATCAGGTACAGATATGGACCGACATCGACGGTATGCACAACAACGACCCCCGGTATGTGGAAAACACCTACCCCATTCGCAAAATGAGTTTCGACGAAGCGGCCGAGCTGGCCTATTTCGGGGCCAAGATTCTGCATCCCTCGACGATCCAGCCCTGTAAGGATCATGGGATTTCGGTGCTGTTGAAAAATACGATGGATCCGGATGCCCATGGAACGATCATTTCGTTGGATGAAGACCGCGGCAGGGCTTTTCATGCGGTGGCGGCCAAGGACGGTATTACGGTGATCCGCATCTATTCGGCCCGCATGTTGATGGCGTACGGTTTTTTGCGGAAGGTGTTCGAGGTGTTCGAGATGCATCGTACGCCGATCGACATGATTACGACGTCGGAAGTGGCCGTGTCGCTCACGGTGGATAACGACAGGCATCTGGATGAAATCGTACGCGATTTGCAGCCGCTGGGTAAAATCGAAATCGAAAAGGATAATTCGATCGTGTGCGTGGTGGGTCATATGGAACACAGCGAAACCGGGATGGCTTCCCAGATCTTTTCGGGCATCAAACATATTCCGATCAAGATGATCTCCTACGGGGCCAGTCATCGCAGCATCACCATGCTGATCGGCACCCAGTACAAAAAACAGACTTTACAATATTTGAACGAAAGCCTTTTTAATCTTTGATTCGATGAGTGCGAGACAGTATACGGAGCGATTGCAACTACAGCAAACCCCGTTTTACTTTTATGACATGGATTTGTTGCGGCGCACGTTGGAGGAGGCGTTGCGGGAATCTTCCCGGTATGGATTCAAGGTACATTATGCCCTGAAGGCGAATTTCGACGAGCGAATTGTCAGGGAAATCATACGGACCGGCTGCGGGATCGATTGTGTCAGCGGCAACGAAGTGCGTATGGCCATCGAATGCGGATGTCCGGCTTCGGAGGTGGTTTATGCCGGTGTAGGCAAAAGCGACAAGGAAATCCGGTATGCGTTGCAGCAGGATATTTTCGCTTTCAATGTGGAATCGCTTCACGAATTGGAGATTATCAATGCTCTGGCGGGTGAGGCGGGGCGCAAGGCCCGGATCGCCCTGCGGATCAATCCGAATGTCGATCCTCGAACGCATCGTTATATCTCGACCGGACAGTCGGAATCCAAATTCGGAATCTCTTATACCGAGGTCAATGCTGCGATCGCATCGCTGGCCTCTCTGCCGAATGTGGAAATTGTGGGACTTCATTTTCACGTCGGATCCCAGATTCTGGACATGAGTGTGTTTGAAAATCTGTGCCATCGGGTGAATGACATTAAGTCCTGGTTCGAAGAACAGGGCATTCGCCTGCGTCATATTAATCTGGGAGGCGGTTTGGGCGTCGATTATTATCATCCCGACCGGCACCCGGTGGCCGATTTCGCCTCCTATTTTGCCTTGGTGAATCGGCTGTTGAAGGTCGATGCCGGGCAGACGGTCCATTTCGAATTGGGGCGTTCGTTGGTGGCTCAGTGTGGAGAGTTGATCACCCGGGTGTTGTATAACAAACAGACGGCTTCGGGTACTCGTATCGCAGTCGTGGACGGAGGGATGAACGATCTGATGCGTCCGGCTCTGTATCAGGCCTATCACAAAATCGAAAATCTGACCTCATCGGGACCGGTCGAAAGTTATATGATCGTCGGGCCGATCTGTGAGTCGGCGGATGTGTTCGGGCGGGATGTCGAATTGCCCGCAACGGGTCGGGGCGATCTGTTGAGTCTGCGTACGGCGGGTGCGTACGGCATGAGTATGGCATCGCGTTACAATATGCAGGATTTGCCGGGTGCGGTTTACAGTGACCGTCTGTAAGCGAATCGATTCACTGATCGTTGGTTCAGTCAACAACATCCGGGCGAAACAACCTTCCGGTTTCACGGATCGTGGATGGATCTTATGGTAAAACCTCTTTCAGTTCATGCTGAAAGAGGTTTTTTATGATATGAGGTATTATATCGGGGGACAGAGGCTCCGTGGGACCATTCTGGGAAGGTTCTCTTCTAACCGACTTGGGGGTGAAGCGCTCGTGGATGGAAAAGATGATTCACAGGTGGCGAATGTTGCATGGAAAGTGTCTGATTCCGTGTGTTTTTGAGTGTCAGTTTCCATGCATGGAGTTCCATAAAACAAAAGGTTTTCCGTGGGGAAAATTTGAAACGGAGCGAAGGCCGGGCTCTGGAAGCCTGGCGCGATTTGGCTTTACGGTGGCTTTTTGTTGATAATCCCGCCGGAAGTCAGTTGGCCGGGTGATAACTTTTTTGTACCTTTAGCGCGTTAAAAATCTAAGATTTGCCATGAAGATATCGTATAATTGGCTGAAAAATTATATTCAAACCGAACTGGATGCCGAACAGACTGCTAAAATCCTGACGGATATCGGCTTGGAAGTGGAAAGCCTCGAACAGGTCGAAACCGTTCGCGGTGGTTTGGCCGGTGTGGTTGTGGGAGAAGTACTTACGTGCGAGAAACATCCCGATGCCGACAAACTCAAGGTGACAACGGTGGATGTCGGTTCCGGAGCCCCTTTGCAGATCGTATGCGGAGCCCCCAATGTGGCTGCCGGTCAGAAAGTTCCGGTCGCTACGGTCGGTACGGTGCTGTATCCGATCGGAGAAGAAAACGGAGTCAAAATCAAAAAGAGCAAAATACGCGGCGTGGAATCCTTGGGGATGATTTGTGCCGAAGATGAATTGGGTCTGGGAACCGATCATGCCGGTATTATCGTATTGCCGGCCGATACGGTGGCCGGAACACCCCTGCGGGAGGTGTATCGGATCGAAGACGACTACCTGATGGAGATCGGACTGACGCCGAACCGGGCCGATGCCGTGTCGCATTATGGTGTGGCCCGAGATCTGGCGGTTTATCTGCGCTCCAACGACCTGCCCTGTCGGTTGGAATTGCCGGATGTGAATGCCTTCCAGGCTAATGATGCCGCGAAAGGCATCGATGTGGAAGTACACAATCACGAAGCGGCTCCTCGCTATATGGGCTTGACCCTGACCGGGGTGAAAGTGGGCCCTTCGCCGGAATGGTTGCAGAATCATCTGCGTTCGATCGGCCTGAATCCTCATAACAATGTGGTGGATATCACCAATTTCGTGTTGCACGAAGTGGGGCAGCCGCTGCATGCTTTCGATGCCGGCAAGATCAAGGGACGTAAGATCGTGGTGCGTACCTGCCCCGAAGGAACTCCGTTTGTGACCTTGGATGGTGTGGAACGGAAACTCTCTTCCGAAGATCTGATGATCTGCAACGCGGAAGAACCGATGTGTTTGGCAGGCATTTTCGGGGGGCTGGATTCGGGGGTTACCGACCAGACGACCGAAGTGTTCCTGGAATCGGCATATTTCGATCCTCGCTGGATTCGGAAATCGGCTCGCCGTCACGGGCTGAGTACCGATGCTTCGTTCCGTTACGAACGAGGAATCGATCCCAATATTACGCCTTATGCGTTGAAACGGGCTGCCTTGTTGATCTGTGAGTTGGCCGGGGCGCAGATCGCCTCTCCGGTCACTGACCTTTATCCCGATCCGATCGGTCCGTTCCGTTTCGAGGTTTCCTATGATCGCATCAATCGTTTGATCGGCAAGGATATTCCCGCTGAAACCGTGCGCAAAATCATCGAAGCCTTGGACGTGACGATCGAAAAGGAAAAACACGGCGTGTTGGAAGTGGCTGTACCGCCCTACCGGGTAGACGTACAGCGCGAAGCCGATCTGATCGAGGATATTCTGCGTATTTATGGGTATAACAACATCGAGGTTCCGCAACGGGTCACCTCTACCCTCGCCTATGCTCCGAAACCCGACCGGGATAAACTGGTGAACGCGGCTTCGGATCTGCTGACCGCGAACGGTTTCCACGAAATTATGAGCAACTCGTTGACCAAAGGAGCCTATTATGAAGGTTTACAGGCATATCCGGCCGAAAATTGCGTGCGGATTCTCAATCCGCTGAGCAATGATCTGAACGTGATGCGCCAGACTTTGGTGTTCAATGCACTGGAAGCCGTACAGCTGAACGTCAATCACCGGAATGCCGATCTGAAACTGTACGAATTCGGGAACTGCTATTGGTACGATCCTTCCAAGGCTACCGAAGGCGGTCTGGCTCCCTATTCCGAAGGTCTGCGCCTGTCGATGACCGTAACCGGAGCGGATCATACCGCTTCCTGGAATCAACCCTCTCGTCCGACCAGTTTTTATACCCTGAAAGCGATGGCGGAACGCTTGTTGGGTCGTTTCGGCGTTGATCTGGAAGCCGCCGTTATGGATACGCTCGAAAGCGATCTCTATCGTCAGGGCGTTACGTTCAAGATCTTCGGTAAGCCGATGATCCAGATGGGGATTATTGCTTCGAAATGGTTGAAAACCTTTGACCTGAAAAACGACGTCTATTATTTGGAAATGGACTTCGGGGCGTTGATGCATGCCTTGCGCAAACATAAAATTACGGCGCAGGAATTGGCCAAATATCCCGATGTGCGTCGAGACCTGGCTCTGTTACTCGATCGTTCGGTAACGTTTGCCCAGTTGCGCAAGGTGGCTTTCGGGGCTGAACGTAAATTGCTCAAACGGGTTTCGTTGTTCGATGTATACGAAGGCGATAAATTGCCCGAAGGCAAGAAATCCTATGCGTTGAGCTTTATCCTGTCCGATCCCGACAAAACGTTGGTGGATCAGGTGATCGATAAGGCGATGAATAACCTGATCCGTGAATTCGAACGTCAACTCGGAGCTCAGATTCGTTCTTAAAGGGACTTTACGACGATAACTTTTTTATCTATGCAGGAAAAAATATTGATTTTCGACTTCGGATCGCAGTACACGCAGCTGATTGCTCGTCGGGTGCGCGAACTGAATGTCTATTGCGAGATCCTTCCGTATAATCGAAAACCGGTTCTGGACGCTTCGGTCAAGGGGATTATCCTTTCGGGGAGTCCTTCGTCGGTGCGGGATGAGAATGCCCCTCAGATCGACCTGTCTCCCATGAAGGGCAAACTGCCGATGTTGGGCGTATGCTACGGAGCACAGTATCTGGCCCAAAGTTATGGTGGCGAGGTGCAGCCGTCCAAGACACGGGAATACGGTCGGGCCATGCTTTCCAAGGTGGAGACCGAAAATCCCCTGATTAAAAGTCTTTCCCAGACCAGTCAGGTGTGGATGTCGCACGGAGATACCATCACCAAGGCTCCTCAGGGGTATAAAATTATTGCCAGTACCGAAGATGTGGCCGTAGCGGCTTTTCAGATCGAGGGTGAATCCACTTGGGGTATTCAATTCCACCCCGAGGTGTATCACTCCACCGAAGGGAAGGAGTTGCTGAGAAATTTCGTGGTGGATATCTGCGGTTGTAAGCAGGATTGGACCCCCGATTCGTTCATCGATGCCACGGTCAAGGAATTGCAGGAAAAACTGGGGAACGATAAAGTGGTATTGGGCCTCTCCGGCGGGGTCGATTCGTCGGTGGCCGCCATGCTGCTGCATCGGGCCATCGGTCGGAATCTGACCTGTATTTTCGTCGATATGGGCCTGTTGCGCAAGAATGAGTTTGAGAACGTGATGCACTCCTACGAGTCGATGGGCTTGAATGTGATCGGGGTGCGGGCCGGACAGAAATTCTTGTCCGATCTGGCCGGTGTGACCGATCCCGAACGAAAACGCAAGATCATCGGTCGTGACTTTATCGAAGTGTTCGATGAAGAGGCTCAGAAACTCACGGACGTGAAATGGCTGGCTCAGGGTACGATCTATCCCGATGTGATCGAGTCGGTATCGGTTAACGGACCTTCGGCTACGATCAAATCGCACCATAATGTGGGCGGGCTGCCCGAAAAAATGAATTTGAAAATCGTCGAACCGCTTCGTCTGCTCTTTAAGGATGAAGTGCGTCGGGTGGGACGTCAGTTGAATATTCCGGCAGATATTTTGGGCCGCCATCCCTTCCCCGGTCCGGGTCTGGGAATCCGAATTTTGGGTGAGGTGACCGAAGAGAAGGTCCGTATTTTGCAGGATGCCGATCAGATTTTTATCGATGGCTTGAAGGAAGCCGGTTTGTATGATCAGGTTTGGCAGGCCGGAGTGATGTTGCTTCCGGTACAGTCGGTAGGTGTTATGGGCGATGAACGTACGTATGAAAGTTGCGTTGCTTTGCGTGCGGTGACCTCGACTGACGGTATGACGGCCGATTGGGTACATTTGCCGTATGATTTCTTGGCGAAGGTTTCCAATGAAATCATCAATCGGGTCAAAGGCATCAATCGCGTGGTGTATGATATCAGTTCCAAACCACCCGCAACCATCGAATGGGAATAGACGGAATTAAGACTTCATAGAGACGCCGCAGAAATTTTATTTCTGCGGCGTCTTTTGATAAGAATCGACTTCTATCAATTGTCTTTGTTGTCGAGCGTGGTGATGTTGACTCTTCCGTTCCCGCCCTTCCCGAACATGGGATCGGGACGTTCAAACGTGATGGAAACCAAACGATTCAATTTGACATCTTGATCTACTTGATTCAAGGAGTTGTATAACTTCCCGTCAACGGAGATATAGGCAGCCCCGATGTCATTGGGGTCTAAAAGAACGATTGTATTTCTGAGCGTTCCGCTTTGATCTCCGCCTTGTAAATATTGAGTGCCTTTGGAGTTACTTGAAATGGCATTTTGTAGGAATGCATAATAATTGCCGCGCACAAATTTGACGGTGATCGACGGGAACCGAGCCTTGATTAAGGTGGAAACCCGGCCGTATGATTGAATGTCCGGATTTGTGTACAGTCTGGAATAATTGAAACGAGGTAATTTGCTCGATTTGTAAATGGTGTTGGGATCTTGTTTGTTGTAAAACGATTTTTTTTGGAAGCAGATGTCTAAATTGGATTGGCCGCTCAAAGGAATCATGCAGATGTAATTATTGTTGACGACGAATAGCGTGTCCTTAGATAACGGTTGAAGTTCAATACTTCCTTCATTATCCAATTCTTTATACAAGAGAGAGGAGGATAAAAAGACCAATGCATCGCTCAGGGGATCACCCTTGTCGTTGCTTACGGTGATTTTAATATGAGGCGTATTTTGCGCAGCGATTCTATTGATACCGGGACTCAAGCCGAGTATAATAAGAAGAAAGAAAATCGATTTTTTCATAGCTCTAAAGGTTTTAAAGTTATGTTAAGAATCAGTGAAAATAAAACAGAGATAGATTGGTAGGATTATAGGTTAATGGATGACAATATATGATGAACTAAATGTTCAGAGTATCACTCTTGTTGAGAGCATGAGAATATAGACCGGGATGGGAGCATCAGTCCCAGACTGGATAGAGGACGGACCGGATAAATCCTTAACGATGTTTTAGGGGAGCCGGAGCTTAGAAGCAGGTCTTTCATGGCATGAGGGATTTATCGGGGAACAACTCAAAATGGTTATTGCTCAAAAAGCATTACCTTGTTTACGTTTTGTAGCGTAAACAACCCTCATCTTAACCTGTTACTAATATACGAAAATAAAGAATAAAAGGAAATGTTTTCTTGAAAAAGTTGTGGGGAAGCACGAAATTTTTGAATATTTTCCGGTATCTTTGTTCACTTCGATCGCCTGGAATGAAAGGTGATTTGAAACGAGATATTTTGGTAACTACTTATGTCACAGAATATAAAAACAGCAACTGCGGGATTGGAGCATGAAGAGGTCGGACGTCTGTTGTTGAAGTATTCCCTCCCGGCGATCGTCGGGATGTTGGTGGCTTCGTTATACAATATCGTCGATCGGGTATTTATCGGACAGGGCGTCGGCCCGATGGCCATCTCAGGCCTTTCTCTAACCTTGCCCTTGAGTACGATGGTGGCAGCAATCGGTACCCTCGTGGGGGTCGGGGCCTCTTCCCGTATTTCCATCGTTTTGGGAATGAAAGATCTGAAATGGGCCCGCAATATTTTGGGAAACGCCTTTGCCCTGACTTTCTTATTGTCGGCTTTTCTGATCACCCTGTCCATGATCTATATGGATGAAGTGCTGGTGGCTTTCGGAGGAAGCGAACAGACAATCCCCTATGCCAAGGCCTATCTGAATATCGTGATTCCGGGAAGTGTATTGACGAACCTGAGTTACAGTTTCAGCGGAATCATGAGAGCGGCCGGTTATCCTCAAAAATCGATGTATACGATTCTGATCGGAGTGGGCTTGAATGTCGTTCTCGATCCGATTTTTATTTTCGGATTCGGCATGGGCATCGAGGGTGCCGCGGTCGCAACGGTTATCTCCATGTTTGCCAGTGCCGTTTTTGTGATGGCTCATTTCTTCAATCGTCGCCATCCGGTCCATTTCCGTTGGAACTGTTTCCGCCCCAAAAAGCGGATTATTCGCAATATCGTTTCCATCGGTATGGCGCCGTTTTTGATGAATTTGACAGCCAGCGCGGTGAATGTGCTCATGAATCATCAATTGGTTCGTGGAGGGGGCGATTTGGCCATCGGGGCGTATGGAATTGTCAATAGTTTTGCGATTTTGATTGTCATGTGTGTCATGGGGCTGTGTCAGGGTATGCAGCCGATCGTGGGGTATAATTACGGGGCTCAAAAGTACAAACGTATGAAAGACGTTTTGTTGTTGACCATTCGGGTGGCTTTCGTGATTATGGGTGTCGGTTGGTTGCTGGGCGAATTGGCGCCCCGAGCCTTGGTGAGTGCCTTTACGACCGATCCCGATCTGCTGGAAATGGCAACCCGGGGGATGCGACTGGTATGCCTGATGTTGCCGGTGGTCGGTTTTCAGATTGTGGTGTCGACCTTTTTCCAGTCGATCAGTAAGGCGCCTAAGGCCATCTTTATGGGGTTGACCCGTCAGGTGATTTTTTTGATCCCGTTGCTCTATCTTTTTTCGCATTGGTGGGGCTTATTCGGGGTTTGGCTTTCGATTCCGGTTTCCGATTTATTGGCCGCATTGGTAGCCTTGTTGTTCCTGTTGTCTGAAAAGAAGCATTTTTACCCCAAACAGCTTCAGCGGGTTTAGTCCGAATGGAAAACGTTCCTTATCGGGTTGTAATGAATATTGGAGAGAGCAAATTTTTTAATATAGGTGGATATGAGTTTGGAATTGGAAATCAACCAGGGAATCAAGCAGGCTATGCTGGCGAAAGAACCGGTTCGTTTGACGGCTTTGCGGGCCATTAAGGCTGAAATATTATTGGCAAAAACGGCGGACGGTTCGTCGGAAATCAGTGATGAAGCGGTTTTGAAAATCATCCAGAAATTGGTGAAACAACGCCGGGAATCGGCATCGGTGTATACCCAAAATGGCCGTCCTGAATTGGCGGAAAACGAATTGGCGGAGGCTGGGTATCTGGAAACTTTTCTGCCGAAACCCTTGTCGGCGGAAGAGTTGGAGACCGCTTTGCGGGCCATTATGGCTGAAGTCGGCGCTAAAGCTCCTTCCGATATGGGTAAAGTGATGGGCGTGGCTTCGAAACGTTTGGCCGGCAAGGCCGATGGTCGGCAGATCGCCGAAACGGTGAAGCGTTTGTTGAAATAGAACGGGTCTCTGCCCGAAAGATGGGCCGAGCCGGAGAAAACTCTCCGGCTCGGTTTTTTTGACCAGCGGGATTCCCGTTCGGAAGGTTCGGTGTGGGGAGGGTTGGATCCGAAAACCTGAAAACGGCTTTAGGAATGCTATCGGTCGGAAACGGAGTGTCAGGAGAGTTCGGAATCATCGTTTTAGCCTTTGGAACCTACATCTGGGAAGAAAGATGAGTGTAAGAAAGATGATATTTTAAAAAATCACCGATTATGCGTATCTTGTCATGCAGAAAGCATGTGATTATATAATATGGAAATCGTTATTATTTGCGGTTTAATCGTTCTTAATGGAATTTTGTCCATGTCGGAGATCGCCTTGGTATCGGCTCGGAAGTCCAGGCTGGAGGCCGATGCGAAAAAAGGCAGCAAATCGGCCCGGACGGCGCTGAAACTGGCCACTTCCCCCGATGTGTTTCTCTCGACCATCCAGATCGGTATTACGTTGGTCGGTATTTTGACCGGGTTGTATTCGGGCGATGTGTTGGCTCAGGATTTCGGACGGGTGATTGCCCGGATCGAACCGTTGAGCGCTCATGCCGTAGCCATCGCTCAGACGTTGATCGTGATCGTGGTGACTTATCTGACCCTGATTATTGGAGAACTGGTGCCGAAACGAATCGGTATGACGGCCTCTGAACGGGTTTCCAAATGGGTGGCCCGTCCCATGTATCTGCTTTCGAAGGTAGCCTCTCCTTTTGTATGGTTGCTCTCCAAGAGTACCGCCGGGATGTTGCGTTTGCTGGGCATCAGCGGGTCTGAAGAAGGAAAGGTGACGGAAGAGGAAATCAAGGCGATTATTCAGGAAGGTACCGAGGATGGAGAAGTTCAGGAGGTCGAACAGGAACTGGTCGAACGCGTTTTTAACCTCGGGGATCGCAACGTGGGCTCGATCATGACGCATCGCAGCGAAATGGTCTGGTTAAGCCTGTCCGATACCCGGGAACAAATCGAACGGACGGTAAGAGATAATTTGTACAATGCTTATCCGGTGGCCGATCACAATCTCAAACAGATCGACGGAGTGGTTTATCTCAAGGATTTGTTCGGGAAACTGGATGATCCTGCATTCGACTTGCGCGCGATATTGCGTCCGGTCTTGTATATTCCGGAACGTTTGAGTGTATACAATGCCTTGGAGCAACTGAGAACGCAGGAGGTCAAGTCGGCGTTAGTGATCGATGAATTCGGGAGTGTGGAAGGCATCGTTACCCTGAAAGATATTATTCGGGGATTGATCGGCAGCACGACCGAAGAGGGCGAAGAACCCGAGATCATTCAACGGGAAGAAGGTGGATGGTTGGTGGACGGACAATGTTCGTTTTATGATTTTTTGACCTATTTCGATATGGAGGATCTCTATTCGGAATATGGATACAATACCCTCAGCGGTTTGATCCTCGATCGCTTGGAACATGTACCCCGGACGGGCGAAAAGTTGCAGTGGATGTCTTTTTCCATGGAGATTGTCGATATGGATGGAGCCCGTATCGACAAGGTCTTGGTTTCGAAACTGCCGGTCGCTGAAGAGCCTGCTGAGGAAAACTGAAATCGGATCCTGTAAATGTGCCATACGCCCTGCGAACCATCGCAGGGCGTATGGCATTTTAAGCCCCCTACGACTCCATCGAAAAGTGTCATCGTGACCGATTCGGGAGCGTGTTGTCGGTGGTGTCGGGGAGAAGTCTCCGCTTCCGGAAGGGAAGAACGTTCATGCTCGGAAAGCGTTTCGGAACATACAGATCGATCCTCCGACGGCTTTTGTGGGGATAACGGCTATTGGAGTGCCATGAAAATTGCGATCAGGCTGGAAAAGAAGAAAATACCCAGTATGATCAGAATTGCGAGCCAGATCAGGTTGGCCTTGGCAAAATTGACCTTGTTGAGGTTGCTGCTGCCTCCGAGTGCCCATATGATCAGTACGATCAGGTTGACCAATGGAATCGTGACCACTAAAAGGATCAGAAACCATTCCCCTACCGAGATGATTTGGTCTTGTGGGGATTGGACGGGCATGGACGAGGCATTGGAAAACGAAGCGTCCGATTGAAACGACGTCTCGGGTTTCGGTTCTTGATAGTTGGGTGCAGGATCGATGATTTCCATAATTGTATGAAAGGTTAACGAATACCCTAAGTTAGTCAGTTTGATCGGTTTCTCCAAATCAAAAGCTCGTCGAACATCGACGAGCTTTCGAGGAAAATTCGGTGTGATGACCGAGGTCGGATCGTGCGCGATCGTTAGGCCGGTTGATCGCTGAGATAGCGGTCGATGGCCTGAGCGGCTTTGCGTCCGGCGCCCATGGCCAGAATGACGGTGGCGGCTCCGGTGACGGCGTCTCCACCGGCAAAAATGCCCGGTCGGGTCGTTTGTCCGTTGTCATCGGCGACCAAACAGCCCCAGCGGTTGGTTTCGAGACCTGCCGTGGTCGAGGCGATCAGCGGATTGGGCGAGGTCCCCAAGGCCATGATGACCACATCGCATTCGAGCTCGAATTCCGATCCGGGAATGGGAATCGGAGAGCGACGTCCCGATGCGTCGGGCTCTCCCAACTCCATGCGGATACAACGTATGGCTCTCACCCACCCGGCTTCGCTGCCCAGAATTTCGGTGGGGTTCGTCAGCATATGGAAAGCGATTCCCTCTTCTTTGGCGTGGTGTACCTCTTCCTGACGGGCCGGCAGTTCGGCTTCTCCCCGGCGATACACGATGTAGGCTTCGGCCCCTAAACGGGCGGCGGTACGAACGGCATCCATGGCGACGTTCCCTCCCCCGACGACAACGACCTTATGACCGACATAGATCGGGGTATCGTAACGGTCGTCGTAGGCTTTCATCAGGTTGGTGCGGGTCAGAAATTCATTGGCCGAGACCACCCCATTCAGGTTCTCTCCGGGAATATTCATGAAGCGGGGCAATCCGGCTCCCGAGCCGATGAAAACGGCCGAGTAACCTTCCCGGTCCATCAGTTCGTCGATGGTGACGGTACGGCCCACGATCACATCCGTTTCGATTTCGACGCCCAGGCGTTTGACATTTTCCACCTCGGCGGCCACGACCTTCTCTTTGGGCAGACGGAATTCGGGAATCCCGTATTCCAATACGCCGCCCGGACGATGCAAGGCTTCGAAAATCTTGACCTGATAACCCGCCTTGGCCAAATCCGAGGCACAAGCCAGCCCGGCCGGACCGCTGCCGATGACGGCCACTTTTTTGCCGTTGGCAGGGCATTTTTCGACGGAAAGCGAACCATGGGCGATGTTCCAGTCGCCTACGAATCGTTCCAGTTTGCCGATGGCGACCGGTTCTCCTTTGACGCCCAATACGCAGGCTCCTTCACACTGGCTTTCCTGAGGACAAACCCGTCCGCAGACCGAAGGCAGGGAACTGTCTTCGGCAATGATCGAGGCGGCTTCTTCCAGATTGCCTTCGGCCACCTGACGAATGAAATCCGGAATCTGGATCGAAACCGGACAATGTTCGACGCAACGCGGTTTGCGGCAGTGCAGACAGCGCGAAGCTTCCAATCGGGCTTCTTCCAAATTGTAGCCGTAGCATACTTCTTCGAAATTGGTAACCCTGACGCGAGGGTCTTGTTCCCGAACGGGAACGCGGGGTATTTTGTTGCTCATACGTGCGTGATGTTATTGATCCAAACCCACTTTGCAAACATGGCCTTCGGCCCGTTCCCGAGCCATTTTTTCTTTCCGGCTTTCGAGGGTGCGGTACATGCCCTGACGGCGCATCGCTTCGTCGAAATCGACCTGGTGTCCGTCGAATTCGGGGCCTTCCACACAGGTGAACCGGGTTTTCCCGCCCACCGTAACCCGACAGGCCCCGCACATGCCTGTTCCGTCGACCATCAGCGTGTTGAGGCTGACGGTTGTTTTGATGCCGTATTTGAGGGTGGTCAGGCAGACGAATTTCATCATGATCATCGGGCCGATGGCGACCACTTCATCGTATTGTTTACCCTCTTTCTCGATCAGTTCGCTCAGCAGTCCGGTTACCATGCCTTTGTAACCTTCGCTGCCGTCGTCGGTAGCCAGGTATACCTGCCCGGCCACTTCGCGCATGCGCTCTACCAGAATCAGGGTTTGTTTGTTTTTAGCCCCGATGATCACGTCGGCCTGTACGCCGTGTTCGTGCAGCCATTTGACCTGAGGGTATACCGGGGCGGTACCTACCCCACCGGCAATGAAGAGAATTTTTTTGTGTCGCAGGGTTTCGGGGTCGGTGTGGATGAACTCCGAAGGACGTCCCAGCGGTCCTGCAAAATCGGCGATGCAGTCGCCTTCGTTCAGAGCGCACAGTTTGCCGGTCGAATAACCCACCGTTTGGGTAACGATCGTTACGTAGCCTTTTTCGGCGTTGTAATCGGCGATGGTCAGCGGAACACGTTCGCCTTGTTCGTCGATACGCAGAATGATGAATTGTCCCGGTTGAGCCGATCGGGCGACCCGAGGCGCTTCGATGTTCATCAGGTAGATCTGATCGGTCAGGGCTTGTTTGTGAAGTATACGGAACATGGTATCTGGTTGGAATAGTTTACAATATGGTAGCGGCCAGCCGGATTTCCCGCATGGGGCGCAGAGGATCGTTGAGGATAATTACCGTATTGTCCATAAAACGTCCCGATGCAACACCGGTGGTGTTCAGGGTGGCCGTGAAGGTCATGCTTTTACCCGGAGCCAGCGTCATTCCCTCGTTTAACGTAATCTCCGTGTGGGGACCTTTTTTCAGGTATTGTATTTTGAGCGGTTGGCTGCCGTTGTTGGTAATCGTAAAATCGCGTTTGCGGACCGTTCCGGCCTTGAGCGTACCGAAATGGTAATATTGCGATGAAAAATTGGCTTTGGCCGCCCGATTGAGTTCCTGCTGGCTCATCGAGGAGTAATCTTCGGTGGCGATCCCCGTAGCGGAGAAACGGGGGGTGGTTTGTTTCCCGTTGATCACCAGATAGAACTCATCGTTGAGTCGGCCCCACAGGTCTGCTTCACGCAGGTCGTAACTCAAGGTCATCACCCCTTTGCCGCCGGGAGGCAGCGTTTGCGGAGCGAAAACCACCGTAAAATAATCATTTTTTTCTTTATAGGCGACATCCAGCCGGATCGATACTGGAGAGTCGTTCATGTACTCGACGGTGGTGGATTTGGTGCCTCCGCGAGGCAGGTATCCCAGCCCGCAGCTCTGACGTGTAGTTCGAAGGCCGTCGCTGATGGAAACCGGGTATTCTTCTTCCGGGGAACGCGGACGTCCGATGACCGTTCCGGTAATCTGTAGTTGATTCTGATTTTGGCTATTGTGGCTGGTGATCGTAATCGTTTTCTGAAACGGCCCCGGACGACCTTCGGGGTTGAAGGTGACCTTGATGGTCCCTTTTCGTCCCGGCAAGATCGGCTCCCGGGTATATTCCGGCGTCGTACAGCCGCAGGAGGTGGTGACCCGTTCGATGACGAAGGGGTCTGCTCCCGTATTGGTGAATACGAAAGTATGCGATACGTCTCCGTTTGCTTCTTTGATGTTGCCGAAGTTCCAGCTCTTTTCCTCGAATTTCATGGTCGAGGGAGTTTTGCTTTGTGCCTGCGTGTGAGTTTGCATCAGCAGGCCCAGCAAGGTGAAAAGAAAGGCGATGGTTTTCATAACTAATCGGTCATTTTCTTAAACTTCGAATCCGTACGAGCGGAACATTGCTTTATCGGTGTCGATGTCCGAGCCCGCCGTGGTCAGCATATCCCCTACGATCGAGGCGCTTACGCCGCAAAATAGCGTGCGGGGTTCGAGGTGTTTGATGCGGTTGCGCCCGCCGGCCAGACGAATGTCGGCCGTGGGATTGATAATACGCATCATGGCCATGGCCCGCAATACTTCGCCGTCGCTCAAAGGCGGCATGTTCTCAAGGGCGGTTCCGGGAATGGGATTGAGGACGTTCATCGGGATGGAATCGACCCCCAACTGTTGGAGCGTAATGGCAAATTCGATGCGCTGTTCTTCGCTTTCGCCCATGCCGATGATCCCTCCTGAACAGATACTCAACCCGGCTTCCCGAGCCCATCGGATGGTCTGCATCTTTTCTTCGGGCGTATGGGTCGTACACAATTGGCTGAAATAGGAAGGGGCGGTTTCCAGGTTGCAATGGTAACGTTCCACTCCGCTGGCTTTCAGTTTCATCAGTTGTTTCCGGTTCAGCAGCCCCAATGAGGCGCATAAACGGATATTCCCTTCCGAAGCAATCCGGCGATAGATCTGACAGATTTTGTCGATTTCCCGATCCGTCAGGCTGCGTCCGCTGGTTACCAGCGAAAAGCGTTTTACGCCTTTGGAGGCGTTGTGCCGGGCTTCGGCCAGCGCTTCGGGTTCATCGACCAGCGGATAGACCTGAATGTCGGTTCGGTGATATTTCGATTGGGCACACCATTTACAGTCTTCGCTGCACCGTCCGCTGCGGGCGTTCATGATCGAACAGGTTTCGAACTGTTTCCCTTGATAGTGGAGCCGTAACCGGTGGGCCAGCGCGAAAAGTTCTTCTTCGGGAATGGTGTGTAGCAGGTCCAGGGCTTCGTCATAGCCGATGCGGTATCCTGCTTTCAGTCGGAGTTCCAGTTCGGAAATATGGGGCGTATTGCATTTCATGGTTGTCTGATTTGGCGGGACACTTGGGGATAAACCGTGTTATAGAAACGAGAGTGCCCGGTGAAATATTTGGTTCCAAACGACAAAGGTACTACTTTTGGGCACAAAAATTTATTCCGATGAAAGATAAAAATATCTATTTTGTCAGTGGAATCGATACCGATGCGGGGAAAAGCGTAGCGACGGGTGCTTTGGCTCGGTTGTGGCGTGCGGAAGGCCGTCGGGTGATCACCCAAAAGTTTATTCAGACCGGAAATCGTTCGATTTCCGAAGATATCGAATTGCATCGTCGGCTGATGGGAATTCCCTTGCAACCGGAAGATTTGGATGGGACGACCTGTCCGTTGATTTTTACGTATCCCTCGTCGCCCCAATTGGCGGCACGTATGGATGGTCGTGAAATCGATCTGGCGTTGGTCGATCGCAGCAGCCGGAAATTGTTGGAACGTTACGATACGGTATTATTGGAAGGGGCCGGCGGCTTGTTCGTTCCCCTGACGGATACGTACAGTACGATCGATTATATTGCCGAACGGAAGTTGCCCTTGATTTTGGTGACCTCCTCCCGTTTGGGCAGCATCAACCATACGGTTTTGTCCCTGGAAACCTGTCGTACGCGGGGAATCGATGTAGCCATGTTGGTGTATAACCTCTATCCGGTCACGGACTCTCCGATCGTGGAAGATACCCGACGTTATCTGAAACAATATATGGCTCGTTATCATGTCTCGGCCCGTTGGGTGGAACTGGACGACAAGATGCAGGTAATCAATCGGTCTTGATTCCAGGTGAAGGATATCGGGTGATCGGAGCCGAAGAGAATATGCAGAAAAATGATTTTTTTTCGCCGGTTTTTTTGGAGAATAAAGATTTTGCCGTATATTTGCACTCGCAAAAGCGATCAAGCCGGTAGCGATATTTTCCTCAATAGCTCAGTTGGTTAGAGCACCTGACTGTTAATCAGGGGGTCCCAGGTTCAAGTCCTGGTTGAGGAGCTCGAAAATGAAGAGGTTACGATGAAAATCGTAACCTCTTTTCTTTTTATACGCGTTGTGTCGAGCGGTGGATTTCGCAAGGGGGAGAACTCTTTCCTGAAACCGAATCCCCCTACCTGTTCCTTGGATTCATCCGGTACAAACGCATGAAAAAACCGACAGGAACGGCATTTTGTCCTATGCGGATCCCTGTCGGTTTTTAGAAAAGCCCCGGAACGGCATCACGAACGATTCCCTGGCCGGAAAAACCTCCACGAAGAACAAAGGAGTGTCCTCGGAGCGTCTCTCCGTGATACGGTTCCCTGAGTACGGTTAATGAAGCATGGCAAAATCACGTTCGATGACTTCCTTGAAGGTGGCCACGCCGGATTCCGAAAGTTCGACATTCATGGTTTTACCCCCTGGCAGGTAGATTCTCACCGTATTGTCATTGAGGAAAGTCATGAATTCAATGGGTTTGTTTTTTGCCATGGCCGACCACGTTTGGGTTTCTTTATTATAAATCAGATCGACACTGGTTTTTGTTTCACGGTTGACAATCCGGTACCCGTTTCGTTTATAGCGCACCAGATACTCCCCTTTTTCCCCATGGACGGATTTTTCCGTGTCTACTTCTGCCAGCGGATTGTCGCCGCTCCAGAATTCGATGCTGTTGACCACCAGAACATCGGCGATCGTAGTGACTTCGTATACGGGTAATACCCAGAAACAGAGAAAGACGACTTCATTGACGAATTTACTGTTCGACACTTGTTTGTTCCAACTCAATACTTTATTGCTTAAACGAAACGATCCGATACAGGACGAGAAAGTAATGCTAAGGCCCAGAAGTGCCACGAGCATAATGGCGATAGATCTTTTTTTCATGGCGATAAAAATTAAAAGTGAATAACCAAAATGATATCGATGATTTTCATAGACTACCTTAAGTTACAAAAAAAATGACAAGTGTTTCCCAAAAAAGTGTTTTTGAACATGTTTTTAGGGGGTATGTGGTAATCTTCGTTCGTCATCTTCTCGGTTGCACGGGGTCGGCGGATGGCCCTTGATTGTGCCGTTTGTGCAGGGTGATGCCCTCGGTGTGCTCGTGGGTGTGGGCCGGACGGAACTGAAAGATATCGGGTCCGTTTGGGGTCTTTCGAGCCTTTATCCGCCCGGTTCAGATCGTTCATCGACTCGTTCGGAGGTTCGCTGCAAGGCTTTCCTGAGAGGCGTCATGGGGCGATTGGAAAAGGAAAAACTCAATAGATCGGTAATACCTCCTTTCTGGAAGAAGAAATGAGACGATCTTGGGAGCGTGGAGGTCGGCTGTCGAAAATCGAAATTTCGGGTCGGAGACCTTACTGCGGGATTCTCGGGCGGAAGTGGATTGAAAAATTATCCGTATCTTTCGTTTTCGTTAGGCGGTGAAGCTCTTCGGCGTGAAAAAATACTGGTACATATTGAAACGTTATCGGACCGGTTTGTGGGTGAGTCCCCTGCTGGTGATGATAGCCGTACTGTGCGAAACAATCCAGCCTTATTTCATGTCTTTAGTGGTCGATCGAGGAGTTTTGGAACGCGATATGCAGGTCCTGACGCTTTTAGGCGGATGGATGATTCTGTGTGCCTTGATCGGTCTGGGAGCCAATCTGTTCAATGTCTATTTGTCGTCGAATGTCTCGACCGGCTTCGGTACCGATCTGCGCGCTACCCTGTTCGCCCATATTCAGCGACTTTCTTTTCCCGACATGGATCGCTTCGGGTCCGCTTCCCTCATTACTCGTTTGACGAACGACATTACCAAAATCCAACAGGTGGTTCTTATGGCCATGCGTATCTTGTTGCGGGCCCCGATGATGCTCTGTATGGCGATTTTTTTCGTGGCTCGCCTCGACGCCGATATGGCCTGGATGCTGTTGGGCTTCGTTCCGCTGTTGGGAGGAGGCGTTTATATCGTTTTGCGCAAAGGTTTCCCCCGCTTCGTACAGATACAACGACTGATCGACGCCTTGAACGGTATCGTACGGGAAAATCTGATCAACATACGGGTCGTGAAATCATTCGTGCGGGAAGATTTTGAAACCCGAAAATTCGTCCGTAGCAGCGAACAGTTGAAAGATACCGTGGTCCGGGCTTCGAATATCGTCGTTCTGCTCTTCCCGTTGATGCAGTTGATCCTGAACGTTTCGGTGGTGGTGATTCTATGGACGGGAGCCTATCGGGTGGCGGACGGCGATTTGCAGGTGGGAGCCTTGATCTCTTTCGTGAATTATCTGATGCAGATCCTCATGTCGTTGATGATGCTTTCGATGGTCGTCATGACGGTGGCTCGGGCGGCTGCTTCGTTTCAGCGCGTTGACGAGGTGCTCGATACGGAACCTTCGCTGACCGATGCTGCGGCCGGTAAACGGATGGAACATCGGATCGAAAAGGGATCGGTCGAGTTTAGAAATGTTTCATTCCGCTATGGGGATGGCGAGACGGATTTGTTGCATGAGGTGAGCTTCCGGGTGCGTGCCGGGGAGAGCGTGGCGGTGGCCGGGGCGACCGGAGCCGCCAAAAGTTCCTTGTTGCAATTGGTCCCTCGCTTGTATGATGTTACCTCGGGAACGGTGTTGGTGGACGGAATCGATGTGCGGGATTACAGCCTGGATACCCTCCGTCGGGGAGTCGGGATGGTGCTCCAACAGAGCGAACTGTTGAGCGGGACGATTTTGGAAAATTTGCGTTGGGGCGATGAATCCGCCTCGATGCCGGAGGTCGAACAGGCCGCACGGGCCGCACAGGCGCATGATTTTATCGTTTCGTTTCCGGAAGGTTATCATACGCGCCTGGGTCGGGGAGGCGTCAATCTGTCCGGCGGGCAAAAACAACGTCTGTGCATTGCCCGGGCTTTGCTTCGCCATCCGCAAGTGTTGATTCTGGACGACAGTACCAGTGCGGTGGATGCCGAAACCGAACGGAAACTGTGGCAAGGTTTACGCTCCTATTTGCCCCATACGACCCTGTTGATTATTACCCAACGGGTAAAAACCATGCAGGAGGCCGACCGGGTGCTGCTTCTCGAAGAGGGTCGTTTGGAAGCCTTCGGAACCCCGGATGAATTGCGGGAAACATCGTCTGCCTACCGGGAAATATTTCGTTCACAGCAAATTTTAGCCTGAATTCCATGCCTCATCACTCCTCATACCGGTATAACGATAAGCCCGAACGCGGGCTTGAAACGTTACGCAGGTTGATTGTCTATGTGAGCCGGCAGCGTCTTTTGCTGGGGGCGATCGGTGGATTGATTCTGCTGAATATCGCATGCAATTTGCTCGGATCCTACCTGTTGCGTCCGATCATCAACGATTATATCCTGCCGGGTGATTTTTCCGGACTGGGGCTGGCATTGGGTCAGTTGGGAATTGTCTATCTGATCGGAGTATCGGCGCTGTACCTTCAATATCGGTTGTTGAATACGGTCGGACAGCGAACGGTCGCCCGCTTGCGGGAAGAACTTTTCGAGCACATGGAACGCTTGCCCGTATCCTATTTCGATACGCATCAGCCTGGGGATGTGATGAGCCGTTATACGAACGATATCGACCGGGTGAGCGAAGCCTTGACCGACAGCCTTTCGGAAATGTTGTCCAGCCTGTTGATGCTGGTCGGGGTGTTGGGCATGATGTTTTACATCAGTCCGTTATTGACCGTAGTGAGCCTGGTGACGGTACCGTTGATGATTGGATTCGCGCGGGCAATCGTTCGTCGGAGTCGGCGTCATTTTGCCGCGCAACAGGCGGCTTTGGGCAACCTCAATGGCTACATCGAGGAGATGATCAGTGCTCAACGTGTCGTCAAACTGTTCGGTCATGAATGTCGGGCGATCGAAGATTTCGATCGTTTGAATCGGGATTTGTATACCCGATCGAAGCATGCCCAATGCTATGCCGGTATGATGATGCCGGCCATGCAGAATCTCAATACGTTCAATTATGTGATCGTTACGCTTGTGGGCGGCTGGTTGGCTATCTGCCGCGGCTTGGATGTCGGAGGGTTGGCCGCTTTTCTGCAATATTCGCGTCAGTTCGGACGTCCGATCAATACCCTTTCGGTGCTCTATAATAACGTTCAGGCTGCGGTGGCCGGGGCAGAACGTATTTTTCAGGTGATCGATCAGCCTGTCGAAACTCCGGATCGTTCCGATGTCATCGAATGGCAAAATGTGCGGGGAGAGGTATGCTTTCGGGATGTCCGGTTTGCCTACCGCCCCGGGAAACCGGTGCTGAAAGGAATTTCGTTTCAGGTCAAACCGGGTCAGAAAGTGGCTTTGGTGGGAGCGACCGGAGCCGGTAAGACGACCATTTTGAATTTATTGCCCCGATTTTTCCCGATCGACGAGGGTGAAATTACCGTGGACGGTTATCCGGTCGAACGCATTCGTCGCGACAGCTTGCGGGGGTCGATGGCCATTGTCCTGCAGGATACGCATCTGTTTACGGGTACCGTACGCGAAAACATTCGCTTCGGACGTCTCGAGGCGACCGATGAACAGGTGGAACAGGCGGCTCGATTGACCTCGGCCCATTCTTTTATCCGACGCCTGCCTCAGGGATATGACACCTTGTTGGAAAACGATGGGGCTAATTTGAGTCAGGGACAACGTCAGTTGCTCAATATCGCCCGGGCGGCCGTAGCCGATCCGTCGATTTTGTTGCTGGATGAGGCCACCAGCAGCATCGATACCCGTAGCGAAATTTTGATTCAACAGGGGCTGGACCGCTTGATGAGGGGACGCACCTGTTTGATTATCGCGCATCGGTTGTCGACCGTACGGAATGCGGATTGGATTTTGGTCCTGGACGAAGGACGGATCGTGGAAGAGGGTACGCATGCCGATTTGCTCGCACGGCGGGGCCGATATTATGCGCTCTATTGTGAACAGTTCGGACCGGAGCCATTCTCCGCTTGTTAGGAGTTGATGCCTGGATTCCGGACGCTCTGCAGGTCCAGGGGACCGATCGGGAAGATCTGGGGCGCAAAATGAGGGGTGCCCATGGCATCAGAGCCTGTTTTGGGGTCGAAGCACGTTGTAAAATCCGATTAAGAGGATCGGCAGGTGATTTTTGGGCTTTGTCAGGAAGATGGGAAGCGTGATTTTTGTATTTTTATACGGATCATTACCGAAAGGGCTTGCTTTTCTGGGAGTGAAAGCCGGGCAACCGCCTGAATAAGAGCGACCCCAGGGTAATCCGCTCCGGTGAGAGATACCGTGTCCATTAAACGATGTAGCATTATGATGAAACACCTTGGGGTTATTTTATGGAGTTGTATTCTGGGATGTATGGCCCTGAATCCCGTACAGGCCACATCTTCGGAAAATCTACGTTGGTTCGATCCTCAGCAGGCAGGATTTCCGGTTGTACAGGGACAGGCTTGGCCGCAGGAGCTGGCCGGTACCTATAATCGCTTTCCGGAGCGTCTGCGTCAGCAGGTGAATCTGGGAGTTTGGAAATTGTCCTGTCAGTCGGCCGGACTTTCCATCCATTTCCGAAGCAATGCTTCCCCGATTCGGGTACGTTATCGGTTGACGAAAAACGATGAACGGTCGATGAGTCATATGCCGGCTACGGGAGTCTCGGGCCTGGATCTTTATGCCGTCGACCGTCATGGCCGGGAAGAATATGTGCCGCGACGTATCGACTGGTCGAATGCCGATACGATCTATTGCGAATTCCGTCCGAAAGCAGATGACCGTTTTGCGGAGGCCGGGTATGAATTCCAACTCTATTTACCCTTGTATAACGGGGTTTCCCATTTGGAAATCGGGGTGGATTCTACCGCTGACTTTACCTTTTTGCCGCTTCGTTCCGAACTCCCGATCGTTGCGTATGGAACCTCCATTTTACAGGGCGCCTGCGCTTCTCGCCCGGGGATGGCCTGGTCGACGATTCTGGCCCGCCGACTGGATGTGCCGTTATTGAATTTCGGTTTTTCAGGGAGCGGCGTTTTGGATTCGGCGGTTCTGGCGGAATTGGGAACCATACCTGCTCGGTTGTACCTGCTGGATTGTCTGCCTAATTTGGCGGACAAACCGGATTCCTTGGTGACGGCCCGTTTCCGGCAAGGCATTGATTTATTGAGACGCCATTACAAGGCCCCTATTCTGCTCATTGAACATGCCGAAGCCGAATTGGACGGAGGCGATAGTGCGGCTCGTCATAAAAATGCCCTGTTGAGGGCCTGTTATGATCGTTTGTGTGCGGAGGGCGTGGAACAACTCTATTATTTGTCCTGCGAAGAAATCGCTTTGCCGGACGATGCGCTGGTGGACGGTATTCATCCGACGGATTATGGCATGGTCCGTCAGGCCGAGGCCTGCGAAGCGAAAATCCGGGATATTTTCCATGAACCCGTCGGAGAGGTATCGACTACTCGCCCGTTGCGACAAAGACGCGATGCTCCTTATTATGAAGCTACGGACCGTCACGAAGCGATCCTGGCACAAAATCGGGTCGATGCCCCGGTCAATGTGATTTTGGGAAATTCGATCGTCCATTTTTGGGATGGAGAGGGCGGCCGTTTCCAAAGTCATGGCGGGACGAACTGGCAACGGATCATGGCTCCGGCCGAGTTTCGCAATATGGGATATGGACATGATCGGATCGAAAATGTTTTGTGGAGGGTATATCACGGAGAACTGGACGGTTATGAGGCAAAACGAATTGTCATTATGATTGGAACGAATAATCTGGAAATCAATACGGATCAGGAGATTGTACAAGGTATTGTCTGGTTGGTGAATGAAGTCAGGTATCGACAGCCTCGAGCACAGGTGGAAGTGATCGGTTTATTGCCTCGTCGTCATATGGAAGAGCGGGTGGCCCGACTCAACGAATCCCTTGCTGAAGCGATTCAGCCAATGGGTTTGACCTTCCGAAATCCCGGTGTCCGGTTACTCAATGCAGATCATCGTATCGATGAATCGTTGTTTTTGGACGGATTGCACCTGACCGAAAAGGGATACGATCGCATTGCCCCGGAAATCGCTTCTGGAGTAAATTGAAAATCGAGATTTGGGATTTCGATGTAGTTGGACGAAATAGGTCGATTTAAAACGTTTTCTTCGATATGGAAAAAGGAAAGATTCCCAGGTAGGGGAATCTTTCCTTTTTTAGGGGTTAATGCGGTTGTCCGATTTTATAAAGAGAACATTTCCCTACCCTTTTCTATTCCTCTGTTTTGATGCGCCCTTGTGTCGAGTATTCGTCATTTTTGTCGATACTCTGCCTGTCAGGAGGCGGTAAAGCGTAACAACGATGGACAAAAAAAGCTCCCGGAATGGAAGACGTTTCATTCCGGGAGCCCCACAGTTAATTATGAAATAGAAGTTAGGTAGGAGTGGCTTACAACGGGTTCTGTTCGGTAATCAGGGGGTTGTAGTTGATCTCGTTGTTCAACGGAATCTGATAGGTGAACAACTTGCCGGGTTCCAATACCGGGAAGAAGGTATGGTTGGCAGAACCGCTACGATCTACACCGATATTCCAGCGTTTGTTGTTGTAATATTCGAAACCTTCACCCCACAATTCGATACGGGTCTGCAGTTGGATTTCCTTGAGCAATTCATCACCTGTTTTGGTCGACAGCGTGTACTGCGGGTCACGAGCGTGTGCCAGCGTGTACAGCGTTTGCTGTGCAGCCTGATCGTTGCCGCTACGAGCTTCGGCTTCGGCTTTGAGCAGAATCATTTCCGAAACGCGCATGTAAATCACGTCTTGCTGATAATCGGGCGTCGTTTCGGTCTTGGCAGGAGCCGAGAATTTGTAGTTGCTGTATTTGGGGTGCGTCATCGGTTCGAAACCGGTGTAAGTCCATTCCTGCGGTTCAGCCAGGAAGTTTTTCTTACGATAGTCGGTGTTCGAAATCTGATCGTACAGACGCTGGTCGATGGAGAACCAACCACCCTGAGAACCACCGTAACCACCGGTGTTGGTGATGTTCATCCAACCGTGGAACGACGAAGTAGAGGCCTGTTTACCCTGGGTGTAGTCGTAACCCAGAATGACTTCGTTGAGGGTCAGGTCGGCAAAACCTTTGGTGGTGTATTCGGTTTCGTCCATCAGGGTCGGATATACATCGATAACGGCTTTGGCGGCATTGATAGCCGTTTCCCAATCGCCTACGGTGATGGCTGCACGAGCCAGCACGACATTGGCTACCGTAGCATCGAAGTCATTGGCAGCAGCCTTGGGATCGACACCGGTTTCGTTGAATAAGTTGACAGCTTCTTGAGCATCGCTGATGATACAATTCCATACATCCTGAGAAGGTGCACGTCCTTGTGCTTCACCTCCTGCATCCAGATAGAGAGGTACACCGGGTTTATCTTTGCCGCCGTGCAGATAGTCGTCCTGATAGATCCACATCAGGTACGTGTAAGCATAGGCACGCAGCGTCAAAGCGGATGCTTTGTATTGTTTGAGCAACTTGATAACTTCCGGATCATTGACTTCCTCGAAGTCGGGAATCAGGTCGAGCAGCTGGTTGGCTTTGTATACGTGGGCATAGAATTGAGCCCAGTAATAACCGTTTCCTTCAGCGGTTTCGTTGCGGAAACCGAAGTCGGACATACGGTATTCGTTCAAGTACCAACTACCGGCAGCCTGGCTTTGGACCATATCGTTACCGCGCAGGTCCATGACCAGGTTGAATACGTGGATGTTGAAATAGGTCACAACCGAGGTACCGGCTGCACCCGGGAAAGCTTCCACACCGGTCACCATGGGACCCAACACTTTGGTCGGATCGCGTTTGATAACTTCCAAAATTTGGTCCTGGGTCAGGTTGTTGACAGGATCGCTATACAGCTTGTCGTTGCACGAGGTCAAACCGAGCAGACCGGCCAGGGATAATATTGCAATATATTTTTTCATAGTTGCGTAGGTTTAGAAAGTGATGTTGAGACCGAGTGACATGCTTCGTTGCTGCGGATAACCGAATGCGCCGTCCGAAGAACCGCCGTCGAAAGTAGTACGCGGGTCAAGACCTTTGATCGCCGTAGCCAACCATACGTTGTCGAAAGCGGCGTATACGCGGATACCGCCCATGCCCCAGCGCTGCATCAGTTTTTCGGGGAAGTTGTACCCGAGGGTGATGTTTTTCAGGTTGAAGTAGGAGGCATCGAAGAGGATAAAGTCGGTGTATCCGTTGGCTGAGGTACCATAGTTGGTACCACCCAGCATACGCATCGGGATGTAGGAATCCCGGTTTTCAGGACTCCAGGCATTCCACATGGATTTGTGGGTCCCACGGCCGAGGTTCATACCTACCAGGTTATTGTAGGTCAGCGAGAGGAAGTTGCCGCCGATTTGGTAGCTGGCCAGAATGCTCAGGTCGAGGTTTTTCCAACGGAAGTAGGTCGAAAAACCGCCTTTGAAATCCGGAGTGGCCGTGCCCATTTCGAAACGAGAGGCTTCGGCACCGACGGTGGTGGTAACCAATTCGCCTTCCTGGTGACCTTCCCATTTGGCACCCGGCTGAACGTCTTCGGCGCTCAGTTCGCGATACAACATGGCCAAACCGGTTTTCTGATCTACACCGGCATATTTGCAGAGGTAGAACGTGTAGTAGTCTTTGCCGACACCACGGATGTAGTTGCCGCTGACATAGTCACCGTCATAGAGGTCGGAACCGACGCCCGGGGGAATCGACAGCAGTTGGTTCGTGTTGTGGGCGCCGTTGACGGAGAAGCTCCACAATACGTTGGGAGTACGGATGATATCTACGCCCAATTCGATTTCAACCCCTTCGTTGAGCATCGAAGCGATGTTTTCCGTACGGCTGGACAACCCGGTGGAAACGGGCATCGGGCGAGCCCAGATCATATCGACCGTTTTACGATGGTAGTAGTCGATGCTACCGTAGAAACGATCCCAGAAGCGGAAGTCGATACCCGCGTCGATTTGGTTACTGGTTTCCCAAGTCAGGTCGGGGTTACCGGGGGCGCCTTGAGAGAGTGACATAACCGGATCGAGAACGGTCCCGGCATTGCCCATGGTCCAGAGCGTGAGTGAAGGATAACCGCCGATCCCCTGGTTCCCCTGAGTACCGTAGCTGACACGCAGTTTCAGGTCATTGACCCAAGAGGCATTCTGCATCCAGTCTTCTTGGTTGATGCGCCAAGAACCGCCGACCGACCAGAATACACCCCATTTGTTTTCAGAGAACTTGGTGGTACCGTCGGCACGTACGCTGGCCGAGAAGTAGTATTTATTCGCATAGTTGTAGTTGCCGCGGAAGAAGTAACCTTCGATGGCTGCGCGAGCTTCGCTCGAAGAAGCGCCGGTATACCGTACCGTGTTGCTCGAGTGAGGCATGTCATTGACCAGCATGTGGTCCCAGCTGCCGCCTACGGCATCCGAAGCATTCCAATAATATTCATGCCCCAACAACGCGTCTACATGGTGTTTCCCGAAATCATGATTCCAGGTGAGTAACTGTTGAGAGTTGATGGTCGTATTGGTCGTATGGGTTTTGGAGAGCGTCCCTTCGTTATCACGAGCGGCGATACCGCTTTCGTTGTTCCCATAGCGCAAGTAGCGGTCATACATGTTATCCATGGAGATATTGGCCGTGAATTTGAAGTCTTTGAGGAAAGTTGCTTCCAAATAGGCGCGGCCGGAGAGGTCGTCGGTCAGGTTCTGTTTACGGTCTTTCAGGATGTAAACGGCCGGGCTGTAACCGGTGAAAGCCGAACGACGAGTGGTTCCGTACGGTGAATCGGTTTGACCGGTCCCCAAGTCCCAGATAATATCACCGTTGGCATCGCGTTTGATGTTCCCGTCCAGGTCCCAGGCATGCAGCGTATAAACCGGAGTGAACAGGTCTTTGAAGGCAAATACGTTGGTGTTTACCGTACCCGGGCTGGTGTTGTTGTTGTTTTGGAATTTGGTGTCGCGACGAGCGTAAGACATGTTGAAACCTCCGCGCAACCATTTGTTGATCTGGGTGTTCATGGTGAAACGAGCCGAGTAACGACGGAAGTCGGAACCTGCGATGTAGGACGGATCCTGCAGATAACCCATCGACATGTAATAATCGGTCTTTTCACTAGCTCCACTGATGTTGACATTGTATTCCTGACGGAAGCGGTTTTTGCTGAAATAGTCGTCCCAATTATCGACATAGAGGCGTTCAGCATTGGGATTCAGTTTTCCGGTGTTGGGATCGATCAGGTATTCGCCATCGGGTACCCGGTAGTTGCAATAGTTCCCCAAGTCATTGTACGGGTTTTCATAAGTACCGTCCGTACGAGCCGTGAACAGATACTTGCTGGCAAACAGGGCGGCTTCTTCGTGCGTCATGTTCGGGTTGGCTACGTCTTCTACCCCATAGTAGCGAGCCCGGTTGTAAATCGAACGCCAAGCATATTCATAGAATTCACCCGGATCCTTGATCATGTCGAACGAAGGAGTCCCTTGTTGGTTGATCCCCCAACGACCTTCGAACGATACTTGAGTTTTTCCTTGTTTCCCTTTTTTGGTGGTCACGAGCACTACCCCATTAGCCCCGCGAGAACCATACAACGAGTTCGAAGCGGCATCTTTGGAGATGGTGATCGATTCGATATCGTTCGGGTTGAGAGAAGACAGAGGAAACGGTGAAGGTACACCGTCTACAACAACCAATGCGCTTGATCCGGAACTGATAGAACCCATCCCACGGATTTGGATCGTGGCATCGGCCCCGGGCTGTCCCCAGATACTGGCGATTTCCACCCCGGCAACAGCCCCTTCCAACGCTTTGGAAATGGAGGATACCTGTTGTTGTTGGATGATTTTGGAGTCAATCGTACTGATGGACCCGGTCAAGTCTTTTTTCTTGGCCGTACCGAAGGCTACGACAACGACATCTTCCAAAGAGGTGGCATCACTTTGCAGCGATACATTGATCGTCGTTGTATTTCCAACGGTGATAGTCTGGGATCGCATTCCCAGGAAAGAGAAAACCAGTTGGCTGCCCGAACGAGCTTTGATGGTGTATTTACCGTCTACTCCGGTGGAAGTACCCGTTGTAGTTCCTGCTACCATGACGTTGGCCCCGATAATGGGCTGTCCGTCGTCGGCAGAGGTCACGGTACCGGAATAAGTCCGTTCCTGTGCCTGAACTGTCATTACACTTAGCATAACCATCAGGCATGCCAGCATTGAGCGTAACAATACATTCATAAGTAAATGGGTTAATGGTTAATAATTATAAAGGGTTGGGGTATTCTACAGAAATGGCGAACGTACCGTCAGGGTCGTTCATATCACATCACACACACACTTTGCTCACAGGTTTACGAGCAAAGTACGGAGAGATGTTAATGGGAAAATGTAGAAGGGATGCGGGTTGGCTTAGGGAAAGAATAGGAGTATACATAAATGTCAGTTAGGTTGTAGTTAGTAAAAGGGGTTAATAGTTATTTATGCTTGCCCAACTCACACCATGGACGAAAGTCCATTTCTCTTGAATGCATAATCAGACTATACGTACATTTTTTCCTCAAAACTGATTACCCCTATAAATACAATTTTTAATTGTATTTCATATGAAAAAATGAAAATTATAATTACTGATCTTATCGCACAAAATTCATAGCATAATAGATATATAATTGCATTATTTTTACAAGATTATTCGGTTCTTGTGAAATTATAATCATTCAAAAACTTCTTTTTTTTCTTCAAAACATGTAGATATTGTAAAAAAAGAATATATTTGTGTATAGAAGACGTACCTTTGGTCTGCTATACACAAGATCCATGTCTTCTCACTCCATTTCGACTCAAACTTCGTTGAGTATCTTGTTATCTCTGAGCTTGGCTCATTTGCTCAACGATGCGTTGCAATCCGTGATTGCGGCCGTTTATCCGATTCTGAAAGAGAATCTTTCCCTCTCATTTACTCAAGTGGGCCTGATTACGTTGGTGTACCAAATTTGTGCTTCGGTGTTTCAGCCGGTATTCGGTTGGTGGTTCGATAAACGCCCCAATCCGTGGTATCTGATCGTTGGCAGTCTTTCGACGATGATAGGTCTCGTAGTGCTGGCCTATGCCGGTGCTTTGTATGGCGTTTTGATTGCAGTCGCTTTTGTCGGCCTGGGATCTTCGGTCATCCACCCCGAGGCTTCCCGTTTGACTCATTGGGCTTCGGGCGGACAACATGGATTGGCGCAGTCGATTTTTCAAGTAGGGGGTAATTTCGGGAGCTCGTTGGGACCGCTGTTGGCGGCGCTGATTATTGCACCCTACGGTCAGCATTATATCGTATGGTTCGCGGGGGTGGCTTTTGTGTCGATACTTTTCAAATGGCCCATCTTCCGATGGTATCGAGTGAAATTGCGTCGAATGCGGTCCGGAGCTACGAAGGTCGCAGTCGGACGTCCCGTCTGGTTGTCTAAACGACGAATCGTTGGTTCGTTGGTCATATTGTTGGTATTGATTTTTTCCAAATACGTGTATATGGCCAGCCTGACGAACTTCTACACCTTTTATTTGATAGAAAAATTCGGCGTGACGACCCAACAATCCCAATTGTTCCTGTTTGCTTTTCTGTTGGCGACGGCCGTCGGAACGTTGCTCGGTGGGCCTATCGGGGATCGGGTGGGACGTAAGTATGTCATTTGGGGCTCGATTTTAGGGGCGGCACCGTTCGCTTTGTGGATGCCGCATGCGAATTTGTTTTGGACCGGGGTGTTGAGTGTGGTGATCGGTTTGGTGATTTCCTCCGCTTTTTCGGCGATTCTGGTCTATGCTCAGGAGTTGTTACCGACGAAACTGGGTTTGATCTCGGGCTTGTTTTTCGGGTTGGCATTCGGAATTGCAGGAATTGCGGCGGCCGTACTGGGGAATATAGCCGATATTCGGGGAATTGATTATGTGTATCGTTTTTGTGCCTATATGCCGCTGTTGGGGATTGTAGCGGTTTTCCTGCCCGATATAAAAACGAAAAGGTCGTAAAATGGAGGTGCGATGCGAAATTTGGAATCGGAAGAGTTTGTGCGGGCAGTTTATGAGGTGGTGAGTCGGATTCCGCGTGGACGGGTAACGAGTTATGGCGCGATCGCACGAGCCGTGGGATATCCGACCTGGGCACGTCAGGTAGGATGGGTATTGGCTCGTTCTGAGGGCGAAAGCTCTCACTGGCCGGCGCATCGCGTGGTGAATGCTCAGGGAATGCTTTCGGGCAGAAAGGCGTTCGGGGTTCCGGATAGTATGCAGAAACGTCTGGAGGAAGAGGGCCTCTGCATCGAGGGGAATCGTGTCCGGATGTTGGAACAGGTTTTCTGGGATCCTCTATTCGAAATAGAATGAGTGAGAGCTGCGGAAGGAGACGGCCAGGAAGAGGGGCGGCAGGAAAGCCGGGGCAGAAAGCAAGGAAGTGGAGAGCAGGAAGCAAGAAGCTGGAGAGCAGAAAGCGGGCTTTATATAATAATAGAGAGGTAAGCCGAATGGTAATCCCTCGCTGAAAATGGTGTAAATTCGTCCCTGCATCGTCCGATACCACAGATACGTTCGTACTCCGTGGACCGATTCAGCCAGTCATATTCCGGGGAAAATAAAAAAACGAGGGGGCCGTCTAACAGACGGCCCCCTCGTTGGAACAGGTCCGGTATGGGGCCAGTGTATATCCTGCTGTCAAGAATCGGAGACCGGTTGGTGAGGTTCTTCTTGATTCTGGGCACGGGATGTGGCGACCAGAGGTTCCCATTCGGGATGTTTGCGGATATAGCTGCTGATAAAAGGACATACGGGCACGATTCGGAGATGTTGCCGATCGATGTCTTGCAAAACGTCGCGGATCAGAGACGTCCCGATCCCCTGCCCTCCGAGTGCTTCAGGAACCCGTGTGTGGGTGAGGTAGATCGTTCCGTCTTCGGCCGTCAGGTACTCGATCTGGGCGATGTGGGGGCCGATTCGATATTCGTATCGTTGTTCTTCGGTGTTATGCAGCAAAACAGGGGCTTCCATGGCGGGAAACGGTTTGGCAAGTGGTTCGGGGGGTCAGAACGTGAAATGGTCCGGATCCGATCCGACGCGTTTGTTTTGGTTTAAGGCGTTGATTTGGTCGATTTCGGCAGCTGTCAATTCGAAATCGAAAATATCGATGTTTTCGGCCAAACGTTTCGGGTTGGAGGATTTGGGAATGGTGACGATCCCTCGTTGATAGTCCCATCGCAAAATAATCTGTGCCGGGGTCTTGCCGTGTTGGGCTGCCAGTTCCTGAAGCGAGGATTCTTGGAGCAGAGCGGTTTTACCCGCGGTGAATGGACTCCAGGATTCGGGCCGAATGCCGTTTTTCAGGCAGTAATCGACCTCTTCCTGTTGGCTCAGATAAGGATGCAATTCGATCTGATTGACGGCAGGGATGATTTCCGTACTCTTTTTCAAGGTTTCGAGGTGATGTATTTTAAAATTGCTCACCCCGATGGCCCGGGCTCGGCCGCTTTTGTAAATTGTTTCGAGGACCTGCCAGCTATGAACGAATCGGTCGGCTACCGGCCAATGGATCAGATAGAGGTCCACATAATCGGTGTTCAGTTTCCGCAGACTTTCTTCGAATGCTTCCATGACTTTTCCGGAACGTTGGTCGTCGTTCCAGAGTTTGGTCGTGATGAAGATCTCGTTACGGGGAATACCCGAACGTTGGATGGCCCGCGCTACGGCTTCTTCATTGAAATAATAAGCTGCGGTATCGATATGGCGATATCCGGTTTTCAGGGCCGTTTCGATCGCTTGTACCGTGTTGTCGTTATCTTCCATGCGGAATACGCCCAAGCCTATCCAGGGTATTTCGACTCCGTTGTTTAAAGTGACTTTTTTCATGTTTGTCGTGTGTGGTGGTTGTGTGAGCTGTTGGAAAAAGTGTGGGATTCGTTGTTGTGCCGGGGAACGGCAACAAACCGACTCTTCTCCCCTTAAAGGTAGAGAAAATAACCGATTCAGAAAAGTTTTTTACGGATGAAAGCATTCGGATTCTATTTGGGAAACCACAGAGTTTTTTGTACATTTAAATTTTAGAAAGAAAACGTCCTGAAGCGGCGTTTCAGTGTTAAGCCCAATCAATCATTCTTGTATATAAAAATTCCATCATGAGACTACACGGCATTTTATTAATGCTTCTATGTGGGTGTATGGCCGGAAACAGTCAACTGGCTGCGGCTGAATTTTACCTTTCGCCCCAAGGCAACGACCTTTATGCAGGAACACGTCAGGCTCCTTGGCGGACCTGGGAACACGCCCGGGAACAGGTTCGGATTCTGAAACAAACGAATCCGAAAGAACCGATTACCGTTTATTTTCTGGGAGGACGTTATGCCCTGCAGGAACCTGTCTGCCTGGATGAAAGAGATAGTGGTACGCCCGAGGCTCCGGTGATTTACGCCGCCGCACCGGGAGAAACCCCGATATTCACCGGATCGGTCGCCATTCGGAATTGGGATCGTCCGGAAAAGTTCGCCCTGGATCGGGATTTTATGATTCTGCGCTTCCCGAACGAACATAAAGATCATATCTATGTGGCCGACCTGAAAAAGGCGGGCGTGAGCGATTTTGGGGATCCGACCGAGTTGGGTCTGCGTCCGGAGCTGTTTTGTGACGGAGCGCTGCAAACACTGGCCCGCTGGCCGAATCGGGGGATGATTCGGGCCGGACGAGCCATGGGTCAAACCCCCACTCTACCGAATTGGGCTGGATTCAAGGGCTATCGGGAAGGGGTGTTCGAATATGTGGGCGATCATCCCGCTGCCTGGTTCTACGAACCGGATGTCCGGTTGGGAGGATATTGGTTCTGGGACTGGAGAGAGGAGTTTCTACGCGTACAGCGGGTGGATCCGGCAGCGCACCTCATTTACACTCAACCGCCTTATCATCAGTCCGGTTATCGGGATTCGTTGCGCTACTTTGCCCTGAACGTATTGCGGGAACTGGATGCCCCGGGAGAATGGTATCTGGATCGAGACAAAGGATTGTTGTTCTGGTATCCCCCCGTGACCTTGACGCCCGATACCGAAGTGACGCTTTCGGTGCTCAGTGCACCCTATATGCTGGAACTGAACGGATGTAAGAACGTGATTATTCAGGGACTTTCCTTTCAGGAGAGTCGAGGAAGCGGCATTCTGGTGAAGGAGGGTGAAAATTGCCGGATCGAAGCCTGTCGCGTCGAACGCATGGGACGGAACGGTATTGAAGTCAAAGGAGGACGTCGTCATGGCATCTCCGGCTGCCTGTTGAGAACATTGGGGTGTTCCGGGGTACGGATGATCGGTGGCGATCGGCGGACCTTGACCCCGGCCGAACACTTTCTGGAAAATACGGTCGTCGAATATTTTTCTTTGTTCAAACGGACCTACGAGCCGGCCTTATATGCGGAAGGATGCGGCATCCGGGCTTCCCATAATCGTTTCTGGTACTCTTCCTCCTCGGCGATGCGTCTCGAAGGCAATGATATCCTGATCGAATATAACGATATCGGGCGCGTTGTGGACGAATCGGATGATCAGGGCGGACTCGATATTTGGTACAATCCTTCTTATCAGGGAGTTGTCATCCGCTATAACCGATGGCGGGATATTCTGGGAGGAACGCATTGCGGGGCGGCCGGTATTCGTCTGGACGACATGATCTCGGGAGTACATATTTACGGCAATGTGTTGGAAAACTGCGGATCGCATCATTTCGGAGCCATTCAGATCAACGGAGGGAAAGACAACCTGGTGGAAAACAATCTTTTCTGGAAAACTCCGGCCGCTGTCAGCTTTTACGAGCATCCCTGGTCCCAACAGCGCTGGGACGAGACGATGGCCCGCCCTGAAGTGCAACGCAAAATATATGAAGAGGTCGATATCCGCTCGGAACTTTACCTGAGTCGTTATCCTAAACTGGCTCATCTGCAGGAAAATGCCTGTACGAACGAGATCCGCCATAATTTGTTGGTGGATTCTCCGGCGCTGTTGATCGCCGGAGACGCCCGTCAGAAAACCGAAGGAAATCATCTGATAGCCTCCGAAGGGCGGACCCTGCAGGAGGTTTGCTCTCCCGAATTTTTAAACCGCTACGGTTTGGAACCGATTCCTTTGTCGGAGATGGGTCCCCGAGATAACCCCTGGTTGCCGTAACAAACGGTTTTGCCGGGTGGGGACGACAGGTATTCCCCGCCTGTCAGGGAAACGCTAAAACGGAAACACCTCCGGGCCTGAAACAGGGGCAACGACAATAGAAAGGCTTTTCTTTCAGGCTCATTTTACATGAAATCTATCCCTTAAAACTACATCGATATGAGTACCGATTCGAAATTTTCAAGACGAGACTTTCTGAAATACTCTTGCGCCGGGGCGGCCGGAGCGGTTTTGATGCCATCCGCCTGGGGTGCCTCCGTCTCCGCATCTTCCGCGAAGAGACCGAAAACGGAAGCCAACGATCATGTCAACCTGGCCTTTATCGGATTGGGTCAGCAGGCCATGTATCTGCTGAACGGATTTATTACGTTGCCGGGGGTCAAGGTGGTGGCAGGAGCCGATGTATACGATATTAAACGCCACCGTTTCGAGAGACGGGTCAACGCATATTATGCGGCTCATTCCCAAAAGTCGGAGGTGAAAACCTATGAAAGATATCAGGATATTCTCGCTCGGGACGATGTCGATGCGGTGGTTATCGCTACTCCGGATCACTATCATGCCATTATTGCGATGGCTGCTTGTCGAGCCGGTAAGGATATTTATCTGGAAAAACCGCTGACGTTCACTATTTATGAGGGGCAGCAGTTGTGTAAGGCCGTGCGGGAAAATCACCGTATTTTGCAGGTGGGCAGTCAGCAACGCTCCAGTCCTGAATTTATTCATGTGGCGAATCTGATTCGTGAGGGAAAGTTGGGGAAGATCGCTCGGGTAAAAGTACGTGTGGGGGCAGGTCCGAAACCTTATGATCTGCCGGCTCAACCTGTGCCGGCGGGATTGAATTGGGATTTATGGTTGGGCCCCCTGCCTGAGGACATTCATTATAATCAGGACCTCAATCCGATCATCGGTGAGCCGCCCGATGACAAGGAAAAACTCTGGGGCGCATGGCGTTGGTATCAAGGTCTGGGCGGCGGTTTTACGACTGATTGGGGCGCCCATATGTTCGATATCGTGCAATGGGCCTTGGGAAAAGACCGTACGGGACCCGTAGAGATCATCCCGCCCGGATATAGTTTCTACGATCACTTGACCTACATTTATGATAACGGAGTCGTCGTCAGTGAGGAACCTTTCGACGCTTCCAAGCAAGGGGTCAAATTTTATGGCGAGAACGGTTGGATTCAGGTGTGTCGCGGCGAAGTGAAAGCCTCCGATCCGGTCTTTTTACCGGCACCGCAGCAATCCCGCGATCAGCCTTATGAGACTACCCTGCCCCATATGTCGGCATTTATCGATTCGGTACGTTCTCGGCTCGATCCCAATGTGCCGGTCGAAGTGGGTCACAGCAGTTGTACGATGTGCAACCTGGGAAATATTGCCTATGAATTGAACCGGCCGTTGTCGTGGAATCCCATTGTCGAGAAATTTATGGATGATCCTGAAGCGAATGCACGTTTGCACTATTCGTATCGGGAAGGTTATTCGTTGTAGACGGCCCGATCCTGGCTCAAAACGAAAAATCCCGGGACATTCGATCCCGGGATTTTTATGCTCCCTTGATGGTGTGGTCGGAGTTTACGGCATTTTTCGGGCGGGAGGCACGGGATATTCTTTTCCTTTGGATTCGGGACGATCGTATTTGGGCCCCGGAATCAAAGGACTGTACGAAAGAACATAGCGAATTCGCTGGAGTTGTTCTTCGGTGAACTGGTCTCCGTATGTATAATAATAGTCCATGAAATTGTGAGCGATGAACGATGTCCCGTTGCAGGAGGTTCGTTGGGTCAGGTCTTCCATCGTTACATTGGGTTTGGAGGTCAGTGTTCGGGAAAGCCAACTCTCATAGCTGGAACGGTTGTAGTCCGGTGTATCGGAGCAATAATCGTCGTTTTCTCCGCACTGAGTTTCTGAAAAGACATGGAAAAGTCCTAAATAGTGTCCCAATTCGTGCGATAAGGTGATCACTACGTCGGCAGGATCGTGTGTCGTAGCCGTGGATCGGTTATAAAGATAGGTTCGATTCAAGGATACGCAATGGACATAATTGGGACTCTGATCGAAGTAATAGTCTCCGTCATACAGTCCGTCCAGCCGATTCGAACTGGTGCAGTAAGGTAAAAAAGAAATGCCGGTCGTATTGTTGTTGGTGGTGTTGAAATAGTAGATGAAAACATTGATATAGGAGTTCGGGTCCCATAACAAAGCCACCGCTTTCGGATCGGGCGATTCATCGTCCATGAAGACATCTGGATCGATCGTCGAGGTCGACCAGTCGACATAATTGATGCCGGGCTCGCTCAGAGACGTTCCGTCGGGTTTTTTGTCAGCCAATACGAACGACAGGTTGATATCCGGCGTATCGCCAGCCAAGCCCTGATAATTGGTGTTGCAGGCGTTAATGATCTCGCTGAGCCAAGCCTGCTGAACGGTCTTTCGATCGGAAGGTCCCCGTAAAATATGGAAAATGACCGGTAGCTCGTAATGATAATCGGCCAATGAAGCATATTGGGTAACCGTTAAGGTTTGGCTCTGAGTTCCGCTGCTGACAGTGAGGGTCGTCTGTCGATTTTGTTCCGTATTGTCGTATGTGGAGACGGTCAGGTTGATGTTGGCGTTGCCGCTCCCGCTCGTTTTGTCCGGCACACACCACGAGTCCGAACCGCTGATTTGCCAGTTCGAATTGCACGTAATGGCAAACTTTAGTGTTCCGCCGTCGGGCACAATGTTCAATGCATTGGTCGAAAGCGCCAAATTTGTGAAATTCGAATTGGGATCATCATGGCAGGCTACGGCTGTGATCCATAGGCACCATAATAACAGTATGCGATGTTTCATGTGCATAAAGATACACAGAAATTTTTCGTATGCAATAGCTTATAGAAATACTTTCCGGTAGTCGATTCGGTCATTTTCATCCCCCTGCATCAGGATCTCTTGTTGAGGGTCTATACGCAGGCGGGTATGGGATTCGAACCCTTCCCGATCGGGAAAATTCAGTTCGAGGGTGGTAGCCGAGGACATTCCCCAACTGCCTCGACGGGTCGATTCAACCGTGTCGCTGTCGTGGCGAGTCATCGCAAACGTGTAATCCGGTAGCAACTGCAGCGTAGTTTTGACACTGTCAGGACCGGATGCTTCGTACAGCCCCGTTACCAATAGCGAAGACTGGCATTCGACCTGGGGGTCGAGTCCGATCAGGGTTTCGATGAACAGGGTCCGGGCGGCATCCTTTCCCGGCTGGGGGGGCAACGTATCCAAAGCTCCTTCCAGTTCGATGAATACGCGTTGTCCGGAAACGGGTTTTTGAGCGAGGTATTTACGGACGGTTACCGTGTATGCGTCTTGACGGGCCACCGGATAAGAGATTCCGGTGGCACAGTCGTAAAACGTGGCCGAATCTTTCGTTACGACGAATTCTCCGCAAAAATAGTGGGTGTCACTGGGCATCGGGCGATGGTTGTTGCTGGAGTTGCTGGAGTCGATGCAGGCTGACAGGCCGGTCAAAAGGCCTAAAATGCCCATGGCAAGGTAAAGGTTTTTCATAAAAAATCGGAGCATGAGGGTTGGATGTTCATGCTCCGATTGATCTTGCAAAAACCGGACCGCTTCGCGCGGGCAGAGGTCTTTGTTACTGAATTCCCATTTTGTCGAACAGGGCTTGTACGTCGGGTTTGTGGCCCCGGAAACGAACGTATAAGGTCATCGGATGCTCGCTGCCTCCTTTCGACAGAATGTTTTGGCGGAATGAATTGGCCACTTCCCGGTTGAAGATGCCCTTTTCGCGGAACAGCGAGAAAGCATCGGCTTCGAGCACTTCGGCCCATTTGTAGCTGTAATAACCCGCCGCATAGCCTCCGGCGAAAATGTGACTGAACGAGGTCGACACGCATTGTCCGTCGACTACCGGCAAAACCTGTACCGGTTGCATGGCGCGGCGCTCGAATGTCACGACATCTTCATCCACCGGAGCGGTGATGCTGTGCCAGGCCATGTCGTCCAGCCCGAAACTCAACTGACGGGCGTGACTGTATGCAGCCAGGTAGTTTTTCGAATCTTTGATTTTGTTGACCAACTCGGCCGGAATGGGTGTGCCATCCTGATAATGAACGGCCCACAGGTCGAGGAATTCTTTTTCGGTGGCCCAGTTTTCCATCAGTTGGGAAGGCAGTTCCACAAAATCCCAATAGACCGACGTGCCGGTCAGGCTGGGGTAACTGCCTTCGGCCAGCATGCCGTGCAGGGCGTGTCCGAATTCGTGCAGCAGCGTGGTGACTTCGTCGAATGTCAGTAACGACGGCAGACTGTCGGTCGGTTTGGTGAAGTTGGTGACTACCGAAACCAGGGGACGGGTTTCCTCTCCGTTTCGGATGGATTGACTCCGAAAATCGGTCATCCATGCCCCACCCCGTTTCGAGGCACGAGGGAAGTAGTCCATATATAATACCGCCATGAAACGGCCGCTGCTGTCTTTCACTTCGAAAGCCTTGACATCGGGATGATACACTTCGATATTCGGATTTTCGGTAAAGGTCAGTCCGTAGAGTTTTTCGGCCAGCATAAAGACGCCGCGTTGTACGTTTTCGAGCTTGAAATAGGGTTTGGTCATCTCTTCACTCAACTGGAAACGTTGTTCCTTGAGTTTTTCCGACCAGTAGCCGAAATCCCAGGGCATCAGTTCATAATTGGCTCCCTGACTGTGGGCGTAATCGCTGACGGCCTTGACGTCGGCACGGGCAGCCACGATCGATTTGCCTTGCAGTTGAGTCATGAACTCATTGACCGTAGCCGTATTTTCAGCCATGCGTTCTTCCAATACATAATCGGCATAGGTGGCGTATCCCAACAGATTGGCCAGTTGCAAACGGATTTCGGTGATGCGTTTGATGTGGGCCGTATTGTCGAATTCGCCTCCGTTGCAACGGGAATTGTAGGCTCTCCAAAGCTGTTCTTTCAATTCCCGGTTGGGCGAATAGGTCATGAAGGGAATCATGCTCGGAGCCTGGAGCGTGATGACCCAACCTTCCAGATTCCGTTCCCGAGCTTCTGCGGCAGCCCCTTCGATCGCATATGCCGGCAGTCCCTCCAGTTGGGAGGAGTCGGTCAGGTGGAGCGTATAGGCGTTGGTGGCCGCCAGCACGTTTTGCCCGAATTGCAGGGTGAGTTGGGCCAATTCCGAAGTCAACTGGCGGTAGGTTTCCTTGTTGCTGTCGGACAGTGCGGCTCCGTTGCGGGCGAAACTTTTATAGGTTTTGTCGAGCAGCTGGGCCTGTTCCTGGGTCAGTTGCAAGGTGTCCCGTCCTTCGTATACGCTGCGAACCCGTTGGAAAAGATCCGGATTCAGGGATACGTCGTTATGAAATTCGGTCAGTTTGGGACTCAGTTCGAGACTGAGCTGCTGCATGGTGTCGTTGGTGTTCGATTCGTTCAGGTTGAAGAAAATCGAACTGATGTCACTGAGTTTTTGCCCGCTGAATTCCAACGCTTCGATGGTGTTGGCGAAGGTGGGTGCTTCGGGGTTTTCGGCAATGGCTTTCACTTCGAGACGGGCATCGGCAATGGCCGCTTCGAAGGCCGGGGCATAATCTTCGATGCGGATGGACGAAAACGGCGGAGTGCCGTGCAATCCGTCAAATGGTTTCAGTAAGGGGTTGTCTGACTGGCCTTGTGTGCATGCATTCAAGATGGGAAGCGTCATCATCAGCGCAAAAATTTTTTTCATCGGAAAACAAACTAAATAGAAATCGTAATATGCGGGGAAACGCCCTTGTCGAAGAAGAACGAAATTCTCCGGCTATTGGTCGTATATACTGTCGTAATTGCTGCGTCGACGGTCGTATTTGAGGTCTTTGAGGGTGCTGGCCTTCACAGCGATGGTGAAACTCCAACTTTGCAGGAACCCGGTCGGAATCCAGCTGAAATTCATCTGCCAGCAGTGCAGGTCGCGGGATACGGTGATGGTCCCCGGGGTCAGCTTCCGGGCCTGAAGGTCGTAACCCCCCGAGAACGTAATCCCCCATTTGGGTGTCAGGTTGACGCTGCCGTTGAAGTTGATCGTCTGGGTGATATTGCTCTTGATGGTGGGTTTTGAATAGGAAAACGAATAGTTGAATCCGAAGTTCCAGGGAATGCTGAAATCGTAATAACGCGAAGTCATGATCTGGCGCTGCAAAGCCGGATCCATCTCATTGAAACCGGGTTGGGCGAACATGTCCGGTTGATCGGCCGGCAGGGTGATCCCGCTGTTGATGTCGTTGATCGCCGGGGTTTGGCTGGTCCGGTTGGAGGAGTTGAACGAATAGCCGAACGACGTACTGGCATTGGTCAGGCGTCCCGGGAAGGTCAGCTTGTTGGGGTCTCTCAGCCCCTCGGTCAGCTTGTAGGGATCGAAGACGGCGGAGAGGTTCAGCGCAACGTTTTTATAAAGAGTCGTCCGGAAACGAACGTTGAAGGGGGCCAGTTTGAACTCTTCAGCCAGGAAGTTGTACGAGGAGGTGATGGAAAACTCGTCGATGAGTTTGATCTTGCGCATGCCGGAGGTGTCGCGACGGTCCCGGACCTTCATTTCGAGGCTTTGTACCAGCCCGAAGGAGAGTCCCATGGTGGGCCCGTTACTGGGAACGCTGTAAGCATTGCCGTCGAAGGGCGAGTAGGTCTGCATGTTTCCGACCGTATCGCATTGCACCTGGCTGTAATACCCATAACCGGGCTTCCCGAAATCCGGCGTGTAGTTGAATGAAGCCGTCGGGGTGATCAGGTGGCGGATCGCCCGAATCAGCCCGTCTTTCTTCTTGAACTGATAGGTCCCGTAGATTTTGGTCGAGGCGGAGAGACTGAAGCGATAGTTATAGAGCCGATAAAAGCCGTAGGTCGTGTCGGCATTGACCACCTGTTCCTGGATGGGATCCCACTCCTTGTCGATCCGACGGAAATACCAGTTCTCGTTGTAGTTGAACTGTGGCGTGAAATTGAAATATTTCAACAGGTTGAATGATGTGTTGATCGGAATCTCGTGGCTGACTCCGCTCGACATGTTTTTTAACGTATTTTCCGAGAACAGCTCGTTTTCTTTGGCCCGTACGCTGTTGGTGAGTTTGAAATTGTAACTCATCGAGATTTTTTCATACCACTTCGCTCGACCGACTGCATTTTTACGTTGGAAGGGAGTGATGCGCGAAGCCGTGAATACGATGTTCGGGAAGGTGAGCTGGATGGAGGAGTCCCGGGAGTTTTGCGAATGCTGGAAGTTGGTCGAGAACGAGAACGGAGTGCCCGCCCAGTTTTTCGTGAAGGCGATACTGGAGTTGGTTTGATTGCTCAGGTATTGGTTCAGGTCCTGCGAGCTGTACTTGTTGTATCCGCTGGAGGAGAAATTGACGCTGGCCGAAAACGTGGTTCCCGGTTTGAATTTGGGGTCCTGTGTGTGGGTCCAGGCCACCTGGAAGTTGTTGTTGTTATAGAAGTCCTTGTCCCCTTCTTCACCGACTTTGTCTTTGGAAAAATTGAACGTGAAACTGCCTCGGTATTTGTATCGTTTGACGTATTGGGAGCTCAGCGAGGCTTCCCATGATCCCTGGGTGTAGATGCCGCCCGTAACGGCCAGGTCCACATAATCGTTCAGGGCGATGTAATAACCCCCGTTGCGGATGAAGAAACCTTTGCGCATTTCTTCGCCGTATTCCGGCATGATGAAACCCGAATGGCGTCCCGATGACATCGGAAAAAATCCGAAGGGCAACCCGAGAAAATAGATGGGAACGTCTTCCATGACGATGTAGGCGGGGCCGAAAACGGTTTTTTTATTCGGAATGGTTTTGGATTTGGTCATGGCCAGGTAAAAGTGCGGGTTTTCGGCGTCGCAGGTGGTATAACGTCCTTGGGCGATGTTGATCGTGTTGTCGGATAACATCTTGACTTTCTTCCCTTGCAGATAACCCTCGCCTTGTTGCGTGGCCACCCCTTTGACCCGGGCTTTTTTCGTGCCCAGGTTGTAGGTGATCGTATCCATGGTGTAGGAACTGGTCCCGTCGATAAATTCGGGACGGGTGTTTTTGGGCAGGGTGTCAACGGCCTGTTCGCTCCATACGTCTTCTTGTTCCGGTTGTTGGGTTTGGGTCGTATCGGGACGTCCGTGGGCGAAGACCTCCTTCGTCTCCATGTTGATCTGCATGAAATCGGCCTTGAGATTCATGGTTTGGTATCTGATGTCGCCCTTTTCGTAAATGTATACGATTTTCGAACGCAGATCGTACACCAGCGAGTCCTGGTTGTTCCCCGAAATTATGTCCTCCAGAAACGGCTTCCGATAGATGGAATCTGTTCGGAGGGTGTCGCTCCTGGCGGACAGGGTGTCGCTCCTGGCGGACAGGGTGTCGGGAACGGTCTCTTCGGGTTGGGATGCGGAAGGCGTGGTTTCGGAAACGGCTTCCGGTGCTTGAATGGTTGCAGAAGGTTGAACGGCTTCCGGAGTCTGAACGGCTGTAGAAGGTTGAACGGTTGCAGGCGGCTGCAAAAAGGTGTTTTCCGCAGGAAATGCGAAACTTGCACTTCGACTGAAAACCGCTTGAGAAAGCAGTATCAGCATGACGAATGCCAAGATATATTTCGATTTTTTTATGCGCAATTCCCTACAAATATTTACCTTTGCAAAGCATCCCGTTCGATGGGCAAAAATAGTTAAAAAAAAAGAGTTCCCTAATGTTTGTCGTATGAAAGTACCAAAACCGATTCTTTTCGCTGTTTCATGTGTGGTGGGATTTTTTGTTTTGGCACTCTCGGCCGATGCTCAGGCCGTTCGAACGGCCGGCGTCAACAAGGTGGTGATCGATGCCGGACATGGCGGGAATGATCCCGGAACTCACTACGGACAATTCAAGGAAAAAGATATCAATCTGGCTGTGGCTTTGCGTCTGGGACGTCTGATCGAAGCCAATTACCCGGACGTATCGGTGATTTACACGCGGACGACGGACGTTCGAGTCAATCTGGCCGACCGGGCCGATAAAGCCAACAAGGCAGCGGCCGATCTGTTTATATCCATTCATGTGAACGGCGCCAAAAGTTCTCAGGCGTCGGGTACGGAGACCTTCGTGATGGGGGTTTCGAAGGCACAGCAGAACCTCGAACTCGCCATGAAGGAAAATGACGTGATCGTCTATGAAGAGGATTACAAAACCCGCTATCAGGGTTATACCCCGGGCTCTACCGAATCGTTCATCATCTTTTCGCTGATGCAGTATTCCTATCAGGGACAAAGCCTGAATCTGGCATCGATCGTACAGAAGCATTACACCCAGAATCTTCCCATGGGAAACCGGGGGGTGAAGCAGGCCGGTTTTCTGGTGCTGTGGTATGCCACCATGCCGAGTATTTTGACGGAGCTGGGCTTCATCTCCAATCCGCAGGACCGGAAAATATTAACCACCAAAAACGGACAGGAAAAATTGGCCCGTTCCTTGTTTAATGCTTTCAGTGAATATAAGGTGAAAAGTGAAGGAAAAGGCAAACTGATCGTTCTGCCCGAAGAAAGCGTGGAAGAGGATGCTTCTGAACCGTCGACCGCTTCTGCGGCGATTTCGGAGGAAGCGCGTTCGGAGGCTCCGATTTGTTATCGGGTTCAGGTGATGAGTTCACCCAAAAAGGTGCCTCGCAATTCTTCGCGTTTCGGGACTTATCGCGGACAAGTCAAAGAGATCGTGATCGCTGGAAATTATAAATACTTTGTCGGAGAGGTCGCTTCTTACCGGGAAGCATTATCTTTGCAGTCCGAAGTGAGAAAACAGATTCGCGATGCTTTTGTGGTGGCCTTTGAAGGGGAACGGACGATCAGTGTGCAGGAGGCTCGTCAACGCGAATAAAATCGACAGTGAAACACAGAAAAATACGGAAATATGAAAAAATTGAAGCTGAGCCGGGAATTTAAAATCGGTTTTTTTGGGATCGCGATGCTTGCTTTGTTGTATTGGGGCGTCAATTTTCTCAAAGGAAGCGATATTTTTTCCTCCTCGACGAAATATTATGCCGTTTATGATCAGGTGAACGGTCTGCAACCCGCCTCGTCGATTGTCATTAAAGGCTATAAAGTAGGTAGTATCTCGGGTATGGATTATGATCCTTCCGTGTCGCGGAATGTCATTGTGGAGTTCTCGATCAAATCCAAGTACCGTATTCCCTTGAACTCCAAAGCCCGTATTTTTAGCGATGGTTTTATGGGGGGCAAGGCCGTGGAAATCGAGCTGGGTGACAGCCCGGAATTTTTGCAGGCCGGAGATACGCTGCACTCGGAAATCAATCAGGATTTTCTGGAAGTGGCCGGCAATGAATTCGAGTTTTTGAAACAACGGGCCAACGATTTGATCAACCAGGTTATGGCCACGTTGCAAGGCCTCAATGCCGTGCTGATCGACAATAAGGCGCATTTGGATGCCACGTTCAGTAACGTGGCGTCGATTACCGGCAATCTGAATGAAGTGGTGGCCGGTGAAAAACAGACGATGCGCCAAATGATCTCCAATATGAACGACCTGACGGCTGCACTCAGCGCCCAGAGCGGACGTATCGATACGCTGATGGGAAACATGACGCAATTCAGCGATTCGTTGCGCCGGGTGGAACTCCCTACCCTGGTCGATCGGATGTCTGTGACGGTCGCTTCGTTGAATGCAACCCTCGATAAACTCAATAACGGAGATGGGTCGGCGGCTCTGTTGCTGAATGATCGCCGCCTGTACGATTCCTTGGCGGCTTCGAGTGCGAACCTGTCGGCTCTGTTGGAAGATATCCGTCTGCATCCCAAACGCTATATCAATATTTCGGTGTTCGGGGGCGGGCGCGATCGTGACTGACGCAGAAAACCAGAGACGGACCATACCCCGTTGGGGTGAGTTTTGAATAACCCATGATTTATCCGGATAATTTCGAAAGTAAAATAGGCTTCGACCGTGTGAAAGAACAGGTCGAAGCTTTGTGTATTACGCAGGGGGCTGTCGAGAAATTGCATCAGGTTCGTTTCCTGACCGATCGTCGTGCTATCGTACGTTTGTTGGAGGAGACCTTCGAGATGCGTACGGTGCTGATGATGGAGGCCGATTTCCCGAGGGCCGATTACGTGGATTTGCACCCGCTGCTCAAAAAAATCGAGGTCGAAGGCACGTTTCTGGATGTGGAGCAGATCATCGCCCTGCGCCGGGGACTGGAGGCCGTGAACGATTTGGTGACTTTTTTCCGCAATCGGGATGCAGAGACCTATCCGCGTCTTCATTGGCTCAGTCGCGATGTGGAGGGATTTCCGGCTATTATTAATCACATCGATTCCATCGTCGACCGTTTCGGTAAGGTCAAAGACAACGCTTCCCCCGAACTGTATGCCCTCCGTAAGGCTGTTCGTGATCGTGAGGGACAGATTTCCAGACGTCTGCAACAGATTATGAGCCAGGCACAGGCGGCGGGTCTGGTCGAAGGGGATGCGGCGATCTCGATTCGTGAAGGTCGGGCGGTGATTCCGGTTGCGGCGGTCAACAAACGCAAACTCAAAGGGTTTGTTCATGATGAGTCAGCTACGGGTAAAACGGTTTATATTGAGCCGATTGAAGTGGTTGAGCTCAATAATGAGTTGAAGGAACTGGAGTACGAGGAACGTCGTGAGGTTATCAAGGTGTTGATGCGTTTCAGCGATACGATTCGTCCCGATGTGCCGGGTATGGAAGCCTCGGGAGACTACCTGACCACCATCGACTTCATTCGGGCCAAGGCTCAGTATGCCGTGGCGAACGATTGCACCCTGCCCATTGTGGAGGAAGGCAGTTCCGTCCATCTGATCCGGGCGCGCCATACCCTGTTGGCCCAGACGCTCAAACGGGAAAACAAGGAGGTCGTACCGCTCGATTTGACCCTGACGCCCGAAAAACACATTCTGTTGATTTCCGGCCCCAATGCCGGAGGAAAATCGGTATGCCTGAAGACGGTGGGGCTGTTGCAGTACATGATGCAGTGCGGATTTTTGATCTCGGCCTCCGAAAATTCGGAGATGGGTATCTTTACCGGCCTGTTTATCGATATCGGTGACGAACAGTCGATCGATAACGATCTGAGTACATACAGCTCTCATCTGCTCAATATGAAAATGTTCCTGCGTCATGCCGATCAGCGTTCGCTGATCCTGATCGACGAATTCGGAACCGGAACCGAGCCGACCATCGGGGGCGCCATCGCCGAGTCGGTGTTGGAAAAGCTGGTGCAGAAAGGTTGTTTCGGCGTTATTACGACGCATTATGCCAACCTGAAATATTATGCCAGCGGAGCTGAAGGCATTCTCAACGGGGCGATGACTTTCGATGTGCAGAATATCCGTCCGCTGTTCCGACTGGATATGGGCAAGCCGGGCAGTTCGTTTGCCATCGAGATCGCCCGCAAGATCGGCCTGCCCGAAGAGATCATTCGTTCGGCCTCGGAAAAGGTGGGCAGCGAACATATCGACATGGAGCGTCAGTTGCGTGAGATCGCTCGCGACAGACGCTATTGGGAACAGAAACGCGACAAGATTCATCAGACCGAAAAACGGGTGGATGAGCTGGCCGAGAAGTACAAGACGGAACTGGAACAGATCAAGGAGGAACGCAATCGGCTGATCAAACAGGCCCGGATCGAGGCGCAGCAGATTACGGCCGAGGCGAACAAACAGATCGAGAACACGATTCGGGTGATCAAAGAGTCGCAGGCCGATCGGGAGCAGACGTTGATCGTACGTCGCAAGATGGATGCTTTCAAGGAGTCGTTGCAGGAAGAGTCGGCCGACACTTCGGCGATCGATCGTAAGATTGCCCAGTTGCAGGAACGGGAACGTCGTCGGGCGCAACGACGTGAAGAAAAGGCGGCTGCAGCGGCCGAAGAAAAACCGAGCAAGGCCGATCTGGTGGTGCCTCGGGTTGTCGAACTGGGCGGCAAGGTACGTATTCAGGGACAGGACGCTGTGGGTGAAGTGTTGGAAATCAAGGGGAAAAAGGCAACGGTAGGTTTCGGTCAGATCCGTACGGTGGTCGAACTCGCCCGTTTGGAGGCGATCTCCAATGCCGAGTATAAAAAAGCGACCCGGAATACGCGTCCGGCCCCCAAGACGAATTTTGACACCATGCAGCGTCGGGCTCATTTTACGCAGCAGATCGACGTTCGGGGGATGCGTGTGGCCGAAGCCCTGGAACAGGTGCAGGAGTTTATCGACGATGCCATTATGTTGGGAATCGGTGAAGTGCGGATTCTGCACGGCAAGGGAACCGGAGCTCTCAAAGAGGAAATCCGCAAATATCTGCGGGCGATACCGTTGGTATCCAGTGCTAAAGACGAACATGAACAACATGGCGGTGCGGGAATTACCGTTGTGAATCTGGAGGTATAGCAAAACGATTTTGAGATTGATACAGCAACATGGATTATAGTCTGAAAAACATAGCGGCCCTGACCGGAAGCGTATTTTCGGGGACCGAACAGCGTGTACGCCGGGTAGTGACCGACAGCCGCGGTACTTTCAATGCCGTGGATACTCTTTTTGTGGCGATTCGTGGCGGCAATCACAACGGGCATGCCTATATCGGAGAGTTGTATCAACGAGGTGTCAGAGCCTTTTTGGTTGATGCACAGGTAGACGAACAGTCGTTTCCCGAAGCAGGATTTGTCCGGGCGGTCAATTCGTTGGAGGCCTTGCAGAAATGGGCGGCCTATCATCGCAGCCAGTTCGGCGGCCGGGTGGTTGCCATTACCGGCAGCAATGGTAAAACGGTGACCAAGGAGTGGATCGCTCAGTTGTGTCCGCCGGGGATGAAACTCTTCCGAAGCCCCAAGAGTTACAATTCTCAGGTCGGTGTACCGTTGTCGTTGTTGATGATCGAAGGTGACGAAGATCTGGCTGTGATCGAAGCGGGAATTTCCCAACCCGGAGAGATGCGCCGGCTCGAAGAGATGATTCGGCCCCAGATCGGGATCTTTACGAATTTGGGAGATGCCCACCAGGAAAATTTCCAGACCCTGGAACAAAAACTCGACGAAAAACTGACGCTGTTCGATCGGGCGGAAACGATTCTCTATCTGACGCAGAATGAGCAGGTCGTTCGTGCGATCGAACAGCGGTTTGCGGATCGTCGTCTGGTCGGTGTCGACGTCCGGGACGAGCCGTTGACTGCCTTGCCCTACCCTGACGAGGCTTCGCGGGAGAATGCGGCAGAAGCCGTGGCTCTATATCGGACCTTAGGGTATGAAGATCAGGATATTTTGCCTCGTTTGGCGGCCTTGCAGCCGGTAGCCATGCGTCTGGAACTCAAAGAGGGAATCGGTGGCTGCAAGTTGATTAACGACAGTTATAATTCCGATATCAATTCGTTGGCTTTGGCGTTGGATTATCTGGAGTCGCTCTCCGGCGGGCAGGAAAAGTGGTTGATCCTCTCCGACATCCGTCAAAGCGGCCTGGCTCCGGAAACCTTGTATGCGAAGGTGGCCGATATGTTGAAAACCAAAGGCGTGGATCGGTTGATCGGCATCGGCGAGGAAATTTCCCGTCAGGTCCATCGGTTCGATTTACCGACGAGTTTTTATCCCTCGACCGATGAGTTTTTGCGCCATTGCGACCGCAGTCGTTTTGTGCGTAAAAGTATTCTGATCAAAGGCTGTCGGGATTTTCATTTCGAGAAGATCAGCCATGCGCTCGAACATCAGATTCATACGACCGTACTGGAGGTGAATCTGGATCATATGATCCATAACCTCAATTATTTTCGGGGTAAACTGCGTCCGGGAACGCGTATGATGGTGATGGTCAAGGCTTCGGCTTACGGTAATGGTACGTATGAGGTGGCCAGTATGCTGCAGCATCAGGGCGTGAATTTTCTGGCCGTGGCTTTTGCCGACGAAGGCGTGGTGTTGCGAGAAGCGGGCATCACGATGCCCATTGTGGTCCTGAATGCCGATGCCGACAGTTTCGAGCCGATGATCGAACAACGGCTTGAACCCGAAATTTACAGCTTTACCTCCCTGAAAGCCTTTGCCGATGCCGTGGCCCGGCAGGGCGAAACCCACTACCCCATCCACCTCAAACTGGATACGGGTATGCATCGGTTGGGTTTCGAGGAAAAAGAGATCCCGGCTTTGATCGAGGCCCTCAAGGCACAGCCTGCGTTGTATATTCGTACGATCTTTTCGCATTTGGCCACCAGCGACGAACCCTCGCAGGACGCCTTTACCCGGGACCAAATCGCCCGTTATAAACGCATGAGTGATCGTCTCTTGGCGGCTTTCCCCCATCAGGGTATCATTCGTCATTTGGACAATAGTGCCGGGATCGAGCGTTTCCCCGAAGCTCAGTTCGACATGGTGCGTCTGGGAGTCGGCCTCTATGGAATTAGTTTCGTTCATCAGGAACATCTCTTGCCGGTGGCCACACTCAAGACGCGCATCGTACAGATCAAGGAGCTGGAACCGGGCGAGACGGTCGGTTACGGACGTCACGGGGTGATCGAACGTCCGAGCCGTACGGCGACCATTCCGATCGGTTATGCCGACGGCTTGAACCGGCACCTGGGCTGCGGAGCCTGGCGGATGGTCGTTCGGGGACAGAAGGTGCCGATCATCGGCAATGTCTGCATGGATACCTGTATGTTGGACGTGACCGATGTGGAAGGCGTTCAGGAAGGCGATACGGTGATCATTTTCGGTGAAGGGGCTTCGGTGATCGATATGGCCGGGGTGTTGGGAACCATTCCTTATGAGGTGATGACGAGTGTCTCGACGCGGGTGAAACGAGTCTATATCAAAGAGTAAATGCGATGAAATCCGGAAAGCTCTATTTGTTGCCCACGCCCATCGGCGATCGTCCGGTGTACGATGTCTTGCCGGCCTTGAATCGTGAGGTGATGGCTTCGTTGGACTATTTCATTGTGGAAAATTTGCGAACGGCGAGGCGTTTTTTGAGTCGGGCAGCGGTCGGGCGCCCGATCGACGAGCTGCGGTTTGAGGAACTCAACGAGCATACGCGCCCCGAGGAGTGGGCTCGTCTGTTGGCTCCGGTATTGGAGGGAACGAATGCCGGTTTGATGTCTGAAGCCGGTGTGCCGGGCGTGGCCGACCCCGGGGCCGATCTGGTGGCGCTGGCTCATCAACAGGGTGTGGAAGTCATTCCTTTGGTGGGTCCTTCGTCGATTATTTTGGCGCTGATGGCCTCCGGACTCAACGGGCAGTCGTTCGCTTTCAATGGTTATTTGCCGGTCAAACAGCCGGAGCGTGGAAAAGCCATCCGTTTTTTTGAGAAAAGGGCGCGTAACGAACATCAGTCTCAGCTCTTTATCGAGGCTCCCTACCGTAACGTAAAATTATTTCAGGATTTTTTGACGATCTGCGGGGAGCATACGCGTTTGTGTGTGGCTGTCGATGTTTTGCAACCCGATCAGCAGATCATGACCCACAGCATTGCCCGGTGGCGGGAATTGCCGATGCCGGAGATGCAGAAACGACCGGCGATTTTTATTTTGGGTTGAGTCTCTTCGGTTGTGGATCGGGAAGTTTTCGCGCTCGGACGGGTAAGGGCTGTCGGGTGAACGTTCGATTTCCCGCCCGTTACGGGATCAATAAAATCGTTTGTCCGAAGAAAATACGGTAGTCCGAAAAGGTCTCGATCGTCATTCAAATAAGCAGGAGCTTGTCCCATCCGGGACAAGCTCCTGTGTTTTATGGAATGTCTTCTGCTATTCTTCGGTCGGTTCGGCTTGGGCCGTCAACAGGGCCTCCACGGTGATGATGTCGATCGGGGTTGTGATCTTGATGTTGGCGTAATCCCCTTCGCACAGGAAAATGTCGTGTCCGGAGGCTTCCACGACACTGGCATCGTCTGTGAATTCATGGCTGTAGGGTAATTCATAGGCTTTACGGATAACCTTGGCGTGAAAAACTTGGGGAGTCTGGACGATCCTCAGTCGGGTGCGGTCGATGATGTGGTTTCCTTCATCGTCGATCTGACGGAGGGAGTCGATGGGCGTAACAACCGGAATGACGGCTCCGAAGACTTTGGCATCGGCGATAGCCCGTTGGATCAGCTCGCCGCTGACCAGGGGACGAACCCCGTCGTGAATCGCCACCAGAGAGGCCTCGCCAATGTGTTCCAGTCCCCGTTTGACTGACTCGAAACGGGTATCTCCTCCTTCGCAAAGGGTGTGCGGTATGTTGAAGTGGTACTCCTGGCAGAGCTCTTTCCAGTATTCGATCCGACTGGAGGGTAACACCAGAACCAGCAGAGGATTGTTCAATACTTCGGCGAATCGTTGGATCGTATGCATCAGAACCGGTTTTCCGCCGATGGTCATAAATTGTTTGGGCAGTTTCCCTCCCATGCGGCGACCGCTGCCGCCGGCTACGATGATTACGGCTACTCGTTGTGTCATATCGGATGGTGTAAAGGTCTTTATCGTTTTATTGGTGCCCTGGTGTGCATGATTCGTTTTCGTGGAATCCCGTCGGGCTCGATGATTTGTTTTTCGTTATTTGTGGTATGTCTTGGTGTGTGGTTGTCTGTTTTTCGGTATTCGCGTGCCGCTTTGTTCCGATAGAGAGTCGGGATGCGGTTTATCGGTGTTTCGTTTCTTGCAGACAGGCTTTTACCACACGGTCGATGGTTTGTTCGATGGGGGTATAATCAAATGAACAGAGTCGGGTGATTCGGCTGCCGTCATAGCGGGAAACATCCAGTGCGTTGGCGATTACCGAATCACTCAACCGTACTTCCCCGCCCCAGAATCTCCGGTGCCCTCGTTCGAGGGTGGCAGCCAGCGTCAGGGCTTTGCGTCCGAGTGTCCATCGGGGCGGATGTTTGCCGGCGGCTCGGGCAATCTGGGTAAACAGTTCCCGGAAAGAGAGATTGGCACTGGAAAGAATAAATCGCTGGCCGTAAGCGGCTTCTGTACAGGATAGCAGGAGCATGGCCCGGGCCACATCCCGTACATCCACATACCCCTTGACTCCTCCGGTGGCGAAAACGGAATGGTGGATGGCTTGCGCAATCAGCTCTCCGCTGCTGCGGTCCCAGGCCCCCTCACCCAGCACGATGGCCGGATTGACGATCACGGTGTACAAGCCTTGTGCCGAGGCTCTCCATACTTCGTTTTCTGCATAGAATTTACTGACGGAATAGGCTGAGCGGTCTTTGAGACTGGTGAGCAGATTTTGTTCGGTAATCAGCTTCTGGGCGGTCTGTTTGCCCGATTCGACCGGTATGGCTCCCAGTGTGGCAATCGAACTGACATGAACGAAAACGGCGATATGGGCCATTCGGGCGGCTGTGACCGTGGTATTCGTGATGCGGATATTGGTTTCGAGAATTTCGTCTTCTCGGGTCGGGTCGAATGATACCATGCCGGCACAATGAAAAACCTGGGTACATCCCTGCATGCGTTGACTGAGGCGAATGGGATTGAGCAAAGGCATTTCATATACTTCGAGACGATCCCACCGGTCGATGACGTCGAAGCGTTTGAGCGTGTCTTCCAACGCTTGCAGTCGGTTCCGGTTGCGAACCGCCAGGCGCACCCGATATCCCGCACGAAGCAGTTCGGCTACCACATGGCTGCCGATCAGTCCGGTGGCTCCGGTGACAAAAGCAGTTTTTGACGTGTCGTTGCTCATGGTCGGGTCGATTGGTTTGCCTCCCAGATCAGCTTTTTGCCGAACCCTAGGCGATTGTCCGTCAGTTTCAGAAAATCGGGCTCGATCACCCACAGATCGATATCCATCAGGGCGGCGAAAGGGAATCGTTTCAGGTATGCCTGGCGGACTTCGGGCAGTTCACGGGCCGAAGGCCGAGTCATGCTTCCCCGTAGCTGGATACCTTGCAGTTTTCCGATCACTTTGCTTTCCAGGGCAATGGCTCCGGCTATCCGTGCATTTCTTGCCAGTTGTTTGACGTGCAGGGTGGATTCGGACGAAGTGACCACAAAACGGTTCGTTTCGGGGGCATACGCGTAAAACAAGGTGCAACAATGAGGCTGACCTTCCTGAACGGTGGCGAGCGTCATGATGTGATGACGTCCGAGAAAGCGGATGATGCGGGGATCTATTTCGGCATTCATGGACGAGGTTGGGAGGTGGAATCGGTACGGCTCGGGTTTGAAATCTCTTCGAGGGTGGTGACGCGCAGGCTGTCGGCAACCGGGCCACTCAATTCGGCCATGACGCGATCGCGGATGCCTTCGAAAGCGGTTTTATTGGCGGCACGAATCGGTTCGGCCGGTTCGGTCGGCACTTTCAACGGGTCGATCGGCCGACCGTTTTGCCACAGCCGGAAATCGAGGTGCGGTCCGGTCGAAAGTCCGGTCGAGCCTACGTAGCCGATCAGTTGTCCCTGATGAACGCGGGTGCCTTGTTGGATGCCTTTGGCAAAACCTCTCAGGTGCAGATATCCTGAAACTAAGGATCCTGAATTGTGTCTGATTTTCAGGGTGTTGCCTCCTCCTCTGCCCCATCCCTTGAAAATCACGACTCCATCGCCTACGGCTACGACCGGCGTACCGCTCGGGGCCGCATAGTCGACACCGTAATGAGGCCGTCGGATTCGCAATACCGGATGCATGCGCGAAGCCGAAAAACGGGAACTGATCCGGGAGAATTTCAGCGGAGCTTTGAGCAGGTTTTTACGCAGGCTGTTCCCCTGTTCATCCCAGTATTGCAGTTTGCCGTCTTGTACGAACGGAATGGCGTAGTAGGTCTTACCTCCGTGTTGGAAACTGGCCCCCCAGATCGTGCCGACGTCGACACAAACCGTATCGACATAGAGTTGATCGTAGATGACGGTGAACTGATCGTCTTTCTGCAAACCGAAAAAGTCAATGCTCCAGGCATAAATGTCGGATAGTTCGGAGGCCAGGGCGGGACTCATGTCGTTTTCGATCATGCTGTTCCAAAGCGAAGAGGTGATGGTGGCCGTCTTCTGCATCCGTTGTACGGTTACTTCCTTTTCGGCTACATGCATGTGGGGATTGGTGTCCGTAAAGTCAATGACCAGGTATTCCGTGGTGGATATTTCGTAGACGAAATAATCGAGTTTGGCGGTGCTGTCCGTAGCCTGGAATGTGGTGTATTTGTGCCCGGCACGCAGATTGCGCAGCAGGAATACCGAATCGGCGCTTTTGGCGATCAGATCGACCGTAACAGGCGTGATGTCATAACGGGCCAGAATCTCTCCCAGGGTCTGACCGCTTTCGAGAGTCGCTTCATCGAGGTGGTAGGAGCCGACATCGATGCCATAGAGCAATTCGCGCGGTTCTTCTTGAATTTCGATTTCCTGAGGCAGGGTTTCTGCGTGTTTCCGGTGAATGACCAGCCACACCAACACAATCATCATGACGACCCCTGCGGCCGCCGGTATCCATTTCGGTAATTTTCCCATATCGTAAAGTTACGGTTCATGAGAAAAAAGACAAAATCCGAAGCGGGGCGAGTTATTATTTTTTTATCAACATTGCCCGCTATGGGTTCAGGCGATCGATTTGCGGGTGAAATTCCGTTTGATCCAGCGCGGGAAGATGAGAACGCCGGCAATCAGGTAGGGATAATAGGTGATCAGCCGCCAGAACAGGGCGATCAGGGTGGCGGCTCCGACCTGGAGTGAGAGCGGAACGTCGATCAGATCGCGGCAGTAAGTGGTGAAAATATATTCGGCGAAACCGCTGCCGCCCGGTGTGGGCATGACCAGCATCATGATCCACATGACCAGTTGTCGCGCAAACAGCAGCAGTTGGTCGCTCACCGAGAAAAAGGCCATGATCAGAGCGTTGGCAACCAGGTAACGCGAACTCCAGGATAGAAACGTCGAGGCGCCGGCTTTCAGCCAGAATCGTGCTCCATAGCGGCGGATTTCATAAGATGAGAGCACGATATCCGATCCGACATTGGCGGCTGCCCGATACCATCGGCGCAAAAAACGGACCCGGAAGATGCGCATCAGCAACCATTTCAATCCACGCGGATTGTAGAACAGCCCGTATGAGAGGATCAGAACATAGGTCAGTTTCAGGGCGTAACCGATCAGGGCGAAAGTCATCAGACTGTGGGCGATTACTCCGGAGGTGGTATCGATGTCGAACATGGCGTGGCGCCCGACCAGCAACAACAGCAGCGGGAACATGACGATGAAATAGACCTCGTCCAGAAACGAGGTCAGCATGACGATCGCCGAACTGCGTCCCACGCTGATCCCTTCTTTGTGTACGTAGATAATGGCTACGCTGGTGCCTCCGACGGCCGAGGGGGTGATGGCGGAGGTGAATTCCCAGAGCATGATGATCCGGAAAGCCTGTAACCAGCTGAGTTGGTTGTTGCTCAGGATACGGATGCGGATGATGTAGCCCAGGTCGCGTCCGAACATGCAGAAAAAGGCCAATACGATCCAGAACAAGGTATGCCAACTGAATCGGATATCGGCGAACACCTCGGCATTGAAGTCTTTCCAGAACAGATAACCCACGACGATCAGACCGATGGCGATCGGATAGAGCGCATTGCTGAGCTTGATCTTGGCTAATGGATTGGCGGATTTCTGCGGCACGATGAAAAGAGTGTGAATGCGGGGCAAAAATACGATAAAATTTTGATTGTAACGCGGCGGTTTAGACGCTATTCCGATTCGCTGGGATCGACTTCCACGAATTTATAGAGACGATCGCCACGTCGGATGAGCCCTGTGGTCGGGATTGAACAGGTTTCACCCTGTACGCTCTGAGGTACGGCTTGCTCGGCAACCCGAATTTCCCGGACGGTAAATTCCTGTACCCCGGTGGTCTCTCCCATGAAAAAGGCCTCCTCCCCGACCGCGAGCGGTGCGGCTTCCACCTGAATTTCAGCCACCGAAATCTTTTTGAAAAAGTTGGTGACTTTTCCGACATAGACCTTCCGTTTGGTGGCCGAGGAGCCATATACCTGACTCCATTCTCCGGTCTTCCCGCCCAGGTAATATCCGCCCCAGAAACCGCGATTGAACACCTCTCCGAGACGCCGTTTCCAGTTTTCGATGCGTTCGGGGGTATAGGTTCCCTGCTCCAGAGCCACAAGGGCTTCATGGTAGCATCCCACTACCCGATTGACGTATTCCGCCGAACGGGCCCGGCCTTCGATTTTGAGAACCCGTACGCCTGCTTCGAGGAAGCGGTCCAGAAAATCGATGGTACACAGATCTTTGGGCGAGAGGATGAAGGGATTTTCGATTTCCAGCTCTTCGTCGGTTTCCCGATCGCGGACCACATAACTGCGGCGGCAGATTTGTCGGCAATCCCCCCGGTTGGCCGAATGTCCGTTGTCGTGCAGGCTGAGGTAGCATTTGCCCGAGACGGCCATGCACAGCGCCCCGTGCGCGAACATTTCGATTTTGATCGGCTCGCCTTTGGGGCCCCGGATATCCCGGGCAAGGATTTGTCGGTGAATTTTCCGGACCTGGTACAGGTCCAGTTCCCGGGCGAGTACCATGACATCGGCATAGGCTGCATAAAAAGCGACCGATTCGATGTTGGAAAGGTTCAGCTGGGTGGAGATGTGTACCTCCAATCCGATGCTGCGGGCATACAGAATACCGGCCTGATCGGAAACGATCACCGCATCGATCCCCTCGGCCCGAGCCCGGTCCATGATCCGGCGCATTGTATCCAGATCCTTGTCGTAGAGGATGGTGTTGACGGTCAGGTAGGTTTTGACGCCGTGTTCGTGGGCGATGCGGGCGATGCGGGCAAGATCCTCCAGCGTGAAGTTGAAGGCCGAGCGGGCTCGCATGTTCAGCTCGCCCACGCCGAAATAGACCGAGTTGGCTCCGGCCCCGATGGCAGCCATCAGCGATTCGTATGAACCGGCCGGAGCCATCAGTTCGATTTCGTCGCGCCGGATGTTCAGCGGTGTTTGCATGTCGATTTATTTCTGTCGGTTGAGGAGCCCGGAGGCCAGTTCGCGCAACGGTTTCAGTCGTTCGGAATCGATATCCAGCACTTCGAGCGTATGGAAAGCGTTCCCGAAATAGGCTGCGATTTGTTGTTCTGTGATGGTTTTGAGATCCAGTCGGTCGTATATGGCTTTGACGGCTGCGATTTTGTCGGCAGCGGGCATTTCCTGATTCCGAAGCAACGACAGCAACTCGATGCGTCCGTTCTCGTCGGTCATGGACAACGCCTTACTGAGCAGGAAATTCTTTTTGCCGGCCAGAATGTCCTCGCCGACCGGTTTGCCCAAAATGGCCGGATCCCCATAAGTGTCCAGCAGGTCGTCCTGCAACTGGAAAGCCAGGCCGATGTTGAGCCCGAAACGATACAGCAGTTCGGTCTGTTCGGCCGAGGCGCCTCCGCAGATCGCTCCCAACTGAAGGGCTCCTCCCAACAGAACGGCCGTTTTGAGGCGGATCATCTCCAGGTATTCGTCGACGCTGACATCTTCCCGCGTTTCGAAATCCATGTCGTATTGTTGGCCTTCGCATACGCCGAGGGCGATTTCGTTGAACGCGTCCAGCAAACGGGGAACGAGACTCTCTTCGCAACGGTTTAACAGGCGATATGCGTAGATCAGCATCATGTCGCCGGAGAGAATGGCGGTATTCTCGTTCCATTTTTTATAGACGGAAGGTTTGCCGCGTCGGGTGTCCGAGTGATCCATGATGTCGTCGTGCAGCAAGGTGAAGTTATGGAAAACTTCCACAGCCAGAGCGGCCGGCCTGGCAGCGGTGACCGATTCGCGGAACAGGTTGCAACCCATCAGCACCAATACGGGCCGAATGCGTTTCCCGCCTCCTTCCAGCGCATAACGCATGGGGGCGTACAAACCGTCGGGAGAGACGGGATAGGCCAGCGAGGCAAGTTCGCTTTCCGTGATTTCGAGAAGTTCGCGGACAGAATACATAGGATTCGATTTTGAAAATAATGGCGCATAAAGGTAGAAAAAATACGTCGTTTTTCAGGAAACAATTTGCAAAACCCTCTTTTTGTGTCTATATTTGATAATTCGAACAAATGCATTACTTGATTCAATTAACTTCAATACAAAACTGAAAATGAGAAAAGTAGCTGTTGGTGTAGACATCGGAGGAACCAATACGGTCTACGGCCTGGTGGATCAGGACGGCAATATTATCGGCGAAGGGGCTTTCTCGACCCGGAACTATCCCGATTTCGATCAGTATATCGAGGAGTTGTATATCGGCATTCAGGATCTGATCAAACGCAGCGGAGATGATGTGGATGTGATCGGTGTGGGGATCGGTGCCCCCAACGGCAACTATTATACGGGAACCATTGAGTTTGCTCCGAACCTGGTGTGGAAAGGGGTGTTGCAGATCGTGGAAAAGATGAAACGCTACTTCCCGACCATCCCGGTGATTATTACCAATGATGCCAACGCGGCTGCCGTGGGCGAAATGGTATACGGGGGTGCTCGTGGTATGCAGAATTTCGTGGTCGTTACTTTGGGAACCGGTTTGGGAAGCGGTTTCGTGGTCAACGGCAAGTTGGTTTACGGACACGATGGCTTTGCCGGAGAGTTGGGCCACGTGATCGTACACAAGACCGGTCGGGTGTGCGGTTGTGGTCGCAAAGGGTGTCTGGAAACGTATGTGTCGGCTACGGGGATCAAACGTACCGTTTTCAAACTGCTGGCCGACCATACCGAAGAGAGTGAGTTCCGCAAGATTCCGTATGACGAACTGACGGCTGAGATGATCACCAAGGCGACGCTCAATGGCGACCCCATTGCGATCGAAGCCTACGAATATACCGGTAAGATGTTGGGTGAGGCATTGGCCGATGTGGTAGCGATCACCAGTCCCGAAGCGATCTTCCTGTTCGGGGGCTTGGCCAAAGCCGGCAAGTATATTTTCGAACCGACCAAACGGTATATGGAAGCCAATTTGTTGGCGATTTTCCGCAACAAGGTCAAACTGCTTCCGTCGGGAATCGACGGTAAGAATGCCGCCGTATTGGGTGCCTCGGCCCTGGTATGGCAGGAATTGGGCCAGACGGAATAAACCGTTTCCTGTCGGAAAGAACAAATCGGGGGTGTTGCCGAAAGGAACACCCCCGATTTTTGATGGCGGGCGATATCGGGCCGAGACCATGCTTCGGGAGCCCGGAAGCATGCTTTGGGGTCCGGGATCGGGATCATGTTTTGAAAAACAGGAGCATGCTTTGGGATCGGGACCCTGTTTCAAAGATCAGGGCCATGTTGTAAAAATCGGTAACATGCTTCGGAGAACGGGATCCGATTCGGGAAACGAAAGAAGTTCGTGGTTTTCGGCATGCTTTTGGCGGAGATATACCGGGTGAAGCGGAATTCTTTGTATCTTTATCCTCCCTAAATTCAAATGATGCGAAAGTATGAAAAGCGTAGAAGAAACTTTGTTGACACGCCGTACGATTCGGCGCTATGAACGCAGAAAAATAGAACCCGAAAAGTTGGCTTACATCTATGAAGCCATTCGCAATACCCCGACCAGTTATAATGGACAGCAGTTTTCGGTCATCGCCGTGAATGATCAGCCTACCAAGGAAGAGATTTATGCCATCACGGGCCAGAAACAGATCAAAACCTGCTCGACGTTTTTGTTGTTTTGCCTGGACTATCATAAATTGAAAGTGGCGACGGCTTTGCAGGGAGTGGAAACGCCCGGCTTCGAAAAGACCATCGATGGTTATACGGTCGGAGTGATCGATGCTTCGTTGGCGATGATGAGTGCGGTGACGGCAGCCGAATCGTTGGGATTGGGATGTTGTTGTGTGGGGTATGCCCGAACGGCCGATCCCGAACGACTGGCCACGATGCTGAAATTACCGCAGGGGGTTTCCATCGTGTGCGGTCTGACGTTGGGCTACCCTTCCGAGATGCCCGATCTGAAACCCAAATTGCCCGTGGAACTGGTCGTGCATCAGGAAACCTATACGGCAGATGAAGATATGCGGCAAGGTCTGGCCGAATACGACGAACAGATTCGCCAATTCAATGCTTCGCGTGCCCTGAGTCAGACCGATAACGACTGGTCGGTACATGTGACCGATTATCATCGTCACAGCATGGAGCACGGGATTGCGGCCTATTTGAAGAAATGGTTGGGCCTGCTATTTTGAGCGGATTTCTTGATTGGCTATAAGTTTAAAAGCCTGCTGGGTAAAGCAGGCTTTTTTTATGGAAAGGAAAGACGGATTCGGGTATGGTGATTTAGGCGGGTTGTGTCTCGTGGAAGTGATCCGAATGTGACGGCCCGCGGTTTATCGGGAAAGGTCTTTTTGGGGGGTCTATCGAGCGATGATGACTTCGACGCCTTTGGGGGCTATCGGGCGATGATGACTTCGACGCCTTGTTCTTCGAGTTGGTGAAGGGTGGCTTCCGGAATGTCTTCATCGGTGACCAGCGTGTCGATCTGGTCGAGCATGCAGATCTTTCCGAAACCCTGTTTCGAGAATTTGGACGAGTCGGCCAGCAGAATGATGCGGGTCGCCGTAGACATCATGCGTCGTGTCAACAGCACCTCTTCCAGGTTGGAGGTCGTGACGCCGTGTTCTTCATCGATGCCGTCGGCCCCGAAAAAGAGTTTGGAACTGGAAAAGAAATCAAATACTTCCAGGGCGGTGTATGCGCCGCGAACCGAAAGCGATTTCTGATCCACCGTGCCGCCCAGTTGGATGACATTCACCTGTTCGAGTCGACTCAACTGAGTGGCTACGCTTAACGAGGGCGTTACGACATTCAAATGGCCGGAAGGTTGAATGTGTCGGGCAAAGGCACAGATGGTGGACCCCGAGGCGATGATGATTGAGTCGTCCGGTTCGATCAGACGGGCGGCGGCTTGTCCGATTTTTTCTTTTTTCTTGCGGTTGATCTGTTCTTTGGTGAAAACGCTGCGGTCGGGAACCAACGGGTTGACCGGACTGGCACTGCCGTGCGTGCGGTAGAGCAAACCTCGTTTTTCCAGCTCTTTGAAATCTTTTCGGATGGTGACGACCGTTACGCCCAATTGGGCGGCGATATCACCGATGCGGATGAATCCCTGTTGTTGCAGGGCATCCAGAATGAATTTGTGTCTTTCGGCTATGCTGAGCATGATCGTTTGGGTCTTGTAAACAAATGTAACGAATCTTTCTCGGAAATCCAACGGTATTTCGAAAGAAATAAGGTTCGATCAGGCTCTGTTTTCTCGATGTTGATTTCGTTTTGCGTCGATTTCGTTTGTTTTTCTGGGGCGATAAATGTATTTTTGTTTCATTCGAAGACTTCTTTTCGGAAGTCGATGATAGAAAAGAAAATAGTTGAAAGAGATAGCCGCCGGAGATTTCCGAAGTGCAGCAGATCGTATTGGGCCCACTGGAAGAGGTGACTGTTTGTAGGCGGGATCCGCCACCCGCAGACAAGGTCTCCTCTCCAGATTCGGGCGCAAAATCGTGGCGGAGAATGCCGGTGATGGTAAGTGCCTCACAGCCGGAGGTATCCGTATGGTCCGAGGAACGCTCCTGCGGAAAGGGCCGTTGAGAAGTCTTGACGGGAATCGAAAATATGGCTATCTTGTATGAGATGTATAGACGTTGTTGCACGTTCTAACCGAAAATGTTTATGAACCGAGTACAAAAAGCATTGGAGCGCGCCAGCGAAACGCGCGCCGTTGAAATCGGGAGCGGTATTCTCTCCCGGGTCGGAGCTATGTTCGGGGAGTTGTTTCCGGGTCAGGAAGCTCTGATCGTAGCCGATACGAATACGTTCGAAGTAGCGGGTCGGGCCGTACACCGATTTTTGGACGAAGCCGGAATCCGGCAGCAGGAACCTTATATCTTCGATGATCCCGATTTGCATGCCGAATGGCGTTTCGTGGAGCAACTCGATGAACGATTGAAACAGACTGAAGCCATCGTGGTGGCTGTGGGTTCCGGAACGATCAATGACTTGAGCAAACTTTGTTCCTATCATCAGGGACGGCGTTATATGTGTGTGGCCACGGCCGCTTCGATGGACGGTTATGCCGCCTATGGGGCTTCGGTGATCTTCGAAGGGAACAAACAGACGTTCGAATGTCCGGCGCCGTTGGCCGTGTTGGCCGATACGGCGATTATCGCCGGGGCACCGGCCGAGATGACAGCCTCCGGATATGCCGATCTGTTTGCCAAAGTTCCGGCCGGAGCCGATTGGATTCTGGCCGAAGAATTGGGCGTGGAACCCATCGATCGCTTTGCGTTTTCGGTGGTGCAGGATGGGTTGAAAGACGCGTTGGCCGATCCGGCCGGCGTACGCAGCGGGGATGAAAAGAAAATCGAGGCCTTGATCGAGGGCCTGATGTTGGGCGGATTCGCCATGCAGGCCTCGCGGACCAGCCGGCCGGCATCGGGCGCCGATCATCAGTTCAGCCACCTGTGGGATATGGAACACCATACTTTTCAGGGACATGCCCCCTCGCACGGATTCAAGGTGAGCATCGGGATGTTGGCTTCGACGGCCTTGTACGAACAATTGCTGGCTACGGATATTCCCAACCTCGATATCGAGGCCTGTGTAGCGGCCTGGCCGACACCGGAAGAGTCCGATCGTTTCGCGCTGGAACTGTATGCCGGGACCGATTTCCCGGAGTTGGGTCTGAGAGAGACTCGGGCCAAATATGCGACCAAGGAACAGTTGCGAGGACAGTTGACCCTGCTCAAGGAGAATTGGGGACGTATTCAGGAACGCCTGCAGAATCAGTTGGTGCCGTTCCCCGAAGCCAAACGCCGGCTCGATCTGGTGTGTGCTCCGACCGATCCGTCTCAGATCGGTATTTCCCGGGAACGTCTGCATTCCGATTTTATCAAGGCGCAGCATATTCGTCGTCGATTTACGATCCTGGATGTGGCCGTACGGACTTGTAATCTCGATCGCTGGGTCGATGTGATTCTCTCGCCTCAAGGAGTGTGGCCTCCGCTGAAATAGAACGAAAACCCTCAAGTAGAACGATACGATGGCAGAACAAGCGATGGCGGCCGAAACCGCCCGGAAATTCAAGTACTGGCAAACCCGTACGATCATTGTGACGATGATCGGGTATGCTCTCTTCTATTTCGTGCGCAAGAACTTCAGCCTGGCGATGCCCGGCATGGAAGCCGATTTGGGGATTACCAAAACGAGCCTGGGGATTTTCTTGACGCTGAACGGATTGATCTATGGCCTGTCCAAGTTTCTGGGCGGTATGATCGGCGACAGGGTTAACGCCCGTTTTTTCATGGCGATCGGACTGGCCCTCTGTGCACTGTCCAATTTTGCATTCGGGTTTGGCGAAGATATCGCGAGTTGGATCACGGGAGAAACCTCCGGGAGCGGGTTTACCAATACATTGATTCTTTTCCTGGGCATCATGTGGGTGCTCAACGGTCTGTTGCAGGGATCGGGCTTCCCGCCCTGCGCCCGCCTGTTGACCCACTGGATTCCACCCCGTGAACTGGCGACCAAAATGTCGTTGTGGAATACCTCCCATTCGGTCGGGGCCGGATTGGTGGTGATTCTGTGCGGATACATCATGGGAAACCTGGGAAGCGGGCCCGATCATGTGGGCGCCTGGAAATGGTGTTTCTGGATTCCGGCAGGGATTGCTTTTGCTGGTTCGATCGGATTGCTGATCTTTTTACGGGATACGCCGACCTCGGTGGGATTGCCCGAACTGCCCGGTACCGATGACAAAAATGCTCAAGCCAAATCGGAAAAGAAAAAGGGCGAGTCGATGCGTCTGTTCCGGGAACATGTATTCGCCAATCCGTTGATCTGGATTCTTTCCGTGGCGAATTTCTTTGTCTATATCGTACGTTTCTGCGTGTTGGACTGGGGCCCTACCTTGTTGAGTCAGTCCAAGGGCGTCAGCATGGAACATGCAGGGTGGCTGGTGGCCATGTTCGAGATCGCCGGTATCCTGGGCATGATCGTGGCCGGTAAGGTGACCGATAAATATTTGGGGGGACGGGCTCATCGCACCTGTGTCTATTGCATGGCCGGGGCCGCCTTGTTTATCGGCCTGTTCTGGCAGTTGCCTTCGGATGCTCCCTTGTGGATGTTGTATGCGTCGTTGTGCATTTCGGGCTTTTTTATCTATGGACCGCAGGCGTTGGTAGGAATTGCCGCCGCCAATCAGGCTACCAAAAAAGCCGCCGCTACGGCTGTGGGCTTTACCGGTCTGTTCGGGTATGCCAGCACCATTGTCTCGGGTGTGGGACTGGGGGCCTTGGCCCAGTATTACGGATGGACTTACGTCTATATCGCCATGGTGGGGATGTCGATCGTAGGAATGTTGATTTTCCTGCTGATGTGGCGGGCCAAAGGCAATGGATATGAAGAGCAGTAACGGCATGGAGCATAATTATACCTCGATATTTTCAGAAGAACAGTTGTTGGAGCGGTGTCGTCGTATCCGTCATGTGGCTTTGGATATGGATGGAACGATTTATATGGGAGGAACCTTATTCCCGTATACGCTCGATTTTTTGGCCGGTTTGAAACAGATGGGCATCGGTTATTCCTTTTTGACGAATAATCCTAGCCGCAGTTTGTCGGAATACCTGCAAAAACTCGCTAAATTGGGTATTTCGGCTACGGAAGAAGAGATGTATACGACCGTGGGCGCTACGATCGACTATCTGCGTGCTCACTATCCGAAGGCTCGGAAACTGTTTCTGTTGGGCACTCCGGGCATGATCGGGCAATTCGAACAGGCCGGATTTGTCTCGGCGAAAGACGACCCCGATGATGTGCCCGATGTGGTGATCGCCTCTTTTGATATGACATTGACCTACGAACGCCTGTGCCGGGCGGCTTGGTGGATCAGTCGGGGACTGCCCTATCTGGCGACGAATCCCGATCGGGTGTGTCCGACCGACCGGCCGACCGTATTGGTGGATTGCGGTTCGATTTGCAAGTGTCTGGAGGAGGCTGCCGGTCGCCGTCCCGATGTGGTGCTCGGTAAACCGGATCCGAATATGTTGAAAGGAATTCTCGATCGTCACGGATTACAGCCCGACGAGATCGCCATGGCCGGAGACCGCCTTTATACCGATGTCGAAATGGCTCGTCGGGCTGGTGCTTTGGGGGTGTTGGTGCTGTCCGGAGAGACCACCTGGGAAACGGCTTCTTCGGCCGATCCCCGTCCGGATATTACGGCTCGGACCGTTGCCGATTTCGGAGACCTGTTGCGTCGTTCCCGGGAGTAGTGCCGCAACGGCTCGAATCTGGGGTTTCTGTTTTTTGATTGTCAATCCTGACGATCGGAAATAGACGACGATGAATTCTTTCCCTTCTGAAGGATGTCATCAGTCCCGGTTTTCAAACATCGGATTACATGATAGGTGTCGGAATGTGAATTCCGACGCTTTTTTTATGAGAGTTGTTTGGGAAAGTACCGGTGGAAAGAATTATGATTTTTCGGAAAAATGACGTAATTTCAGGCTTCGATATTTCAATTCAACCCTACCATGAAAAAGCTAAATGTACGATGCACAGGGCTGCTCTTGTTTTTGAGTTGCCTGTCCATGACCGTTTTCGCACAACAGACTCCCTTCGAGGTGCTCCTTTGGGAGTCGACCCCGCCTCCGGTCAGCAATGAATTGACCGAGCCCGAAAGATCGGAAAACGGATTCGTAACCCAGGTCAGCGTTCCGCAGATGATCGTTTATCCCGCCCAAGCCGATAAAAATACGGGAATGGCCGTATTGATTGCCCCGGGAGGTGCTTATGGAGCCTTGGCAATCGGGTATGAAGGAGCCGATTTTGCCCGGTGGTTTGCTGAAAACGGAATTACCGGAATCGTGCTCAAATACCGTATGCCGAATGCTCATCGTACGGTTCCGTTGGACGATGCCCAACAGGCCATGCGTTTGATTCGCAGTCATGCCGATGCGTGGAAGATTGATCCGAAGCGGGTCGGTGTCATGGGTTTCTCGGCCGGAGGACATTTGGCTTCTACGTTGTTGACGCATTTCGAGGAAGGAGCGCGTCCCGATTTCGGGGTGTTGTGTTATCCGGTTATTTCATTCGATAAGCGCTGGGAGCACACGGGAACCACTAAAAATCTTTTGGGTGACAACCCCTCCGAAGAGATGCGTGAATATTACTCCAACGAAAAACAGGTCAGTGCGCAAACGCCTCCGACCCTCATTTTCTACTCCGATGACGACAAATCGGTGCCTTCGGTCAATGGGGCCATGTTTTATGAGGCTTTGAAAGCCCATGGAGTGCCTGCGGCCATGTATGTTTTTCCGTCGGGAGGACATGGCTGGGGATTCCGGGATACGTTCAAATATCATGAAACCATGAAACAGTTGATGCTGGATTGGTTGAGCCTCCTGCCTGCACAACCGTAAAAACATCTCCGGAGCGATTGTATACGGGAGGAGAGTCGCAGCACGCTGCGAACTCTCCTTTTCGTTGAGGGGGCCGTTCGAACGAGTGTTCTTGGTCCGAATCTCCATCTGAAGGCGATGTCGGACAGTTCGTCGGCCCAGGAGTGTCGTTGAGTCGGTTTTGCAGCCCGCCGGAAAGCGGCTTTTACCGCTCTTTGTTGTCTGAAGATGTGAATCGAAGGCATAGATATTTGTATTTACGGCGAATATATTTATCTTTGGGGCGCATTTCGGCTCAATGGGTCGAGTTGGCCCGAAATGAAAGGGCTCGGATGGTGGAATAGGTAGACACGCGGGACTTAAAATCCCGTGGGCAGCGATGTCCGTACGGGTTCGATTCCCGTTCCGAGTACAATTGTAATTTGATTTTCAATGTATTACCTGGGTTCGGTAGTGTGTTGGGAAGTAAACAGGGAGAATCGGTACAGGTTCTCCCTGTTTGTATAATACGGAAACCGAAATCCACGGGAGGCTTCCTCCTTTCATTCCTTCCGGTTGGGAAGGTAAGGCGTTGTCTCCGTTTGCCTGTTTTCCCATGACTCAGAATATCTCTTCGTAAAAACATGGGGCTTTGGGGGATCAGAAGATGTATGGTACAATCCGGAACTTTCAGGGTTTGGAGGAGATGTGCTGTTGGACGGTTCGATTCGGTTCCAGCTTTGAAATATCGAGCTGAGAGAGAGACGATTCCTGAAAATCGGTTAGAACGGCATGTCCTTCGATGGAGGCATGAGCCATTCCGCTGGTTTCTACCTCTAAGGTATGGACGTTGACCTTGGCCGACACGGAGGCCATCCCGGATGCGTTGATATGGAGCGTGCCGGCGCTGCATAAGGAGGCATGCCGGAGTTTGCTGACTCCGGATACATTCAGTTGTATGTCCTGCTGAGCGGTTACGGAGAAGTCAGATGTTTGTGTAACACCGGATTGTGTGTATTGTAAAGAGTTGACCCTCAGTGAAAGGTCGGTGATGTAGCATACGCCCGATAGATCGATGCTGCAATGATGGGCATGGATGGGCTGGGTTGCCTGAATACGGTTGCATCCCGATGCCTCCAGACCGTCGAGTGTGGAGAGTGTGATATGAACGGTCGGCCAGTTATCGTACGTGCGTAACAGGGATTGTTTGGAAGATGGTAAGTCCACCATGTTCAAATGGACCGTTCGGTCTGTGAGTTGGCACGTATAATAAGGTTTTAGCCGGGTATCCATGCTGAGTTGTACGCCGGTTTGCTCTCCCTGGGAGAGAATGATCTGCCAGCAACCTTCCGCCTGTATTGTCGTGATCTCTTTTCCGGTAAAATGAGTTTCTCGTATCATTTCCTGAGCCGATATCGCTCCACTACTGGCCAAACAGGTCACAAGAATCCATAATGTAGTTTTCATCGTATTTGGGGTTTTAAGTTCCTTATACGAGTCGCTATATCTGTGCCAATTTTGTAAGTATGTAATTATCAGTTTATTATAAAAAATGTTTTAAAATAGAATGTCAAAAAAATGGACAATGGATGTCTAATTTTTTGACATCAACCGATGATTTGCAGGGGGACGATTGGAGCGGAACCGTCCTGTGCCATGGGTTGAGCGGTGTCATTTCCCGATTTGAAATTTGGCTTTTCACGGGGCAAATCCTATCTTTATAAACACAGAAAAGCTCTTTTTGTCTGTTTTATGGAAGAAAACCGTATGTTATGTGTGTGCGTATTGTGCTGTTTTTAGGAGGTTTGTTGGCCGGATCGATCCTGTATGCCCAAGAAAATCCGGCCGTCAATTACATCCAGTCCGTCGTGGTCGATTATGCCGAGCCGAATACCGTTTATGCCGCTTCCCGAGGTCAGGGACTTTTTAAAAGCGACAATGCCGGGGCATCGTGGAGATCGATCTGTCAGGAGGCGAAAAATGGAAATTTTAATGTGATCGTTCAAGATCCCCTCTCCCCCGAACGCTTGTGGGCTGGCGGACAGCAGAGTGGCCTGTTGTTCTCTTCGAATCGAGGAGAAAGTTGGAAAGTCGTTGCTTTGGACGACCAAACCATCAATGATATTGCCATCGACAAAACAAATCCCCGTCGACTTTTTGTGTTGGCCGATCGGGGGGTGTATTCCTGTCAGGATGTGGATCGGGATGCTTGGGTGCTGTGTTTCGATCACGACCGGTATATTCGAGATTCCGCGGATCTGAACTGGTTTCAAAAGGTCAAGTTTCAGGGTTCGTACCGGATTTTCGGAGGGTATAGCCGTTTCAAAAAAATAGCCATCAGTCCGTTACGACCTCAGACCGTTATTGCGGCCGCAAACTGGGAAGGCGGTTTCTTCCGGAGCGACGATGGCGGGAAAACCTGGCGTCATGAAACCCTTTCCGGTTTGTTTCGTCGGGTCGACGTCATCTATTTCCACCCTACGGACCCCGATGTTTTTTACCTCGGAACCCATCATCAGGGACTTTTCAAAACCTATAATTTCGGGAAAAGCTGGACTCCGCTGAGCGACGGTCTCGAACCTCAGATACGTTCCCCCTATTACGGGGCCTATCTGATTTCGGGTTTTGCGGCCGATCCCACCGATCCGGATACGTTTTATTCCGGTTCGGATTATTCGAACTGGAAAACGACCGATGGTGGTGAACATTGGCAGGAACTGGATCAGTCCCTCACCTGTGAATTTGTGCGGGGAATGGCGGTCGATCCGCAGCATCCGAATATCGTGTATGCCGGTTCGAATGTCGGTATGTACAAGACGACCGATGGCGGTCGGCATTGGACGGCCATCAATCAGGGTTTTCACGAGGTGGAGGTGATCGATACGATTCATGTCCGCTTCGGGGATACCGATCTGGAGTTTGCGTTGACAAAATACTCGCCTTTTGTTTTTCGTCGTGCGCCCGGAGAGTCGTGGACCTCGGCCGGATGGTTGCTTGCGGAGTATGGCATACATGCCGTCTCGAACCTCTATTTCGACGCCTCCGGACAGGAACTCGTCTTGGAAACCGATCGTGGCGACTATGTCAGTCGGGATGGCGGGTACCGATGGACCGGAGAGACGCCGGCTTTGTCATACGTTCCGGTCAAAAGTGAACGCAAGAGTTGGAAGCCCGATCGGTTGGATACGCTGCATAACTATGTGTTGGAAGTGGATCTTCAGGGGGAAGTCTTTTTCGAAGATTCTTGGGTGGATTCCCTGTACCGCAGACCTCCCTATATCAGTTTGCAGATTGTCGAGGAAGGATATCCGTACAATGGAACCGTTCCCCTGTGGAGTCAAAATCTGGATGATTATTTGCAGGCTACGCTGGAAGTTCCCCGATCGGCCGTTGAGAAGGGGAAACGCTACCTTCTGTATGCCGAAGTGAGGGATTTTCAGAAAAACTATCGGACCGCTTGTGCCGGGATCGAATTTGACGGGACCACCCGAATGACGCTCTCGATTACCTTACAGGACGGTTTTTGCCTGAAAAAGCAACCTTAAGCAATGGTGCGTACCGGACGAAGGATGTCGGCCGGAAAATCACGCTGTCGGTTGCAGGCGTTGACGGATGTACGCTATTCTGTTTCTATACTATCGGTGAAAAAATGTATGCTAAAATAATTGATCGATGAAAACAACGACCCCTTGGTTGGTGAGCTTTCTGCTGGGCCTCGTTTGGCTGGGTTTCGGGTGCGGAACCTCGTCTTCGGAGAAAGCCACCCGTGCTGTGTATGATCGTAGTCGCGTCATAGCCAATCCGCTGAATCTGAATTATCGCTTTCAGGACGGAGCGCCCGCTCAGACTTTTATTGCGGAAGAGCGTCCGTGTCGGGAAGCAGCTGACCCGGTGTTGGAATATTTTAAGGGCAAATATTATCTGTTCGCGTCCAAATCGGGTGGTTATTGGAGCTCCGAAGACATGGTCGATTGGCATTATATTCCCTGTCGCAGCATTTCTGTGATCGATGAGTATGCGCCTACGATCGTCGTTTATAAGGACTCGTTATACTTTATGGCTTCGGGGGGTCTACCGCGTCGAATATTCCGCACGGCCGATCCGGAAAGGGATTGTTGGGAAGAAATCGATACTCGATTTGAGTATCCCGGCACTGATCCTGCCTTTTTCCTCGATGACGACGGGCGGATGTATATCTATTGGGGCTGTTCCACCACAGATCCCATCGTGGGGGTGGAAGTGGATCCTTCGAACGGATTTAAAGCGCTTTCCACCCCCGATACGCTGATTCGTCACCATTTCGAACAGTACGGTTGGGAAATGCCCGATTCGGGGCGTAAGGCCAACAAACAGGGTTTTAACGAAGGACCCTGCATGTTGAAGTACAACGGGAAATACTATTTGCAGTATGCCTCTCCGGGGACGGAATTCCGGATTTACAGCGACGGCGTCTATGTCTCGGATCGTCCGTTGGGTCCCTTTACGTATGTGGAGTCCAACCCGTTTGTGATCAAACCGGGCGGATTCATCGCCGGATCGGGGCATGGACATACGTTTAAGGACAAGTACGGAAATTACTGGCATGTGGCCACCATGAAAATCAGTGTACGCCATATGTTTGAACGCCGTTTGGGGCTCTTCCCCGTCTATATCGAAGCGGGGGATCTGTATGCGCATACGGTCTTTACGGACTATCCGTTCTCGATTCCGGACGGACCGGTGGATTTTGCCCGGGATGATCGTTGGACAGGATGGAACCTGCTCTCCTATGGCAAAAAAGTGGAAGCGTCGTCCGCGTTGGAAGGATTCGGTCCGACTTTGGCCAACGACGAACAGGTCGAAACCTGGTGGTCGGCCCGGACGGGAGATCCCGGAGAGTGGTGGCAGGTCGATTTGGGTCATCCGATGCGGATCGAAGCCATTCAGGTCAATTTCGCGGACAAGGATTTTACCCTGACGCCTCAGAACAGTTATGTGAGCTATGCCTACCGGATCGACCGTTCGGAAGACGGTCAGACCTGGCAAACCTTGGTGGATCGGAGCGAAAACCAGGAGGATATGCCTCATGAACTGATCGTATTGGATACGGCGGTACACACTCGTTATTTGCGTATTACCAACCTGAGAGGGTTGGACGGGAAGTTTTCGATGTCCGGTTTCCGGGTTTTCGGCAACGGTTTGGGTGACAAGGCCGATCGGGTGGACAAGTTGACGGCGATACGCGATCCGGAAGATGGTCGCCATATTCGGTTGAACTGGGAGGCTGTTCCGGACGCTACGGGATATATCCTGCGTTGGGGCATTACTCCGGATCGTATGAATTCGGCCATGATGGTGTATGAAAATGGGTATGAATCTCGTATTTTCAATCGGGATTCGGAATATTATTTCAGCGTCGATACCTTCAATGAAAACGGAGTGACGCCCGGTAAGAAAGTGGTCCGAGTCGGACAAAAATAAAAACGGCCGGTTCGTGACCTGAAATTTCGAAGACCGATGTGTAAAAACGAGGGAGCCGAAGACCATGGCTCCCTCGTTTGGTTTTATGCTCGGGAGGATGTATCCGGTTTTTATGGGAGCGTAGTCGGTTTGATGCGGGAGTTTTTAGGGTCGAGGACGTTCGTCCAGTTGGGCGAGCAGCCATGCTTCAGCCTGCTCGACGCATCGAGGACCTGCTTCGACCCAATGAATGTCGCGGTCGCGCCGGAACCAGGTCTCTTGTCGCTTGGCGTAACGACGGCTGTTGCGTTTGATCAGTTCGATGGCCTGTTCCCGGGAAATCGTACCGTCGAAATAGTCGAACCATTCCTGGTAACCGACCGTTTGCAGGGCGTTGAGATGACGATGGGCATAGAGCCCTCGGGCCTCTTGCTCCAGACCGTCGGCTACCATTCGGTCCACCCGGCGGTTGATCCGCTCGTAGAGCACATCCCGGGGCATGGTGATTCCCAGTTTGAGTATACGGAAAGGGCGTTGTTTGGTTTGACCCGTTCGGGTCTCGCTGTAAGGACGTCCGGTTTGCAGACAAACTTCCAAGGCCCGCAGGACCCGTTGAGGGTTCTGACGATCTACCTGCTCGAAATAGACCGGATCCTGCTTTTGAAGTTCTGCGACCAAAGCCTCCAATCCTTCGGTTTGCAGACGCAGGTTGAGGCTTTCCCGCAATTGAGGGTCGGTGGCAGGCATGTCGTCCATACCCCGACAAACGGCATCGATATACAGTCCGGAGCCCCCGACCAGATATAACAGGTCCTGTCGCTCGAACAGTCGTTCGATGAGCGAGCTGGCCTCCTGTTCGTAACGACCGCAGGAATACTCCTCTTCGATGCTTCGGGTGCCGATCAGATGATGGGGCACCGATTCCATCTCCTGGGGCGTGGGCGCAGCCGTTCCGATGGTCATCTCCCGGTATACCTGTCGGGAATCGGATGAAATGATCTCTCCACCCAACGCCTGAGCCAGTCGAATGGCGATTTCGGTTTTGCCGGTTGCAGTGGCACCTAAAACAACCACCAGGGTTTTGGGTGATCTATTCGTCATCGTAGTCGTCGTCACCTTCAAAATCGTCGAACTCGTTCATGGCTTCCTCGAACAGAGAGCCTTCTCCCGTATCGAACTGACGAGGCGCTTCGCCGTTGGCGAAAATCACTTCGGCCTGGCCGTCTCCGGCTTCCATGCCGGTCATTTCCAGGTACATGAAACGATCGTTTTTGCGGTCAAAACGATAAATCAGCCGGGAATTGTCATGAGCCAGCAGGCCGATGCGGGTTAACGCTTCGGGGTTGTCGTCGCTCAAAGGAATCTCTTCGCCCCATTCCCAGGTGTCGTCTGCCAGAAAAATGGAGGCGGTCGGATCGGGGGTATATTGGAGCTCTTCGGTCAGAAATTGATGAAATTCGAGCAGCGTCCATTTGCCCGGAACCCGAAAGTCCCGCAAGAAAAGGTCGTCTTCGTCGGTGTACATGCGAAATTGCAACTGCATAGCGGAAAGAGTTAACGTTATAATCGAAGTAAAAAATCCAGGACATCCACCCCGTCGGCATAATCTTCGGGCCGGGGGTGTTGGGCCATGCCGAAATCAACCCGACGGGGATAGTCGCCCCGGCCGGCTACCACGCACTGAAGCTGTTCTTCATGATCGGCGATCCAACAGCTTACTTCCTCCGGATGGTCGTACCGGATGTAGTGTACCAGACAGTTCGTTTGTAGGGAAAGCGTATCATCGCCCAGCAGGAAGAAACCTCCGTCGAGGAAAGCGGTTCCGCTCAGGGTCAGTGTGGCTTTGGCTTGGCGATAGGCGTTAAGGTATTTACGGTGTCGGACAGGATTCCGTTGAAAATGGTCGATCAGTCGCTGCAAGGGATAATTTTGAGGTACGAACAGACGGCTTACGTTGCGGCACCCCAAACCGAAATAGGAGAACAGATCGGAATACAGCCCATCGAGTTGAGTCGGTGTTTCCTGACCGGTCAATACCGCCACGCTGTAACGACTTCCGCGCAACAAAGCCGGAAGAGTGGCATATCGCTGTTCGAAAAGACGTCGGGTCGAGTCGCTGCCGGTGGCGATGATGGCATCCGGGATGCGATTTCCCATCGGCTCGATGGTGTAGGACGGTTCGATCTCATGCAACAGATGACAGACAGATTCGATCAACACCTGGTCTTTGGAGGAGGGTTTGACCCATAGTTCGTGTCCGGCCAACAGCGTGTACATAATGTCGGCGAACCCTACCAAAGGCAGATTGCCGGCGAGGATGGTCCCTACCCTTTTGCGTACCGGGACGGCATAGTCGGCATAAGTCGCGATCCAGGGTTCGAGGATCTCCCGGGCGAGCATGTCGGTACAGATGGCCCGGATGGCCATCCGAACGGACTCGACGGTGAACCAGGAATTTTCCTGCGTGCTGCGGACGATCACCTCGTTCAAGGTTCCGTCGTTCAATGCGCGGTTGAGTCGTTTGCCCAATTCCACAAACGGTTTTATGTCGTATTTTGTGCCCATTTTGTACCCACAAAGCTACAAAAAAGTTACCTTTGTCCTGCACAGAACGCTAAATACCCGATTCGATATGAAAATCCTTGCTTTGATTCCGGCCCGTTATGCTTCGACTCGTTTTCCCGGTAAACCGTTAGCCGATCTGGATGGTAAACCGATGATTCAGCGTGTATACGAAAAAGTGTCGGCGGTTTTCCCGGTTGTTTACGTGGCGACTGACGATAGCCGGATCGAACAGGCCGTGGAACATTTCGGAGGACGGGTTGTGATGACCTCCACCGAACATCGTAGCGGTACGGATCGTTGTCGGGAGGCTCTGGAAAAAGTGGAAGCCCGGGAGGGCATGACTTTTGACGTCGTGGTCAATGTGCAGGGGGACGAACCCTTTATCGCTCGCGAGCAGCTGGAAAAATTGGCCGACTGTTTTACGGATTCCTCGACCGATATCGCTACGTTGGTCAAACCGTTCGCTCCCGGTGAAAATATCGCCAATCCCAACTCGCCCAAAGTAGTGGTGTCGAAGGCAGGGTATGCACTCTATTTCAGTCGATCGGTGATTCCTTATCTGCGGGGTTGTGATCCCGACCGGTGGGCTCGGGAGCATACTTTTCTGAAGCATATCGGTTTGTACGGTTACCGCAGTGAAGTGTTGCGTCAGATTACGGAACTTGAACCCGGGGTGTTGGAACGTTGCGAATCGCTGGAACAGTTGCGCTGGTTGGAAAACGGATATCGGATCAAAGTGGCGGAAACCGCTTCGGAAGGAATTGCCATCGATACGCCGGAAGATCTGCAGGCGGCTCTCGCTTTTTTGCGAAAAACAGGCGAATAATCGTTGCGATTTTGGTAATTCGCGAAAAAACGCTAATTTTGTTAGCGTAATCAATCGATCACGTCTTCCGGCCGGAAGACGTAAAATCATTAGATAAACATTTATTTATTCATGGATAAAGACGCTTTGAAGGGCAAAAGTCTTGCTCAATTGCGTGAAATCGGTCGAAGTATGGGCATTAAAGCCCAGTTGCGTAAGCAGGATTTGATCGATCGGATCGTGGCTCTTTCGGCGACTGTGATGCCGGAGAGTGCTCCGGTTGAAACGACCCGTTCCCAGACGGAACGCAATCAGACCGCCCCGGCCGAACCCAAACGTCGCGGACGACGACCCCGAACGGAAACGCCGGTTCAGTTGGGTCAGAGCACCCAAACCGATGCTTCTCCCCTGCCGGTTCCGATGTCGGTGGCGGCTTCTCAGGAGACGGCCGTTCCGGTCTATACGGCCAATGCCGAGAAAGGACAGGAAATCCGCCATCGAAAACGGGGACGGATTCAGTATAAAAAAGCTGAGAAAAACGTTGTAGTAGACGATACCCTGCCTGTCGAACCGGTCGAATTGCCGGTATTTACCGAAACCGATAGCGAAGAGTTTGTTTCGGTCGAATCGGTGCAGGAACCCCAGGTCGTTCCGACAGGGGACAATGACACGATGAACGAACTTCCTTCCCTGGACGAAACGTCGGATCAATTGGGCCGGACGGTGTTCAAACACGGGGCGCCCAAACGCGAACCCCGGGATGAATTTTTGGGAACGGTCGAAGGTGAAGGTGTCCTGGAAATCATGCCGGACGGATATGGATTTTTGCGTTCGGCCGATTACAACTACCTCAATTCGCCGGACGATATTTACGTATCTCCCTCTCAGATCAAGTTGTTTGGTCTGAAGGTCGGTGATACGGTGCAGGGTCCTATCCGGCCGCCTAAAGAGGGGGAAAAATATTTTCCGTTGGTCAAGGTGAACCGCATTAACGGACTGAGTCCCGAGGAAGTCAGAGACCGGGTGCAATTCGAATATATGACGCCGTTGTTCCCGTCGGAAAAATTCAACCTGACCGGTAACGGGCATAATACCTTGCCTACACGGGTGATCGACCTTTTTTCTCCGATCGGGAAAGGCCAGCGCGGTTTGATCGTGGCACAACCCAAGACCGGGAAGACCATGTTGTTGCAGGCCATCGCCAATGCCATTGCGGATAATCATCCCGAGGTGTATATGATCGTGTTGCTGATCGACGAACGTCCCGAAGAAGTGACCGAAATGGCCCGGAACGTTAAGGCCGAAGTTGTCTCCTCGACCTTCGACGAACAGGCCAGCCGTCATGTCAAGGTAGCTGAAATGGTGCTCGAAAAGGCCAAACGCATGGTGGAATGCGGGCACGATGTGGTGATTCTGCTCGACTCGATTACCCGATTGGCCCGGGCCTACAATACGGTCCAGCCAGCCTCCGGGAAGGTGCTTTCGGGGGGGGTCGATGCCAATGCCCTGCATAAACCCAAACGATTCTTTGGGGCCGCTCGTAACACGGAGGAACGCGGTTCATTGACCATCATTGCGACGGCTCTGATCGACACCGGTTCGAAAATGGACGAGGTGATCTTCGAAGAGTTCAAGGGTACCGGGAACATGGAGTTGCAGCTCGATCGTCAGCTGTCCAACAAACGAATCTATCCGGCGGTGAATATCGTGGCTTCGGGAACACGGCGTGAAGACCTGCTCCTGAGCAAGGAAGTGATGCAGAAAGTATGGGTATTGCGTCGCTATCTCTCGGATATGAATTCGGTGGAAGCCATGGAAGTGATCAAAAAGCACATGGAAGCCACCCGCTCCAATGAAGAGTTGCTGGTGACCATGAATCAATAAAACCTGACGAGGAGAATTGCTTTTGTTCTATCAACGGGTCTGATGGGTCAGGCCCGTTTTTTTAGTCCCGTTTTTTAGATCAAAGGTGGACATCTGGACGCCGAATCGAATGGAGTGATTCGATGGGATTGGCTCGAATCAGATGGTGAGGGATGGGGTTGATGGCTTCGGGATCGGTTGAATATGAGGTGATTTGATGGATCCTGACCAGAACCGATTGAGGTTGGGTTTGGTGCGATTTGTCCTGGGTGCGATTTATTTTGGGTGAGGTTTGTTTTCGCTAAGGCGTGCTTGGAGGCTCGCCCTTACGAAAGACAAATCGGCCGGGGATGAGCATGTCTCGCCCCTGTTTCACGGGAATGGCTCTATTGGTAGAAATTCTTAGTGGGCTTGTTCGAAATAGGCGGAGATCGTCTGCCAGAGTTTGGTGCGCAGGCCCGAAGAGGTCAGTTTTTTGTTCGTACGGGTCGGATGAACACTGTTGGACAGAAATACCAGATAATACCCTCGGGTACGGTCAATCCAGAAAATACAACCGGTGAATCCGGTGTGTCCGCATCGGGTCTCACCGCCCAAAGCACTCTTCGGACTGCGTTTGTCGAATCCCAACCCCCGGTATATACCTCGGGCTTTTAAGGGGGAAGCCGTGAACCGGTCGATAGCCTGTTCGGATATGATACGTTTGCCGTCATAGACTCCCCCATTGGCAATCATCTGGCAGAAACGGGCCAGATCCCCGGCGTTTGAAAATACCCCGGCATTGCCGCCCACCCCGTTCGATAAGGCAGCCAGTTCGTCATGCACGTAGCCTTGTACCCGTCCCCGCCGTAACAGATAGTCCACCTCGGTGGGCATGATGCGTTCGGCAGGAGCCCATTCCAACGGGCGGTATCCGGTGTGGGTGCATCCCAGTTCGCGGTATAAGGCGGCGCTTAACGTTTCGAGCGGTTGTCCGCCGGCCCGTTCGGCAACCAGACGAAGCAGGTAGAAATTCGAGTCGTTGTAGCTGTATCGTCCGCGTCTTTGAGGATTGTAGCCTCGGGCGATACGGTTCAGAATCAGGGTGTCGACCGCCGGATTGACAAACAGTTCGGGCCCCAGGGCCCGATATCCCGGACGGGGTGTCCGACTCAGAAAAGAGGGGTCCAGTTCGACATCCCGTGCCATGTACAGCGTTTGATCGACCCGGTACGGATACTTGTCGGATCGGGTGTTGCTGAAAAGTCGCTCTCCCGCCCGGGCATGTATCAACCGGTTGTAGAAAACTTGCTGGCGGAGGCCCGAGGTATGGGTCATCAACTCTTGCAGCGTCAGCTTCCCGACGGGCAGCTCAGCCAGTTCGGGAAGCCACTGTCCCAGGGTTTGTTCGGGTGAAATCTTTCCTTGATCGTACAGACGCATCAACGCGAAGGTCGTGGAAAACACTTTGCTGCAGGAGGCGATGTCGAACAGGTCTTCTGTCGTGACGGCGCTCTGAGTATCATAGTCGTGATAACCGTACGTTTGCTCATAAAGCACTCCTTCCCGGTTGCCGACGGCCAGCGTGGCTCCGGGAAAAGCCCGGATAGACAGCCCGTTTTCAACCAACGAATCGAGCGTCTGTTGTACGGTCCGAGGGAGTTCGGCCCCGTGGAGGGCCGGAACAAGAAGTATCCAGCACAGCATCCAGCACAAACGTTTCATGGCGAGAATGTTTTATCGACGTATCCGTAAGTCTTGCAGGGCTACCAGGGTCTCTCCGTTACCGCCGCCGATCCGAATGCGGATCGCTTTGACGGGGTATTTCGGATAGAGCATGAATCGTCCGCTGTCATCCAAGGATCCGGCGTGCGTATAAGCAGTTCCGTCTGCGGAATAATCCACCGAACCCTGGGTGACGATGTAGCGGGTTACATCGGGCAATCCGGTCAGAATCTCGATCGAACTGCATTCGACCGGTTCATCGAATGTATACAATATATAATCTCCGGTACGGCAGGTACGTGCCGTACGACTGTATGTACCCATGTTGTAGTCGGTCGTACCGCTGACCGGGAAACGTCTGGCAAACCCCATCGAACTGCTTACCCGCACTTCTGGTTCGAGATAGGGAGAAGGCCGCCAGCCGAGGGTGATTCGGTTTTCGGTGTCGTTGTTGTTGGAGAGGGTGAGCGAAGCCGTTGCGTTTCGGTTGCGGTCGTCGACATAGACGCGCAGGTTGCCGAACGGATTGGCACGCTGTCCGTACCGAATGATCGAATAGGTGGTATCTGCTCCGCTGATGTCGAATCGGTTGATGCGGGTATTGTCGTGTTCGGGAACCACCGACAGAAACCAGATCCCGTTTCGGTCAACCGTTTCGCTCAACGAAAAGGTGATTTCCCGGGTTTCGTGCGGGGCGAGGGTCAGCGTACGGGTTTGCAGGGCCGGAACGCCCGGACTCGTCGCTTCGCGGTAACGTGTGCGGAAAGCATATTTTTCCGGTTGGGTATCGGTGATGGGGCCGGTGTACGGGAGGTATTCGGCCGTCAGCCAGTCCGGATCGGTGGTGTATTCGATCGAGGCTCCGGGAATCGAACAGGTTGCTGTGAGGGTGCCGTTTTGGTAGGTCGTCTCGGGCGGAAATACGCGGAACGAGATTCCCATGGCTGACAAACGTTCAAAATGCCCGGTGGTCAATCTCCGATAAAAGTTCTCCCAGTTTCGGTTTTGGGGTTGACTCCACCCTACCTCGGCCAATGCGCAAATGCGGGGGTATCCCTGGTATTCCAGAAAACGAGGCGGGAAACTCATCAGCTCGGTCCATTGGGCGCCTTCTACACCCTGGATGCGTCGGGCCTCGGCTGTCGAGGAGGCCAACATGCCCGGATCGAACGAGTAGACCCGGCGTGTGTCTACCATCCAGGCCCAGGAGTGTCCCCGTTCGCCGGGTCCCTGTTTCATGTCGATATAGAGATAGGCGGCGGGCATGGCTACCAGCGAATAGCCTTCCCGGAGCGCTTCACGGCATACGTCGGTATCTTCCCATCCGTAGATGAGCATGCTGGTGTCGCTTTTGCTTTTCAGTACTTCGTTCCAGGCGCCGCAATATTTTCCTTCTTCACGGACGATCTCTTCGAGACGTTCCATGAAATAGCCCTGTAATTGAGAGGCGTTTTTCATTCCTTCCCGATGCATGACGGCTTTGCAGCGAGGACAGGCCCGCCAGTAACGGTAACTGACTTCATCGCCGCCGATATGGATATAGGAAGACGGAAACAACTCGGCTACTTCCTGCAGAATGTTGCGCAGCATTTCGAAATTCTCTTCCCGTCCGGCGCACCAGACATTGCGCATCAGTTCCGGTTCGAGCGGTGTGGGGCTCTTACAAAATATTTCAGGATAAGCCGCCCGGGCGGCCCGGCTATGTCCCGGCAGATCGATTTCGGGGATGATCTCGATGTTCCGGAAGGCGGCATACCGGACGATTTCCCGGATTTCGTCTTGGGTGAAAAATCCGCCGTAGCGTTTTTCCCCCGACCCGTAGGCGGTCGGACACACTTCGCCCGGACCCCGCCAGGCCCCTTTGTTCGTCAGTTCGGGGTATTGTTTGATTTCGATGCGCCAACCGTCGTCATCGGTCAGGTGCCAGTGCAGTTTGTTGATCTTGTGGCGGCTGAGCCAGTCGATGTAACGCATGACGGTAGCCCGGTCGAAAAACGTGCGGGCCACATCCAGCATGACGCCCCGGTAAGGATAGCGGGGTGCATCTTCGATGGCGATACAGGAAAGGGTCGTCGGTTGACCCGACGGCTGAAAGTCGCTCTGACCGTATACGGCAGGCGTCATGAGTTGGAACAAGGTTTGGAGCCCGTAGAAAGCTCCGGCCCGACTGCCGGCCCGAATCCCGATTTCGGTGGGGGTGATTCGCAATGAATACCCTTCTTCGGGAAGCGTACGGTCTTCACTGAACACGATGCGTCCCGACGCTGGATGGTCGGGAGTCTCTTCTGCGAGCCGAAATCCGTATCCGTTTTCGAGATGTAGGTTCAGGTAGTCGGTCAGATCGGGGAAAGCCCGGGTGTCGAGGGCCGTATGGGCATTCAACCAAAAAGTTCCGGGTAAAGTATCGACGCGGATCGGTTGCGGAATCAGGTTTTGGGCGCTCAGAGAGAGAACTCCCCACCCTATGCCGCACCAGCCGCATAACAGGATCAGCAACTTATTCTTCATACAACAAATAGGGCTTGCGTTGGATACGAAAACGTTCCACATCCTCTTTCCAGCGAGCCCGAATCGTTTGGGCGTCGGCTCCGGCTACGATCATTTCACGGACATAATCCGTGCCGGTGAGTTTGTTGAAAATGGGCAGGAAGAATTTTTCGCCTCCTAACTGGCGATAACACAAAATGACGTAACTCAAATCGACGCCTCGGGCCCAAAGAGTCGAATCGGCAGGCTCCTTTCGCAGATCCATGCCCCGACAGGGTTGCCCTTTGAGGGGCGGATTTTTCGAGCCTTCGTTGGGTTGCGGGGTGAACGTATAGTCCATGCCCAGGAGTCCCGGATGACCGAAAATCTGAAATGGATAGTCGGTGCCCCGTCCTACGCTTACCGGTGTCCCTTCCAGAAAGCACAACGAACTGTACAGGTAGATCGCCCGCATGTTGGGCAGATTGGGTGACGGTTTGATCGGTAGTTCGTATCGGGTCTGGTGGGTATAATTCAGACACGGAATGACGGTCAGGGTACAGGTCTCTCCGTTGGCGAGCCACCCTTCCCCGTTGATCATGCGGGCCAATTCGCCCAGGGTCATGCCATGTACCACCGGAATGGGATGCATGCCTACGAACGAACGGTGTTTGGCTTCGAGCACCGGACCGTCGACGTAAAATCCGTTGGGGTTGGGACGGTCGAGAACGATCAAGGGCTTGTGGTTTTCGGCACAGGACTCCATCATGTAGTGCATCGAGGAGAGGTAGGTATAATAACGTAACCCTACGTCCTGAATGTCGAACAGAATCACGTCCAGCGGCTGAATGTCTTGCGCTTTGGCTTTTTTGTTGGCGCCGTAGAGCGAAACGACCCGGATACCGGTCTTCGCATCACGGTAGGTGTCGACTTTTTCTCCGGCATCGGCTTCGCCCCGGAAGCCGTGTTCAGGAGCGAAAACGGTCTGTACGTCTATCCCTAAAGCCAATAGGGTGTCGACCAGATGCGTCGAACCGATCCGTCCGGTATGGTTGGTCAGAATGCCTACTTTTTTCCCTTGCAATCGAGGCAGGTAGGCTTCGGTGCGTTGAGCGCCTACGATCACTTTGTCGGTACGGGTCTGTGCGGTCATCGTGAAAGGCACACACAATAACAGCAGCAAGACCCAGAAGGCGGCCGTTTTATTCCACCGTAACGGATTTGGCCAGATTTCGGGGTTGATCCACATTTCGGTTTTTATTTATGGCAATATAATAAGCCAGCATTTGCAACGGAATGGATACGACCAGAGGCATCAGGCATTCGTCTACCGCCGGTATTTCGATGACGTGGTCGGCCATCGAGGCGACCTCTCGGTTGCCTTCGGTGACCAGGGCTACGACCCGACCGTGACGGGCCTTGATTTCCTGAATATTACTGATCGTTTTTTCGTAGACGCTGTCCGAGGTGGCAATGGCGATTACGGGCATTTCGTTGTCGATCAGGGCGATCGGACCGTGTTTCATCTCGGCGGCCGGATAACCTTCGGCATGAATGTACGAAATTTCCTTGAGTTTGAGCGCTCCTTCCAACGCGACCGGATAATTATACCCTCGTCCCAGGTAGATGAAGTTGTGCGCATACGTGAAAATTTTGGACAGATCGGATAGCTGATCGCTCAGTTTCAGTACGGTTTCCATTTTCTGAGGAATGCTTTGCAGCTGACCGATCAGTTTCCGGTAACGTTCCGGTTCGAGGCTGCCCCGCAGTTTGCCGATCGTCAGGGCCAGCATGGCCAATACGGTCACCTGACCGGTAAATGCTTTGGTCGAGGCTACCCCGATTTCGGGCCCGACATGGATGTAAGAGCCCGAATGGGTGGCTCGCGGAATGGAAGAGCCGATTACGTTGCAGATCCCGTAAATAAACGCTCCGGCTTCGCGGGCGATTTCTACGGCGGCCAGCGTATCGGCCGTTTCGCCCGACTGGGAGATGGCGATGACGATGTCGTCGGGACGTACGATGGGATGGCGATACCGGAATTCCGATGCGTATTCTACTTCGACCGGAATCCGGCACAGATCTTCGATGAGGTGTTCCCCGATCAGTCCGGCATGCCACGAGGTCCCGCAGGCCACGATAATGATACGGTTGGCATGCAGGAATTTTTCCCGGTTGTCGAGTATCCCCGACAAAATGACATCCGTGCCTTCCGGGTTGATACGTCCCCGGATACAGTCGATAATCGTCCGAGGTTGTTCGTAAATCTCTTTGAGCATGAAATGAGGATAGCCCCCCTTTTCGAGTTGGCTGATGCTCATCTCCAGGGTCTTGACATGAAGCGGCTTTTCGACGTTTTTGAAGTTGACGATCTTCAGGGGTTCGTGGCGTCGGATGACGGCTACTTCTTCATCTTCCAGATAAACCACTTCATGGGTGTATTCGACGATGGGCGTGGCATCCGAGGCCAGAAAAAATTCTCCGTCGCCGATACCCACCACCAACGGACTGCTTTTACGGGCCGCTACGATCAGGTCGGGATTGCCCCGCTCGATAACGGCAATGGCATACGCTCCGATGACTTCCTGCAGAGCGAGCTGTACAGCCTGACAGAGGTCGCAATGGTTGGTTTGCTTGATGTATTCGATCAGCTGGACCAATACTTCGGTATCGGTATCGCTTTGAAACGTGAAACCTTCCTTTTTCAAAGCCTCTTTCAGAACGGCGTAATTCTCGATAATGCCGTTATGAATAATGGCCAGGGTTTTCGATTGAGAATAATGAGGGTGGGCGTTGGTGTCGTTCGGTTCGCCGTGTGTGGCCCAGCGGGTGTGGGCGATGCCTATGGTTCCGGAGGTGTCTTTCGATTCGGAATAACGCTCCAGATCGGCGACTTTACCTTTGGATTTGAGAACGTTGAGTTCGTTTTGTTCGTTGATCAGCGCAATGCCTGCACTGTCATAGCCCCGGTATTCGAGTCGGTGTAAACCTTTGATTAAAATGGGGTAAGCGGGGCGCTTCCCGATGTATCCTACGATTCCGCACATGTATGGTAAACGTCGAGTTTGGGTTTTTAGTGCCGTAAAAGTAACATAATTCGGGCGAAACTTTTACCTTTGTTACGGCAAAATTTTGAATTATGGATAAGCGTTTGGAAGCCTTCGGACGCCTGTTGGACGTTCTGGATGAATTGCGGGTGAAATGTCCCTGGGATCGGGAACAGACCTTTACTTCGCTAAGAAACAGTACGATTGAAGAAACCTATGAATTGGTGGATGCCCTGATGGATGAGAATCTGGACGGGATCAAAAAGGAGTTGGGCGATTTGCTGCTGCATGTGATTTTTTACGCCAAAATCGCTTCGGAAAAGGGAGCTTTCGATATTGCCGATGTGGCCAATGCCGAATGTGACAAGTTGATTTTCCGGCATCCTCACGTTTTCGGATCGGTGGAAGCCGATACGGCCGATCAGGTGAAGCAAAACTGGGAAGATATCAAACTCAAGGAAAAAGAAAAGGCCCACGAAAAGAAACGGGTTTTGTCGGGAGTACCTCGTAGCCTGCCTTCGATCGTCAAGGCGTACCGGATCAGCCAGAAAGTTTCTTCGGCTGGATTTGATTGGGAAAAGAAAGAGGATGTTTGGGATAAGGTGCAGGAGGAAATCGGTGAATGGCAGGCTGAAATGAAGTCCGGGAATACGACTCGCAGCGAGGAAGAGTTGGGGGATCTGCTCTTTTCGTTGGTGAACGTGGCCCGGTTGTATGGCATCAATCCCGATGCGGCCTTGGAAAAGACCAATCGGAAATTCATACGTCGATTTACATCGGTAGAGGAAAAGGCCGAAGCTCAAGGAAAGACACTTCGGGAGATGACCCTGGACGAAATGGAAGCATTGTGGTGTGAAGCCAAGGCGTCGGAACATTGATCCTTCGAATATCAAGGAATCGTGTATTTATGGAGGGTGCGTGCTCGAATAGGAAAAGTAATTGATTGTCTGAAATAAAATTTTGTGAAAATATGGCTATTGTTAAAGCAGTGCGGGGTAACCATCCCGTGATTGGAGAAAATACCTTTTTGGCGGATAATGCCGTGGTAGTGGGCGATGTGACGATCGGACGCGACTGCAGTATATGGTTCAGCGCGGTGGTTCGCGGCGATGTGAATACCATTACGATCGGAGATCGGGTGAATATTCAGGACGGAGCCGTCATTCATACGCTCTATCAGCGTTCGGTAACCGAGATCGGTAACGATATTTCGATCGGGCACAATGCCAATATCCATGGTGCTAAAATCGAAGACCGTTGTTTGATCGGCATGGGGGCGACGATTCTCGATCACGCCGTGGTGGGCGAAGGTTCCATCGTGGCGGCCAATTCGCTGGTGTTGACCGGTACGGTGATCGAACCGGGCAGTGTTTATGCCGGAGTGCCGGCCAAAAAGGTGAAAAACGTAACTCCGGAACAGGTACGCGATATCATCGAACGCACGGCCCGCGACTATATCATGTACGCTTCCTGGTTCCAGGAACAGGAGTCTGAAAAGTAGCGCTGCAGGCGTATCAGGATGCAAGAACCGTCCCCAAAGAATGAGGTATGATACGAGGAGCTAAATATCGGATTATCGGGATCAACCTGTTGGTCGCACTGGCCTTGACGTTGATGCTGAATCTCTCTTTTTTGCTGATTCGCGAACATCCGGGACGTCGGGTGGATCTGTTTCCGGGCATTTATATTCTGGTTCAGGTCCTCTACTTTTTCTTCGTTTCCTGGGTGATGCTCTCCGTCAATACGCTCAAGCGTTTGAGCCTGATGCGCCGTATCGGGATCAGTGTGGTCTTGCTGGTGTTGTTCTATTTTCTGACTCCGGAGTTGCATCGGAGAGAGGGCGAATGGGATATTTTGCTGAATAGCCGAAAACTGTATAATCCTTTTCATGTGCTGAGGTTTTCGTTTTTGGGCGTGGTCAGTGTCTTGTACGGTCTGATTTACGATCTGATCTACCAAAAACAATATATGGCCATCGAAAATGAACGGCTTAAAACCGAAAATCTACAGACGCGGTTTAATTTGTTGGCCAATCAGATCAGCCCTCATTTCTTGTTCAACTCGCTCAATTCGTTGACGATGCTGATTCGGGAAGGTTCATCCGAACGGGCTTTGCACTACATCGACCGCCTGGCCGACACGTTTCGTTATACCTTGCAGTCGGGAAAGAACGAACTAACGACCCTCGCCGAAGAGATGCGCTTCACCGAAGCCTATTTTTATTTGTTGTCGATTCGTTACGAGAACAAACTCTTTTGGACGCTCTCTATTGAACCTGATTATATGGGGTGGCGTTTGCCGGCGATGTCATTGATGCCGTTGATCGAGAATGCCGTCAAACACAATACCATTACCCTCGCCCACCCGTTTCGGATCTCGATTCGGGTTGAAAAGGAAAAATTGATCGTCAGCAACCCGCTTTTCCCCAAAATCGAATCGACTGCGGGGACGGGAATCGGATTGAAAAATCTGTCTCAGCGTTATTTGTTGCTGACGGGACGGGATATCGAGGTGTCGGATGACGGAAGCTCGTTCGCCGTCACCTTGCCCTTGATTCAACCTGAATAAGCCGATGATGAAAACGTTGATTATCGAAGATGAAACCGCTGCCGCTTTGAATCTCAAACGGATGCTGGCGGCTGCCGATCCTCAGGTGGAGGTGCTGGCGGTGTTGGATACGGTGCTAGATAGTGTCGAGTGGTTCCGGAACAACGAACAGCCCGATCTGGTCTTTATGGATATTCATCTGGCCGACGGCCAGGCCTTCAATATTTTCGAACGGGTGGAGGTAACCGCCCCCATTGTTTTTGCTACGGCGTATGACCGATATGCGCTGGATGCGTTTAAGGTCAACAGCATCGATTACCTGCTCAAACCGATCAAAACAGCCGATTTGCAACGGGCATTGGATAAGTTCAAACGCCTGACCCAGTCGGAACGCCGAGAATACAGCCGTCGGGTCAATGAAGCGTTATCGTCCTCCGCGCAGACGATGCAGGCCTTTCTGATTCCCCAGCGGGATAAGCTCATTCCCCTGGAGATCGAAAAAATCGCCTATTGTTATACCTCTTCGGAAAAGGTCGTGGCGGTTACCTATGAGGGGACGACTCTGCCGTTGGATCGTTCGTTGGATCAGTTGTGCGCGGTGTTGCCGGCACACGACTTCTTTCGGGCCAATCGGCAGTTCATCGTCGCCCGTTCGGCCATTGTGGATATATCGGTCTGGTTCGGCAGCCGGGTGATGCTGAATCTGAATGTCGCAACCCCCGAACGAATCGTGGTGAGCAAGGTGCGTACTCCGGAATTCAAACGCTGGTTCACCCAACTTTCTGCCTCCAAATAAGGCGTTTCACCCCCTTAATTTGGCGTTTTACCCCGAAAGTGATCTTCCGATCGCTCGGAATGTCTTATTTTAGGGCTGTTTTTGCAACACCCTGTTACTTTTTATGAATTCTATATTACGCATTTTCTGGATCGGTATATTGCTGATGAGCGTATGTCCGCTTTCGGCTCAAAACAGTGCTACGCTCAACGGTGTTTTACAAGATAGCATCACGCGTGAAGGCGTGGTGGGGGCTGTGATCGAGGCGGCTCCGGTGGCACAACCCGACAAGAAAAAATACCAGACTTCTACCCTCGAAGGGCAATTTTCGTTAAAAGGGCTTGCGTACGGGGACTACACGCTCACGATCTCGTTTCTGGGATATAAAACGGTGAATTATCCGGTGAAAATCGATCGTAAAACGGTCGATATCGGAGTGATCGAAATGCAACCCGAGGCCCAGGAACTGGAAGAAGTGGTGGTGACCGGTACGGCCATGCGAACCTCGGCCAAAGGGGATACGATTATCTATAATGCGGATGCTTTTAAGGTGACCCAGGATGCCTCGACCGAACAGTTGCTTTCCAAAATGCCGGGTGTGAGGGTCGTGGACGGTACGGTCGAAGCGCACGGCGAAACGGTGCAGAAGGTGCTGGTGGACGGGAAAGAGTTTTTCGGGGACGATGTAACCACGGCCATCAAGAACCTGCCGGCCGAGGTAATCGATAAAGTCGAAGTATTCAATAAGTTGAGCGATCAGGCCGAGTTCAGTGGCGTGGATGACGGCGAAGGCTACAAGGCACTGAATATCGTCACCCGCAACAAGATGAACCGGGGATCGTTCGGGAGATTCTATGCCGGCTACGGCTTTAATGACAAGTATAACCTGGGGGCCAGCCTGAACCTGTTCAACGATAAACGGCGCATTTCGATCATCGGGATGGCCAACAACATCAACGAACAGAATTTCGCGACCGACGATATTTTGGGGGTCATGGGGGCCTCGACCAGTGACGGAGGCGGACAGCGGCGTGGAGGCAGCGGTGCGAATTTTATGGTGCCGACCAGCAAAGGGGTTTCTACGATTTACTCGTTAGGAATTAACTACAGCGAGAAATTTTCGGAGAAGGTCAAGTTGGATGCCAGCTATTTTTTCAATACGAACCGGAACGAAACCCAGACATTGACCGATCGAAGCTATTATATGACCGAGGAGGAAACGCAATATTACGATGCGGAGAGTGATCGAAATACCCGAAACTACAACCATCGTTTCAATGCCCGGCTCGATTACCGCATCAATGAAAACAATTCGTTGATGTGGCGTCCCCGGATTTCGTTGCAGACCAACGATGCCACCTCGCAGGACACTTCGTCTCAGTATCTGGGGGCGACGGCTCTCGAAAAGGCTTTGTTGAACATCTTCAACAGTGCCTCCTCGACGCATACTGAAGGCTATAACATTTCCAATTCGTTGGTGTACATGCACAAGTTCGGTGAGAAAAAGGGGCGTCTGCTGACGACTTTTCTGAATGCCAACTTTTCGAAAAACGACAGCGACCAGGATAAATATTCGCTGACACGGTATTATAATCCCGACAGCGAGAGCCTGTTGGATCAATATATTCGCAACCATTCGAAAAGTTATCGACTGAACGGAAATATTATGTATTCGGAGCCGATTTCTCCGCGGTCGCAGTTGTTGATCAGCTACCGGATTTCCTATAATTACAGCGATCGGGACAAACGGACGTATGAAATGCCGGACGAAGAGTTCCTGGACGAGTATTCCAATACCTACAACAGCGGATACCTGACGCATAGCGTCGGCCCGGGTTATCGTTATCAAAAGGGAAAATCGATGTTGGTGGCCAATGTGTTTTATCAGGCCTCCAGTCTTACGGGGGATCAGATTTTCCCGTCGACCGCATCTCCTTCCACTTCGGCGCATTTCAATAATGTAACCTATATGGGGATGCTGAATCTTCAGTTCAATCCTTCTACCACGCTGCGTACCATGTTGCGTTCGTCGACCAACAATCCTTCGGTGACGCAGTTGCAGGATGTGCTCGATATTTCCAATCCGTTGTTCGTTTCGCAGGGGAATCCAACCTTGCGGCCGGTCTATTCCCATCGTCTGTATATGAACTTCGTGAAGGCCAATACCGAGAAAGGACGGACCTTCATCGCCTCATTGGGCGGAACGGCCCAGTCCAATTATATCGCCAACAGCGTTCAATTGGCCGATAAAAACAATTATGAGGTGAAGGACGAGGCCGGAAACGTGATTACGGTACTCGATCAGGGGGCTCAGTACTCTCGTCCGGTGAATCTGGACGGATACTGGAGCGTGAACGGATCGTTGAGTTACGGCGCCCCGATCAAATTTTTGCGTAGTAATCTGAACGTCAATGGAACGGTGAAGTATTCGGTGCTTCCGGGTGTTTTCAACCTCCAACCGAACAAGACGAATACGGTTTCCTACATCGGAGGGGCTACTCTGGGGAGCAATATCAGCGAAAAGGTCGACTTCACGTTCAGTTATAATGTCGGCTACAACATCGCTTCGAATGCCGTTCGTCCTCAGAGCGATAACGAATATGTGAATCAGTCGGCTACGGGACGTTTCAAATGGATAACCTGGGGGGGGATTACCTTGCAGGCCACGGCCAATTATTCGAAATATACCGGGGTGACGGATCAGTTTACCGAAGAGTTTTTGTTGCTCAATGCTTCGTTGGGTAAGAAGTTGTTCAAAGGTCAGCGCGGGGAGATCAATGTGACGGTGAATGACTTGTTGAATCAGAACAAGAGCTTTGCCCGTAATGTGACCGATGCCTACATCGAGAATGTGACTTCGAATGTGATCGGCCGTTATGTGAGCATCAATTTTGTGTATAATCTACGCCGGTT
>CALVFO010000017.1 GCA_944326855.1 uncultured Alistipes sp. | reverse complement strand
TGAATGACTTGTTGAATCAGAACAAGAGCTTTGCCCGTAATGTGACCGATGCCTACATCGAGAATGTGACTTCGAATGTGATCGGCCGTTATGTGAGCATCAATTTTGTGTATAATCTACGCCGGTTTGGCGGGAAGACCGTAGATAGCATCCCGGCAGGTAAGGGCGGACCCGATATGCTGTCGCGTCCGCACGGCGGTCCGGGCGGGGGCCCTCCTCCCCCTCCCCGGTAACGGTCTGACGAAAAGTAATGACTTAAATAAAAACAGGCGGATCTCTCTGGAGATCCGCCTGTTTTTATTCCTAATATTTTTAGTCGGAAGCCGTGCTTCTTGTTTTGAATATGGTTTCGTTCAACCTTCCTTTTTAGGATCGGCATTCGCTCGATGCAGAGACGATAGCGGAGGAAGGGAGGCGAAATACGGCGTTTTATTCCTTGACTACCTGATAAGTTCCAAAAGGTTCCGGTTGATCGCTGATCTTGATCGAAGAGTACCCTTCGGCAACAAAGTTGTCGCTTACACCAGCCGGTTCCGTGTTGGTGTTGGACGGATCGCAATTTTCGAACGTTCCTCCTTTAATTGTGATGGTGTTAGGTAGATTATCTTGCAGATTTACAACAAAGTACACTCCATTGTACGGTTGTTGTACTTTGAAATATCCATCGTTGATTTCTATGTGTGCATTGTTATTGGCTTGGATGCAGGACCCGTTCCCGACATAGTTTCCGCCATTGATTGTCACATGAGCATCACCGGTCGCCCATATTGCATAATAGCCTTCGGAGGCGTCAACACTACCTTCTCCATTGATGATCAGGGTTCCTCCTTTGACATGAATGGCATCATTATTCGCTACCGTCGACTTAATGGAATATCCATTCAGATTGAGGATCAGGGTCTTTCCTGCGGCAACGGTAAAGGCAGGTTGGGTTGCGTCGAAAATTACGTCGTTCTGTAAAGTGACGGAACCGCCGTTCGTAGCCGCTTCGAGAAGCGTTTCTGGGGTAGTTTGAAATTCGGGATTGATGGTTACGTTGATGTTACCCGTTTGGGTGATCAGATTCCCGGATACCTTGGTGCGGTAATTGCGCTGGATCGGGATGATGCTGAAGTTTTTGTCGGCTATGGTATTTCCATTATTGAGGAAAGTCATTGTAAAATCAGCCAAGTCGGCTTTATCCGAGGTAGCCCAGATATAATCGATGGTTAATTCGCCGGCATCGGCATCTTCGACCGTTGTGGTGTAGCTGACGGGTTGCAGATCTCCGACTTCCCCGGTACGGACATTGAAGCTGGTCGGGATCTCGGAAAATTCGACCTTGACGTCGGTTGGTTTCAGATCGGCATGGGTAATCGAAGCGATATCGTTGGTTTTGACGCTTAGTTGTCCGAAGGGTCGGGTCAGGGTAATGTTTTCGGAAATGGCATCGGTTACCTCGATCGTTTTTGTCCCGAAGAAAGCATCGAAACCGTCATCGTTTCCTTTGTAATTGTTTGCCGTCACTTTCGACAAATTGCTTGTATTATAATACAAGTCGTTCAGACCGTCGCCACAGTCGGCCCACAATACGAATTCATAAGTTTGTGAGGGAACCAGTTTAAGATTGGAAAAAGTTACTTGGTTTCCGGTAACGGCTTGTATTTGGCGTTCTCCGTACAAAGCATCGTTTCGGTAGATTTCCAAAATACACCGATTGATCATGTCCCCATTCCCATAATCGGCTGCAGCCCGGGTCTGTATGCCTTGGGGAATGGTAACGGTCAGAGAGTAAACATCCGATTGGATGGTCGAGGTTTCCTCCTTTTGGCAGGAAATCAGGCCTGTCATCAGGCTGAGCAACATTAAAAATAGGATCTTTTTCATTAGAGAAAGGTTTGAAGGTTAAAATGTAGTGGTAATATTGGTCCTATAATTGGTTTGCAAAGGAAGTTCCGAGAGGGTTTTGGTGGTTGTTCCCACGGTTATGGAAATCGCTGCAGTAGATCCGTCCGTCGGGACAAACAAAAAGTCTTCGCCGACGAGATCCGAACCTGTGGTGGTTTCCGGGAATACGATGTTTACGGTTTCCTGTCGGCCGGAAGTCTCTCCGGTCAGTACATTGTATTGGGTATAGAAACCGCTGTATTCTACCGATACGGGAAGTGTACTGCTGAGTGCGGTTGTGTTAAAGATTTGGACGAGGGCCAGTGGCCGGGTTAATGTTGCATTCAAAAGGGTATTTTCTCCCCATTCGATATTGGTGAGGGCTCCGGCAAAGGCATCGTGCTGGCTGTCGGGGGTATAAGAGGTCGAGACTAATGCGACTTCTTTCAGGTTGTCAGTAGTATAATGTCCGACGTTGTAGTCGGCCCAGAAAAGGAAATCGTAAGTTCCGGGAATCAGCGCGAGGTCGAAAACGGCTCCTTGTGCGAGTGTCCCGGTTGTGGTCTTATGCAGCAGGCATCGCGGGGTGGTCTCTTGGCTCCATACCTCGAGAATGTAGGTTAATTCTGCATTTCCATCGGCTTTGGTGATTCCGATTTTCATGGGTTCGGTTCCCGTTTCATTTTTAAGATCTGCTTGGGATTGAACGAAAATCGAGTGGCGGATGGGGGTGATTTGCGGTTCATCTTTCTCCTGCTTGTTGCACCCTGTTCCTAAAAACAGAGCGAATGACATGAGAAGAGTCATGTATCTTGATTTTTTCATGGCCGGAGTGTTTTAGTCAGGAATCTTAATGTCAAATTCTCCCTGGAATCCGGGATCAATCCCGATGCCGGATGAGAAGTTTTTGGTCAAAAACTCGTCTCGGATCGTAGTCAATTTGCCTCGAACGATGGGAACATTGATTCCATTGATGGTGTTCACGACATTTCCTTGTGCATCCTTGACTGCCAGATTGACGGTTACGGCTGATTCTGATCCGTTGACGAAGATATGATCGCTGGCTAAATGGGCTTCCGTATCGGACAAGGGCGTTGCCGTGCAATCGAAAGAGATGCCTTGTTGGGCGTCGTTGGGTTTGTTGGTATAGGCGTTGAAGCTGGAAGGCAGGTATCCGGCATATTCGACAGAGATATGTAATTCTGAAGGATCTATATTGTCGGCATAAAACGTGTTCGCGGAATAGAATTGATTTTGTACTGGGTCGGTCAGCTTGTCCAAGTCGGTGGTAATGAATTCAATTTGAGCCATGGGCCTTTCAAGCGTCATGGTATAATTGATGGATTCGTTACTGGTGGTAGGATATCCGCTCAGGTCAATTTCCTGAGTTCCGGTATAGGCGTCTTTATGCTCTTCGTCTCCGATGTAGTTTTCGGCATCCAGAATACAAATGGAAGCCAGACTGTTGATCGTGTAATATTTGTCGTCGGTGGAACCTTGGTCTACGTAATCCATCCACGCGACAACATGATATTTGGCGACGTTGAGGGTAAAAGATGTTTCGATTTGATGGTTTCCTGCAGGATCCGGGCTATTGCTGATGGTGCGGGTTGCCACCGGCTCTCCATTGATCTCATCTTGGAATATCTCGATAATCCATCGTACATCGTGGGTTTCCTGATCTTCGGCTTTGGATAGTTGCTGAGTGGAGACATAGGGCTCGACGGTCGGGTCAATGGCCAGGGTCAGATTCAGGGTTAAGTTGGCTGTCGGATCGACTCCTCCGTTTGTAGGGTGTTCCAAAATCGTGCGCTTACAACTCGTACACGCAACGACGCATAGAACCATCAGAACGGTATATTGAATTAATCTTTTCATGCTCTTGCCTCCTTATTTTCCAAAAGTATAAACCAGCCCTATTTCAACATTGGTCAGTCCCCAATAATTATATGGGATTCCATCTGTGTGTTTAGCTCCGTTCGGTATGTTGTAATAGACGTTGTATTTCGTATGGACATATCCGGCCCCGATGGAAAATTCGGCTCCCCAATGTTGATTGAATGGCAGTTTGTATCCATAGCTCAGACCTATTCCATAAAATCCGTCAGGGGATTGATATCTGTTTTTGTCATCGACCGCGATATTGAAAAATCCGCCGTGGAGGTGTACTCCGAAGAAATGCCCTTTCATAGGAGTGTCCAACCAGTATCGGAATTCGGGTTGAATGGCTAAAAATCGCAATTTATAATTGTCTGCGACAGTATAGGGACTGTATATGAAAGGAACATTGATGGAGTAATGTTCCCCAAAGGCAAATTCAACTCCGAGGTTAGCAACCGTGGCCGCTAAATAGGCCACATTGGTCTTGATGGCCCATTGGAAAGACCTGGTCGGTGTGATCTGGGTTTCCGTTGTGGGGGCGGTAGTTTCGGGTTTTAATTCGGAGGGTTCTTCTTCTTTAATAGGGGTTTCCGGTTCTGTGGGCGTTTCTATAGCCGGTTGAGGGGTGAGTGCCTCAGCGCTTTGTTCTTGGGTGAGGGGACTGGGGGCTATTGGGGTTTCAGTTTTTGCTCCCGTTCCGGTTTCCCCTTTGGGTGAGGATGCGTCTGTGTGTTCTTGGGTCGAATTTATTGCGTTATCAGGCTCGAACAGATAGGCTACGGCAATGATATCGGATTTTCCCCGCCATGGTCGAGTGGAATTGGTGGTTCTGAAATTTTCCTCTTTGAGCCCTTCATGAACGATAAAGTATGATTTTACCTGGTTGCTTCGATTTTTGGCAGCCGCGAGGTTTTCCTGGAAAGAATCGTACGAGGAACAAAATCCGAGAACACGAACTTTAATGGTTCCTGCGGAAATAGAGGACAGTTTCGCCCGGATTTGTTGAGTCAACGATAGGATGGCAGCTTTATTACCTTTGTAATCAGCCCAGAACATTCGTTTTTTAGGTGCGAAATGAAAAAGTACCGTGTCGCTAACTACGGTTTGTTCGGAGACAGGAAGCGTATCTTGTCCTTGAGATATTTCTCCCACCAATAGAAATCCGAACAGGAATAACAGCGATTTGTATTTTAACAGCATGGGCAGAACAAAATAAATTGATTGTTGGGCATTTGTAACTAATAAGTTCAAATATAACTGATAACTTTAGTTTTTACAATAGAAAAAATGAATTTTAAAACAAAAAAGAAAAAATAGTTTATCCGATAATGGATAGTGAAATTTTAAATTTACGTCCTATTTTAACTTGAATTCGAAAAAATTATTTTATATGGATTTTCTGTCTATAGCGTTATAAGAGCCGTTTTTTTGAGAATGATACGGATCTTTAAGCGCGCAGATTAGTCGTCTTATGGAGCTATTCTCTTAGAAAAACGGGTATTTATGTGCATAGGAGTTTGGGGGTATTTTTTGAAAAATTCTGGCGAAACGAAGAATGTCAGATTTTTTCATTGCGGTTCAGGAAAAGATTTTGAGAAATATTACGTTGTTGGAAATGGATGATTCGGACGGGACGACCATATATTTTTTGTGACTTTTAGAGCGGTATAACTTATTTTTTGAAGGATTTTTTGTAATTTAGTCAAACATTTGTAACCCAATCTCTCTTTTTAATAAATTCAATCGGCATGAACCTGAAATCATTGCTCAGCGTGCCTTTGATCCTGGCGTGCACCTGGACTTATGCCCAGAAAAAGCCGTTGGATCAAAGCGTGTACGATGGCTGGAAAGCCATTAAATCGACGACCCTTTCCGATGACGGAGCCTGGGCCTTTTATACCATCGATCCCCAGCGGGGAGACGGGGTGTTGGAGTTTTATAACATGGCTGACGGCCAGAAAACGCGTTTTGACCGGGGTAGCCATCCTGCTTATTTCAATAACGGGACTTGGGCCCGCTTTACGATTGTTCCCCGTTTTGAATCGGTACGTCAGGCCAAAATCAAAAAGGCGAAAAAGGATGATATGCCTAAAGATACGGCAGCTATCGTGCGCCTGAGCGATATGAGCCTGACCTTGCTGCCGGATGCCAAGGGGTTGATGGCTTCGGCCAAAGGTCCGCTGGTCGTTTATACCTATGAAGTGAAAACCAAGGCAGACAGCACGGATGTTGAAAAAGGGAAAGACAAGAAAAAGACCGGTTCGTATGATCGTCTGGTGATCTTCGACGTAGTGAAAGGCGACAGCGTGACGGTGGACAGCGTCAAGAGTTTTACCGTGAATGAACCCGGCACCGCCGTTTTGTACAGCCGCGAAGCCGATTCGCTCAAATCGGTCTATGTGTATCGGACCGCTCCGGGCAAAGGGGCGGCACATACTCAGTTGTGGACCAGTAAGCTGGGGTCTGTGGCTCCGAATTTCGTGTTTGACCGCCTGGGCGAACAGGGCGCTTTCCTGGCAACGACCGATACTCTGAAAAATGCGTTGTACGACCTGTATTATTTCCGGACCGAAGATCCGAAACCGGTACAGATTACCAATGACCGGGTGGCTGGACTGCCTCAGGATTATGCGATCAGTCGTTTCGGTTCGCTGTCGTTCCATACCGACGGTACCTTCCTGCAGTTGAATATTGCTCCGCGACCCAAACCCGAACCCAAACCCGACAGCCTGCCCGATGATGAAAAATTCTCGTTGGATCTGTGGAGCGGGACGGATACGATCATCATGCCGCAGCAGATCAAAAACAAACAACGGATTGCGGAACAGGTCTACACGGCTGTCTATTTCCCGAAAGAAGACCGGGCGCTGGCGTTGGGCGACTACAACCTCGAATCGATCCGTTTTGCCGAAAACGGGAATGCTCCTTATGCTCTTGGAGTGACGGGGAAACCTTACAGCATTTATACGGAAAATAACATACGCCCTTATGTCGGGACGGATACCTATCTGATCGACCTGAAAACCGGAAAACGGACTCAGATTTTGAAAAACAGTTATGGGGGCAGTTATCTTTCGCCTTCGGCCAAATTCGTGGCTTATTATAACCTGGCCGATTCGTCATGGTATGCCATCGATACCAAAACCTTGCTGCACAAACGGATAACGGCGGATATCCCCTACCCGCTTTACAACGAAGACGACGATCATCCGGCCGCACGGCCCTTGTATGGTTTTTACGGTTGGACGACCGATGAAAAAATGCTGATCCCCGATCGTTACGACTTGTGGTTGGTGGACCCGACGGCCCAGACGCCTTCGAAAAACCTGACCGGAACCGGTCGACAGACCGATACCCGTTTCCGCTTCGTCAACATGAATACGACGCCGGGTAAAGGGGCCGTGGATCTCTCCAAACCGATGATGTTCCTCTCCTTTAACTATGTGAACAAGGAGAACGGATATTACCTGTTGCAGCCCGGAGAAGCGATCCGTCCGCTGGTGGAAGGTCCGTACATCTACACCATGACCGCGTTTGCCAAAGATGCCGATGCGAATCGGATTCTGTATACCCGTCAGAACTTCAATGAGTTTCCCGATTTGTGGACTTCCGATCGCCAGTTCCGGAATGCCGTGCGCATGACCGATGCCAATCCCCAACAGGCCGACTATCTGTGGGGTTCGGTGGAATTGATCAAATGGACGGATTTGAATGGCAACGAATGCGAAGGCCTGCTGCATCTGCCGGAAAATTACGATCCGTCGAAACCTTATCCGACGATCGTCTATTTCTACGAAACGCAGACATTCCTGTTGTATCGTTACAACGTTCCTTCTCCGAGTCGTTCGATCATCAATCCGGTGTATTGCACCAGCAACGGTTATGTGGTCTTTATTCCCGACATCAAATATCGGGATGGCTTGCCGGGCAAAAGTTGCTACGACGCCGTGTTGAGCGGTACGCTGGCCCTGATCGAACGGGGAATCGCCGATCCGAAACACATCGGTTTGCAGGGACAGAGCTGGGGCGGTTATCAGACGGCCTGGCTGGTGACCCAAACCGATCTGTATGCGTGCAGCGCGCCGGGGGCTGCGGTCAGCAACATGGTTTCGGCCTATGGCGGTATTCGTTGGAGTACGGGTATCTCGCGGGCCAGTCAGTACGAAACCGGTCAGAGCCGTATCGGTGCTACCCCCTGGCAGCGTCGGGACCTGTATATCGACAACTCGCCGATATTCTTTGCCGATCGGGTGAAAACGCCTCAGTTGTTGCGTCACAGCGATCAGGACGGTGCGGTGCCCTGGTATCAGAGTATCGAATATTACATTGCCCTGCGTCGTCTGGGGGCTCCGGTGTGGATGCTCAATTACAGCGGCGACGAACATAACCTGATGTCCCGGGCGGCTTGTATGGACTGGGATAAACGCATGTATCAGTTCTTCGATCACTATCTGAAAGGCACTCCCATGCCGCGTTGGATGAAAGAGGGTATTTCGGTGCTGGAAAAGAATGTCGATCAGAAGTATGAACTGGTAGAATAATCTGGATTACGTTTACCTTCAAAAAACGGCCTTTACGGGCCGTTTTTTTATGGAATGAAACGAAGCGTATGTGTTGAGGATGAGCAGACCGGCTGCCGGTATGGGAACGGGATGGCCGGGGTGTGGGAAGACGGCGGCTTCGGGGAGGGATGTGATCCGGGGCGCATGTTTCGTCAATGGGAAAGACTCGCCGATAAGGCTGACCGATCGGAAGGTGGTTCCAGAACCGGGGGTGAATCGTGAAGATACGGCAGCGTGCAAGCTCATACCGGCAGGACGAAAATCGTATGACAGGGCGTGATTCTGGACCCATCGGAAGAAGGGAGCAGTTTCTCCGCCGTGTCGCAAGCGGGAAGTGGCGTCTTTGCAGCAATATGTCGGAACGGAACTTTAGGGGGTAAGTGGCTTTTGTGAGAGGGATGACATTCTGAGGATCAGAAAACGCAGCCGGGTTCGGACCGGGATGCTCAACGGTCGTACCCCGAAACGGGATTGCGGAAGAGGCCTGTTTTGTCGCCTCGGATCCGATGGCGGACTTTTGTTTCCAAACTCGGGAAAACTATTCCGGAATGGCGGAGGAAGACGTTTTTCCTTTGGAAATCAACAAAAAGTTTCAAATCTTTGTACATCATCTGCAAAAAAAATGATAAAATCGATCGCAGAACCGATCGTGGCTGAATTTTTGCAGAGATTACGGCAAATCGTATACACAGATTTATAAATTCGATTCCATGAAGAAAGTCATCTCTGTTCTGTTGCTGTGTACAGGTCTCGTTCCGGCACTTCGGGCCCAGGAACGACTCTTGACCCTGGACGAAGCCCTGAATATGACCTTAACGGAAAATCCGCAGATCCAGGCTTCAGCCTACCAAACAGAAGCCGCTATCAAAGAGCGTAAGGCCGCCTATGGGTTGCGTTTGCCCAAAGTCAATGTCACGGGAGCCTATGCTTATATGTCCGAAGATATCGGATTCGATTTGAACGGATTGAAAGATCCGATCGGCGGTGTGGTCAATAGCATGAGCAGCCTGCTGCCGCCGCCCGTCTTGACGCAGGCCAGTCAATTGCTCAAGGCCGATTGGTCGATTCCGTTGCAGGACCGTAGCTTCGGAACGGTGGGCGCCAATATTTCCATCCCGATCTATACGGGAGGAAAAATCAATGCGGCTAACCGGGCTGCTAAAATTCAGGTCGGAGAAAGTCAGCAACAAGATCAACGGAACCGAAACGCGTTGGTTTCGGAATTGATCGAACGTTATTACGGTTTGTCTCTGGCGTTACAGGTGACCGAAGTACGTAAGCAGGTGCTGGAAGGAATGCGTCAACACCTTCAAGATGCCGTTGAACTCGAAAAGAATGGAATGATCGCGCGCGGGGAACGCCTCTATGCGGAGGTGCACACTTCCGAAGCGGAACGGGATTACCTCAAATCGATCAAAACGGTCGAAACGCTTCGCAGTGCCTTGGCCAATACCCTCAATACGCAGACGACTTATACGCCCGTGAGTACCATGTTCATCCTGGACGAGATCGAAAGTGTGGACCATTTTAAACAGATGGCCTTGAGTCACAGTCCGGTACTCAAACAGGTCAGTCTGAAACGCGATCTGGCGATAACCGGCATGAAATTGCAACGCGCCGATTTCGCCCCGCAGATTGCTTTGATGGGTGCGGCTTCGTTTTACAACTACCAGGTAACCCATTTGATGCCTCGCTGGGCGGTGGGTGCCGGAGTCACGTTCAAGATTTTCGACGGGTTGAATCGCGAATACAAGTACAGCGCGGCCCGTACGCAAGTGCGTCAGGTGGAAGCTCTCGGCCAAAAAGCCAATAACGATGTGTTGACACTCATCGACAAACTCTACAATGAAATGATCACCTACAAGGAACAATTCCCCTCCTTGGAAGCCTCTTATGCGTTTGCGGTAGAGTATTTGCGCATCAAGGAAGAGGCCTTTAAGGAAGGTATGGCTTCTTCGTCGGATGTCGTGGACGCCCGTCTCAACCTGGCCAAGATCAAAACCGAACGTTTACAGGCCGCCTACTATTATGATCTGATGCTGGCGCGTCTGTTGGAAGCCTGCGGTTTGAGCCAATCGTTGCCCGAGTATGCCAAACGCACCTCGGCCCAACATATTCGGTATGAAGAATAATAAAATCAAATAAAAACGTAAATCTGTATTCCCATGAAAAGGAGTAACGTAATCGGACTGAGTATCGGAGTGATTGTGATTATCGTCGCCGTTTCGCTCATCAGTTGGTATGCCATCAAACCCGTGCCCATTCTGCTTCAGGGTGAGGTGGAAGCGACCAGTTACAAGATCGCCTCCAAACTGGCCGGTCGCATCGACACCCTGCGTGTCAGGGAGGGTCAGAAAGTGGCTAAAGGCGATTTGCTGTTTGTGCTGAGCACCCCTGAAATAGATGCTAAATTGATTCAGGCCGAAGCCATGCGTGCGGCAGCTGCGGCTCAGGATAAAAAAGCCAAGGCCGGGGTGCGCAAACAGGAACTCGATGCTATTTACAATATGTGGCAAAAAGCCGAAACCGGACGGGAATTGGCGCAGAAAACCTATGATCGGGTGCGTAATCTGTATGAAGCAGGGGTCGTTCCGGCTCAGAAATTCGATGAAGCATCGGCCAATCTGGAAGCGGCCAAAACAACGGCAGATGCCGCCAAATCTCAATATGTCATGGCCCGGGATGGTGCTCGTTCGGAAGATCTGACGGCTGCCGCCGCTTTGGTCAGACAGGCTGCCGGAGGCGTCTCGGAGGTGGAATCTTATCTGGCCGACGCTCGTCAGTATGCTCCGATCGACGGACAGATTTCGACGGTGATTGCCGAAGAAGGGGAACTGATCGGCTCGGGTTATCCGGTCATCACGTTGCTCGATATGAACGATATGTGGGTGACGTTCAATATCAAAGAGGACCTGTTGCCCCGGGTGAAAGAAGGCTCCGTGCTCAAGGCCTATGTTCCGGCCCTGGATCGAAGCATCAAACTGACGGTGTATTACCTGGCCGTTGAAGCGGAATACGCGACCTGGGCGGCTACCCGGACGCGGGGAGAATTCGATGTGCGTACCTTCGAGGTGCGAGCTCGTCCCGATGGCAAGATCGAGGGCCTGCGCCCCGGTATGACGGTGACCGTCAATTGGGATGAATTAAAATAAGAAATCGACCTATGAAAAAGGCATTCCGTACGTTTTGGGCGGTTCTGACCCGGGAATTGTTGGTGTTTTCATCGCATCGAACCTTTTCCAGGCTCTCTATCGGTCTGCCTATTTTTTCGTTCGTGTTGTTTATCCTGCTCTTTCAGCATGGGGTGCCGCGCGATCTGCCGGTCGCCATTTACGACCAGGATCATACCCCACTCTCGCGTCAATTGATTCGCATGATCGATGCGACACCTTCAGCCAGGGTCGCGTATGAAGTGACGGATTTGGGGGAAGGAGAACGCCTGATCAAAGAGGGAAAAGTCGATGCGGTCGTCTATATCCCCCAAGGGCTGGAAAAGAAGGTGTACAGCAACACGCAAGCCGATGTCGTCGCGTATATCAATGGGGTTAATATTACGAAAAACGGACTCTTGAACAAAGACATACAAACCGTATTCACCAGTTTTTCGTCCGGTATCCAGGTGCAGACGCTGATGAAAAAGGGCGTCTCCGAAACGGAAGCCTATCAGCAAATGATGCCGATCTATTATGAAAAGCATATTTTGTTCAACCCGTATATCAATTACGCCTACTACCTGTTGCCGACTTTCCTGCCCTTGATGCTGATGTTGTTCGTGCTGTTGACCACCATCTTCACCATCGGGGTGGAATTGAAAAACGGTACGGCCCGGGGATGGATGAAAACGGCCGATAACAACATCCTGATCGCCATTGCCGGTAAACTGTTGCCTTATACGCTGATTTTCTTCTCGCTGGCATTGTTGATGGATACCGTCCTGTTCAAATTCATCGGAGTACCGTTGCGAGGGAGTGTCGCCTTGATTTTCCTGTCGGGTTTGGCTTTTGTGTTGGCTTCTCAATCGTTGGGCGTATTCCTGGTCAGCTGGTTGAGCAATATGCGTTTGTCGCTCTCCATCGGAGGCGGTTATTCGGTTCTGGCTTTTACCTTTTCCGGATTGACCTTCCCGTTTATGGCGATGATCCCTCCCATGCAATGGATCGGGTATATCTTCCCGTTGACCTTTTATATGGAAATATTCATCGATCAGGCCATGCGGGGCGCCCCGGTCGCTAACTCGACCGCTTATCTGGGTTATATCATCTTGTTCCTGCTGCCCGGACTGGCTATTCTGCCTCGTCTGCACAAGGTTTGTACGCAGGAAAAATACTGGGGGAGGTTGTAGTTATGAAAACGGAGCGTTTCAAAATCAAATACCGGGAATTTGTCGATACCCTTAAACACGAGTACCGTTTCATTTTCCATGATCCGGGAGCCATTCTGATTATTATCGGGGCTATCTTCATCTATTCGTTGGCCTATTCGTTGGCCTACGGACCTCAGGTGTTGCGTGAAATCCCCATTGCGGTGATCGACCACAGCAATACTCCTTCCAGCCGATCGTTGTGTCGTGCCATGGATGCGACACCCAATCTGTGGGTCGCCTACAAACCGACCAGTATGATCGATGCCAAGGAGATGTTCATGGCCCGGAAAATCAACGGAATTGTCGTGATCCCGGGTGACTATGAAAAGAAAGTTCTGCGGGGAGAAAAAGTCAATTTGGCCGTATATGCCGATGCCAGTTATTTTCTGATGTATCGTCAGGTGTTTTTCGATATCTCCAAAAGCGTTCTGACCAAGGGTGCCAATATCGAATGGCTGCGACTTGTCTCCAAAGGCGTCCCCTCCAAACAGGCCGAAACGCTGAGCGATCCGGTTGGGTCGAAAATCGAAAACCTCTATAATCCTTACGGCGGGTATGCGACGTTTATTATGCCGGCGATCCTGATGGTGATTATCCAACAGACTCTGTTGGTGGGTATCGGCCTGATCGGAGGAACCTGGCGGGAACGGGGCTTGTATCGCTCGTTAATCCCGAAAGGAGAAAAGCGCTTGTCGGTTTTACCGCTGGTGTTGGGGAAATCGGTGGTGTACCTGTCGATCTACACCGTGACGTTGCTGTATGTATTGGGCTTCCACTACAAAGTGTTCGGATATCCGATGCATGCCAGCTTCATGCAGGTCGTCCTTTTCCTGTTGCCTTATCTGCTCTCTTGCATTTTTATGGGAATCGCTTTATCGACCGTTTTCCGACATCGGGAAAATTCGCTGTTGTTCCTGCTGTTCGCCTCGATTCCTTTCCTGATGCTCAGCGGCGCTTCCATCCCTCGGGAGTCCATGCCGGAATGGTTGTTTGCCTTTGGGAAAGCAATTCCGAGCAGTAGTGCCGTAGACGGTTTTATCCGGTTGCAGAGTATGGGCTCCAGCCTTGTGGAGGTCGGTGTTCCCTGGATGACGTTGTGGATTCTGACCGGGGTCTATCTCGTGTTGGCTTGTGTCGGGATCCGTCTGTTGATGCACCGTATCGAACGGGAAGAGGCGCAGGAAGGTGAAATCATATTGCCTCAGGTCTCTTCGGATGAAAAGGCCTGAAATCAACCGGGTTCTGCTTCCGTGAAAAATGTTGTGTCCTTGTTACCGGTTCGGTTCGGTGGCATCGTCTCCGACAGGATGGAGAATGTGTCGGTTGACGGCCAGAGCTCGGGAGGAGAGTGACTCGATAACCGCTACGTCGATGCCGGCTTCTTTGAGCATGCGTTCCCCGCAGCAATGAACGAAATGGATCGGTTCGTAGGCGGCGAATACGACCCTGCGCATGCGGTGTCGACAAATCAGGGCACTGCATGACAAGGGTTTGGATTTGCGGGTCGAACAGGGCTCCATCGAGGAGTAGATGGTCGCCCCTTCTAAAGAACAGCCTTCTTGTTCGGCTTTTAGAATCGCTTCTTCTTCTGCATGGTTGTTCGGCGCGGTTTCGCGGCTGTATCCCGTGAAACGGTGTCCGTCGGCTGTTATCAAAAGGGCTCCGACGCTGTAAGCGGTTTCGCTGCAAGGACAATTTTCGGCCAGAGCGATCGCCTCTTCCAGTCGGGCATAATCTTCAGCATCGTATCGCAGGGCATATTCCAGAACCGCCATGTCTCCGGCCCGACCGCTGCGCAATAAATGCATGCGACGTCCTTTATGAAAAGGGAACCGGGCTTCGCCTACCAAACGGGGCGCAGAAGCCTCGCCTACGAAAAAAGGGGCAATGGCGATGCGCAGATAATCAACGGCATCCTGACTTAAAAATTCCGTCAATACCCGTGTGCCTCCTTCGATGAACAGGCTGCGGACGCCGTGGTTTTCGAGCCGGTTCAGAATGTGGGAAGGGGTAAGTTCGGTGTCTGCCATCCGGAATACGGTAGCGACCTTTTGAAGGGCGGAGACGGCTTTCTCTGGGGCCTCTTCGCTCAGAAATACGATCTTCTCCCCTGCCCCTTCGGTGAAAAAGCGGGCTTGCGGGTCGAGCTTTCCGCTGCGACTCAGGGTCACCTTGATGGGATCGGGCGCTTGTCCGGCGGCCAATCGCTGAGCCCTCAAGGTTTCCTGTCGGGTGACTAATGCCGGATCGTCCTGTCGGATGGTTTCGGCTCCGACCAAAATGGCATCGCAGGCCGCCCGGGCCGCTTTGACTTCGGCCCAGTCTTCGGGGGATGACAGAATCAGTCGTTGAGAGGAGAGGTCGTTGATGTATCCGTCCAGCGAAATGGCGGCAGAGGCCCGTACGATCATGTTTTTTTTGCGTTTGTTCTGTCTGCAAAGATCAGTCAATTTTTTATGATTCACAAATTTGTGTATCTTTGTTTTGCCAAGTGTTGTTTTATGAATAAAATGGAGCGCGAATGAAATAATTTGACGAAAAAGAACGTTTCAAATGCAACGAAAACTCAACCCCGTTCATCTATAAAAGTGTAGATGGAGTAATTCCCGATATGTGTGACTGAGAAACAGCTGATTAAACGGTGTTGCCAACATGACCGCACAGCCCAGCAAAAACTATATGAAACCTATGCCCCCAAAATGTTGGGGATATGTCTGCGTTATGTGTCGGATGGGGAGGTAGCCCAGGATTTGATGCACGACGGTTTCATTACGGTTTTTTCCAAGATCGGGGATTTCCGCGGAGAAGGCTCTTTCGAAGGTTGGATGCGACGTATTTTCGTCAATACGGCTCTGGGACATATTCGTAAACAAAAAAGTTGGCAAAATACGGTTCCGATGGATGATCTGGTCGGCCAGTTGGAAGCCGATACGGTGTCGGCCCTGGAAAAAATGGAGGCACGTGAATTGATGCGTTGCATCGAAGCTATGCCGGAGGGTTACCGAGTCGTCCTGAATCTGTTTGCGATAGAAGGTTATTCTCACAAAGAAATTGCCGAGATGTTGGAGATTAACGAAGGAACTTCTCGATCCCAATATGCGCGGGCCAAGCTTTATCTGCAAAGAATGTTGAAAAAGCAAGGGGGGTATTGAGTTTGCAATGAGCGACAAATTTGAAAAAATATTACACGATAAGTTGTACGATCTGAAGTCGGACCGCCCGGTTCCGGCTTGGCATGAGATGCAGAGGCGGATGACCTTGGTGGAAAATGCCCAAGGCGTGCCTCCTCGGCCTCGTATGCCTCATCGCCGCTGGGTAGCTTATGCGGCTGCGGCTTTGATCGCTATTCTGTTGGGACTCGGTCTGTATCATTTCGAAACCGATACCCCCGAACGGCTTGCCGATATTCATCTGCCGGAAGATTCGCTGGATATGACACTGCCCGGCATCGAACAAGCCATTCCGGTAGAATCGTTGCAGGTCTCCAATCAGGAAATTCGTTCGGCCTTGGGGAATCTGTTCAAGTCGGCTGCCAGCGTCAGCGTCGTAACCACTCCCCAACGTAATCCATTGCATAATACTCAGAATCAACCCTCCCTGATCGAGGATTTCGATATTAAATTGGCTTCGGAATCTTTGTTGGCCGATGAACTGATCGTACGTCCCTTCTCGATGGAGTCTCCGACACCCAATGAACGGAACCATACGGCGAGAACTCGTGCCGATCGCTCTTCTTCCGTATCTTCTGCTCTGGGAGGCGGGTTCGACTGGGATCGCTATACGGAACGCAGACAGCGGAAAACTTGGCAGTTGTCAGCTTTCACCAATACGTTTGCGGCTTCGGATAACAGCAAGAACAGCGGTCGATTCGATACGCCGAAGATCTTGCTTGCCTCGATGGTGAATGCCGATTATCTGAACAATATGTCCAATAGCTTGTCGGGAATGAAGTTTAAACATCATTTCCCGATTTCAGTGGGTTTGGGCGTTAAAAAGCATTTCAATGACCGTTGGGCATTGGAAACCGGACTGGTCTATTCTTACCTGGAGTCGACCGGAGAGTTGGAATCGAAAAGTTTTCTGTATAAAGCCCGTCAGCAGGTTCATTATTTGGGGATCCCGCTGTATGCCAGTTATTCGCTTTTCAACAACCATCGTTGGGATGTGTATTTGACCGGTGGATTCATGGCTGAAGTCGGCTTGTCGGGCCAGCAGCGTATCCGGATGTATTTCGAAGGGGACGCCCAATCGACCAGCTATGAAGATCTGCATCCCAAAGGATTGCTCTGGTCGACGACGTTGGGCGGCGGGGTCACTTATTACATGATCGATCGTTTCGGCGTCTATCTTGAACCCGGAGCCAGCTATTATTTTGCCAACGATCGCCAGCCGATTACTTACCGTACCGAAAATCCGTGGAGTTTCAACGTCCGTTTGGGCTTCCGGGTGAAATTCTAATCGGTATTTTTCTGTTTTTTCGAGTTATTTCGTGTTATGGATGCAACGTCTTGCAGACTTTGTGCATCTTTTTAATAAATCCAATACAGAACAACAAGAAAATGTGGAAGGGAATTTCGCGCTATGCGCTGGGTGTGATGATGGGAGCGTTGTTGCTCCTGACGGCTTGTAATAAAGACCGCGATTCATATTATATCGGGGTTTCTTATGGAAATATTGTAGGAAATGCAGACTCCTATCATATCGTCATCGATGAGGGAGCTACGCTTTATGTTGTGGAGAACGCTTCCTCCGGAATGGAAGTGCAGGACGGACAACGAGTGATGGCGAATTATACCATTCTGGATCGAGTCGAAACAGGTTATAATGTCCGATTGAATTTTCTATATAATATTTTGACTAAAAGTCCCGTTTATCTTTCACAGTTGACTTCTGAGCAAATAGCGGAACTCGGAAACGATCCTGTCAATGTTCGTGCCATGAACTTTGGAGGTAAATACCTGAATGCCAATATTGAGGTGTTGCGTAAAGATCCGTCGTTGGCTCATTTTATCAATTTGGTGGTCGACGAACAACGTTCCGATGATCAGACGGTGTACTTGACCTTGCGTCACAATGCTTACGGTGATCCGACCTCCTTGGCAGCGTCTCAGCGGGTTTCATTCGACTTGTCGGAATTGGTGCCCGAAGGAAAGCAGCAAATTACGGTCTGTGTTGAGTGGACGGATTATCAGGGCATACCGCGACAGGATTCGGGAATCTTTACGTTACCATCCGGGACTTTGTAGTAAATGGGCGGCTCGTGAGCCGTTGATAGTTAGTTATATTTATAGTTTCAACAGGGTTGTTTTGCAGGTAGAGCCGGAAGAGGATTATATCTCCTCTTCCGGTTCTCGCTTACAGTCCGGTTCTCGCTCAGGCAATACGACTCGATCGGAAGTTCTCTTTCCGACTCTCGACAGATACGGGGTGCCAGAGTGAATGGGACCGAGAAACGAATGGCCCGGGATTTTTTATCCCGGGCCATTCGTTTCTCGATTCAGCGACGGTTACTGTACCGTCGGTTTTACGGCCGATTCGGAAGGAGCGGTGGCTTTGGGTGAATCGCTTGGAGCGGCCACGGCTTTCCGATGATTCAGGTATTGTACGACGGCGTATTTGGCGGCGGCGATGGTTTCCCGATTCACTTTCTCGATGACGCTGCCCCGGGCCAAATCGTCGCTGTTGATGTATCCTTCGAGCATCAGTAACTGAACGATCATGTTATTGATATTGGTCTCTTCGCTGTATCCTTCGGCCAGGTAGAGCAGGTCGAGTTTGGCGGCGAACTCTTCGGCAAATTCCGGATAGTTCGGAAAGCTCATCAGCTCGTCGTAGGTTTCGCTGAAACTTGTTAACTCGATGTTGAGATTCGGGGTCACCAACAGCGGACTGAATTCCTGTTTGCGATCCGAAGGGTGAAAATCCACCAGATTGGTGATATCCACTTTCTTGTTTCGGTTGTCCATCCGACGCAGATCGGCTTTGCGCATGATATCCAACTGATACAGGTAGAAGTTGTAGCGCCAGATCTCCGAACTGTTCATCTCTCCACCGAAAATGTGGCGATACTTGTCGTTGATCAGTTCCTTGACCTTGATCTTGCCGGCATTGATCTCCGGTTTATTGACCCGAACCTCCTGGATCAGTTGTTTGAGGGCGGCGGCGGCTTTCTGAGGGCCGGTGATCTCACGGCCCTTCTTGCCGATTTCGGTCGACAGTACCCCGCATTGGATCAGACGGGCTTTCCCCTTGCCGTCTTTTCCACCCCGCAGACAGGTGATCAGATTCTGGATGCATTCCATTTGTCCCTCTTCAGCAATGAAGGGCTGACCGCCCGGCGTGCTGGCCAGCGCATCGAAAATGGCACTGAACATCTTGCGGTCGATTTTCATTTCGGCATAACCGGGTTCTTCGTCCTGCGTGTAGCTTACAGACGCGATGAATCGGTTTTGGATCATGTCGAAATCGACGCTGTCGATCCGATAACGGATGCCTTCGCGGGTGAAACTGTGGCCCACGAAAATCATGCGAACCACTTCGGGAATATCCACCTTGTCCATCAACTTGAATGATGAGGCCAGGTAGTATTGCTTTTCGACGGGGGAATAGTCCCAGTCGAGAATTTCGTCCAGGTAGTTGCCGTGTTTGGAGATTACTTCCACGATGTTTTTGTCGGCCGTATAGCGTTTGAGCGTCCGGTGGAAATTGGGACCGTCCTGACTGGTGGCCTTTTCCTTGCGTTCGCCGTGGGCGTCGATGTACAGCAGGAAGTTTTCGGGATTATCCACCCGGGTAATGCCTCCTTCGTCTTTGGCGTAGTTGCTGGCCGAAAGCATGATGTCCACCTTGTACGGCATGGTGATATCGCACATGCCGCTGACCGTACTGCGTGAATTGAGGTCGTCCACGTTGCTGTCTGCACTGCTTTCGAACAGGTACTTGTAGTATTTGATATAATCCGGGTCGAAGTCCGTAGTGCGGGAGAAGTCTCCTACTTCGGTGCCGATGCCGTAGAGGTTGCCGTCGGCATCCTGGAATTCGTGGAACATGTCTCCGGCGATCATTTTTACCGACCGGATCCCTTCGAGGTTGTTGCGTAGCCATTTGAGAACAAAGGCGGCGATCATTTCGCTCTTACCTACCCCGCTGTCGCCGTTGATTTCGATCACGAACACACTTCCGTCGTTCTCTTCGACCATGAACAACGATCCGTGACGCGGAATCCCTCCGATTTCTTTCACTTTTTCGTTGATGACCGTCAGACGCGGTTTCTTGACGTCGCCGAAATAGTCGGCTTCGGATTTGAGCGGCGTAACGATCGTCTTGATGTTGCCCGAAGGACCTTTAATGTCGAAATAACCGATCTGCGGGAACGAAATCAGCTTTTCGGGAGCTCCCAGCAGTGAAATTACGTCCGGAACGAAATTGCGAATGTCCTTCAGACTGATATCTTCGGTGTAGTTGAGTCGGTAGTTGTCGGTCAGGTATTTCATGTACCCTTTCTGGAAAATAACCAACTCTTTGACAATCCCGTGTTTCACTACTTTGCAGCGATAGTCGTCCGAGTCCATGTTTTCGACGAAACGCGCCAGCCGGTCCATAAAGAACGATGAAGCCGGTCGGGTATCGATATAGCGGATATATTCGGCCGGGTAGTCCGAGGGGATTTCTCCATCCGGTTTACGACTGTCGAGCCGGTCGATTTTGTGGAACGGGTATTCGCGTTTCTTGGCGTCGGTGACGATGCGGGTATGAACCTGAACGGGCTGTTCCGAGGAGATGACTCCGCATTTGGACATCAGCTCGTTGATCCAGCTGATACGGCCTTTGTCGAACGTTTCCAGGGTCTTGTTCTCCATCTCGAAGCCCTTGTAAAGCGAAATGCCGTGCTGCACCATTTCGTTGACGCTGGAATTCTGCTTTTTGAAGGCCGTTTCCACGATGCGTACCATGGTGTGGGCGTAACGGTTGTAATAATCCGTTCCCCGGGTACGCTTGATCATGCTGATGTAGAAACGCACGACCCGGCGGCTGACCGAATAGATTTCGCTTTCGGCGATTTTAATGTCCTTCTTGCGCATGATATAGTTGCTCAGTTCTCGCAACTCCATGGGAAGCAGACTCGATACGAATTCTTCGGCGAACAGTCTCAATTCGCCATCGTCACAACTTTCGATGCGTTGGCTGAAGTATTTCAGTTTGTTGCAAACCTGTTTGTAGAACGAATTATCGTTGTTGAGCAGGTACAGGTAGAGAATCTTGTCCGCTACCTCGGGGGCGTTGTCTACGCCCTGATAGATCATCTCTTCAATGTATCCGATGCTGCGACGCGAGAAGATTTCCAACGAGCGGAATTCGGGAATTTCGCGCAGGTTGCGCATGAATTCGTCGATCCAGATATTGAGATTCAGATCGGTCAGTTTGATGCCCGTGATCTCTTCGAAGCACTCTCCGGCCACGTGAATGATCTCGCGGCGGCTGGGTTCCAGACTCTCTTTTTCGAACGGCAGGTTGAAGTGCAACAGGATTTCGCGGATATGTTTCTTGAGAATGGAGTTCAGTCCCTCCAGTTTGGCCTTGTCCAGTTCGGGGTCTCCCGTGGCGTTGATGGCCAGGATTTTCATCTTGCTGTCCGAGAAGAGCAGGTTCTCCATCTCGATCAGGATTTCCCGCATCACGTTCTTTTCTTCGGGATTATCCAGTACGTGGTGATTGGGCTGGAACGTCCGCTTGTTGGTGATGTATTTGAGAATGACCGCTTTGCTGTATTTCGAACTGACTTTATTGAAGTCCAGGTCGGCCAGGGCCGGAATCTTGCGATAGACCTGGGCCAACAGGTTTTCGTACACCTTGGTGAAGGCCGAACTCTTGACAAACTCGAAGACGTCCTTGCACGAACCGATCAGATCGCCGTGCAATTCGATAACCGAATTGGCCGAACGTCCGATGGTGGTGATCGTTACACCGCTCTTTTCGGGAGAGGTGTGGTAAAGCGAGCGGACGTCGCGGATCTGCAACGACGGGGCTTTGTCTTTTTTGTACCGGGCCGAGAGAGCGTAGTCTTCGATAACGGCGTTGATAAAGTCCTGGTCCTTAGGGTAATAGAATACCTGAGCGAGCAGCTCGCTACTCTCTTTCTCCTTGTTGGCTTCATCGGCTCGAAGGGTCGCGAACCGGGTCCAGTATTTGATCAGAATCGAAAAAGCATCCTCGATTTCGGCGGCAAATACCTTCATCCCCTGAGGCGAGGCATTGATGTATCCACCCAGAGAGAAGCGGATCAGCCCCGTGGGGTACGGTACCGTGGCGACGCCTTTGTTTTTGGCCAGGGCCCGACAGAACAGCAACAGATCGGGATAGGCATAGGGACCGGTAATCCGGAAGTTGAACAGGTAGGAACCGTCCGACTGGATGTAATCCAGTTGAGTGCCCTCGGGAGCCTCTTCCAACAGACGTTTGGCAATCCCCTGAGCCATTTTTTGACGGGTGAGCGATTCCTTACGGAAATTCTTGTTGACCCGGAAGCGGTTCAGATTTTCGACCAGTCGTTGTTGGTAATAGATGAAGAACGGTTCATCGTGGTATTTGAAGTCGTCCGGCAATCCCAAAACATCCAGTTTGTCGAGGGCGACCAGTTCGTCCAGCAGGAAAAGATATAGCGGAGAACCTTCGAATCCGGCCGTTTTGTGCAACTGGCGGTTGGTTTTGCTGATTTCGTTATTCTGTTTCGTCTTGTCGATCTGGTTGACGATGAATTTAATGATGGCCTTTTTGATCTTCGAGCGCGAAGCGTTTTTCGGCAACTCGGCTTCGATCTGGTCTTTGATGCTTTTGGCTACCTGAGCTGTTTCCAGCGTGTTGTTGAGCATCAGCAACGAATTGTTGTTGCCGTGTTCGGCACTGTTGCAGCTGCGGGCGTATTTGGCGAAATCGGAGGCCTGAGGCGTCAGGGCAACGGCCCCCAGGCGTTCTCCCGTGGCCGCCAGGTTTTTCGTGGTCGAGAGCGACGAGATGGCCTTGATGCGCGACTGGGCGTTGATGTTGTTCATGATGTAACGCGAAATCGTCCGCCATTTGGGCATCTCTCGATCTTCGATCTTGACGCTTTCGGCATAGGCTTCGTCCAGGAACAGGGTGATCTTGCAACTGTTCAGGAAGCGCAGGAAATTATTGATCGCTTCGGTGTTGAAGTCGCTGTATCCGGTCGGGTTGTTGGGGTCGTTGATGATGATGGTCGTGTTCTCGCAGAACAGATCCCACAGACTGCCGCTGTCGTCGAACAACGCCAGTGTCGATTTGATCCGCTGCAACTTGTCGATCAGACGGTCATAAGCCAGTCGTCCTTTCTCGTCGTTTTCGATTTCGATGTCGAAAGGATTGATGTCGAAACAGTCGTCCGGCAGCAGGTCTTTGTATTCCCAGGCCTGTACCGCGTTGTAGATGATATAAGGTTTCGGCCGCCCGTTCGGGTTGAAGAGCAGGTCGCGGATGATCATCTGGACCGAGTCCGACACCGAGGTCTGATCTAAATTACCCAGCGCCGACAGGAAATTCTTGACGATGTTCTGGTCCTCTTCGCTCAGGGCGAAGTATTTGTCCCGAATTCCCAGATCGATCAGGAATTTTTCGTAACGGCCTTTGTTGTCGGCATCCTTGATGGTTTTGGTCAGGTATTCCTGATACTTTTCCAAAAAGAGATTGATGCCGAAATTCTTGTGGAAATGGTTGTGCAGGGTCCGTTCGTAACAGCTGGGAATGATGTCCAGAATCAACCGACAGGCATAGCGAATCCGGCTACCCAGGTTGTTGAAGGTTTTGCTGCGCAGGTAATCGCCGAAGGTTTTGATCTGGTGGCGTCCCCCACCCTCCAGGATGGTGATTACGTCGATGAGTTTGTTGCCGGCGTAGAAGTATTGTTTCATGCGGCTTTCGAACTCGTCGATCAGCTCCTGGGTCTGGATTTTCTTGTTGTCCTGCTTGTGGCAGTTTTCCAGGAAGAAGATGAAGTCGCGCAGTTTCTCCAGCGAATATTTGTCCTGAACCACCTGACGTGAAAAAGCGTCGAGCTTGAACAGCGTGATGCGTTTTTCCACGTCGTCCGTCTCCCCGGTCTGTTCCTTGAGCAGAATGTTCAGTTCGCGGGTGTATTCGGCGATCTGGGCTTCGATCTTTTCGCGGAATTCGATCAGGTATTTCAGGTTGACGTTTTCGAGGATCAACCGCAGGTTGAGCTGCGTATTGGCCGGGGAACCCAGTTTTTTTGTGTGAACGATGTTCAGGGTGTTGATGATGCCGTTGTGGAAACAGAAAACCAGCGAGGTGTTCGAACTGCGCGACTCCTTGGAGTCGTCCACGATCACCAGACGGGTCAACAGCGGGAACCATTTTTCGCCTGCGTAGTGGTTGATACGGGCGTGCTTTACCTTGACGACGAATACCGAAGTGGTGTCGGTCGTCATCTTTTCGTACAACACTTCGGGCGAGGGACTTTCCATCACCACCACGCAATCCTTGTTGAAGACATCGCCCCGAAGCAACGAGACCGCCTTGTCGGCATTGCCCGACACCACGGTGCGGATCATGCCGTTCATCCCTTTGAAATTCACCGCCCACTGCGTACGATGCAGGAAGTCTTTCTTTTCGGCCTGCGTGGTGTAGTGGGTGCTTTGGCTGATCATCTGTTCGAGGGTGTCCATCAGGTAGTTCCAGTGGGCTTCGTTGATATCGCCCGTCACCCCGATGACATCCCGGTATTTTCTCAGATCACGAACATGGCCGCCCAACTGCACTTGGGACATGAAATCGATATGCGAACTGTTGATGGGCGGTGTTCCTACCGACAGGTCGTGACTGTCGCGGATATTGCGCAGGATGTTTTTAACTTCGGGACCGGTGCCGTCCGTATCGAGCAGGGCATTGATCTTATGGGTGAATTCGCCTCGTTTGCTGCTCAGCTCGAAGGCTTTGGAGTTGTTGTGCGGGACGAGCATCAGCGACACATGGGTGTACCCCGGAATGTCCTCGCGGAATTTGAGCAGGTAACGATTGATTTCGGCCTGCTGTTTGGCGGGATCGTCGGGTTCCTCCATGCAGAGGGACACAAAACTGGTCAGGTTGTCGAAAATGTGACGAGGCAACAGGATCTCGGCTCTCTCTCCCAGCGACTCATACAGATTGAGTAATTGGCGGGCTTCCTGGCTTAAAAAGGCTTTCGGTTCTCCTACAATTTTCATCTTCTACGCTTTCTTCTTGTTTGCGACGTATCTATTTATCAACCCGATCGACTCTTCTTCTGGAAGAATACAGACTCTTTCGGACAGGGACAAAGATAGGTCATAAAAGCTCGGATTCCCAGTATGTGTTAAAATTTTATTTTATTTGTATAAATATATACAAAATTATAAATTTTAAAACTTTTGGGAAGTTGGCCTGTTTTCGAGACTAAAATACGTTTTTATTCCTGATAAAAAAACAGAAAGTCGCTGGTGTAGTGTGAAATTTATCGACAAAAGGTTAACATCCGTCTTGGTTTTCGGTTGGATTTTTATATTTTTAACCCCCCCCCAAACTTAACCCTTCTATGAATTCAAAAATCTGTTTCGGGGCTTTATTGGCCCTGTCGCTTCTGGTTTCCTGCCGGGAGCAGACCCTCGAAGAACGGGCCGAGGCTTTACATACCCGTATGTTGACCTTGGATTCGCACAACGATACGCCTTTGCGATTTCGTTTGCCGGAGTTCGATATCATGCAGGACAATCCGGGCGTATGTGTGGATTATCCGAAGATGGTAGCCGGCGGACTCGACGGCGCTTTTTTTGCGGCTTATATTCGTCAGGGAGCGCGTGATTCGGCAGCCCTGGAAGCGGCTACGCAACGCACCCTCTCCATTATCGAAGATATTCGCCGTATGGCGGCCGAACATCCGGATCAGTTCACGCTGGCCACGACCCCGGAAGACGGTTTGAAAATCAAACAGGAAGGCAAAAGAGCCATGTATATTGGCGTGGAAAACGGTTATGCAATCGGACGTAATCTGGAAATCTTGGATCGCTTCTATGATTTGGGGGTACGTTATATGACCTTGTGTCATACCCGCAATAACGATATCTGCGACTCGGCCAACGATACGATCGAAGAGCATGGAGGACTTTCGGATTTCGGTCGTCAGGTAGTCGAACGGATGAACCGCCTCGGGATGATGGTCGATATTTCTCATGTGAGTGAGGCGTCGGCGTTTGATGCGATCGAGTTGAGTGCCGTTCCGGTCGTGGCTTCGCACTCGTGTGCCTGGGAGGTGTGTCAGAATCCGCGCAACATGAGCGACAGCCTGCTGGTGGCGATGGCCCGAAAAGGCGGGGTCATGCAGTTGTGTATTTTGAGCAGTTATGTGCGCCCGGACATTCCCAATCCGCAATTGGATTCGGCCATGCAAGCCATGCGCGAACAGTATGCGGCCTTGGGAACTTTGACTCCCGAACAGCAGCGTCAGCAGCGGGCCGATATCCAGAAGATTTATGAGACGTATCCGCCCAATCTGGCTTCGGTGTCCGAAGCGGTCGATCACATCGATCATGTAGTTCGCCTGGTGGGAATCGACCATGTGGGGATCGGTACCGATTTCGACGGAGGCGGTCAGCTTTCGGATTGCAAAAATGCGGCGCAGCTGAAAAATATTACCGTAGAACTTTTGCGCCGAGGCTATTCCGAAGAGGACATTGCTAAAATATGGAGCGGAAACCTGTTACGGGTGATGAAAGCCGCTCAGGACTATGCCGCGCAACAGTCATCGTCCGTCCAGAACGGATAACTGGTTGCACGAAAAAAAGAGGCGCATTCCACGATGGGAATGCGCCTCTTTTTTGGAAAAACGTGCCGTCGATCGAAAGGATGCTGTACGACGGGTTGGTATGGTCACTTCACCGGCAGCGTGGTTTGTTTGGGGTAGCTGATGCGGGTGCCGATTCTACCCCCACGACCTATTCGATCTCGTCCGGTTACAAGGTATAGCGGAACAACTGGGCGGTGGCCAGGCGATAGTCCCGTTCGATCGTCAGGAGTTGCGCCCGGCTCTCAAACAGAATATTGACTTCGGTAAAGTATTCGATAATATCGATCTGTCCGGCTTCGAGCGCTTTTTGCAGAATCTCCAGGTTGTTTTGCTGGCTCAACAGCGACCGCAGTTCATTGCCCGACCGTTGCAGGGTTTGGGCCTGTTCGTACAGTTGGGCGAGTTCGGTTTTGAGATTGAGTTTGGAGCTTTGCAGTTGGGCTTGCGAGAAGAAGCTGCGGGCCTTGGCGGCTTTGACCTTGTTTTTGTTTTCGAACAACGGAACGGAGATGCCGACCAGAAACCCTTTGGCTTTCCCTTCCATGCCGAAATTCTGGCGATACCCCACTTCGAATTGCGGCAGGGAGAGCGACCGATTCAGGGCAATGCTCCGTTGGTCGATGCTGTAAGCCTGTTCCAGAGCCAGCAGATTGGGGTCATCGTTCAGGTAACGGCTTTCGATTTCGGAAAGAGACGGCAGGGCCGTTTCGGGAGGATAAACCTGGCTTTCGAATTCGATGCGTTCGCCTCCGACCAGATTCGACAGTTGTTCGAGCTGACTCTTCAGCGCCGTTCCATTCAGACTCAAGGCCGTCTGCGCATTCAACTTTTCGATGTTGATTTTATTGATGGCAATGATATTGGCATCTCCAGCCTCGAGTTTTTGTTGATATACCTGAGCGAGTTTCTCCGCATTGGCGAGCCGTTCCTGGAGCAAGCTCTCCTGTTGCCTGAGGTAAATGATCTGCAGACACGCCATTTTGGCATCCAATAAAATCTGTCGACGGAAAGCCGCTCCCTGCTGTTCGTACATTTGGCCTTTGAGCCGGGCGATCTTGTTCCGGTTGCCATAGGCACTCGGGAAATCGAAAGCCTGTACGACCGACAGTTCCCCGGCATTCCCGCGATTTTCACCGCTGCCCCACATGCTTTCATAACCGACCGAAGGATTGGTCAGGTAATTGCCGGTTTTGGCTTCCAGCTTTTGGGCTTCGGTCAGTTTGCGTTGGGCTTCCATGGCGATGGAGGCCTGTTCGACTCGGGAGAGAACCTCTTCGATGGTATTTTGGGCGGTGAGCGTACCCCATCCGGGGAGTGCGCAGACCAGAAGGAATATCAAACGTTTCATGCAGTTTCGGTTTTACGGTTGACAATCAGGTAGACGATCGGGATGATGAATCCGTTGAGCAGCGTCGAACTGAGCAGACCACCCAAAATCACTTTCGCCAACGGACTTTGGATTTCATTGCCCGGCAGGTCTCCGCCCAGCGCCAGCGGAATCAGGGCCAGGGCAGACGTCAGGGCTGTCATCAGAATGGGGTTCAGACGGTCGAGCGAACCTCGGATGACGCTATCGTGCAACGAGAGGCCTTCCGTGCGGAGATGATTGTAGTGCGAGATGAGCAGAATCCCGTTGCGGGTGGCAATCCCGAACAACGATATGAATCCGATGATGGCCGGGATGCTCAATTCGCCCGAGGTGATCCACAGACTCAGTACACCCCCGATCAGCGCCAGCGGCAGGTTGAGCATGATGACTCCGGCAACGGTCAGGCTGCGGAACTCCTGGAACAACAGCAGATAGATAATCAGCAGCGAGACGATCGAGCAAAGCAACAGGATGCGGGAGGCATTGGCTTCGCTTTCGAACTGACCGCCGTACTCGATGTGGTAGTTTTCGGGCAGGACGATCTGTTCGTCGATAATGCGCTGGATGTCGTTGACCACGCCCCGCAGGTCGCGATCCGAAACATTGGCCGAAATGACGATTTTGCGCTGGGCGTTTTCACGACTGATGGTGTTGGGGCCCGAGCTGGAAACGATCTCCGCCACGTAATTCAGCGGAACTTTTCCATAGGCGCCTTCGATGCAGAGATTGCCGATCGATTCCATGCGGTCGCGGTCGGAGTCGTTCACCTTGACGGTGACGTCGAACGAACGGCCCTGATCGTATACTTGCGAAACTACCCGGCCGGCCAGAGCCACTTCGACGAAATCGGAGAACTGAGGCAACGTGATGCCGTAACGAGCCAGCATCTCGCGTCGGGGTCGGATCTGCAGTTGGGGACGTTCGATCTGTTGTTCTACGTTCAGGTCGGCAATGCCTTCCACGTCGGCGATGGCGTTGCGGATTTGGGTGCCGAGGCTGAACATGCGGTTCAGGTCGGTACCGAAGAGTTTGATGGCGATGTTGGCCTGGGTGCCCGAAAGCATGGCGTCGATGCGGTGCGAAATGGGTTGTCCTATTTCGATGTTGACGCCCGGCAGGACACTCAGTTTGCGACGGACATCGGCCATAAATTCACTGCGGGAACGTTCCTTGAGCAAGAACGGAGCCTCGATTTCGGAGACATTCACGCCCAGGGCATGTTCGTCCAGTTCGGCGCGTCCGGTTTTGCGGGCGACGGTTTGGATTTCGGGAATGGACATCAGGATACGTTCGGCGCTTTGTCCGATGTGGTTCGACTCTTCGAGCGTAACGCCCGGCATGGTGGCGACGTTGATCGTCAGCGAGCCTTCGTTGAAGGCCGGTAAGAAACTGCGTCCCAACCCGGTAAAGATGAACAGCGAGACGATAAATAGCGCGAGGGTGCCTCCCAGTACGAGTCGTTTATGTCGCAGAACCCATTCCAAGGCCGGTTCATATATGCTTTTGAGCCAGCGGGAGAGGAAAGGTTCCTTTTCGCTGTGGTGCAAGGTGCGTTCTCCGGTCAGCAGGTAGCTGCACAGAACGGGAGTCAGCGTGACGGCGACGATCATGGAGGCGAACAGCGCTACGATGAACGAAATTCCCAGCGGACGGAGCATGCGGCCTTCCATGCCGCTCAGGAAAAACAGTGGAATGAACGCCACGATGGTGATGAAGGTCGCGTTGACGATCGAGCTGCGGATCTCCGTCGAGGCTTCGTACACGACTTTCAGGGTCGGCAGACGTTCGTCTTTAGGGCGGCGGAAGTTTTCCCGCAAGCGTTTGAATACGTTTTCGACATCGATGATGGCGTCATCCACCAGCGATCCGATGGCGATGGCCATTCCTCCCAGACTCATGGTATTGATGGTCAGCCCCAGGGCTTCGAGCGCCAGAATGGCAACCAGCAGCGAGAGCGGCAGGGCAATCAGCGAGATCAGCGTCGTGCGGGCGTTCATCAGGAAGAAGAACAGCACGATGACGACGAATACGGCCCCTTCGAGCAGGGCTTTCTGGATGTTGTCGATCGAGTTGTCGATAAAACGGGCCTGCCGAAACGCATCGGTCGAGATATGAATGTCTTCGGGCAGTTGGGCCTGCATTTCAGCGATGGCTGCGTCCAACTTTTCGGTCAATTCCAACGAGTTGGTATTCGGCTGCTTGGTGATGGTCAGGAAAACGGCCGCTTTCCCCTTTTCCGAGGCTACCCCCACTTTGGGCGTTTTGCCTCCGATCCGTACATCGGCGATGTGTTCCAGCAGGACGGGATTGTTGTCGACGGTTTTTACGACAGCCTTGGCCATTTCCGAGGTCGAGGTGGTGGAAAGCATCCCTCGGATGAGGTATTCGTTGCCGTATTGGTTCAAGACCCCACCGTTGGCGTTCCGACTCATGTTCTGTACGACGGCCAGCACCTCATCGACCGATACCCCATAGTGTTTCATGCGTTGCGGGTCGAGCAGAATCTGATACTCTTTGATGTCACCTCCGATGACGGTAACCTGGGCCACCCCACCGGTGGAAAGCAGACGGGGACGCAGGGTCCAGTCGGCCAGTGTCCGCAACTCCTGCATCGAGGTGGTATCGGCGGTCAGTCCCACGATCATCAGTTCACCCAGAATGGAGGACTGGGGACCCAGAACGGGGGTTCCGACGTTGTCGGGCAGGGTTTCGCCCAGGGTGCTCAGTTTTTCGGATACGATTTGCCGGGCCCGGTAGATGTCGGTGCCCCAATCGAATTCCACCCAGACGATCGAAAATCCGGTGGTTGAACTCGAACGGACGCGCCGAACGTCGGTCGCTCCGTTGACGGCCGTTTCGATTGGGAAGGTGACGGTCCGTTCCACCTCTTCGGGAGCCATTCCGAGGGCTTCGGTCATGACTACTACTGTCGGGGCGTTCAGGTCCGGAAAGACGTCGACTTCCATGCGGTTGGCGGTGTAGAGACCGACACCGGTCACCAGAGCCGCCATGATCATTACCAACAGTCGGTTGTGTAATGAGTAGTTGATGATTTTGTTCAGCATGGCGACGACGGATTAGTGGGTGTGACCGTGGGGAATCGCCCCGGAGAAGGAGGCCATTTTAACCAGCGTCGCTCCCTGACTGACGACCTTGTCGCCGACTTTCAGACCGGAAAGAATTTGGACATTTTCTCCGTCATTAACCCCCAGGGTGACTTGTTGACGACGGTATCCTTCTTCGTCCAGTTGTACGTAAACAAAATAGTTCCCCTGATCTTCGGTCAGGGCCGAAACCGGAATGGTCAATACGTCGGACATCGGGGCGCAGATCAGGTAGATTTCGACGAAGGAACCGGGCAGTACATGGCCCCGGTTGTCGAATTCGAACGTTACCGGAATGTAGGCCGAACGTCCGTCCGAGGCTTTCCCGCTGGAGAGCAGACGTCCGTTGAGTTCGCTGAGCGAATAGAGTTGGTCGTCGTACGGAGTCAGGAAATTGGCACTCCGGATCGTCCCGAGCAGGTGGTGGTAGCGTTGAGAAACTTCGGCTTGCAGAACCAGTCTCCGGTTTTGGGAGACGGTTGCCAGCGGTTGCCCGACATCCACGTATTGACCTTCGGAAACGCTCAGATTCTTAATAAAACCGCTCAGCGGAGCTTGAATGGCGGTTCCTTGTTTCGAAATTTTGTCGCCGAGTGCTTCCCGGGCCGCTGCGGCGGTTTCGTAAGCCGTTTTGGCCGCTTCGAATTCGGCTTGGGAGATGATCCGATCCCCGATCAATTTTTGGGCGCGTTCATAATTGGCTTTGGCCTGTTGGTAGGCGGCTTCCGTACGGGTGGCGTAATCCCCTTCGGCAATCTCTTTGGAAGAGACATAGAAAAGAGTCTCTCCGGCCGTTACCGAGGCTCCGGGAACCAGTTTTTTGGAGGGCAGGCGGACAATGCCGCTGAACGAGGCCACCACGGTGGCTTCGTCTCCCTGAGCCGTCAGAATTTGTCCGCTGGCCGGAATGATGCCATGGAACGTAACAGGGCGAACTTCGTACAGGGCGAAGTTTGTGGCTGCGGCTGCTTGCGCCTGGGTAAAGATGATTTCTCCACGGTGAGCCTCTTCGTTTTCGTGGTGGTGCGCGGCATGTTCTTCGCCGGTTTCGGCTTCATGGTTATGACCTTCTGTGGCGTGATCGTGTTGGTCGTGATCGTGGAGGTCTGTATGTTCAGTGTGTTCCGAACCGTGCTCCGTATGGGCTTCGGTGTGACGATTCCCGCAACCCCATAATATACATGTCGATATAATGCTGATAATTAAGATGCTTTTCATTGCTTGAAAGGTGTGATGTGAATACATGAAAGCCCGGTGCGTGAAAGCGCCGAGCAAACTCCCTGACGATGCAGGGAGCCCGATTAAGCAATGATGGCGGGAGGAGCCCTCAGGGCAAAGATATGCCCTGCCGCGATCGAACGCAAACGTTCGATCAGCGGCGGGTATTTCAGGTTGTTGGGTGTGTCGTTTTGAGGCAGGCAATACGACGAAAAGAGGTCGGATACATATGGCAGTGTCGGGCTCCAAGAGGGTTCGGTTTGATTGCCGTGATATATCGGCAATAACTGCTCTTCCCGGGCCGAGATGACGAAAAGTTGACGCAGATCGCAATCGGCATCCGATTCGTCGGAGGAATGGTGATGTTTGTGGGCTACAATATCCCATTCGCCTTGTCGGGCATTTTCGCGACACTCCTGACAGGGCTCGCAACGTTCCATAACTCCGAAGTGGATGATGTCTCCGTGGTGGTGATGCGGCAGCACGGAGAGCACCAGAAGCAGAGCTCCGGAAAACAGTAACAGAATTTTGGCTGCGAGCTTGTTCATTGGGGAAGGATTGTCAAATCAGAACGACCTCAGACTGTGCTTTTATGCTGCCGTTGCATCCTGAGCCGCCTCTTTTTTCTTCATGTTGCGGTAGATTTTATCCATGATCAGGGCGATGGCGCCTCCACCGGTTACGTTTCCGGCGGTTCCGAAGCTATCCATGGCGATATAGAGGGCAATCATCAATCCTTGCAGGTCGTTGTTGAAACCCAGAATCGAGGCCAACAGACCCAGTGCGGCCATAATGGCACCTCCCGGCACTCCCGGCGCGGCGACCATGGCGATGCCGAGCATCAGAATGAATCCGGTGTAGAGTTCGAAGGTGATGGGCAGGGTATCGGGGGTGATCCACATGATGGCCAGTGCACAGGCGACGATCTTCAGGATACTGCCCGAAAGGTGAATCGTGGCGCAGAGCGGCACGACGAACCCGGCCAGATCGGGGTTGACGCCCATTTTGATGGTCTGAGCCAGCGATACCGGAATGGTGGCGGCCGAGGACTGGGTCCCCAAAGCGGTCATGTAGGCCGGAAGCATGGTTTTGAGCATCTTGAGCGGATTGCATTTGGCGACGATACCGGCCACGGCGTACTGGAACAGCAGCAAGAGAATGTGCATGATAAAGATCAGGATGATCACCTTCATGAATAGGGACATAATGCTGGCGGCCTGTCCTTCGGCTCCCATTTTGAGGAAGATCCCGAAGATGTACAGCGGAAGGATCGGAATGATGACTTTGGCGATGAGCATGTTGACCACCTCTCCGAATTCATTCAATACGTCTTTGAAAGCCCGGCCCGGCATGGCGGCCAGTCCCAAACCCAGAATAAACGAAAGAATCAGGGCCGATACGACATCCATGAGCGGGGGCATGGCGATGGTGAAAAACGGTTCGATGGTTTTGCCCACCAGGTCCAGTTGGCCGGAGGTGGCGACAGATCCGCTTCCTCCTACCACATGGGCACCGCCTTCAGGCAGCAGGTACGGGAACGTGAACATGCACCCGAAATAGGAAAAATATCCGGCGATGATGGTCGATACATAGGCGATCAGGGTCGTAATGCCCAGCAGTTTGCCGGCTCCGCTTCCCAGGTCGGCGATACCCGGTGCGACCAGTCCGAGAATGATCAGCGGAATGGCGAAGCCCAAAAAGTTGCTGAAAATAGAGTTGATGGTTACGAAAATGCGAACGCCTCCTTCAGGCAGAAAGGTGGAAAAGGTTAAGCCGAGGATGATCGCAATGACGATTTTGAGTAGTAGTCCGACTTTGATGGGCTTTTTCATGGAGCGTGATTTGAAAAGCGTTTTTTGAAATTCGAGCGTAAATATAGCAGTTTTTTGCCAAAAGCATTACCTTCGTCCTGTCAATTCCGAACGATTTTAACATCATGGCCTGGTTTTATTTGATTTTAGGCGGCCTCTTCGAGATGGGATGGGCCTTAGGACTCAAATTTTCCCAAACGATGCAGGTGAAAATCTGGGGAATCCTCTTTGCGGTCATTTCGATGGCATTGAGTGTTTTCCTGCTTTATCTGGCACAACGTCAGATCTCCATCGGTACGGCCTATGTGGTTTGGACCGGCATTGGGGCTGTCGGTACGCTGTTGGCGGGTATTTTGTTGTTCGGAGATTCGGCCAGTTTCTGGCGGTTGTTTTCCGCGGCCCTTATCATTGCCGGGGTGATCGGTCTGAGGCTGACTTCTTAGTGCTTTTCAGGGTGAAAAGCGTCACTTCCGGACGAGTCCCGATACGCATGGGGTACATCACGTATCCGATTCCATCGTTGATATAGAGGGTTTTTCCATCCTCTTCATATAAGCCGCTCCAGCGGTCGTACATCCACCGGGCCGGAGACCATCCCCGCTCCCCGAACGGCAGTTTCATCTGCATAGCGTGGACGTGCCCTGCCACGGTCAGGTCGGCCGGGGTTTCCGTTCGGATCTCATCCCAGTTCTGGGGGGTGTGGGAGATCATCAGGTTGAACAGCGAATCGGGGACCCCGCGATACGTCGCAACCAAATCACAGCCTCCTAACCCGCTGTCGCGGCCGTTGTGATGACCGTCTCGGGGGTATTTGACCCCGGATACCGAAATACTGTCGGCTCCGCGGTGGATATATACCGTTTCGTTTTGGAGCAGACGCCAGCCCATGGCGTGTTGCTTTTCGATCAGCATACGTACGCTTTGCTGTGGCGTAAAGTTCGGATCTTCCTGCATGTAAAAACCCAGATCGTGATTGCCGAAGACGGACATTACTCCATCCGGAGCTTTCAGTCCGGAGAGAATCTCCTGATACCGGGGTGTCAGTTCCCGAGCCGAGAGATTGACCAAATCGCCGCTGCTGATGATCAGGTCGGGGTGTAAGGCGTTGACACGTTGGACAACTCTTTGAATCAGGGTGTTGCGTTGGGCGTAATTGCCGATATGCAGGTCGGAGATTTGGGCAATGCGGTATCCGTCGAAAGAGGCGGGAATTTTGTCGGACCGGATTTCGACCTCAGTGACCCGAATGCGGCTGCGTCCTTCGGTGGCGCCCCAGAGCATGATCCCGAACACGCATACTCCGGCACCTGCGCCGATCCAGGTAAAAACGACGGATTTACGGCCTCGAACTCCCCTCCAAAGGCTGTCTATGGCCGAGAAAAGCATGTAGACCAGTTTCGGAAGAATCGTAAGAAAGAACAGGCAGATTACCCACAAAATCAGTAGAGCGTACGGACTTTCGGGCATATTGATGGCCCGTCGATAAAACGTCAGGGCGATCACGATCACGACATCCAGAACGATGGCCTGACCCAAATAAAGTTTAGATACCCAAGAACGGTTTGTGAAACGCTTTTTGAGTTGACGGTAGATCAGTCCGTCGAGCGCCAGGGCGAGCAGGGCCAACAAACCGATGAAATATTTGATCATAATCTGCAGAAAGACTTTTCGACAAAGCTACAAAAAAAAGTTTGTTCGGCGTCGTGATGCTCTCCGGCCACTACGCATAAAATCGTATTTTACGGGGCATTCTGTATTACTCTCGTCGTTTTGGTTATTTTCGCGTCACAATGCATCAAAATCTCCGCGTGAATTATGTTGAATAAATTTCTGCTACAGTTCAAGAACGAAGATTGGATCGCCACGATTATGGGTTTGGCCCTGATGACGGCGATTATTTGTTTTCCCGGAATGATCCCGGCCTTTCCCAAAACGTTGACGGATGCCGACAGCTGGATGGCTGTTGGAGGAATGTTCCTGATCGCGCTGTTGTTTGCCGGTGTGGGGGTTTATGGGCTTGGGGAACGTTTACGGGGGTTTGTGCCCGCTTTTATGGGCGTTTTCCTGATTGCGGCAGTGTCTATGTACATTTGTGGGCTCGGGTTTATCAAAACGATCGGGCTCGAATCGGTGTTTTTCTCGGTGGCGATCGGACTCCTGATTCGCAATACGATCGGCTTGCCGAAATGGTTGACGCCGGCGGTTCGTAGTGAATATTACATTAAAATCGGGTTGGTTCTGTTGGGGACCTCCGTGTTGTTCGGCGAGATTCTGGAGGCCGGGTTCTGGGGGCTGATCCAAAGTCTCGTCGTGGTATTCAGTGTCTGGTATTTTACTTTCTGGCTCTCCGGCAAAATGAACGTGGATCGGGAAATGGGTGTCATGCTGGCCAGTGCCGTTTCGATTTGCGGGGTTTCGGCTGCCATTGCCACCTGCGGAGCCATCAAAGGCGACAGCAAAAAACTCTCGTTCGTGGTTTCTCTGGTGTTGGTCGTGGCGATTCCCATGATGTATCTGATGCCGTTGCTGGCGCGTTGGATGGGCCTCTCTCAGGAGGTGGCCGGGGCCTGGCTGGGCGGTACGATCGATACGACCGGGGCTGTAGTGGCTTCGGGTAAATTTTTAGGTGAGGTAGCCGAAACTTATAGTGTGATTATCAAATCTTCACAGAATGTTTTATTAGGGGTGGCAGCCTTTGTGATTTCGATCTACTGGTCGTTGAAAGGCACCCATCGGACGGAACGTCCTACGCCACGGGTTTTGTGGGATCGTTTCCCGAAATTCGTGGTCGGCTTCGTGCTGGCCTCGCTGATTTTCAGTTTTTGTCTCTCGCCCGAACAGGCCAAATCGTTGGGTTCGCTGGCCAAAGGTATGCGGGAAGTGATGTTTTCGGTCGCTTTCGTGTGTATCGGTCTGGAAACCGACTTCCGTTTCCTGTTTAAGGCGGAAAATCGACGCAATATCTCGGCTTTCCTGATTGCTCAAGGGTTCAATATCTTCGTTACCCTGGTGATGGCTTTGCTGTTGTTCGGATGGCTGGCCGCCTGATGACGGGGGAAAACCGACCGAATCCACGAAGGGCGATCCCGGAACGGGGTCGCCCTTCGTGAAGCGGGGTATGGTATCCCCGGGGCATGTCGGATCGGACTGACCGGACCCGATCGATTACCGGGGTATGACCAGCAGGCTGTTGGCGACATCGCGGGGAAATCGTACGAACCATATCCGGTCCGAAGGACGGTTCACATTCCCCTGCTCCTTGATCCACAGGGCTGATGAACCGCCTCCGTCGAGGTTGAGGGCCGATCGGAGACCCAGCGCCCGGGCGATGCATGCCAGTTCGTTCAGGCTGACTCCGGCGGCTTTCCGACGGCGGCCGTCTACGACTACGAGCATGAGGGTACCGTCATCCTTTTGTCCGATCATCGAGCGGGGATGGCGGGCCGGATTGTTGTCGGGAATCACTCGGTGGTCGAGCAGCAACAGAGGTCCGGCTGTCAGAACGTCACGATAGCGGCGGTGCCAGAGCGTATCGTGCTGAAAATCGGCGGGCAGTTGAACAAAGACGATCTGACCGGTCGAATCGATGCCGATTCCGGCCCGGCCCCATCCTCCGGCAAAGGGTTGCACCTCTCCCTCGATTTTCAGAAAATCGTTGGCGATGGCCCGGCAGGTTTTGGTGACGAAAAAGCCTCCGTTGATGGCGGCGGCGGCCCCCCGTCGGCGACCTTGGGCGCCGGGAGTCCGGCGTCTTTTGTCTTGCACGATCCGGAGGTGGTACAACGAAGTGTCGATTTCCAGACAGAACAACTGTTGCGGACTACCGAACAGGTCGATGGATAATGTCCGGCAGATTAGACCCGGTTCTTTCTGTGGCCGGATTTTCCAGGAAGCATGGGCCAGTGCCATCGAGTCTTCGGGGCTCTGAGCCCGTAAGGCCGGAGCCAGTAAAGTCCCCAAAACGACTCCTATCACTATCCATTGCATTCGTTTCATGGTCGAGATCCCCAAAGGTTTGTTCGAGTATCACGTTGAAGAAAAATCGACAGGACCCGTTTGATCGAAAGAAACGAATCCCGTCGAATAAGAACTCCCTGCCCGGTTATCGGGCGTAAAGACGCTCCAGATTTTGTTGAACTTTCTCGTCGAACAGGTAGTCGTCGTAGTTCATGTATTTGTCGATCATCCCCCGAGGTGTGATTTCGATGATGCGGTCGGCGACCGTATTGATGAATTCGTGGTCGTGGGAAGTCATCAGGATGTTGCCTTTGAACGAGATCAGCGAGTTGTTGAAGGCCTGGATCGATTCCAGATCGAGGTGGTTGGTCGGGGAGTCGAGCACCAGGGTGTTGGCCTGTTGGATCATCATGCGGGCGATCATGCAGCGCATTTTCTCTCCCCCGGAGAGGATGCTCACCTTTTTGTAGATTTCTTCGCCGCTGAAGAGCATTTTCCCCAGATAACCTCTCAGGTAGAGTTCGCTGGTGTCGGAAGAAAATTGGGCCAGCCAGTCTACGATGTTCAGGTCGGTGTTGAAAAACGGAGCGTTGTTCAAGGGCAGATAGGCGTAGTTGATCGTAACCCCCCACTCGATCATACCGCTGTCCGGACGATCGTTGCCGGTGAGAATTTCCAGCAGAGCCGTTACCGCACGCGGTTCGCGTGACAGAAAAACGACTTTTTCACCTTTTTCGATCGTAAACGAAACGTTGTCGAAGAGCTTTTCGCCGCCGATGGTTTTGCTCAGACCTTCCACGGCCAGAATTTTGGTCCCGGCTTCCCGTTCGGGCTGGAAAATGATGCCCGGGTATTTGCGCATCGAAGGTTTGATCTCTTCGATGTTGAGTTTTTCGAGCATCTTTTTGCGGCTGGTGGTCTGTTTGGATTTGGCGACGTTGGCACTGAACCGTTGGATGAACTCCAACAGTTCCTTGCGTTTCTCTTCGGCCTTTTTGTTCTGGTTGGCCAATTGACGGGCGGCCAGCTGGCTGGATTCGTACCAGAAGCTGTAGTTGCCCGAGAAAAGGTTGATGTCGCTGTAATCGATGTCGATGATGTGGGTGCTCACGGCGTCCAGAAAGTGGCGGTCGTGGGAAACGACCAGCACGGTATTCTCGTAGTTGGACAGGTAGTTTTCCAGCCACATGATCGTGTTGACGTCCAGGTCGTTGGTGGGCTCGTCCAGCAACAGGTTGTCGGGCTTCCCGAACAGCGCCTGAGCCAACAGCACGCGAACTTTCTCCTTAGGGTTGAGATTCCCCATCAATTCGTAGTGGAGCTGTTCCTTGATGCCCAGACCGCTGAGCAGTTCGGCGGCATCGCTTTCGGCGTTCCAGCCGTCCATTTCGGCGAACTTCTCTTCCAACTCCCCGGCCCGGATGCCGTCTTCGTCCGTGAAATCGGTTTTGGCATACAGCGCCTCTTTTTCCTGCATCAGTTGCCAGAGGGGTTGGTGTCCCATCAGTACGGTGTTGAGCACCGTGCACTGGTCGTATTCGAAGTGATCTTGCTTGAGCACGGAGAGCCGTTCCGAAGGTCCGAAAGAGACCGAACCCCGGGTCGGACTCACTTCGCCGCTGAGCACCTTCAGAAAGGTGGATTTACCGGCCCCGTTGGCACCGATCACCCCGTAGCAGTTGCCCGGGGTGAATTTCAGATTGACGTCTTTGAACAGAACGCGTTTGCCGTATTGTACTTCCAGATTTGAAACCGTAATCATCGTTGTCTTTTTTCCTGAATGAGGGCGCAAAGGTACGATTTTCGTCCCGATTCTGAAAACCGGGGCGTCGCGGAAAACCCTATTCGTTGGTTTCGGATTCGGAAGAAGAGGGTGCTACCTCTTCCTCTTTGGCTTTTTTCTCCTTTTTCGGTTTGTCGGGGGTCTCCTTTTTGGCCGGTTCGGGTTCGGGACGGAAGATCGGCGTTAAAACGACCTTGCGGAATTCGACCGGATAGCCTTCACTTTGCAGTCCGATGAATCCCTGGGTCTTGGAAAGGCCGGTCACCTGATTCTGCAATTCTCCATTGATATAGACCGTGATGGTGTCTCCCGTACAGAAAATCTCGGCCTGATTCCATTCGCCGCAAGGCTTTTCGTTCGAGGGATTCTGTTTGGCGACGATTCGACTGCCTTCGCCCTTATATTGATCGCAGGTTGCCTCGCCCGAGTTGTAAATATCTCCGGCATTGCCGGCCTGCAATTGACATTCGAAATTGTCCGGCCAGATTTTGAAGGCAGGCCCCAGGTGCAGAAAAATACCGCTGTTGGAGGTCGTATCGGGCCAACGCCACTCGACTTCCAGTTTGTAATTTTTATACTCTTCTTTGGTACGTATGTACCCGAACTGCCCGCTCAGGGTGATCACGCCGTTTTCGACCTGAAATTCCTGTCGGGAATCCTGAGAGGCGCTTTGCAGGTAAGGAATCCAGTTTTTCAGATTTTTTCCGTTGAACAATTGGATGGGTTCCTGTGCCCGGCACACGGACAGGCCCATCAGAATAAGCAGAGACACGCTTACACCATACTTTCTCATCATTCTCATCATGTCTTGTTTTAGAGTTATTTCCATTGAATCATAGCCCGGCAGGCTACGGTTTCGTCCGGACGTCTCACTTCGAAACGAGCAACGGTGTCACTCTCTTCCACAGCCAGAGTCAGAACATCTCCATAACGGGTTTCGTGAATATAGTTGATGTCGATGCGGGCGAGATGGCCGGAGGTCATCTTTTCCAGCGGCAACAGGTCGGTCATCCATTCCACGTACTTCATGCTGTTGGCATGTTGGTTGAAATCGATGTCGCTGTAACGGACCGTATGTTCCCCTGTCCGATCGCCGTGAACGGCTCCTATACGGGCGGGACGTTGCATGGGAAATTCGAGCGGAACGACCACATCGGTATACTGTACATTGGAACGCAAATCCAAGGCTTGACGGCTTTGCATGTCGATGATGGCCCATTGGCTCGAGGCCCGGCCTATTTCTCGATTGTTCATGTCCCGCAGGATAAAGTTTCGGGTGGTCATGACCCGGCTGACTTCGGCGACCCAGGTTTGGATCCGGTATTTTTCGTATTCATCGGGTTGCCGGTCGATCTCGATGGCAAACCGGGACAGCACCCAGGCAATGTTGTGTTCATGCAGGGTGCGGATGCCGAAGCCGTTTCGGTCGGCGTCTTCGCCGGCGGTATGCAGAATGTGGTCGCCCAAAGCGATCAGTGTGGCTCGTTTGGTCAGATCCACTTCCCGGGGTTGTACTTGAAAGTCATAGTATCCACATTCCATAGGTCGTTCAGTTTTTAGTCGGGTCGGTTTACCACAACAACATAAGGGTCGAAAGGATGGTCAGCCAGATGATCAGGCTGCGGTATTTGCTTTCAGGCAGCCGTTTGACCAGCCAGATCCCCAATACAGCCCCTGTGGCGATGGCAGGCAACAATATTACATCGACGGCAAAGGTCGTCCAGGTGATGTTTTCCCAGGCGAAGATTTGCAGGGGTACTTTCAGCAGGTTGACGATCAGAAAAAACCAGGCGCTGGTGCCGACGAACGAATTCTTGGGCAGGTTCATCGACAGCAGGTACACCGACATGATCGGGCCGGCAGCATTACCGATCATGGTGGTGAATCCGCCCAACAGACCGAACATGGGTCCGTACCACCAGGCGGATGACACGGTGTTTTCTTTGCCCACTCGTCGGGTCCAGAACATGACACCGATGCCGGCCAGAATACACACGGCCATCAGGCGTTTGAACTCATCGGCCGGAATGAGCTTGTCTACGGCCAGGGCAACGAAAAAACCGGCGATGGCCGATGGCAACAACCGTAGGATGTATTTCCATTCGGCATCTCTGCGGTAATAGGCTACCGCCATGAAGTCGGCCAGACACAACATGGGCAGAATGATTCCGGTCGAAGGTTTTCCCCCGAAAGCCAGGGCCAGAATCGGAATCGCCAGGGTCGTGATCCCTTGGATACCGGTTTTCGACATTCCGATGATGATGGCACACAAAACCAGAATCGTCCATTGAGCCGGTCCGCTCACTACCGCACTGATATCCATTTTGTTGTTTTCTTATTATTTGTATATAACGTACGGAATACGTTTTTTGTACGTTTGGATCCGTCTTTTTGCATCGATCCCCCTGCGAAGAGGGGGATCGATGTGAAAAGCAGATAAAGATTCCGGATCGGTTCCGGAAAGATTATTTGTATTCGTCCCACGACTTGATGGCGATTTCGCTCATATCCATCGTGCAGAAGGCATGGATAAAAGCGGCGGCCAGTCTGGCGTTGGTGATCAACGGAATGTTGTGGTCGATGGCGGCACGACGGATGCGGAATCCGTTGGTGATTTCCCGGGTCGTGTGATCCTTGGGAATGTTGACTACCAGATCGAATACCTTATCGGCAATCATCTGGGTGACATTGGTTTCCTTGTTTTCGTCGGCGTGGGCCACGGCGATGGCTTTGACCCCGTTGTTATTGAGGAACTGGGCCGTACCTTCGGTGGCGTAGATCGTGTAACCGCGTTTGTCGAGTTCTCCGCAGGCTTCCAGCATGTCGACTTTCGATTTGGCCGTGCCGGAAGAGATCATCACGTTCTTTTTGGGAATGTTGTATCCGACGGAGATCATGGCGTTCAACAAGGCTTCGTTGAAGTCGTCGCCCAGACAACCTACTTCGCCGGTCGAGGTCATGTCGACGCCCAGGATGGGGTCGGCCTGCAACAGCCGGGCGAACGAGAACTGCGAGGCTTTCACCCCGATGCAGTCGATATCGAACACGGTCTTGTCGGCTTTGGTGTACGGGGCATCCAGCATCACGCGGGTAGCCGTTTCGATGAAGTTGCGTTTGAGGATCTTCGAGACGAACGGGAAACTGCGCGAAGCCCGCAGGTTGCATTCGATGACCTTGATTTCGTTGTTCTTGGCCAGGAACTGGATGTTGAACGGACCGGTGATGTTGAGTTCTTTGGCAATCTGACGGCTGATTTTCTTGATTCGGCGTCCGGTTTCGAAATAGAGCTTCTGAGCCGGGAAGACCAGCGTGGCATCCCCCGAGTGAACCCCGGCAAATTCCACATGTTCCGAGATGGCGTATTCGATGATTTCACCGGCATGGGCTACGGCGTCGAATTCCACTTCCTTGGCATTTTCCAGGAAAGCCGACACCACTACGGGATATTCTTTCGATACTTTGGCGGCGATGCCCAGGAAGTGTTCCATTTCCTGTTTGGTGTAGCAAACGCGCATGGCGGCTCCCGACAGGACGTACGAAGGACGAATCAATACCGGGAATCCTACCCGATCGACAAATTCGTTGATGTCGTCCATCGAAGAGAGTTCCTTCCATTGCGGCTGGTCGATCTTCAGCGAGTCGAGCATCGAGGAGAATTTGTGGCGGTTTTCGGCCCGGTCGATCGAAACGGCCGAGGTGCCCAGAATGGGTACTCCCTGACGATAGAGTTTCATGGCCAGGTTGTTGGGGATCTGACCGCCGACCGATACCATCACGCCGTTGGGTTGTTCCAGATCGATCACATCCAGCACCCGTTCTTCCGACAGTTCGTCGAAATAGAGCCGGTCGCACATGTCGTAGTCGGTCGACACGGTTTCGGGATTGTAATTGATCATGATGGACATGTAACCCAATTTGCGGGCGGTCTGAACGGCATTGACCGAACACCAGTCGAATTCTACCGAACTACCGATACGGTAAGCACCCGATCCGAGGACAATCACCGATTTTTTGTTCTGGTAATAAGGAATATCGTGTGGCGAACCGTCGTAGGTCATGTAGAGGTAGTTGGTCAGTTCGGGATGTTCCGAAGCTACGGTGTTGATGCGTTTGACCGAAGGCAGAACCCCCAACTGTTTACGGTAGTTGCGTACGCGGATCACCTCTTTTTCCATGTTGCCGGCAGGATGTTCCACCAGACGGGCGATTTGGAAGTCGGAGAACCCGAGGCGTTTGGCTTCCCACAGTACGTCGGCGCTCACCTCTTCGATTTTGTTGAACTGAGCGATGACCTGCGAGTAGCGATAGATATTTTCGAGTTTCTGGAGGAACCAGGTCGAGATTTTGGTCAGTTCGTGGATGCGTTCGACGCTGTACCCCTTTTCGAAAGCGACGGCAATGGCGAAAATACGCATATCGGTCGGATTGGCCAGTTCGTCGTCGAGGTTTTCGAACGAAAGGTCGTTGTTGCAGACAAAACCGTGCATCCCCTGCCCGATCATGCGCAACCCTTTCTGGATGATTTCTTCAAAGGTTTTCCCGATGGCCATGATTTCGCCGACGGATTTCATGCTTGATCCGATGTGGCGGTTGACGCCGGCGAATTTGCTCAGGTCCCAGCGCGGGATTTTGCAGATCATGTAGTCGAGTTCCGGAGCCACATAAGCCGAGTTGGTGGTTCCCATTTCCCCGATTTCATCCAGCGTATAGCCGATGGCCAGTTTGGCGGCCACGAAAGCCAGCGGATACCCGGTTGCCTTGGAAGCAAGGGCCGAGGAACGGCTCAGACGGGCGTTCACTTCGATGACGCGGTAGTCGTCGGTTTCGGAGTTGAACGCATATTGGATGTTGCACTCGCCCACGATACCCAGGTGGCGGATCGTCTTCTTGGAGAGTTCCTGCAACAGCGTCAATTCTTCCTGATCCAGCGAGCAGGTCGGAGCGACGACGATGCTTTCTCCGGTGTGGATCCCCAGCGGATCGACATTTTCCATGCTGGCTACCGTGAAGCAGTGGTCGTTGCGGTCGCGGATAACTTCGAATTCGATTTCTTTCCAGCCCTTGAGCGATTCTTCGACCAGAATCTGCGGGGCATAGGAGAACGAGTTTTCAGCCAGGGCTTTCAGCTCATCCATATTGTAGCAGAATCCGCTACCCATCCCGCCCAGTACGTAGGCCGAACGGACGATAATCGGGAAACCGATGACCTGAGCCGCTTCGACGGCTTTTTCCATTGTGTCGACGGCGATGCTGCGCGGGGTTTTGATGCCGATTTCGTTGAGCTTTTTCACGAACAGGTCTCGGTCTTCGGTGTTCATGATGGCTTCGACCGAGGTCCCCAACACTTCAACTCCGTATTTGGCCAGCGTGCCGCTGGTGTAGAGTTCCGTACCGCAGTTCAGGGCTGTTTGGCCGCCGAAAGCCAGCAGAATGCCGTCGGGACGTTCTTTTTTGATGACCTCTTCGATAAAATAGGGGGTCAACGGGAGGAAATAGACTTTATCGGCGATCCCTTCCGAGGTTTGAATGGTGGCGATGTTGGGGTTGATCAACACGGTAGAAATGCCCTCTTCTTTCATAGCCTTGAGGGCTTGCGAACCGGAGTAGTCGAATTCTCCGGCCTGACCGATTTTAAGCGCACCCGAACCCAGGACTAGCACTTTGGAAATATTTTTCTTCACGGTACAGAACTGTTTTTTGATGGTTATTTAGGGGTTTGATATTTCGCACACAAAGTTACTAATAAAAAGTGATATGCCGAAAAAATAGATGAACTTATGAAAAGAATGGTTTATCCGCTTACGGCTTGTAAACCCGGCAGGAGAAAAGACGATGAACGCTGTCGGGTACCATGATGCGACGTGAACGAGACCCCTGCTTGCAGCCTGCCGGAGAAAGGATGTTTTGTAATTACTTTATAATGAATGATTTGTTTAATAATGAAAGGGCTTGCGTGAATGGCGGAACGGTTTGAAAACGGGTTGGCGTATGGTCTCGGGATAGATCGTTTCCGTCGGATTCCGGCATGTTGGACCGGATTATTGCAACCCGATTTAACCGAAGATACGAACTCCGGGGGCGGTTTGGGGTTCCGCGGTCAGGAGCGTTTCCCCTTGATTTTGCGATGTGAATCCCTGAGTCGGATCGGCGTGTTTCGGTATGCGGGGATTGGACCCCGTTTTTGCGGCCGATTCAGCGGGGCGGAGTATGGCCATCCAACGGGACAATCTCCCCGATAAGGGGTAGCCAGACCTCCCCATGGACTTTGGCTCGTAGGTTTTCCGCATTTTGCAGGGGCTCTTGCCAGGAGTGTTGTGAAAGCGCGTATTTGGAATGATGTACGGTAACGACGTGCCGGGCCTTCAGATCCGAGACGATTGACTCCAACTGATTCGGCAGGGTGTGAATGAATTTCCAGTTCTCGCTATATTGGCCGTTTTCCAGAATGGCCCAATCGATCTTCGGAAAGCGTTGTCCGATCGAACGGAAATGGGGTCCGTACCCTCCGTCGCCTCCGATATATATCGTTAACGACGGGGCTTCTATCAGGAACGAGGCCCACAACGTTTTATTGGGTATGGTCCCTCGTCCGGAAAAATGACGGGCGGGTAAACAATGTATGGTCAAGCCTTCATATTCGGTTTGTTCCGACCAGTCCAGTTCACAAAGACGGTTCTTTTCGTACCCCCAATATTCAAAATGCGCCCCTACCCCAAGCGGGCAGACTACGCTGCGAACCTTGCCTTGCAATGACTTGACCGTTTGGTAATCCAAATGATCCCAATGATCGTGGGTGATGATCAGAACATCGATATCGGGCATCTTTTCGGGATGAAAGATGTCGGTACCGGCAAAAGGTTTGTTGATAAAGGAAACCGGAGCGGCCTGACAAAACACAGGATCCACCAATATATGTTTTCCGTCTATTTGAAGCCAACAGGAAGAGTGACCAAACCATACCAGGGCATTCTGTGGATCGGGAATCTGGCGCACGTCGGTCGGTATGACGGGCATGGCCTGTTTCGGACGCACTTGGTTTCGGTTCGAAAAGAGCATTTTCCAGAAGAGGTGCCATCGGCTTTTATCCCCACTCCACATGCGGGTCGGTACCTGATTGACGAATCTTCCGGCCCGATAGTTCGGGGAGCGGCCAATCCGTTCCAAACGTTCACCGGCAGGCAGTTTGCCAAAGGAGGGCTGTTTCAGAAAAAGATACACCCCTACCCCCAATATCCCTCCTGTCAACGATACGATCGGCAAAATCATCATGCTACACCTTTTTTTCATGGATCCAATTCTCCTGGAAGACAGGCAGGATCTTCGCTTGTATCCGGTCCGTTCTTCGAGGGGGTCAGACGAATGCCCCGGCTTACGACTCTTCCGTTATGGGGGTATAATCTAATGAGGAAACCTCATCCGTCGCTTCCAGTTTGAAAATAACCGGTCTCAATCCGTCATTGCAGCTGCAAATTGCCACGCCCGGTTTTCTGATCCAGTCCCCGAAATAAAAAGTCTGCGTGGAAGCTCCGTGAGCCAAAGCAAATACATATTGGTAAATGGCTTTCCAGGCTTCATCGCAAAAACCTTCCGGTTTGGCATAATCCGCATAAAAAACCTGCCCTTCCCGCAACATCGGACATTTGCCCAGGTCTTTGGCGCCATAGTCTCGGACTAAATCTTCGATCCACATTTTTCGTAAGACAGTGATTTTTACTTTTTTCATCGTAATTCTCTCCTTTCGCTCTTGCCGGTTTGGTCGTTGCTTTCCCATTCGATACGCTCTGCGTCTTTTCTTTTCGGGCGTGCTGATGTATCGGTGTTTGATAGGAACCGCTGTCGTGGCTGGGAATTTCTTTCCAGCGCTTTCACCCTACAAAAATAGCCTTTTTGCGAGGCTTCGTAACGGGGGCGGAAAATTTGATGAATAATTGGGGGAAAATGGGGGTAAGGAGTGGCCGTCGAGGTTGGATATTTTCCCGAAAAGTGCTATTTTACCGATGTAGTTTTTCATCCGAAGAGTGTATTTCGGAATGATAACCTTGATCAATGACAAATAGGATGGGAAAGAAAGTTTTGTACTTGATCGGCCTGTTCATGGTGGTCGGTCTGACCACGGTGGTCGCCCGGGATCGGGGCCGAACCCGAGTGTGTCCGAGAGCGGACGTTGAATGTCTGGGCCGTGTGGTGTGTCCGGCCGATGGCCGTACGAGTTGTTGTACGCCTTCGGGGGATGGTTGTTCTGCTTTTTGTCCTCCCCAGGGGGAAACTCGTTGCGGCTGGATTTGCGATCGGATTTGCGGCCGGGAAAACTGTCCCCAGGGCTGTGTGGTTCCGATGCGGGATCCTGATGCGGAAAGCGTCTCTACTTCCGGTCGATCGAGAAGGTTTCGGAGAGGCGGTTGCTGCCGCTGGCAATAGACGGAACCTTCGAATCAGTGCTTGAATGACGGGCGGGGTAACCGGAGTTACCCCGCCCGTCGTTGTAAAGTGATCGCCGGGAGATTCGGACACTATGGCAGTTCTTTGATCTTGATGTTTTTGAACCATACCTCGTCGCCGTGATCTTGCAGCAGGATGTGTCCTTGCGGAGCGTTGCCGAATTGGGGCCACTTGGCGAATTTGCTGTAGGCGACCAGCGCGTTCCACAGATCGTTGTTGCGGTCGTATTCCAGCAGTCGGGTGCCGTTGAGCCAGTGTTCCACATGGTTGCCTTGTACCACGATCATGGCCGTGTTGAATTCTCCCCGACGGAACGGTTTATCGTTCGGTGCCGGGATCAGATCGTACAGAGAACCCAAAGTCCGATTACCGGCTACGCCCAATTTGGCGTCCGGATGATGCAGGTCGTCCAAAATCTGAAATTCGCAGCCGATGGCCGATCCGGCTTGGCGGTTCAGTTCCGGATCAACGAAATATTTGATGCCGCTGTTGGCTCCTTCGGTGATCTTGAAATCTACTTTCAGGATAAAGTTCCGATAAGACGCGGAGGTGATGATGTCGCCTCCGTTGGTGGATTCTCCCCCGTCGCCTTTCAGAACTTTCAAGACGCCCTTTTCGATACTCCAGCCTTTCCCGGGGAAAGTGTCGAGTTTGGCACCCCGCCAACCGGCCGTACTGTGACCGTCCCATAACAGATGCCATCCCTCGGCCTGCTCAGCCGGAGAGAGCGTATTGTCGCAGGTGTTGACTTCCGGAGCGATGGACTCCCGGGCGGCATAACGATCGGGTTGTTCAGTGCAGATACGCACATTGCGCCACCGAACGGTTCTCCCTTCGTCTTCGGGTTTGTAAACCGCATGTACCTGCAGGGCTATGAAACCGCTGCTGTCGGCATCGTCCCACAATTCGGCGCAGGGAATCCCGTTGACCCAAGTGCGGATTTTGGAGCCGATGGCTTCGATGCGGGCCCGGTTCCATGAACCGTTTTGAAAGGCGGTTCTGCCGGTGGGGTTGAAGGTGAGCGGGTAGAGCCAGCCACGTCGTGATTCATCATAAATGCCTCCAGTCCAGGCTCGCTCCGAGGGATCGATCTCGAATTGATAACCGTGCACGATACCTTCCCGGTAGTCCGGGGTACTGTGACTGCGGATTTGTACGCCGGAATTAAGTCCTTCGTCTACCTGAAATTCGAACTCGAGAATAAAATCGCCGTAGGTTCGTTCCGTGACCAGAAACGTATTGGTCCGGTCCATGCAGGCGGTTCCGACGATACATCCATCCTCGACGGTATATTGGGCGTGACCGTTGATCACTTGCCAACCCTTGAGGTCGTTACCGTTGAACAGCGATTGCCAGGGCTGGGCCGAGGCGATACCGAGCCACAGACACGAAATCCCGAACAGCAGCATGTATTTTTTCATGGTCGGAAGTTTTTAGAGTTTGTAATAACTTTCCCACCCTTTTCGGGGCGGTTCGCCGGTCAGCATGGCATCGGCGAAAGCGTCGTTGACGATGCGTTTGGTCGTGCGATCGAAGATCAGTTTGGTCCCCAGACGTTGAGCGATGACACCCAGCGCGAAGACCTGACTCAACGGGCCGTGAATTTCGAACGGCGAGCGGGTCTCTTCCAGCCCCTGGCAAGCCAGCAAAAAGTTGGCGAAATGGTTGGAGGGGCTCGGTGGTACTTCGGGCAGTTGGTTTGCCATTTCGGCGGCCTTTTCCGAGGGAATGATCGACAGTGTGCTGCCGTGTGAGGCGCCTTTGAAGGTGATATCCTTGCCGTAGATGATTTTACCTGGATTGAGCTGCGACGGGTTAATTTCTCCGGCTCCCGAGGTGGGAATGTTGGGGTCGAGTTCCGATTTTCCGTATCCGTCCGGGAGAGGCGGCAGGTTGTTCTGTCCGTCATACCAGGTGACGTCTACCGCCGGCATCGATTCTCGTTCGGGGAAATGGAAACGGAGGGTGGAATCTTTCGGGAAAAAGAAGTCGTTGTGTCCGGTCAGTTTGATCGGGTCGATCTCGGTGGGCAGACCCAGATTCAGAAATTCGTGTACCGTATCGAGAATATGCGCGCCCCAATCGCCCAAGGCTCCCATGCCGAAATCGAACCACGAGCGCCATTCGCCGTAATGGTAGATTTCGTTGTAGTCATGATAAGGTCGGGCCGACAGCCAGGTCATCCAGTCCAGGGTTTCGGGGATCGGTTGGGCGGATGGCGGTTTTTGAATGGAGGGGTCCCAGTCGTGCCAGCGACGGGGATTGTTCATGTGGGCCGTTACGGCGGTGATATCCCGAATGATGCCGGCCTCCATCCAGGCTTTGAACTGGAAATAGTTGGCTTCGGAGTGTCCCTGATTGCCGACCTGGGTGACTACTTTGGGGTATTTGCGGGCCGCCTGCATCATCAGTTCGGCTTCATGGAAGGTGCGGGCCATCGGTTTTTCGACATAGACATGTTTTCCCAGAGCCATGGCCTGCATGCAGATGGGAAAGTGGGCATGATCGGGTACGGCCACCACGATGGCTTCGATGCGACTGCCGATACGGTCGAACATCTGTCGGAAGTCCTGAAAACGGGCGGCTTCGGGATATTTGGCCAAGGCAGCCTGGGTGTGCGGAGCCCCCAGATCCACATCGCACAGGGCGACGACCTGGATCATTCCCGTTTTTTCGAAGTCCTGAATGAGTTGTTCGCCCCGATTGCCGATGCCGATAAAAGCCACGGCCACTTTGCGGTTGGCTCCGCGGACGTTGGCATAGCTGCGGGCGTTGAGCGAAGAGAGTCCGCCCATGGCCAAACCGGCTGAGGCCAGCAGTGAAGTTTTCAGAAATTCCCGACGTGTGACCATATTATGAAATTTTAGGGGGTTGTCGATTCGTCCAGCAAAAAGAGCCGCCCCATCGGGCAGCTCTTAAAGATAAGAAAATTTGGGGTGAAAACCCAAAACTCTGTTACTTCAGACTCAGGATCTTTTCTTCGCAGAGCGTCAGTTTTTCCAGCCCTTCTTTCCGGACGGCAAAAGAGTTTTCGATGCCGACGGCTCCCACTCCCGGGATGACGAATTTCGGCTCCAGGGCGAAGACCATGCTTTCGGTCAGAACGTCTTTGGAACGGGGAGCCAGTACCGGGCCTTCGTTGATTTCGATACCGATGCCGTGTCCGACGAATCCGGCTTTTTGGGTATGTCCCATGAAGTAATCGGCCAGTCCGGCTTCCGCAGCCATCTCGACAGCGAGGTTGTAAAGGTCTTTGGCGGGGGTTCCGGGGCGCGCGGTACGTTCGATTTCGTGTTGGATGGACAAGGAACATTCATGGGCCCGGTATGCCAGATCGGTCAACGTGCCGATTGAAAACACCCGGCTCATATCGGTCGTGTAACCGGTAAAATTGCCGCCCATATCGACCATGACGGCCATTCCTTCCCGCAGGGGGGTTCCATTTCCGCCGACAGGTAATGAGGGATCCTGCCCTGCCCCGCCCATGGCGAAATCATAGGGCGAAGGATTGTCGGCATTCTCCCCGGCCAACAGGCTGCCCATGAAAATCTCCATGCTTTGTCCGAAAATGCGGAACAGCCCCAGCGATCCGGCCAGTCGGGACTGGCGTTCGATTTCAATCGAAAGTTCGATGTCGGTCATCCCCGAACGGTAGAGCGACGGAATGGTTTCGTATACCTGGGTGTGCAGCACGCCGGAGCGTCTGATTTGCGCCAATTCCCAGTCGGTTTTCAGGTTGCGGGCCTGGCGCAACAAAGCCGTGCCGTTGAGAACGGTTTCGGGGTGGAAAATGGCTTCATAACGCAGATATTCGTTGTGGGAGATGGCATCTGTTTCCAGATACAGGGCCTTCGGCATAGTCAGTCCGTGTTGCCGGAAATATTCTCCGATCTCTTCGGGTTTCCGCACATAGACCACTCCCTGACCGGAAAGTCCGACCGGTCGGCGGACAAAAAACAGAGGGTCGCCTTCGGCGGGCAGATAGGCATAGCCACTGAATACGCGGCCCGAAACATAATACAGATTGACGTTGCTGGTGATCAGAAGGCCTTGGGCGGCTTCATCCTTCATCTTGCTCTGCAATTTCTCCCAGCGCAGACGAAGCTCCTTGATTCGGTCTTGAAACATAAATAACGGTACGTTTTGGTTCTTGATTCGGATGCAGCGTTTACATTGACTGCATAATATCTACTACCCGGGAAGCCTTGCGTTGAGGCGGGGTTTGGTATCCTTGCTCGGGACGCGGTTCCCCTGGAATCGTATGTGGGTTGCCTGCCGGCGACAGAGCCCCGAACGATTTTCGGAGCATGAAAGCCGGCTCTCGTACAAATCCGTTGGGAATCGGGCTTATCGGGTCGATACCCGGTCGAAAAACGGACTTTTGGAGGAGATGCTCAACGGCATGGCCAGTATCTGGCGGCATTCGGTCAATATCCCCAGTTTTCGGGCGGCGTATCCGGCCGAAAACATGATCCGGGAATCGATACGAAGATCGGCGGCTTTGGCTGCCATCGATCCCAGAGCGATCCCGACGTCGACCGAATTGATGGCGCAGGGCACATCCGGCCGTTGGTCCTTCTCCGTGCAGCTGGCATACCCACAATAGCCGCAGTTGAGGGACATGGTCTGTTGCCGGGTGCCGATCAGAATGACGGCCAGCGAGGCGTCTATGTTGTCGGCATCGCGCAGAAAAAATTTCAGGCCGGTTTCGTCGCTGGCTTTCCGCATGGCTGCGGCGAGGGCGTGCAATTCTTTTCCGCTCAGGGTGATGATTTCGATCAGATCCACCCCTTTCCCCTTAGGAGCGGTGCGTCCGGCGGTCATGATTTCTCGGGCGGCTTCGAGGATGGCCTCTTCCCGGGTTGTTCGTTCGTCGATAATCATAGAATAAGGAGGTTAAAAGTGAATTAGCGGCTCAAAGAGTCGATTTTTGTTTCATCCAGTCGGAACAGAATCCATTCGGGATGAGCTTCGGCGCCCAACGATTTGTAGAAGTCGATGGCCGGGGTGTTCCAATCCAGAGCGACCCATTCCATCCGGCGACATCCCCGTTTTTTGGCGATCCCGACCAGATGCAGCAACAGGGCTTTGCCATATCCTTTCCCGCGGTGTTCCCGGTCGACGAAAAGATCTTCCAGGTAGAGTCCGTGACGGCCTTTGAAGGTGGAAAAGTTGTGGAAAAAGAGAGCCATTCCTACGGGCTTTCCCGCTACTTCGGCTAAAACGACTTCGGCCTGGTGGTCGACGAAAAGAGCCTGTCTGAGAGAAGGTTCGTCGGTATCGACCTGGTGGGTCAGTTTTTCGTATTCGGCCATTTTACGGATAAAACCCAGAATGGTGGCGGTATCGGCTTCGGTCGCCGGACGTATGTTCAATTCGTTTTTCATGGGTTTATGATTTGACGAAAAGATGTTTGAATGAAACGTGTTTCCATCCCTTTTCGGCGATATATACGCCGCTGAGGATCATGGCGGCTCCGCACAAGGCTATGCCGGTGATCGGTTCGTTCAGCCACCAGGCCGAACATCCCAGTGCGATCGGGGAAATCAGGTAGATGTAGTGACTGGTCGTGATCGTGCCCAGCCCTTTGACCGCCAGATTCCAGACGGCGAAACAGAACAGCGAAGCGATCAGTCCCAAGAATAGCAGGTTGCCGATGACGATGGGGCGGAACAAAATGGCCGGATCATGGGTCAGCGGATGAAAAGCAAAGACGGGCAACAGCGTGATGACGCCGTAGAAAAAAACTTTTCGGGTGATCGTCAGGGTATCGTATTGTCCGTCCAGGTATTTCAGACAGATGTTATAGACGGCCCAGGAAAGGGCGGCGGCGATGGACAGCAGATCGCCCAACGGATGGATTTGCAGGATGAATTGTCCGTTGTAAATGACGCAGGTTGCTCCGATGAGGGCGAGCAGGGAACCTGCTATGAGAGCCTTATGGATGCGTTGTTCTTTCAGAAAGAGACGGCTCAGCAAAACGGTCAGAATCGGAGCTGTGGCCAGCAACAGGGCCACGTTCGAAGCCAGTGTGAGATCCAGAGCGGTGTTTTCGGTCCAGAAATAGAGCGAGCCTCCGCTGATTCCGGCCAGAATGAAGAGTCCTTCATCACGCAGGTTTCGCGGCAGATAGAGGCCGGGACGGTAGGCCCACAAAACGACATAGGCCAGCAGAAAACGGTAGAACATGATGTCTGACGGGGAGAGTCCTTCCGCTAAGAGGGTTTTGGTGGAGACGAAAGTCGTTCCCCAAATGATGACGGCCACCAGGGCCATGGCGTGGTAAAATCCCCTGTTTGTTTTCATGGGTAGCATTGGGTCATGGACGGGGCAAAGGTATCAAAATATTTTCATCTGCAGGAATCCATTTTCGGAGAATCCGGCATCTTTTGCCGGCTTTCCCGAGATCAGAAAGAGAGGTAATGGCATGTCTGGTTCGGGAAGGCGTGCTCCTATGCCCGGAACTGGGGAAAGAGGGTGCCGATTGCCGCTGAATGTTGGAAAACAGAGGGGGCTTTGCGTTTCGTGGAAGAGCGAAAAGTCGTATCTTTGGGCGCTTTTAAAAGGAAAACCCATGAAATTGGATGTCATTATTTCCGCCTCTCATGTCACGGCGGAACAAGTCGCAGATCGGACGGTGTGCGTGATCGATGTCTTTCGGGCGACTTCGGTGATGATAACGGCAATGAAAAACGGGGCGGATCATATGGTTCCTCTGTTGGATATTCCTGAAACGTTTGCGCTTCGGGACCGACTCGGACCGCAACAAAACGTGATTCTGGGCGGAGAACGGGGAACGGTATTGATTCCCGGTTTCGATCTGGACAACTCTCCGCTGGCCTATACTTCCGAACGGGTGGCGGGAGCGACCATCCTGTTTACGACGACCAATGGAACCCGGGCAATCAATGGAGCACGTGCGGCGGGAGCCGGGACGATTTTGATCGGAGCATTGATCAATGCAACGGCCGTTTGTCGGCGGATGATGGAATCCGGACGGGACATTACCCTGATTTGTTCCGGTCGTGAGGGTCACTACACCATGGAGGATGCCTTGTGTGCCGGGTTGATGGCCGAGATTGTTTCCGGGACGACGGATTGTTTCCTGACCGATCTGGCCTGGACCCTGCGGGACCAGTACCGTCGTTATAAAAATGATCTGCGTGATCCGTTAAGCCAGAGCCAGCACTATAATTTTATCATGAAACGAGGTCTGTTGGAGGATATCGCATATTGCCTTCAGATCGATATCACCGATTGTGTGCCTCAGGTAAATGCGGTGGGAGAAGTGGTGTTGCCCGGGGCCTGAGATGAATCGGACGGCAGAGGTTCCTCTCTCCCCTCCCTCCTATTAAAAAGAAAGCCGGAATCCGAAAGGGTTCCGGCTCTTTTTTACAGACTTTTTCTTTAGTAAATGTAGCTGTGTTTTTTGCACAGTTCGATAAATTTTTCCACCCGTTCGGGCGATACGTCGTTCTGGATGATGTGGGCCGGGGCCACCATGTAACCTCCGCCTTTTCCCAGAATATCGATGCGTTCCTTGATGGCCGCTTCCAGTTCTTCGTCCGTGCCGTTGGGCAGCAGATATTGCTGGTCGATAGCGCCCCAGAAAGCGAACAGATCGCCAAAGCCGTCTTTGACTTCTTGGGGTGAGTGGTGAGGTACGCCGGGTTGTACCGGATTGAAGACATCGAAACCGATTTCGTGGATCATCGGCATCAGGGAGCTGACGGCACCGTCGCAGTGCAGGATGGCCACCAGATCGGGTTTGGCTTTTTTGAAGGTGTCGATCATCTTCTTGTAGTGCGGGAAGAGCAGTTTGCGGAACATTTCCGGCGAGAACAGGGTGCTGTTCTGCGAGCCGAAGTCGTCCCCTACCCAGATGGCGTCTACCCCCTTTTCGATCAGGCGCAGCCCGATTTGGGTCTGGAATTCGGCGCAGGCGGCGAACAGCGGTTCGAGGTATTCGTCTTCGGTGAACATGCTCATCAGGATCTTTTCGAAACCGGCCAACTGGTGAGCCAACGAGAAGATCGTCACTTCGATGTCGCCGATGATGAAGTAATCGTCCTTGTATTTTTTGATCAGTTCTTCGGCGTCGCGATAACGGCCCGGAGCATCGGGATCGGGGAACTGATAGTTTTTGATATCTTCGGCGGTTTGGGCGTTGGCCAGCGGATAGTCTACGACTTCCACATAGAGCGACCCTTGTTGCATCCGCATTTTATATTCGTTGAGCCAGGTCCCGTCGGCGTCTTTGACGATTTTGAAGTCGTCCGATACGGAAGCCCCCGTGATGACGACGTCGCTACCCATGGCCAGACGCAGTTCATTGGCGCTGATACGATAGGTTACGTCTTCGTAGAGGTTGTTGGTGACTTTGACCGGGATGTTCAGTTTTTTACCGAAATGTTCGGCCAGTTGGGCGCACAGATCGAATTCTACGGGTACACGGTCGGGTAATCCTTCTACCCGGCGGAAAGCTCTTAATACGCGTTCTCTGCTGTTCATTAGGATGTGTTTATTAGATTAAAGTGATATTTCGTTAAGGTGATATTTCGCGATCGGACGCATGGTGCCGAAACCGATCGGCATTGGACAAAGATAGAAATTTTTCCGACCGGAACCAACAGTTTCGGCGAGGTTTCGTCGAAGGAAGAGGCCTTTGTGTGGACTTTTAAACGACAGGGAATTCTTTTGTAAAATCTTGAATCTTTTGGGTAGGAAATGCCGGCGGAGAAAGTTCCTGTTTTGGGAAAATTGTTATATTTGTTGAAACCTGAATACAAACGTAACTCAAACTAAACTTCTTTAATTATTATGACCTCGAAAGAAAGATTCCAGACCGTACTGAATCATCGTGCGGCCGATCGCATTTGCGTGGATTTCGGAGCAACGGCCGTTACCGGTATGCACATTCGTTTGATCGAAGCGCTTCGGCGGCACTACGGGCTGGATGATCATCCGATTAAGATTGCCGATGTGTTCCAGATGATCGGAGAGATCGAACCCGATCTGCAGGAGGTGATCGGAGTGGATATCGTCGGAATCAAAGACCGGAATACGATGTTCGGTTTTCCGTTGGAAGGCTGGAAAGAGTTCAAAACGCCTTGGGGCCAGGTATGTCTGGTACCGGGAAAATTCACGACCGATGTGCGGGACAGCAATGGCGATTACCTGATGTTCCCCGAAGGCGATACGTCGCTGGCTCCGTCGGGCCGCATGCCGCAGGATAATTTCTTCTACGATGCCATCATCCGTCAGGATCCCATCGACGATTCCAAACTCAATGTGGAAGACAACCTGGAAGAGTTCGGCCCGATTCCCGAAGAGAGCAAAGCCTGGATCAAACGCCATTTGGAAGCCTATAAGAAGACCGACAAAGGGATTATCATGTCCATCGGCGGGATGCAGTTGGGGGATGTGGCGGCAGTTCCGGGGGTACACATGCGTCACCCCAAAGGCATTCGCGATATCGCTGAATGGTATATGTCTACGGTGATGCGTCCGGATTACGTGAAAGCGATATTCGAACGTCAAACCGATATCGCGGTCGAAAATCTCAAGACGATCTATGATATCGTGGGCAACGACATTGATGTGATGTTCATTTGCGGGACCGACCTCGGCACGCAGGATTCGCAGTTCTGCTCCGATGCCACGTTCCGCGATCTGTATCTGCCCTATTATAAGAAGATGAACGACTGGATTCACCAGAATACGACCTGGAAGACGTTCAAACACAGTTGCGGGGCGATGGTGCCTTTACTGCCGGGCCTGATCGATGCCGGATTCGATATCATCAACCCGGTACAGATCAATGCCAAGGGCATGGATTCCAAGTTCCTCAAACGGGAATTCGGCGACAAGCTGGTCTTCTGGGGCGGCGGTGTGGATACGCAGATCACGATGATGCACGGAACTCCGGCCCAGGTTCGGGACGAGGTGAAACGTCAGTGCGACATTTTCGGCCAGGACGGTGGTTTCGTATTCAATGCCGTACACAACCTGCAGGCCAACATGCCGGTGGAAAATGCGATCGCCATGATCGATACGCTTCGTGAAATCAATCATTTGTAGAAGATGACACCGCGTGAGAGAGTACTTGCCGCCATGAAGCGGACGGGGCGTCCCGATCGTACGCCTTTTGAAATCAGCTGGGGGGCTTTCACCCCTCTGCTGATGAAAACCTATCGGGAAAAGACGGGTTCGGATTTACCCCCCGAAGAGTATTTCGATTTCGATACCCGTTCGGTGGTTCCCTCCCCTTCCCGACTGAAAACGGATTTTACCCGTTTCTTCCCGGAGGGTGTGCAGGACGATACGACTTTTGATGAATGGGGCATCGGTTCGGTGCCGACCCTGTATGAGATTCCCGATTTCAAATATCATCCTTTGAATCGGATGACGACGGTCGAAGAGATCGAGGCCTATCCCTGGCCCGATCTGGGGGCTGCGTATCGTTATGAAGAGGTGGCGGCTCAGACCGAAGAGTATCATCGCCGGGGCTATGCGGTGTGCGGGGAGATGTACCAGACGATTTTCGAAACCGCCTGGTTGATGCGTGACATGCAGGATTTCCTGATGGATCTGCTGATGAACGAATCGCTGGCTCATGCCATTTGCGAAAACATTACCCGCATTCGGATTGAACAGGCCCGGCAGTATGCCCGTGCCGGAGTCGATATTCTGCGTCTGGGGGATGATATCGTCAGTCAACAGGGTTTGATGATGTCGCGTGAGACGTATGCGACCTTCTTCAAACCCCGTATTCGTCGGATCGTAGATGCCGCCAAGGCCGTTAATCCCGATATTTTGATCTTCATGCACAGTTGCGGCAAGATCGAAGGGATGATCGACGATTTGATCGAAGCCGGTGTGGAAATTCTCAACCCGGTGCAGCCCGAATGCAACGATCTGGCGATGATCCGGGAAAAATACGCCGGTAAGTTATCGTTTTGGGGCGGTGTCGGTGTGCAGTCGGTCATGCCGCACGGTACGCCGCAGGAAGTGGAGGCCAAAACCCGGGAGACCATCCAGACGCTGGGTCCGGATACCGGTTTTTTGGTAGCGCCGGCCCATATTCTCGATCCGGTGATTCCCTGGGAAAATATCGAAGCGTTTATCCGAACGGTGAAAAGCCTGTAAATTTCTAAAATATGATTTCTTCTATACCTAAAAATTTAAGTTTAGTAGTTTTAACTTTTCTTCTTTCAGGTTGCTGCAATAAAACAAGGGTAGTAGATAAATGTTTGGAAAAAGATACTTTTGAATATGTGCATCTTATTCCTGATTCTCTAAGGACGGTAGAACAGAAAGAGTTATTTTTATTATTACAAAAAACAATAACGGAAAATTTACAAGTTCGAGATAATCATTTATATTTTACCTTATCAGAAAATGATTTTGTACAAAGAGGAATACCTGTTCAATATTACAATAAATTGCAGCAAGATTTGGATGATGCTAATAACTTTATAGATTTAAAAGGAATAGAAAGAGTTGATTCAATTTTGAATATGTATTCTAAGAAATAGAGGGGATAACTTTGTCATTGTTTTTATAAAAAGTGGGGGCCGAGGATCGACCTCGGCCCTGTTTTTAAATCGATAAGATCATGACTTCAAAAGAGCGAGTCATAGCGGCCATGCAACGTCGTCCGGTGGATCGTATTCCGATTTTTATGTGGTTCCACCCCGAGACGGCCGCTATATTGGGTCGGGAATTGGAAATACCTGCTTCTGAAGTGGGTATTGCCATGGGCAATGATGTTTGCCAGAAATGGGTGGGCAACAATTTTGCCATGGAAGGGATCGTTCACGAACACGAAGGGGAAACCCATACCGATTTTTGGGGCATTCTCTGGGGACGTTACGGTGGGTTCAACCAGATCATGCGTTATCCGTTGAAAGGGGCTTCCGAAGAGCAGATCCGGGAATATCGCTTTCCGTACGAACATATCGACGAGTTGTTGAGCAACATGGACGATCTGTTGCCCTATGTTGACGAGTATTTTATCGGTTGCGATGTTTCGCCTTGTGTGTTCGAGTTGCTGTTCCGCCTGTTCGGGATGGAAGAGACCATGATTTTGATGGCGACTGAATCGCCGGCCTTTTTGGATCTGGTGACGCGTTGTGTGGATTTCAACGTCGAGTTGGCTCGCAGAGCCTGCGAAAAATATCGCCTCGATTGGTTGTGGACGGGTGACGATATTGCCGGTAGCGGAGGGATGATCATCAGTCCCGACATGTGGCGCCAGATGATTAAACCCCAGTTGAAGCGTATCTTCGACGTAGGTAAACAGCATGGCTTGCCGGTTGCTTACCACTCTTGCGGAGGCGTTCGTCCCGTGATTGCCGATCTGGTGGATATGGGGCTCGATGTGCTCAATCCGATCCAGTGCGATTGTCCCGGCATGGATGCCATTCAACTTAAGAAGGATTTCGGACAGCATCTGACTTTTATGGGAGGTGTGGATACCATCGGTTTGTTGCCCCGGGGAACGGTCGATGAGGTGCGTCGCGAGACCCGACGTCTGATCGACGGCATGACCTCCGACGGAGGGGGGTATATTTTGGCAGCTTCGCATACCGTTCCGCCGGAAACGCCACTCGAAAATATCTTTGCCATGTACCATGAGGCGGGTCTGACCCGGGAGATGATTTTCGATACGGCGGCTGATCTGCGGGCCCGTGCGAAGAAATAGCGAAAAACCAGGTGCGATCAGATACAACGACAGGCGAATCGGAAGATTCGCCTGTCGTTGTATTCATGGATATTTCCAAGCGGAAAAGTTGTCGGACGGCGCGTTTGCCGAACACAGCCGTGGAAAGCCGCATTGGGAGACTATGCGTCGGCCGAAGATTTTTGCCGATCTTTGGGGGTGTCGATACAGTCGGATGCCTGGGAGCAGTCGTTACACGGAGCGTCCGTTTTGCTGCCGCAACCGCAACCGCATCCCGGGTTTTTGGATCGGCCGAGCCGATTGAATACAATGACGATGGCGGCTAAAGCGGCCAGAATGATAATGGTTTTGGTGATGACTTCCTGCATGATTGTCGGAAATTTAGCGGTTCAGAACAGACTGCCGATCTGAAAAATGGCAAAAGAGACCAACCAGGCTACGCCTGTCGTGTAACAGAGGGTGAACAAGGCCCATTTCCGGCCGGCTTCGCGACGTATGGCCGTTACGGAGGCGATACACGGGAAATAGAGCAGAATGAAGACCATTAGCGTATAAGCTACCAAGGGAGTATATACTTTCTCTCCGGCCCGGTCGCCTTGTGTGTAAGTCAGGTTTTGCAGGTTGGTGACCAGGCTGGCGTTTTCGTCCCCGCTGTCGGTCAACACGGCCATGGTGCTGACGACAATTTCTTTGGCGGCCAATCCGGTGACCAGACTGATGCCGATCTGCCAGTCGAAACCCAACGGCCGAATCACCGGTTCGATCACTTTCCCGATACGACCGATGTAGGATTGTTCCTGTTGCTGGGCGGGAGTCATTGACGGATCGCCTTTCGGGTAGTGGCCCAACGCCCAAATCAACACCGAAGCCAACAGAATGACGGTCCCCATTTTGTGAAGGTATTGCGATCCTTTGTGCCACATGTGTCGGACAACGCTGCGTCCGGTCGGGACCCGATAAGGAGGAAGTTCCATTACGAAAGGAGCTTCGGTCTGTTTGAAGAACAGCCGTTTGAAAATCAGGGAGCAGACGACGGCCAACAAGATGCCGATCAGGTAGATGGAAAAGAGGACAAGACCTTGATTGTGGGGAAAGAATGCCGAAATCAGCAGCACGTAAACCGGTAGCCGGGCGCTGCAAGACATGAACGGCAGAATCAGCATGGTCAGGATGCGGTCTTTATGGCTTTCGAGGGTTCGGGTGGCCATGATGGCGGGAACGTTGCACCCGAATCCCATCAACAGGGGAATGAAGGATTTGCCGTGCAATCCCATTTTGTGCATCAGCTTGTCCATGATAAAGGCGGCGCGGGCCATATAACCCGTATCCTCCATCAGGGAGATGAAAAAGAACAGAATCAGGATGTTGGGCAGAAAGACGATGACGCCCCCCACCCCGCCGATCACACCATCGACCAGCAGGTCGCGCAACGAACCTTCATTCATGTGGCTTTGTACGAACCGGCCCAGCCAGCTCACTCCGTTTTCCAGCCATTCGGCCGGGATGCTTCCCAGCGTAAAGGTGGTTTGAAACATGACCCACATCAGCAGGAAAAAGATCGGAAGTCCCCATATTTTGCTGGTCATGAAACGGTCGATACGGGCGGTTCGGGCATGTTTGTCGGTGGAGGCTCCCCGGTAGGTTTCGCCCAGAGCTCCGGCAATAAACCCGTATTTGGCATCTGCAATGATCGTTTCGCACTCTTCCCCGTAGTTGCGTTCCAGTTTCTGCCGTTCTTTTTGGGCGGTTTCGACGATCCGATCGTAATTCGGACTTTTCTTCAGCAGGTTTTGGGTGGCCTGGTCGTTTTCCAGCAGCTTGATGGCCAGATAGCGCGAAGAGTAGCGGGCCACCAGATCCTTGTCTTGCCAGATGAGGGTTTGCAGTTCGCCGATCGATCGTTCGATGTCGTGTCCGTAATTGATGTGGATGTGTCGGGCGATGGGTTCGTTGTCTTCGAAAATGGCGATGACCGTATCGAACAACTCCGACAGCCCGACGTCTTGGGAGGCGACGGTCGGCACGATGGGAATCCCCAAAAGTCGGCCCAGTTCCCGATAATTGAGCTCGGCCCCGCTTTGGCGCAATTCGTCGTACATGTTCAGCGCCACCACGACCTTGAGGTCCATGTCGATCAGCTGGGTGGTCAGGTAGAGGTTTCGTTCGAGGTTCGAGGCGTCGATTACGTTGATGACCACGTCCGGCATCCGTTCCAGAATATGAGTCCGCACGAACAACTCTTCGGGACTGTATTCGGTGATGGAATAGGTGCCGGGCAGATCGACCAGGTTGATCAGGTAGTCTTTGTGATGGAAAGAGGCCTGTTTGGCTCCGACGGTGACACCGCTGTAATTGCCGACATGTTCTCGGGCCCCGGAAGCCATGTTGAACAGCGACGTTTTGCCGCAGTTGGGATTACCGACCAAGGCGACATTGATCGTTTTCCCGGTTTTATGCAGAAAACGGTTGGCGGTTTCCTGGGGAAAGGTTTCTCCTCCGAGCAGATGATTTTGTTCGTTCAGGGCCATTTCCGGGGCGGAGCTTACTTCGATCAGTTCGGCTTCGGCTCGTCTCAGGGCAATGCGATAGCCCATGATTTCATATTCGACGGGATCTTGCAGCGGGGCGTTTTTGATCACTTTGACCTTTTTGCCGCGTACGAACCCCATTTCGGTAATCCGGTTGCGGAACGAACCGTGTCCGAATACCCGGGTGATGACGCCTTCTTCGTCGGTCTTGAGTTCAGAGAGTCGTTTGCAGAGCAGATCAGGCGTATTGTATGCAGACATGAAGTGATTCTTTCAAGGATTCAGAACACAAAGATACGCACAGGATTCCAATTTTCTCCTCCCTATTTATAGCTATTTCTACCGGAAAGGCCGCAACAAATAGTTGCGGCCTCGTTTTCGGACAGGATGCGGGGGAATTACCAGCCCGTGTAGTTTCCTTTTTCGTCGAATGTCAATTCCCAGTCGTTGTCCAGGATGATGCCGTAAGAACCGGTTAAGGGGTTATGTGCGGCGGTGACGATGTATTGGTTCGGGAAGTTTTTCTTGACGTATCGGGTGATCTTGCGGGGAACGATTCCTTTAGGCAGGGATTCATCCGGATTGTCGATTACGTTCCAGTCTCCGAAGCTGTCGAAATACAAGCGGGTTCCATTGTCGAGTTTAGCCTGGTAGAGAGGGATGTCATTTTCCCAGTGGGTGGTCAACCGGGTCAGGGTTTGATGCGGATAGTTCGAGCGAATTAATTGACGGGCTTCTTTGGGTAATTTGTCGGTCAATATGTTTTTCGGATTCGAGGCCATGGCGGTGCCGAGGGTGGCTGTGGTGGCCAGCAGGGCGATAAGTATTTGTTTCATGATCGAGTATTGTTCGTTAAACGGTTTTGAGTATACGAGACAATCCGCATGCCAAGATTTGTGAATATAAAAATATTAATATAGAAAAATTTAAGTTTATTTATTTAAAGTGAAAGATTAAATAAAAAGGAGCCGAAATCGCTAAACGATCGGCTCCCCGAGGGAAAAGTAAGCGACAAAGGCTGTCAATTCTCTCGTCCACTGAATTTGCCGTTACGTTCGAAGGTGAGCTCTTGTCCCCCGGATAGCCTTACCTCGTAATGCTGATCCTCGTTCTCGATCGAAACGATTCGTTCGCCGGCGTAATGCTTGTGGATGTAATCCGCAATCTTACCCGGAATGATTGCATGGGGTACGCTCTGCATCTCCCCATCGACTTCCACCCAATGGCCCTGCTTGTCGAACGTGAGCTCGAAACCATTTTCGAGTTTTACTTCGTACGATTCGCCCTGTCGGGCATATTCGGTGGAGATTTGCAGAATGTCGTCGTTCGGAAAATGCTTTTCGATGAATTGAACGGCTTTGTCGGGCAGCGTCCTGTTCATGGCAGCGGGTTCATCGTTCATCGCCTGGGACACCGACCAGGTAACGGGCAGGATAAACAGCAGTAAAAATAATTTTTTCATGGTTTCAGCAGTGATAGATCGGGGTATGTAAGACCAATTCTTGTGCCAGAGCGAGGTGAAAGCCTCAAAAAAACAGCGCTGCATCGTAGAGGCAGCGCTGGAGGGACTTTTCAGGGGCAGAACTCTTTCAGGGAAGCGGGTTGCCCTGTTTGTCGAAAGAAAGTTCGACATCGTTGAGCATGAAAATCTTATAGTGCTGTTTGTCTTGTTCGAGAATCAGGATCGTCTGTTCAGGGAAATTGAGGTCGACATATTCGGAAATCGTAGCTGGAATCAGAACATCCGGTATGCTTTGCGGAGTCCCGTTTACCTGTCTCCACATTCCGTCTTTGTCGAATTCCAAGGCAAATCCATTGTCCAGTTTGACTTTGTAAACGGCTCCTTCGATCTCAGGGTCTTTTTGGGCCCCTTGTACGGTGGCGTTCGGAAAATAGGCTGCGATAAAATCCTGGGCAGCGACAGGAAGGTCTTTACCCTGAAGCATGGAGTTGCTGGATCCACAGGAGGAGAGCAGAAGTGCGACGGCAGCAACGAGGCTCAGATAGATTGTTTTCATAAAAGTGTGATTTTAGGTATTGTGTTTCATGAAAAAACTATCAAGAAATAGGCCACATTTGTCGTTCGCTGCCGGAAATGGCGATTTTCAAGCTGTCGGGAAACGGGAAAGCCGAATCTGTGGAAAAATCGGGCATGGATAAACGGGTTTCTGATGCCGTTCTGCTGCGGGGGAGATCTTGTGTTTCTGTTTTTGCGCCATGTCGGTGGCTGGAACGGGCGCATCAGCATGCTCGGAAGAGAGAAGACGCCTTAAAAAACACAAGGAGGGAGCCTCCCGGCTGCCTCCTTTGTCGGAGTCTGGCGACTCCTAAACTACTAACCCAAACTTAAATCAATAAAATGAAAAAACCATGTTTCCTGGTTATATAACTTGATATAACCTGTTGTATTGTACGAAAGCTGACATTTTTTTATTTTCTGACATAATGTTATCTGAAAAACAATAGATCAACTTCCATGCCAAAATACACAGGTTGAATTGATTTTTAAAAATTTTAAAAAACTTTATGGTCGGCCGAGTCTGGTTGTCAGGTGAACAAGATGGCCGCCGAAGCGATTAAAAAGCCTCCGGTAAAACCTGCCGTTACTTGCCACAGGTTGTGGTGTCCCAACCAGAGTCTCGCACTTCCCAAAGCTCCCGCCAGTACGATAAACGTCAATAAGGTATAAGCGAACTGGCCGAAACCGGACAGGTTGAGTATAAACAACATGGCCAATAATCCGCCGGTGGCGGTCATGTGCAGGCTGATTTTCCAGAAAGGAGTAATCACCAACGTGAACAGGACGCATCCGATGGCCGCGAACAAAAAGCGTCGAATCAGGAAAGCCATCATCAGGTCGGAGAGCATGAACGCGCACGAGATATACCCCAAAATGACGATCACCATCGGAATCATGCGGTGTTTCGGTTCGTCCAGGCTCAGGTCCGGGATTAGCCTCAGGCTGCGTAACAGTCCGATGCACAATGCCGGAATGATCCATGTGTTTAATACGACAATTGCCACAAAGAACGCCTTGGATCTCATTGAGATGCCGTTCATAATCGTGTGTCCGAACAGGAGCAGCAGTACTGCCCATGTAGGGACGAGTAATGGGTGCAACGCAAAAGAAATCGTCTTACTCAAACGTGTCAACCACTCAGTCTTCATAGTTGCGTTTAAATTTCCTTGCGCAATCGGGCGACCGGGATACCGAGCATTTCCCGGTATTTGGCCACGGTCCGTCGCGCAATGTGGTACCCCTTGCTGTTGAGTATATCCATCAGCACTTCGTCCGTTAAGGGTTTGTGTTTATCCTCCTTGTCTACGCACTCTTGCAGCAGTTGCTTGATTTCGTACGAGGAGACTTCTTCCCCGCTGTCGGTTTGCATCGCTTCCGAGAACAGTTGCTTGAGCGGAAGAATGCCGAAGTGGGTTTGCACATATTTACTGTTGACGACTCGTGAAATGGTCGAAACGTCCAGAGAGGTTGCATCGGCGATATCCTTGAGGATCATCGGGCGCAGTTTGGTCGGATCGCCTTCCACGAAATAGTCGCGCTGGTAGTTCAATATGGCTTGCATGGTGCGCATCAGCGTATCTTGTCGTTGTTTGATCGCCGAAATGAACCATTTGGCCGAATCGATCTTGCTTTTGACGAATTGTATGGCTTCTTTTCCTTTTCCCGAAGTTTGTTTTCCCTGATCGTCGTTTACCATTTCGCGGATCATATCCATGTAGCGACGGTTGATCTTGATGTCGGGAATGTTCGAGGCATTGAGGCTCAAATCGAAAACTCCGTTTTGGTAGTCCAGGATAAAATCCGGGACGACATAGGGTTGCATTTCGTTGCGTCCTTCGGTATAGAGGTTGCCCGGTTTCGGAGAGAGCCGAAGAATTTCTTCGACCACTTCCCGGAATTCGTCGGCATTGACGCCCAGTCGAGTCATCAACTTGTCGTAATGCTTTTTGGTGAATTCGTCAAAATATTGGGTCAGCAATTTGCGCGCCAGTTGCTGGATACGTGCAGGCAACGGTTTGGCGTTCAATTGCAGCAACAGGCATTCCTGAAGGGTCCGGGCCCCTACTCCGGCGGGTTCCAGTTGCTGGATGATCCGCAATACCTCTTCCAATTCGCCCACGGAGACTTCGATTCCTTGCGTGAAGGCCAGATCATCGGCTACGGAAACCAGATCGCGCCGCAGATATCCGTCGTCGTCCAGGCTGCCGATCAGGTATTCGGCCAGTTTTTCCTGATGAGGCGTAAGGCGTTTATAGCCCAATTGTTGAATCAGGTTTTCCTGAAACGACTGTCCTTCGGAGATGTATACCGGACGGCGGTCGTCATCTTTGGAAAAGTTGTTGATCTGGTATTTGTACCGGGGCGTATCGTCTTCGGCAAAATATTCATCGACAGAAACCTCTTTGGGCTGTTGCTCTTCCTGTTCTTCGGTGGCTTCCTCTTCCAGGACCGGATTTTCTTCGATTTCCTGTTTGATTCGTTGTTCCAGCTGCAAAGCAGGCAACTCCAGCAGCTTGATCATTTGAATCTGCTGCGGGGATAGCTTTTGCAGTAATTTTTGTACCTGCCGTTGACTGACGCTTGCCATATCGCCTCCAACCTTAAGGGAACTGAAAAATACTTGTTAAAAAACCACCCCAAGGGTTTTCGACCGAAATTGAAAACCTCTGAAAGCGATTATTTGAGTTCTGTTTAGGCAAATATACGATTTTTTTCTAAAAATCAGCATTTTTAGGCGTACGCGGGAAAGGAATTACATCCCGAATGTTGGCCATGCCGGTTACAAAGAGCAAAAGTCGTTCGAAACCCAGCCCGAAACCGCTGTGCGGAGCCGAACCCCAACGCCGGGTATCCAGATACCACCAGATGTCTTTTTCGGGAATGTGCAACTCTTCGATACGTTGTTTGAGTTTGTCGTAATTTTCTTCGCGTTGGGAGCCGCCGATGATTTCGCCGATCTTCGGGAAAAGTACATCCATGGCACGAACGGTTTTCCCGTCTTCGTTGAGTTTCATGTAAAATGCCTTGATCTCTTTGGGGTAGTTGATCAGGATTACCGGCTTTTTGAAATGCTTTTCTACCAGGTAACGTTCGTGTTCGCTTTGCAGGTCGAGGCCCCAGCTGACCGGGAATTCGAATTTCTGACCGCTTTCCATCAGGATTTTGATCCCTTCGCTGTAATCCAACCGCACAAATTCGTTTTCCACCACGAACTTCAACCGGTCGATCAGCTCTCCGTCGTACATTTTTTGCAGGAAAGCCAAATCGTCCTGGCAATTTTCCAGGGCATAACGAATCAGGTATTTCAGAAAATCTTCGGCCAGATCCATGTTGTCTTCCAGTTCGTAGAAGGCAATTTCCGGTTCGATCATCCAGAATTCGGCCAGGTGGCGGGGCGTATTGGAATTTTCGGCACGGAAGGTAGGCCCGAACGTGTAAATCTGTCCCATGGCCAGTGCGCCCAATTCGCCTTCGAGCTGTCCCGAGACGGTCAGGTTGCAGGGTTTGCCGAAGAAGTCCTGGCTGTAATCCACAGCTCCTTCGGGCGTACGCGGCGGATTGCTCATATCGAGCGTCGTGACCGAGAACATGGCCCCGGCGCCTTCAGCGTCGCTGCCCGTAATGAGCGGCGTATGCAGATAGAAAAATCCGCGGTCGTTGAAATATTTGTGAATGGCGTATGCCATGGCGTGGCGAATGCGCAATACGGCGCCGAATGTGTTGGTGCGGGGACGCAAATAGGCAATTTCCCGCAGAAATTCCAGAGAGTGTCCCTTTTTCTGGAGCGGGTAGGTTTCGGGATCGGCTCCTCCGTACAGTTCGATTGAACGGGTTTGAATTTCCACACCCTGTCCTGCCCCTTGGGAGGCGACCAGTTTACCTTCGGCACAGATGCAGGAGCCGGTAGTGATACGACGCAATAAGGCTTCGTCGAAATGAGCGACATCTACTACCAGTTGTATGTTGTTGATCGAGGAGCCATCGTTCAGGGCAATGAAAGCTACATTCTTATTGCCACGTTTGGTTCTGACCCAACCTTTCACCATGACCTCCCGGTCGAGTTCCGTCGTCTTCAGCAGGTCGACGACTTTAATTCTGCCTCCGCTTAACATAATTCTTTCAGGTTATAATGATTCTTTGGTTTGCAAATATCGCTATTTTTTTTCGAATTGAGTCATATGACTTTCTGTCTGAGGCGAAATTTGTGCGTTCGACGATATAAAAAAAGGTTTCGAACTGTTCGAAACCTTTTTTTGTAGGGTAGAAATGAATGCCTATTCTTGTACGACTCCGTAATATTGTACTTCGATCTCCGGATCACATTCGGTGCCTTCGCCTTTCCATTCACTGAGCGTAAAGTCGAGAGGATCCGACCACGGATATGTGAAGGCCGAACGCATTGATCCGGCGCCCACAATTTCACTTTGTCCGCATTCGGGGTTGAAAACCAGCGGATCGATAGTTTGTACCGACATGGTATCGGTTACGTACATGGTGGTGATTTGATAAGCGCTTTCAACCTCCATGGTGTAGGTTGATTTGGAAATCGAATTGAGCGTTTGATCCGTAAACTTATCTTGAGTCATGGTGATTTTTCCACTCCAATCGGATTTGGTCTCGGTGTAATCCGTTTCGGGTTGATTGGAGACCAGTTTGCGGATTTGAATTTCCCATTTATTGTCTTCGGTCGATGTAATTGTATAGCTGTCGGTATATAAAGCGACGGTCGTTCCTGACATGCTGAAACTATATTCCGCCGTTTTAGGAATACTTAAAGACCATGTATTTCCATTGGAGAGCGTGCTTCCGTTGGTCTGTATCACCAAAGTCCCTGAATGGAGGTAATCTTGTTTTCCTTGACCTTTTAAAACCAGGGTGTATACACCTTCGTTGTCAGAAGTGATCGTTGTCGAGGTTCCGAACAGATCTTCACGCATTTTGGCAAGCGCATTGTCGTTGACATTGCCTTCGTAGGCTTCGCTTTCGATCATCAAGGTGTTCAATCGAAAAGCCAGGTTAAACGGATCCAGGCAAACCAATATTTGCCCCATGTTGCTGTTGTGCATGGAGGTAGCAATGATTCTGCGACGAGTCTCCGGATCATTGCCCTCGTTGCCTACATTCAGGGAACAAGAGGCAAACAGCAACAAACTTGAGGCCATCAGAAGGAATAGATTTTTCATAAAAATAGAAAAGTTAAAATTTCCGTGATTTAACGAAAACGTTTCGAAAAAATAGATGAAACGAAAACGGTAAACGTTGCATGGGTCCGGGAAAATTTATGATTCGAAAAATAAGGCATGCGATTTGCCGTTCTCTCTATTAAAAACGGACAAAACTACAAATATATTTTGGGATTATCGATAAAGTTAGCATGGTAAATTTGGTTATCTTTGTCTCCCGTTGCTAAAATATTCTTATTCTTCTCCTTTTATGGGATTATGATATGAATAAAAAATATAGAAATTTAACATCCTCTGAAATTGCAATTTTGGAGCGGAATGGATGCCGGGCGGAAACGTGGAATCAGGTCGAAGTAGCCGATGGATTTTGTCCGGAACGTCTTCGGGATGTCTATTTCGGCGGGAAGGTGCAATTGGGCGCGAATCAGGGAACGGTGAAAGGTTCGGAACCGATTGCTCGTCCTTGCGGAATCCGTTATGCGGCTTTGTACGATTGTACGATCGGGGATAATTGCCTGATTGTGCATATCGGACGTTATATGGCGAATTATGATATTGGTGACGAGGTGGTTTTGGAAAATGTGGGGGAACTGTACTGTGAAGACGAGAACGCTTTCGGAAACGGTACCGCGGTTTCGGTCATCAATGAAGGAGGCGGACGGGAAGTGTTGATATATGACGAACTGACCGCTCAGTCCGCCTATATCATGGCGATGTATCGACAAAGAAGCCGGACGATTCGTCAGTTGGAGCGCCTTATTACACGCCGGGTGGCGGAGAAAACCGCTTGCCGGGGAACAATCGGAGATCATAGCGTTGTGGCGAATACGACCTCCTTGGTGAATGTTCGTATCGGGGCGTATGCTTCCGTACGGGGAGCCCTGCAATTGAAAAACGGAACCGTCAACAGCTCGGCGGAAGCTCCTTCGGTGATAGGAAGTGGCGTGACGGCCTGTGATTTTATCGTAGCGCATAGTGCTCGGGTCGATACGGGATCCTTGTTGCGTCATTGTTTTGTCGGGGAAGGGGTGTTGATCGAAAACGGTTTTTCGGCCGAACATTCCCTGTTTTTTGCCAACTGCCATTGTACGCATGGAGAGGCTTGTGCGGTTTTCGCGGGGCCTTATACCGTTTCCCATCACCGTTCCAGTTTGTTGATTGCCGGCTATTTCTCCTTTTTCAATGCCGGTAGCGGGGCCAATCAGAGCAACCACATGTATAAAACCGGACCGGTACACCAGGGAATTCATTTGAGAGGGTGTAAGTTCGGAAGCGACGCGTATGTGCTTCTACCGGCCTGTACCGGCGTTTTTACGTTGGTAACCGGTCGTCATTATAATCACCACGATACCGATCACATGCCTTTTTCGTACCTGGTGGAGGAAGACGGGGAATCGTTGTTGATACCGGGGATTAATCTGCGTAGTATCGGAACGGCACGTGACGTGGGGAAATGGCCTAAACGAGATCGTCGTCAGGGCGTGTCCGGGGATTTGATTCACTATCAGATGATGAATCCTTATACGGCCGGAAAGATACTCAAAGCCATTAAGATCTGCGAGTTCCTGATGGCCAAGTATCCCGGTGTGGAGATACTTGGTTGGAATCGTGTGAAGATCAAGTTGCCGTCGTTGCGGCGGGGGTTGTTGTTGTACAACCAGGCGTTACGGGGGTATTTGGGAGCCTTGTTGGAAGCTCTTCCTGCGGAACGGCGACAATCTCCCTGTGCTTTGATGGATCCGGAGCAGTATGAGTGGGTGGATTTGTCGGGGATGTTGTTGTCGCGCAATCGTTTGCAGAACCTTTTGGAAGAATTGGACGAACAGCGGATCGATACCCTCGATGAATTGCACCGTCAGTTGCGAAAACTCTATGACCGGTATGCGGAAGACGAGTTTCAGTGGTTGTGGTATGCCCTGTCGGTATTTTTGGATAAACCGCTGGAGAAAATCACCGAAGAAGATATCGAAGAGGTGATTCGTCAGGGCAAGAGCGACCGGGCCCGGTTGGAAACGGCCGTTCGTCAGGATGGAGCACGGGATCGGGCGCTGATGATGGCGGTGGGATACGGTCTCGACTTCGATCAGGAAAAGGAGGCCGATTTTCGGGCTGTGCGTGGGAATTGATCTTCGCCGAATCGGTTTCAGATCAGGAGGTTCGGAAAAATTGACTATCTTTGGGGCGGAATCCGCGGCAGGAATTCGATCTGAAGTGCGGATATAATTCATTCAACGACATGAGTATAGTAGCCATTGTAGGACGGCCCAACGTGGGCAAAAGCACCTTGTTCAACCGTCTGGTGGGTATGCGTAAGGCCATTGTGGACGATACGGCCGGTACTACCCGCGACCGTCATTACGGACGTTCGGACTGGAGCGGTCGTGAATTTTCGGTCATCGATACCGGTGGATATGCCTTGGGCGGAGAAGATATCTTTGAAGAAGAGATCCGCAAACAGGTGGTTCTGGCGATCGACGAGAGCGACGTGATTCTCTTTCTGGTGGAAGTTTCTACCGGCATTACCGATCTGGACATGATTATGGCCGATTTGTTGCGGCGAACCTCCAAAAAAGTATTGTTGGTCGTCAACAAGGTGGACAATAATGCCTTGATTTATAATTCGCACGAATTTTATGCGCTGGGATTGGGTGATCCGTACTGCATTTCGGCCATGAGCGGTAGCGGTACGGGCGAATTGATGGATGCCATCATCGAAGCGCTGCCGACCGAAGATACGGTTCCGGCCGAGGAGGACCTCCCCCGTTTTGCCATCATCGGCCGACCCAATGTCGGAAAATCGTCGATGACCAATGCCTTGTTGGACAATGAGCGGAATATCGTTACTCCCATTGCCGGTACCACGCGGGATTCGATCCTGACACGTTATAATAAATTCGGGCTGGATTTTTACCTGATCGATACCGCCGGTTTGCGCAAGAAGAGCAAGGTGACCGATGACCTGGAATTTTATTCGGTGCTGCGATCGATCCGTTCGATCGAATCGTCGGATGTTTGTATTCTGATGATCGATGCGGAACAGGGGTTGCAGGCGCAGGATATGAATATTTTCTCGTTGGTGATCCGCAACAAGAAAGGCTGTGTGATTGTGGTCAACAAATGGGATTTGATCGAGAAGGATCACAATACGATGAAAGCCTTCGAAGAGAACATTCGCCGGAGGGTGGCTCCTTTCGATGACGTTCCCATTATATTTACTTCGGTGTTGAACAAACAGCGCATATTGGATGTGCTGCAGACCGCCATGCAGGTTTATTATTCGCGCATCCGCAAGATCCCGACTTCGCAGTTGAATGACTACCTGTTGCCGATCATCGAAGAGACGCCGCCTCCTTCGACCAAAGGGAAATACATTCGGATTAAATATGTGACCCAGTTGGCTTCCCCCACTCCGGCGTTTGCCTTTTTTGTCAACCTGCCTCAATATATTAAAGAGGGGTATCGGCGTTTTCTGGAAAATAAAATCCGGGAACGCTGGGATTTTCGGGGGGTTCCCATTCAAATCTTTTTCCGTCAGAAATAACGGGATTTTATCCGATAAACCGAGGGCTCATGCGTCAGCATGAGCCCTCGGTCTGTATTTGTTGTGTCGGGGCGGTCGATGCCTCCGGCAGGTTGTCAGCGGGTTACGATGGCTGACCGCTGACCAGATGATTTTGCCGGGGAACTACAAGCCTGGTAAAGAAGATATTATTTTTTGACCAGTTTGCAGCGGTAGTCGGCCTTGTATTTACCTTTGGAAATGCCCAACAGTTTCCCTTTTATCAAGGTTTTACGCAGCGGGGAGACCTTATCTACGAACATCGTTCCTTCGAGATGGTCGTATTCGTGCTGGATTACGCGGGCGGCGTATCCAGTGTATTCTTCGTCGTGTTCTACGAAATCTTCGTCCCGGTAGCGAATTTTGATGCCGGCAGGACGCATGACATCTTCGTAAATACCCGGAACGCTCAGGCACCCTTCATTGAAAGGCCATTCTTCCCCGAATCGTTCGTAAATCACCGGGTTGATAAAAGCCTGCTTAAAAGGAGTGATGCCTTTTTCGTTAGGCCCGGGAGCGACGTCCACCACGAAAACACGGATGCTTTTGCCCACTTGCGGGGCGGCCAGCCCTACCCCGTCGGCCTCATACATGGTTTCCCACAAATCGGCCAGAAATTTTTTCAAGTCGGGATAATCGGGGGTGATCTCCTGGGCCTCTTGGCGCAGAACGGCGGAGCCGTAGACGTAAATCGGTAATATCATGTCGGTTTCTGTTTTGTACGAGTTCGGATTCAGGAACGACTCTCCAGGTAGCTTTGCAGGATGATGGCTGCGCTGACCCGGTCGACCAGGGCTTTGTCCTGTCGTTTGGATTTCTTGACGCCCCCGGTAATCATGGCGGCCATGGCCAGTTTCGAGGTGAAACGTTCGTCCATCCATTCGATGCGCAATTCGGGAAACTCTTTGCGGAGTCGACGGGCAAAGGGCTCGATGTAGGTGAACGATTCCGAGGGTTGTCCGTTCATTTGCCGGGGCATGCCGATCACGACGGCGTCCACTTCGTTGGCTCCCAAATAGGCTTTCAGAAAATCCATCAACAGATGGGTGGGCACGGTCTCCAGGGCATTGGCGATAATCTGAGCGGGGTCGGTCACCGCTACCCCGCAACGTTTTCGTCCGTAATCGATCGCCAAGATGCGTCCCATGGTCTCTTGTCCTAAAATCGAGACAAAATTATAAAATTATTGCGGTTTTCGTGCTTCGGTTTTGCAAAAGGAGACCTTCTGTCGGTTTTAAGACGGGTGTGTCTGGGTGACGATACACGGACTTCGAATTCCGGGTCGGGCAAACGGTATAGGGATCATGGACGAGAAATAGCGCTCATTTTTGGGGACTGGTCGGTCGATCTGTCTGGAAAACGCTTTTCGGGATGGGCTCGGAAACATCGGGAAGCGGGAACGGTTCCCCGCTCCGTGGCAGTATGCGCAAAATGAGGGGTAAATTCGGGTCTGAACGGATGAATTTGGGAAATCCGTGGTTTTTCTCTGAAATAAATTCCATATCTTTGCTTTTCAGACAAAACTGTTAATTATTCGATATGACTCAAGAGGAACTTTTCAAGAAACTGATTGCTCATAGCAAGGAGTACGGATTCATTTTCCCTTCCAGCGAAATTTATGACGGGCTCAGTGCCGTGTATGATTACGGTCAGTTGGGTGTCGAACTCAAGAATAATATCAAGAAATACTGGTGGGATGCCATGACCCGGCTCCACGAAAATATCGTGGGGATCGACGCGGCTATTTTTATGCATCCCCGGGTTTGGGAGGCTTCAGGGCATGTCGGAGCTTTCAACGATCCGTTGATCGACAACCGGGATTCGAAAAAACGCTATCGTGCCGATGTCTTGTTGGAGGATTATATCGCCAAACAGGATGAAAAAATCGAAAAGGAGGTCGAAAAGGCCCGCAAACGTTTCGGCGACTCATTCGACGAAGCGCTGTTCCGTCAGACGAATCCCCGGGTGGCCGAACATCGCGCCAAACGGGACGCCGTACACGATCGCATGGTGAAAGCCCTGCAGGATAATGATCTTCAGGAATTGCGTCAGATTATTCTCGATGCCGAAATCGTTTGTCCCATCTCCGGAACCCGCAACTGGACCGAAGTACGTCAGTTCAATCTGATGTTCGAAACGAAAATCGGGTCGGTTTCTGAAGGGGCCAATACGATTTACCTGCGCCCCGAAACCGCACAGGGGATTTTCGTCAACTTCCTCAATGTGCAGAAAACGGGCCGGATGAAAATTCCGTTCGGGATCGCTCAGATCGGGAAGGCGTTCCGCAATGAGATTGTGGCCCGTCAGTTCATCTTCCGCATGCGGGAGTTCGAACAGATGGAAATGCAGTTCTTTGTCCGTCCGGGCGACGAAATGAACTGGTTCAACTATTGGCGTGAGACTCGGATGAAATGGCATCGGGCTCTGGGCTTCGGGGACGACAAGTATCGTTTCCACGACCATGAAAAACTGGCTCACTACGCCAATGCGGCCACCGATGTGGAATTCGAATTCCCGTTTGGTTTCAAGGAAGTGGAAGGGATTCATTCCCGGACCGATTTCGACCTGGGGAACCACCAGAAATTCTCGGGCAAGAAAATCCAGTATTTCGATACCGAAACCGGCGAAAGCTACGTACCTTATGTGGTGGAAACTTCGATCGGGGTCGATCGTATGGTGTTGCAGGTGCTCTCGGCCGCTTATAAGGAAGAACAGCTCGAAAACGGTGAATCGCGCGTTGTTCTCTCCATTCCGGCCGCCATCGCTCCGGTGAAGGCTGCGGTATTGCCGCTGGTCAAAAAAGACGGCCTGCCTGAAATCGCTCATCGGATTATGGATAGCCTGAAATACGATTATAACGTGCAGTACGATGAAAAGGACAGCATCGGGAAACGTTATCGTCGTCAGGATGCGATCGGTACGCCGCTTTGCATTACGGTCGACCACCAGAGTCTCGAAGACGCTACGGTGACCGTTCGTCATCGCGACAGCATGCAGCAGCAGCGGGTGGCTATCGCCGAACTGCCTGCATTGGTAGCCGATGAGGTGAGCCTCAAGAAACTGTTGGAGAAAATCATGGCATAATGGGCAAAACCGCACTGTTTCCGGGTTCGTTCGATCCGTTTACCCTGGGTCATAAGGTCGTGGTCGATCAGGCGCTCGAACTTTTCGATCGCATTGTGATCGCCGTGGGCGTCAACAGCGATAAAAAGGGGTTGTTGACGGCGGAAAACCGCGTTCGCTTGATCAAGGATCTCTATCGTAACAATCCGCGGATCGAGGTGAAAACCTACACCGAACTGACGGGCAGCTTTTGTCGCGAGTTGGGAATCAGTATTATTCTGCGCGGTCTGCGCAACAGTGTCGATTTCGAGTACGAGCGTAACATCGCCCAGGTCAATCAGACGATGTTTCCCGAGGTCAAGACGGTGCTGTTGTTTACGCCGGCCAAATACGTGGCTATTTCATCGAGTGTCATCCGCGAGTTGATCCGCTTCGGAGGCGACCCCACCCCGCTGATGCCTCGTAATATTGATATTAAAGATTATTTGTAAACCTACGGTTGTTCGGATTGTAGGTCCGAAAACCGTCAAACGAATCGAACTATGGAATTTTCAGCCGAGATGATCGCCGGTTTCCTGGGCGGCGAGGTAGTGGGCAATCCTCAGGCGACGGTCTCGACGGTCGCCAAAATCGAAGAAGGCCGACCGGGCGCCCTCTCCTTCCTGGCCAATCCTAAATATGAACACTACATCTACCAGACGCAGTCTTCGATTGTCATGGTGGCCAAAACCTTTGAACCGACAGCCCCGATATCGGCCACGTTGATCAAAGTGGAGGATCCGTATGCCTGTTTTGCCAAATTGTTGGAACTGTACGCGGCTCATAAACCCCAACCTTCGGGGGTCAGTCCTCTTTCGTCGATCGACGCTTCGTCGCCGGTGGGTGACGATACCTATGTGGGCGAGTTCGCAGTGATCGGCAAGAACGTCCGCATCGGACGGAATGTCAAGATTTATCCTCAGGTTTATGTGGGTGATCATGTGACTTTGGGGGATAACGTAACCTTGTTCCCGGGGGCCAAGATCTTTGAACAGTGCGTGCTCAAAGAGGGTGTTGTGATCAATGCCGGAGCGGTGATCGGGGCCGATGGCTTCGGGTTCGCTCCCGATGACAAGGGGGAATATCATAAGATTCCTCAATTGGGGAATGTCGTTCTGGAAGAAAATGTGGACATCGGGGCCAATACCTGTGTCGATCGGGCGACGATGGGCTCGACCATTATTCATCACGGAACCAAACTCGACAACCTGATCCAGATCGGACACAACGCCGTGGTCGGGTCCAATACCGTAGCCGCTTCGCAGTTCGGACTGGCCGGATCGTCGAAAGTGGGCGATAACTGCATGATCGGCGGACAGGTGGGGATCGCTGGGCACCTGAAAATCGGCAACAACGTGAAGCTGGCTTCGAAATCGGGTATCTCGAATAACATCGCTGACGGCGAAGTCTACATGGGTAATCCGTCCATGCCTGGCATCAAATACCATCGTTCGTTTGCCGTCTATCGCAATCTTCCCGAATTGAGTGCCAAGGTGCGCCAACTGGAAAAACAGGTCGAAAAACTCCATGCATTGCTTGCTGAACGAGGTGAATGATCGGTCGGTAAAAATCATTATGGGGATAGACCCAGGAACCAATACGACCGGATACGGGATTCTCGAAGTACGCGGGAAAGCCCTCCGGTGTGTGGTTTTAGGGGATATCGATTTGCATAAAATCGGCGATCCGTATCAGAAATTGCGCTATATTTTCGATCGGGTGTGTGCGCTGATCGATCAGTATCGGCCCGATGAGGTGGCTTTGGAGTCCCCGTTTTTCGGCAAGAACGTGCAGAGTATGCTTAAGTTGGGGCGCGCTCAGGGCGTGGCCATGGCGGCGGCTTTGAGTAAGGGATGTCCCGTATTCGAGTATGCACCACGTCGGGTTAAACAGTCGATTACCGGACAAGGAGCCGCCGCCAAGGAACAGGTGGCGGCCCTGTTGAAAGCCCTTCTGAAATTGGAGGAGTTGCCCCGGCGTTTGGATGCTACGGACGGTTTGGCGGTGGCCGTGTGTCATTATTTCCAGTCCAGTGAAATCGTGGCGTCGCATCCGGCACCGTTGAAAAAAGCGTTGGGAGGCGGACGTCGAACCCCGGGTTGGGATACGTTTGTGGCTGCACATCCCGATCGTGTCAAAGGAACCGATAAATGAAATGTCATAAAGTTGCGTGAAATCATGAAAAAACTTGTTTTGTGGGCCGGTGCCGTGTTGTTGATGACTGCATGCTCGCCCAAAGTCGAAACCGGTTATACCGTTCAGGGCAATTTGGCCGGACTGACCGGAAAAGTTTATTTGACCGTTTATGAAGGGAAGTTGCCGACTCGGATCGATTCGGCCGAAGTGGTTAACGGAGCCTTTACGTTTAAGGGTACGCGTGATCTGGCGATTTATGCGGCCGTAGAAGATGCCGAAAAGCCGTTGGTACGGTTTTTTCTGGAAAATGCTCCGATCTCGATCGAAGGCTCTGTCGATCATTTGCAGCAAGTGGCGGTAAACGGATCGCCGACGACGGATCAATACCTGGCTTATCGGGCTGAGATGGACTCGGTGACCCGGGTATTGTATGTCGATTCGTTGGCCCGGAACAACCATCAGGCCGAAGATTCGATGATGCAACTGGTCAATGCCTACAAGATGAACTATATTCAGGCTCATCCGTTGAGCGTGGCCGCGGCGTATGCCCTCTATCGGGAGGTATCCTATTATTTGCCCTATGAACAATTGTTCCAGGCGGTGGCCGGCTTTGATCCTTCCGTACAAGGTTCGGTCTACCTGAAACTGGTGAGCAGTATGGCGGAAGCCCTGCAAAAAACGGCCGTAGGACAAAAGTATACCGATGTGGCAGCTCCGAATGCGGAAGGCGATACGGTG
>CALVFO010000016.1 GCA_944326855.1 uncultured Alistipes sp. | reverse complement strand
CAGCAAAATCGACTTCCCGGCACCGGTTTCCCCCGTCACGATATTCAATCCCGGGGCAAACTCGATGTCGAGCCGATCGATCAGTGCGTAATTTTCTACCGACAACCGTTTCAGCATAACGATCCGAGTTATGAAACGAAATAGGTTTCCAAATAATCGATAATATCCCGGGCCACTTCGGCCTTGCTTTTCAGCGGATATTCTTCCAAACGTCCTTCGCGATCCAGAATCGTAATCCGGTTGGTGTCGACGCCGAAACCAGCCCCCGGATCCGCCAAGGAATTGAGGACAATAAAATCCAAATTCTTCTTCTGCAGTTTGGCCAAGGCGTGTTCCCGTTCCTGTTCGGTCTCCAAGGCAAATCCGACCAACAGTCGGTCGCCTTTTCGTCCGCCCAATTCACGGGCGATATCCCGCGTGGGTTCCAAACTCAACTGCCAATCGACCTCCCCTTTTTTAATCTTTTGGTCGGCCACCTGAGCCGGACGATAATCGGCTACCGCCGCACACATCACCGCTCCGTCACAACGTTCGAATGCCTCGACAGCCGCCTGATACATCTCTTCGGCCGTTTCAACATCAATGCGTTTGACCCCTCGGGGAGTTTCCAACTGGGTAGGTCCACTCACCAAGGTAACCTCAGCACCCCGACTGCACAACTCGGCCGCCAAGGCATAGCCCATTTTCCCGGTCGAATGGTTGGAAATATAACGCACCGGGTCGATGGCCTCACGCGTAGGACCGGCCGTCACCAAAAAACGACGTCCGGACAACGGACCCTGAGAGCGGGAATAATAGGTTTCCAAAGCCTCGAAAATCCTTTCGGGTTCCTCCATGCGGCCTTTCCCCTCCAGTCCGCTGGCCAATTCGCCGCTGGCCGGTTCAATCACCTCACACCCTCTCTGACGCAAGATCGAGAGATTGGTTTGAGTCGCGGCATGGGCATACATATCCAAATCCATGGCCGGAGCCACAAACACCGGACAACGAGCCGACAAATAGGTAGTCAACAACAGATTATCGGCCACACCGGTCGCCATTTTGGCAATCGTATTGGCCGTAGCCGGAGCCACGATATAGCCGTCGGCCCACTCGCCCAAACTCACATGAGAGTTCCACGCACCGTTTTCGGGATCAAAAAATTCCACCAAAATCGGATGCTTGCTGAGGGTCGCCAACGTCAACGGCGTAATAAATGCCTTGGCCAACGGGGTCATCACCACGCGAACCTCAGCGCCCGCCTTGACCAATAACCGGACAAGTATCGCAGCCTTGTAGGCTGCGATACTCCCTGTCACGCCGACAATAAATCGTTTCCCTGTCAACATAGACTCTTCCATTTAGCGCCACTGCGCCTCTTTCACTCTCCGGAATTATTCCTTCTCTTCGGATTGGGCTTCCCGGAAATAAACCTTCCCTTCCAGAAACTCTTCCGTAGCGACAATCGCCGGTTTGGGAAGTTTTTCATAATATTTCGAAATTTCGATCTGTTCCCGGTTCTCGAAAGTTTCTTCCAGCGAATCGTTCACACTCGAAAAATCGGCCAGTTTACGAGTCAGTTCCTGTTTCAGCTCACTGGCGATCTGATCGGCCCGTTTGCTGATAATCACGACCGATTCATAAATATTGCCGGTTTGTCGATCCAGATCGACCAATTTACGGGTAACCGTGTTGTTGGGAATGTTGGCTTTTCTAATTTCCATGTTCGGTTTCTGTATTTTCAGTTCTCTTCGTTTCTTTATCGGCTTTGGGTTTCTTCACCTTTTTGGAGGCATTCCGGTTGATCTCATTATCCATTTCCGTCAACTGTTTATCCTCCTCCCTCAATTGCTTGTTTTCTTCACGAATCCTCCGCTGTTCAGCCCGTTCAAGACGACGACGTTCCCGGGCCGACAACGTAACGGTATCCGAAGCCGCCGCCTGGCCATCTTCCGGCTTCTCGAATCGAGCCAGATATTTCTTGGCTTCAGCCTGCATTTTCTCTACATCCTTCGAATACTGGCTTTGCGGATACTCCGACACGAAGTTATAATAAGCATCCTGCATGGCCAGATAACGTTCACGCTGCTTTTCTTCCACGCTGTTACGCGCATACATATAGTGAGAACGAACGATCAGATAGGAGATCAATTCCCGGTGATTGGTTTCCGGATAGAGCTCCAGGGCGTTCTGCAAGGCGGTCACCGCCGAATTGTAATACCCGATGTCGTAATACAAACGAGAAGACATCAGCGCCTTATCGTACAGTTTCTGATGAAGTTCCTTCAGGTTGTCTTCCAAGGCTTCCTTTTTCGTCGATTCGGGATAGCGGTTCAGGTACTCCGTAATCGCCATGATAGCCCGCAACGTGTTGCTCTGGTCGCGTTCCGGACGAGGCGAGGTGTAATAGATCCCCTTGGCGTACATATATTCGGCGTCTTCCAGGAAAGGACTGCGCGGATAATACCGACGAAATTCGTCGAATACAGCCCCGCTTCCTTCAAAATCACCTTCCTTATATAAGGACGCTCCATAATAATAGGCGATCGTATCCCCCTTGGTGCTCCCTCCATAAATTCCGGTAATATCCTGCAACAACAGTACGGTCCGGTTGTACTTACCCTGATTGAAATATTCCAAAGCCTTTTGGTATTTCAGTTCCGGGTTATTGCTCTTGCGCAATTTATTGAACCCACTGCACGAAACAACCGACAGCGCCACAGCGACAATACCTACCTTACAGAAATTCAGCCTCATTTTCATCTGCCGTTTATTAGCTCTCACCCCGATGAATACGCCTGGGAACGGGTATGCGCATGGGATTGGGCAAAGTTATGAAAATTTAACGAGTCGGAAAAAATTATATTGTTTTTTTGGGCCAAAAAGAATAAAGTATATAACTTTGTGATGATTTTTGGAATACGGAACCCGACATCCAAAGATATATCAATCTAACTAAAATACAATCGCAGTGGATATATTTGAACGCATACACAAAAATGCAGGAGGTCCGATCGGACAGTATCAGAAACAGAGCCACGGATATTATTCATTTCCCAAACTCGAAGGCGAAATAGGCCCCCGGATGCAATTCCGCGGTCGTGAAGTGCTCAACTGGAGCCTGAACAACTACCTGGGTCTGGCCAACCACCCGGAAGTGCGCAAAGCCGACGCCGAAGCCGCCGCCCAATTCGGGATGGCTGCCCCGATGGGGGCCCGCATGATGAGCGGACAGACCAAATGGCACGAACAACTCGAACGCGAACTGGCTGCATTTGTCGGCAAACCGGACGCATTCCTGCTCAACTACGGTTATCAGGGGATGCTTTCGATCATCGACTCGTTGCTGTCGCGTCACGACGTGGTGGTGTACGACTCCGAAGCTCACGCCTGCATCATCGACGGGTTGCGCCTGCACACCGGAAAACGGTTCGTGTATCCGCATAACGACATGGCAGCCTGCCGCAAACAACTGGAACACGCCACTAAACTGGCTCAGGAAACCGGAGGCGGCATTCTGGTCATCACCGAAGGGGTATTCGGGATGAAAGGCGATCTGGGTAAACTGGACGAAATCGTCGCCATGAAAAAAGATTTCAATTTCCGTCTGTTGGTGGACGATGCACACGGCTTCGGAACCATGGGTAAAGGCGGTCGCGGTACAGCCAGTCACTTCGGCGTAACCGACGGGGTGGACGTGCTGTTCAATACCTTCGCCAAATCGATGGCCGGAATCGGGGCCTTTGTCGCTTCGGAACCTTACATCGTAGACTACCTGCGCTATAACATGCGTTCGCAGACCTACGCCAAATCCCTGCCCATGCCGATGGTTATGGGAGGTCTCAAACGACTGGATCTGATCCGCAATCACCCCGAATTTCAGGAAAAACTGTGGGTCATTGTCAAAGCTCTCCAAAGCGGTCTGCGCGAAAGAGGATTCGATATCGGCGGCACACTGTCGCCCGTTACCCCGGTTTACATGAAAGGGGGCGTCAACGAAGCCTGCAACATCGTGGTCGATCTGCGTGAAAACTACAACCTGTTCTGCTCGGTGGTCGTTTATCCGGTGATCCCCAAAGGCGAAATCATCCTGCGTCTGATTCCTACGGCCGCCCATACGCTGGACGACGTGAAATATACGCTCGATTGCTTCGAAGCCTGCCACAAAAGACTGCTCAACGGCGAATACAACAAACCCATGCCCGACATGGGAGAAAAATAACGATTCGATCCGTTTCGAACGAAAAGGCCGTTCCAATTGGGGTTGGCCTTAAAACGATGCAACAGTCTGAGAAATTGGGCTGTTGCATTTTTATTATAGAACGAGGTAACGAAAAGGCAACGGTTCTATTTTCCGCTGCTTGCGTTTATGTTCATAACTTCAAATAACTTATTCAAAGATAAGAAATTATATTGAATTACAAAAATATTGAGATCCTGTTCTTTTAATGAGTTTTGATTAGCAACATGCTAAATGATAAATTAATGTTGATAACTTGTCGAAAATATTATCATGATTAGTATTAACTTTAAGTAATAATATATCTTTACACTGTAGTTCTTTGAGAAGTTTTTGTTTTCCAGACTTAAATCCAGATGCCTGAAGCAGATTAAGTTCTGTACGCCATTTGTTTGCGAATGGTACTCGGCGGCGGCACGGTTTTGTTAGTCTCTTCGTCTATCTTTTACAAGATTGAACGATGAGTTTCAAAGTTTACAAACGACACGACGCAAAATGGAGACATACGCTTTCTAATTGTTGAGATGTGTAGTGCTATAAGCAGAGAAGTTGCGATGAATAGTTTTTTATGTGAATCGAACGTTGCATTCGCATGGTAAATTAGTTTTGCAGCAGCAAAACGGGGGTGGATACGGGATAACGTTTATGGACTTTAAGTGTGGGCATAATTGTTTATGCAGCAGGAGCAATGTCGCTCCACATTAAATGTTACATAAATGAAACAAAATCAAAAACCAGCGGATCTAATACAAGGTATCGAAGATCTGCTCTCAAAGGGCCGTTATCCACTTACCGGCGAAGATGAAGTTCTTTTACAGTCATGCCTCAGTGAGTTGAAACAGATGCAGTCTAACGATGCGAATGTTCTTGGCTCGATAGAGAAAGTAACCAAATGGCTCTTGTTGCTATTCGAGGTTTGTGACAAATTCAAAGACCTGATTTAACGCTCCACCCCCTTAATTTAAAAGATATGAATATTGGTTCGGTCATAAAAGATATACGCAAGCGAAAGAAAATGACGCAAACCCAACTTGCCAAGTTGAGCAACATCACACAAACGTATCTTTCGCAGATCGAGAATAATCAAAAAGAACCGACTATCCAAACAATAAAAGTCATTGCCGAAAATCTCGCCATTCCTTTACCTGTATTACTATTCATGGCTGTTGAAAACGAGGATATCCCGGAAAATAAGCGCGAGATTTACAGCATGATATCACCTTCTATTAAATCACTATTAGACACTTTCTTCAACGATGATAAGTAGCCCTGAATCATTATGCCGTGCTATAGGTATCAAGCAGGGCGAGATAACAACTATTCTCGCTGATATGAATGCCTATTACTACGAATATGAAAAGAAGAAGCGAAATAAAAAAGGAGAATTGAAATATACGAAATTCGGGACTCCCGAAGTTCGCGTTATTAATCCCAGTATCAGAACACTCAAAATTGTTCAAAAAAGAATTTGTGATCTTCTGAATAACAAAATAACACCTGCAACATATGCTTTCGGTTCAACAAAAGGTCGCAGTTGTGTGATGAATGCTCGATTCCATCAAGGTAATAAATATATTTTCCAAACTGATCTTCGTGGATTTTTCCCATCTATTCCCAGCAAAGAAGTCTATCGAATGTTTGTCCGGTTCGGATTTTCCCCAGATGTAGCTTCGATATTGACTCGTTTGACGACATACAAGGGGCATATTCCGCAAGGTGCACCGACTTCATCTTTGGTTGCCAATCTCGTTTTTACTAAGACGGGAGATGTAATTGCCGATTATTGCAAGCAACACGGATTAAAATTCTCTACTTATGTAGACGATATGACCATTTCCGGCCCTTTCGATTTTCAAGAATTAATACCGAAGATTCTCGATATCATTCAACAAGATGGACACATAATCAGTCACACCAAAACAACTTACCGAACTAATCATCCTGAAATTACTGGTGCGAAAGTCGGCAATAATTATATTGACATCACCGATAAACTGAAAGCAAAAATCGCCAATCAACGAGGAAAGTCAGAAGCTCAAATAGCCGGAGAACAAAATTATTGTGATTTAGTATATCGAGCAAACAATCCAACTCTTAAATCTAAATTATCAAATCTTGATTAATCAGGATTTCTCATCTGCACACTATCCCATTCCGTCCGGTAGCGACTAGCCCATGGGATCGGAGGGATAAGTTGCAAGGCCGACCCGTGAGGGCCGCTCAGTATAGCCTTGCAGCTTATCCCCTCGATCCATACCTTTGCGTTCGGGTGGAATGGGGATTTTCTTCCCGGCCTCCCGTTATAGCTTTGAACCTTTAGACTTCTTGGGGGATGACACGATCTTTCCCTGTTTTGTATCGTGTCGGGGCGTTCGAGGTTTTCTTGGATCGTCCCAACTTTCTTGATACGTTTCGTCCGAGGGATTCTCTTCCCAGAGATAGGGCCTTGCGGTTTGCCCGTGTCCTCCCCACCATTGAACGAGGGCACGGACGACAAAACCGCCCTTTATCAAGTCCCTGTCCATGCGTCGCATGGTGTATTTGCCGTATTCGACCCACTCGCGCGGATCGTGTCCGATGTAGGCTCGTCCTCTCGTCAGGTTGTCATCCATGACCAGATAACCGTCGAACGTTTTCCTGTCATACTGCATCCCTTCGAGATAAACCGGTTGCCCGTCCTTTATTTGTTCTACCTGTTCATCTGTAAGCCGTACACCAAATATGATCGGGTTTCGGATGGAGTGCTCCTGTTTATGCCGTTCGGTTGCCTGTCTTTCTCGTTCTGCTCGGTTCGCTTCGATGGCTTTACAGAGGTTGGCATAACTGAACTTCCGATCTACCTGCGAGGCCTTAAGTGTCTGCCCTTGCATAGTAAAGGTCATACCCTGTACCTCTTTTTGCGGATCGCCACCCCGGTGAATAAACGTCGTTTCAATGCCTTTGTCCTGCAACCGTTCCGCGAGTTCCAGCAAGGAGATGCAATACGGCAGTATCGCCTTTACCGCCTCGTAAATTCTGTATTTCACTTTGTCGGGATCATGTAGCCGTTCAATCTTTACACTCTCTTTTCCTTTGGAGAAGGTAAGGCCGTATTTCTGTTTCATGGCCTTGCAGACCGTTACGCTCCGGATCCTTTCGTTATGGCTCCGTACCAACTTCGTATCATACTTTACCCGGTTGTAAAGGATATGCAGGTGGGGATGCTCCGTGTCGGTATGCCGTACTACGATGTACTGCGTATTGGTGATTCCCATACGCTGCATATATTCGCGTGCAAGGCCTGCCATAAATCCGTCCGTAAGCCTCGGCGTATCGTCCTTGTGGAACGAAAGGGATATATGACCCACGACCTCGGCCTTCTCGGGCCGGGCCTTACGCTGGAAATTGAAACTGCCGATTAAGGAACGGATGTCGGACAGCTTCACTCCGTCGCTGTCTATTATACGGGCATGACCGCTTTTTTCGAGGAGGTAGCGCACGGCTCCGCCGAACGTCTTACCCGTTATGGTCTTTGCTATCATCTTTTCGCTGTCCAAAAGTTAAAATATTATCGCTTAAAGTAGCTCCGTGTCTCTGCGACCAACCGTTCGTAAAACTCGATCAGCCCGATAAGACGCATGACAATGCCGTCCATTCCCTTTTGGGCATTGGCTATGCGTGCGAGTTGGTTCAGGTTGTTCCCCTGTCGGGCCAGTTCGGCTACGGCAGCAAGTATCGCAGGAGGGATATGCCGTGGGGATTGCCCCGTAAGTACCTTTTCCCGGCAGTAGGTGGCAAGATCCGTCCCGGCGATGATCGCTTCATTTTGCAGCCTTCGTTTCACGTCGGGCGTAACATGGAATTTGACCTCTGCGGTGCGTTTCTCGGCGATGGCTTTGGGCGGTCTCCCGCCCTTATTCTTACCTGTCGTCATACCTGTACGATTTAGGA
>CALVFO010000015.1 GCA_944326855.1 uncultured Alistipes sp. | reverse complement strand
ACATATACAATCTCGCTCCCACCCCTATAAACCTCTTGGGTCTCCCAGAATCAGGCCCTCTTTCCCCCAAAAACCGCCAGAAAACCCAATAAAGCCATGATTCACAAACGATTAATCAACCAAGCATTCCCCATGCCGGTTCGAAATTAAACCCATAATTTTTATTTGAAATCCCCACAAAAAATTTTTAAATTTACGGGTAGTATATAATATTGATTCTTATGGCCGTCATTCATTTTGACAAAAACGAACTGAGTAACCTGGAGTACTCCCTGCAACGCGAAATGCTGAGTACCAACCGGGCCGGCGGGTACATGAGCACCACCATGGTCTGCTGCAATACCCGCAAATACCACGGACTGATGGTATGTCCGATCCGCGAAGATGACGCGAACAATTATGTGCTGCTCTCGTCAGTGGACGAAACGGTCGTTCAGCATGCTCAGTCCTTCAACTTGGCGATTCACCGCTATCCCGGCGTATATGAACCCCGGGGACACAAATACATCACCGATTTTCTCTACACCCCAACCCCGACCCTGATTTATCGGGTGGGCGGCGTAGTCCTCAAAAAAGAGCTGCTGTGGATCCACGAACGGACTCAACTGCTGATCCGTTATACCCTGCTGGAAGCCCGAAGCGACACCTGGTTGCGTTTACGGCCTTTCCTGGCGTTCCGCAACAGCCATACGGTCGGTAAAGCCAATATGTATGCCGACGGCCGAAGTTATCCGATTCCGGGCGGGGTCAAAAATCGTCTTTATGACGGCTTCCCGTACCTGCACATGCAGATGAACGCCCCGTCCGAATTCGTGGCCGCTCCCGACTGGTACTACGATTTCGAATATGCCGAAGAGATCCGCCGCGGTTATCCCGGTCACGAAGATCTGCTCACACCGGGCTACTTCGAGTGCCGGATCGCTACCGGACAGAGCATCATCTTTTCCGGCTCGACCGAACAGGTCGACCCGAACACCCTGGCCAACGTCTTCGACGAAGAATTGAGCCACCGCAGCAACAAGATCGACTTTTTGTCCTGCCTGCGCCACTCGGCCCGGCAGTTCATCGCCCGACAAGGCGACAAAACGGAAGTCGTCGCCGGATACCCGTGGTTCGGGCGCTGGGGTCGCGATACGTTCATCGCCCTGCCCGGCATTACCCTCACCCAGGGCAAAGTCGACACCTGTCAAGAGGTGATCGATACCATGATTCGAGAAATGCACGACGGATTGTTCCCCAACATGGGCACGGCCTACAACTCGGTGGATTCTCCGTTGTGGTTTTTCTGGACGCTTCAGGCCCTCGAAGCACACATTGGCGCCCAGGCGATCTGGCAGAAGTACGGCCATGCCATGAAAGACATTCTGAACGCTTTCCGACGGGGAATCGGAGAACATATCCGCGTACACGACAACCTGTTGGTATGGGCCTCGCATCCTCATCTGGCCATGACCTGGATGGATGCCGTGGTGGACGGTCATCCTGTCACCGGACGAGACGGCTATCAGGTCGAAATCAACGCCCTGTGGTACAATGCCGTTTGTTATACGCTGGCGTTGGCCGAGCAGGCCGGCGACCAGGCGTTTGTCGATGAATGGCGTTCCATTCCGGAGCGCATCAAAGCGTCGTTCCTCAAAACCTTCTGGTACGAAGCCGAAGAGTTTCTGGCCGATTACGTGGACGATCAGGGACAGAACCATTTTATCCGTCCCAATCAGATCATCGCCTGCAGCCTGCCTTACACCATGCTGAGCGACACACAGAAATTATTTGTAATCAGCACAGTTCGCCGACACCTATTGACTCCGAAAGGATTACGTACGCTCTCGCCCCGCAATCCGCTGTATAAAGGACGTTGTGAAGGCGATCAGCCCACCCGCGACCGGGCCTACCATCAGGGGACGGTTTGGCCCTGGTTGTTGGAGCACTATGTAAAAGCCTGTTTCGACATCGCCGGAGCCAGCTTCTTACCCGATGCGCAGGAGATTATCTCCTTCTTCCATGAAGATATCAGCGAATACGGGCTGGCCTCGATCTCCGAAATTTACGATGGCGATCCTCCCCACAACCCCCGAGGCGCCATCTCCCAGGCATGGAGCGTAGGGGCCATTCTGCGGATTCAGGAGATGATCGACGCTTACGAAGCCGCCAAAGCCGCCTCTGCAACCGCAGCCACGGCCCCGACAAGCGGCCAGAAGAGCGCTTCCGTCAAGAAATCAGCCTCCGGAACCCGACGGAAAAGCGCCGCAACGACGAAGAAATCCGCCAAACCGAAAAAAACGCAAAAAACGAAATAAGCAATGAGAGTATTGATGTTCGGATGGGAATTCCCGCCCCACATTGCAGGAGGATTGGGCACGGCCTGTTACGGCATGACGCGCGGGTTGGCCAAGAACGATGTTTCGGTGATTTTCGTCATGCCGAAGGCTTACGGCGATGAAGATCAGAGTTTCGCCCGCATTGTCAATGCCAGCGATGTAGAGACGACGTACGGGCATGTCGGAGACTCCGAACTGTGGGAAAAGCTGACATTTATCCACATCAATTCCAATATGGTGCCCTATATCGGGCCTGAGGAATTCGAAAGTTACACCCGCCAGCAACGCGAAAGCGGTCGGTTCGATACCCAGGGAGACTTGTGGAAGGAACGCTATACCTTCTCCGGCAAATATGGCGCCAACCTGATGGAAGAAGTGGCCCGTTATGCCATGGTAGCGGCTCAGGTAGCACGCGACATGGCTGGCGAATTCGACGTCATCCACGCCCATGACTGGCTGACCTATTACGCCGGCATCGCCGCCAAACGGGTGTCGGGAAAACCGTTGGTGGTGCACATGCACGCCACCGAATTCGACCGCAGCGGTGAAAACATCAACCAGAAAGTTTACAACATCGAACGTACCGGGATGCAGGCTGCCGACCGGGTAATCGCCGTGAGCAACCTCACCCGCAACATCGTCATCGAGAAATACGGGATCGCTCCCCAGAAAGTCGTCACGGTGCATAATGCCGTTCGTTTTGCGTCGGACGATGCCCGCGAGGAAGAACGCAACGTACCGGACAAGATCGTCACGTTCCTGGGACGCATCACCTACCAGAAAGGGCCCGATTATTTCGTCGAAGCGGCGGCCAAGGTACTCAAACGCGTGAAGAACGTCCGTTTCGTGATGGCAGGCAGCGGCGACATGATGAACCACATCATCCGTCGGGTCGCCAAACTGGGTATTGCCGACCGGTTCCATTTCACGGGTTTTCTGCGTGGGGACGATGTACGCAAGATGTTTGCCCTGAGCGATGTTTACGTCATGCCGTCGGTTTCGGAACCATTCGGGATTTCTCCGCTGGAAGCCATGAAATCGAATGTGCCGGTGATCATCTCCAAACAATCGGGGGTGGCCGAGGTGCTCGACTATGCCATCAAGGTCGACTATTGGGACGTAGATGCGTTAGCCGATGCCATCTACGGACTGATTTCCTACCCGGTACTGGCTAAACTTTCCTCCCAACGAGGCCTGAAAGAAGTGACTAACCTCAAGTGGGAAGACGCCGCTGCCGAGATTGCCAACGTTTACCGTTCGGTACTGTAACCCGAACCCGCGACGAAGCCTTCCGGAGGCGCACCAATCGGTTCTACCCATATTGCTGAACCCCTCTCCGACCCTCGAGGTCATGGAGAACATTTATAAACCGTATTTACCCACCCGCCCGGACGCAAGACATTGACCCCAATTTCCCGCCGGGCCGTTAAAGACCGATGCATATGAAAAAGATCATTTGCCTATACTTTCAGGTACACCAGCCTTTACGGTTAAAAAAGTACCGATTTTTCAATATGGGTAAAGACCACTACTACCTCGACGACCAGACAAACCGCGCGATTCTGCACAAGGTCGCACGGGGATGCTACCTGCCGATGAACGACCTGCTGCTGCAGCTCATCCGACAGTTCGACGGGAAATTCAAGGTCAGTTTCTCGATGTCGGGCATCGCCATCGAACAGTTCCGGGCCTACGCCCCCGAAGTGCTCGACAGTTTTCGGGCCCTGGCCGCCACCGGATGTGTCGAATTTTTAGGCGAAACGTACGCTCACTCGCTGGCATCCCTGGCCAATCAGGATGAGTTCGCCGAACAGGTTCGCCAACACAGTCAGACCATCAAGCAGGAGTTCGGGATCAAACCCAAGACATTCCGGAATACCGAATTGATCTATTCGGATGCGATCGGGGCACAAGTCGCCGAGATGGGCTTCACCACCATGCTGGCCGAAGGCGCCAAACACCTGCTGGGATGGAAGAGTCCCAATTACGTTTACGCCAACGCCATCAACCAGAAACTCAAATTGTTGCTGCGCAACTTCAAACTCAGCGACGACATTGCCTTCCGCTTCTCGGATCGCAGCTGGTCGCAATGGCCTCTGACGGTCGACAAATACGTCGGATGGTTGCGCGATCCCGACATGCCGGGAGAAGTGATCAACCTTTTTATGGACTACGAAACATTCGGAGAACATCAAAAAGCCGATACCGGCATCTTCGAATTCATGAAATATCTTCCGGGAGCTATTTTGGCCGGAGGCGATCTGAGTTTCGCCACGCCGCACGAAGTCGCTGCCAAGTTGCAGCCGGTGTCGGTGCTGCACGTTCCCTATGCTACGTCATGGGCCGACGAAGAACGAGACGTAACGGCCTGGCTGGGAAACGAACTTCAGAACGAAGCGTTCCGTTCGTTATACGAAATGCGGGACAAGATTCTGAAACTCAACTCACCCGACATGAACCACGTATGGCGCTTCATGCAGATTTCCGACCATTTCTATTACATGGCCACCAAATGGTTCTCGGATGGCGACGTCCACAGCTACTTCAACCCGTACGATTCGCCTTACGATGCGTTTATCAACTACATGAACGTATTGAGCGACTTCAAGATGGAGGTTGACAAACAACTGGCCCTGCAAGAAAAAGAGGGCAACCTCCAACAGGAATCCGTTCCCGCGTAGGGGAAAGCTATGACCGGTTCGACGGACCGGATGCCTCGAGGCGTCCGGTCCGTCGATTTTATACGCTCATCCGATCCAATCGGATTCTTTCTCCGTCTTACGAGCGGTTTTTTCCCCGACGGACCGACACGAATACGCTTCTTCTCGCCCCCCCTGGAGAAGACGATCCGTCCGGAGTGCATCCATGAAGACAAAAGAACATTCACCCAACCGATTATCGATCTGTATTATTCTCTCGCCGCGATACTGTAATATTGAAAATTTGTTGTATTTTTGTTCGTTGAAGAAACTCAAAAATCAGCATGAGAAACACCCTTATTCTATTAATAGCCACCGTTTTAATGGTCGGCTGCGGACCTAAGAAACGGGCACATATCGCCGGCACGCTCACCGGACTGAGCAACGACACCCTGTTACTGGAAGAAATCTCCACCCGGGATCGTCGGATCGTCGACACGTTCATCACCAGCGACAAAGGCGATTTTCATTTTACAGTCGATCTGCCCGCCACCACCCCCACGTTTTACAACCTGATCCGCCCCGGCTTCACCATTCCGTTGCTGGTTTCTCCGGGCGAACGTATTACGGTAAACTCGTTGGGAGATCTGGCCCGCAACTACACCGTTGAAGGTTCCGACGACAGCAAATTACTCAAAGAATTCACGACCTTATATCAAACCGGCATCGGCAGCATGGACTCCTTGTCGGAATTGTACGCACAGACCCGTCCGGCCCCGCAGTACGAAGAACGACGGAAGGAATTACTCAAAGAATACACCCAGGCCTACGTTCAATTCAAACGGGAACAGATTGCCTTCATTGTCAAGAACGCCACCTCGCTGGCTGCCTTGTACGCACTGTACCAACGCCTGCCCAACGATGAACCCCTGTTCAATGCCAACAGCGACTTCACGTATTATCAGCTTGTTGCCGACTCATTGTCGAGCCGTTATCCCGAATCGGGCCACGTAGCCGTCCTGGTACGGGATGTGGAAGCCCAGCAGCAAAGCCGGGAATTGGCTCAACGCATCAACGACCTGGCATCGGAACAGACACACAACTATCCCGAAATCGATCTGCGGGATATGTACGACAAGCAACAATTACTTTCGTCGCTGAACGGGAAAGTCATTCTGATCGATTTCTGGAGCATGAACGACACCCGCAGCGGAGTGCTGAACGCCGAATACAAAGAGTTGTACGAACAATATGCTCCGAAAGGTTTTGAAATTTATCAAGTCGCCGTAGGCGATAACAAAGCCGATTGGATCAATACCGTTCTTCAGCAGCGTCTTCCATGGGTCAGCGTTCTCGAGCCCCAAGGATTTGCCGGGGCTTCGGCTCTCGCTTACCAGGTACAGGGTACCCCGTACAATGTACTCATCGACCAGGAAGGCAACATCGTAGGCCGCAACTATTTTGGCGCGGCCTTAAAAGCCAAAATCGCCGATCTGATTCGTTAACGCATGTACTATTTCGCCTCGGACGTCCATCTGGGTCTGTCGGTCGGTAACGACCCCGCGGAACGCGAACGACTTTTCGTTCGGTGGTTGGATGAGATTGCCCCCGATGCCGATGCGATCTTTCTGGTAGGCGACATTTTCGACTTCTGGTACGAATACCGGCATGTGGTTCCGAAAGGATTCACCCGCCTGCTGGGCAAGTTGTCGGAGCTAAGCGACCGAGGCATTCCCGTCCACCTGTTTGCCGGGAATCACGACATGTGGGCATTCCGCTACCTGCACGACGAATGCGGAATAACGCTCCATGCCGGGCCTTATGAAATTTTCGAACTGTACGGACGTCGGGTTCTGATCGGCCATGGCGATGTTTTGGGGCAACGGCCCTGTTCCCAACGATGGTTGAGCCGCATTTTCCGCAGCCGGTGGATACAAGGACTCTATTATCTGATCCATCCCGACCTGTCGATGAGTTTCGGACAGGGATGGAGTCACTCGAATCGCACCTCACGTCCTATCGCCCACACGTTTCGTGGCGAAAAGGAGCCCATCGTGGGTTTTGCCAGAGAGATGCTGCACCGCCAACCGATCGATCTGTTCGTTTGCGGTCACATTCATTGTGCCGAATACTACCCGCTCGATGCGAACAGCGCCATTGTATTTCTGGGGGAATGGATCGAATCCCCCGTATATGGCGTGTTGACTCCGGACGGATTCCAGTTGAAACCCTATTCGTAAAACGAATTCCGATATGCAGACCTACCTCGACCTGCTCCGCCACATCACCCGGAACGGCATCCGAAAAAGCGATCGCACCGGCACCGGTACGATCAGTACGTTCGGTTACCAGATGCGTTTCGACCTCTCGCAGGGTTTCCCAGTTCTGACGACCAAAAAGCTGCACCTGCGTTCGATCATCCACGAACTGTTATGGTTTCTTCGCGGAGATACCAACCTGCGTTACCTGCATGAAAACGGAGTGACCATTTGGGACGAATGGGCCGATGAGAACGGAGATCTGGGACATGTGTACGGATACCAATGGCGCAGTTGGCCTACCCCAGACGGTCGCCACATCGATCAGATCGCCCAGGTTGTGGATTCGATCCGCCACAATCCCGATTCGCGTCGCCACATCGTCAGCGCCTGGAACGTCGCCGAAATCGATCAAATGGCCTTGCCTCCCTGTCATGCACTGTTTCAATTTTACGTAGCCGACGGGAAGTTGTCCTGTCAACTGTATCAACGCAGCGCCGATGTTTTTCTGGGGGTTCCGTTCAACATTGCCTCCTATGCGTTATTGACCCTGATGATGGCCCAGGTGACGGGTCTCGAACCGGGAGATTTTGTCCACACCCTGGGGGATGCCCACATCTACCTCAACCACACCGAACAGGTGGCCCTGCAACTGTCCCGCACCCCACGACCGTTACCGACCATGAAGCTGAATCCCGACGTCAAATCCATTTTCGATTTCCGGTACGAGGATTTCACGTTGGAAGGTTACGATCCCTATCCGAGCATCAAAGCGCCGATCGCCGTATAGACCCTCTGAAAAGGACATCTCCGGCATCTTCCGATTCCGTGCGGTCCTGATTCGCTGCAGACAACATCTCCCCCTAACTGATTAACCTTATCGTAGAACCAGCCCTTTTGCCATGATCTCCATTATCGCAGCTGTTGCACGCAACGGCGTTATCGGACAAGACAATCGCCTGATTTGGTATATTCCCGAAGATTTGCTCCGCTTCAAGGCGCTTACGACCGCACATCCCGTCATCATGGGGCGCAAGACCTTCGAATCCTTGGGTCGGCCCTTACCTGCGCGCATCAACATCGTCATCAGCCGCAACCCGAGCTACAAGGCATCTTGTGCCATGGTGGTTCATTCGCTTGCCGATGCCTTGGCTCTGTTCAATCCCGATCGAGAAACCTTCATTATCGGAGGGGCAGAGATTTATGCCCAGGCGTTGCCGATCGCGGATCGGTTGTATCTCACCGAAATCGACGCCGATTTCGAAGGCGACACCCGTTTCCCGAGCTGGGATCGTTCCCAATGGGAAGTCATCGAAGAAGAGATACATCCCCACGGCAAAAACTTTCCCCATCCGTTTTCGTTCCTGGTATACGAACGCAAGAAATAGTCGGGTTCCGACCAACCGCGGGGGAAGCCGTCCCGGCAAGCCAAGGAATCCCCGAGAGAAGAACGGCCCCAGATCGGACGGATAACAATACAGGCAGAACGGTTATTCTATCTTTTCCATTCTGCCTGTTCTATCTGTGATCGTTCGCTGAAACTATCGCTTCCGCCCGACATTCTCATCCTCATCCTCATTCTCATCCCCATCTTCACCCTCACGCTCACCTTTTCCATTCTCACTCAAGCACTCCGCTCAGCATTTCTGTTCGCCTCCCCTTTCAGCAATGCCACTTAACATGCCCACTGGGCATTCCCGCTCAACACCTCCGCTCAGCGTCCCTGTTCACCTTTCCTCTCAGCAGTTCCGCTCAGGATGCCCCCTGAGTATTCCCGCACAATTTCCCGTCCCCAAGGCGCAGAGATCCGGAGAAAGCATTAATGGGCCTCGACCCAATTTTCGCCCACGCCGCAATCGGCAATCAGTTTCACTTTCAGATGGGCGGCCTCCTCCATGCAACGTACGACCAGTTCCCGAACCTGAGCCTCTTCACTGCGCAACATGTCCACCACCAGTTCGTCGTGCACCTGCAAAATCACCTTCGACTGCAATCCCCGTTCCTTCAACTCGCGATGAACGGCGATCATGGCCAATTTCATAATATCGGCCGCTCCGCCCTGAATGGGGGCATTGATGGCATTGCGTTCCGAAAGCCCGCGCACCACGGCATTTCCCGAGCGAATATCGGGCAACATCCGTTTCCGTCCGAACAGTGTGGTCACATACCCTTCTTCCCGAGCCTTTGCCACCACTTCGTCCATATAGCGTTTGACATCGGGATAGGAGGCGAAATAGCCGTCGATGATCTCTTTGGCTTCGGTGCGGGGGATATGCAGGCGTTGTGCCAGACCGAAGGCCGAAATTCCGTAAATAATCCCGAAATTGGCGGTTTTGGCCTTACGGCGCTGATCGGCCGTCACCTCATCCAACGGAACCCCGAATACCCGGGCCGCCGTAGCGGCATGAATATCTTCGCCATGAGCGAACGCCTCGATCATGGCCTGATCTCCGCTCAGATGAGCCATCAGACGCAATTCCACCTGAGAATAGTCGGCCGACAGAAGCAGATGATCCCGATCCGTCGGCACGAATGCCTTCCGAATTTCGCGCCCCCGCTGTTCGCGTACCGGAATATTTTGCAGATTGGGATTGGTCGAACTGAGACGTCCGGTCGCCGTCACAGCCTGGTTGAATGAAGTATGGATGCGTCCCGTCCGCGGGTTCACCAGCAAAGGCAAGGCCTCCACATAGGTCGACAACAATTTGCGCAAACCCCGGTATTCAAGAATCAGATCGATGACCGGATGACGATCCGACAACATCTGCAGATATTCTTCGTCCGTACGATACTGTTTGGTTTTGGTCATTTTCGGTTTGGGGTCGATCCTCAGGCGCCCGAAAAGTGCCTCGCCCAACTGTTTGGCCGAATTGACATTGAGGGACGGATCGCCGACCAACTCCCGGATCCGGTCTTCCAACCCGGCCAGCTGGGCGTTCAGTTCGCGTCCCGAAGCCGCCAGAGTTTCCAAATCGATTTTCACGCCGGTCATTTCGATTTCCGCCAACACCCCGATCAGCGGCTCTTCGATCCGACGATACAACTCTTCCAGTCCGGCCTCCACCAACATCGGCCACAAACGGAGTTTCAGTTGCAGAGTCACGTCGGCATCTTCACAGGAATAGGCCGACACCACCTCGACGGCCACCCGATCCATCGTCAGTTGACGGGCCCCCTTCCCGATCAGCGATTCGATCGGAACGGGCGAGTAATGCAGGTAGGTGCGGGCCAGATAATCCATTCCGTGCCGCGACTCGGGATCGAGCAGATAATGGATGATCATCGTGTCGTATAACATGCCTCGTACGTCCACTCCGGCGGCCTTCAGGACCATCATGTCGAACTTGAGGTTCTGACCGATTTTGGCGATCCGTTCGTTTTCGAACAGCGGGCGCAACGCATCCAGAACGGAGGCCGTATTCTCCGGGGTACAGACCACATACCAGGCTTCATGCGGTTCGACGGACAGGGAGATTCCCACCAGCCGATCTCCGAAAACATCGAAGCCCGTGGTTTCGGTATCGAAACAGAAAGCCTCCACCCGGCTCAGTCGACCGACCAAAGCCGACAGGCTCTCCGGATCGGACACCGTATGATAAACATGCTCCACCGTATCGATCGTTGCATAGGCTGAATTTTCCGCTCCGTCCGGGGTGTTTTCTGCATCGTCCGCACGGCCGGAAGCGAAGATATTCGGACGCGGCGAAACAACAACGGGAGATGCCGACGATGTGCCGGCAAACAGGTCTCCTTGCACCGGTGTTCCCGCCCCGCCCCGATCAGAGGCCGGAGTCATTCCCGAAGCCGGTCCTCCCGAGCCGAGTCCATGCCGATCCGACACCGAACGATTCCCCTCCTCTGCGGGGGCTGCGGCACTGAACAGATCGTTGACCCTTTTCCCTGTCACTCCGGCAACAGCAGGCCGGCCCTCCGGAAGCGACATACCCGAAGTTGCGGCTGCGGGACCCGATCCGGTCCTCCCGGCTGAGAGCTGCCGGCTGTCCGCTTCTCGCTTCGGGGCCTCTTTCCCCGAAACCGCAAAACGGTTTCCCCCCTGCAGCTCCGCCAACATCGACCGAAAGCCCAGTTCCCGATACACGGCGGCCAAGCGATCCAGATCGGGCGTCTCCAGCTGCAACTGCTCGGGCACAAACTCCACCGGCACATTCAGTTCGATGGTGGCCAACTGTTTGGCCAAACGGATCTGATCGGCTGAACGTTCGATATTTTCGCGCTGTTTTCCTTTGAGTTGATCGAGGTTTTCCAACAGGTTTTCCACCGACCCGAACGCACACACCAGTTTGGTGGCGCTTTTCTCTCCGATACCCGGCACTCCGGGAATATTGTCCGCCGCATCGCCCCACAAGGCTAGGATATCGATCACCTGCCGGGGATCGTCAATGCCGTAATGTTCGTGCAACTGCTCACATCCGATCACTTCAATCCCTTCGCTGCCTTTTCGCTGCTTGTAGATATGGACCGTAGGGCGAATCAGTTGTCCGAAATCCTTGTCCGGCGTCACCATAAAAACTTCGTATCCTGCTTCGGAGGCTTTTCGCGACAGGGTTCCGATCACATCATCGGCCTCGTAACCCGGAATCTCGATCACCGGAATACGCATCGCCTCCAACACCTCCTTGATATAAGGAACCGACGCCACGATATCTTCCGGAGTCGCCTCCCGATTGGCCTTATAAGCCGGATAGAGATCATGCCGGAAGTTACCGCCTTTCGGATCGAAAGCCACCCCCAGATAGTGGGGCTGTTCCCGTCGGATCAGCTCGTTGAGAAACTTCACGAAGCCGAACACCGCCGAGGTATTGAGGCCTTCGGCGTTGCGCATCGGACGGTTGATGAAAGCGTAATAGGAGCGGAAGATCAGCGCATAGGCATCGATCAGAAAGAGTTTTTCCATACGGTCAATTTCGGGGCGATACGGTCCATTCGGTTCGACATCCGGAACAGCGGACAAACCATCCCGCCTGGTTATACGAAGAAACCGGTCCTCAGGCAACGCCTCAAGGCCGGATTACCTACCCCATCCGAAGCCGTCTCCGTACGGCTTCTTTCGGAAGAATTTTTGAAATCGGGTCTATACCTCCTGTCCGAGCGGGATTCCCTCTCATCCGGCATTTCGCGGTACGGACAGGGAATCTCTCCACCTCAGAATCGGTTAACGGACGATTCCCGGACGATTCCCGGACACGGACTCCCCCAGAGGCTCTCCCGATTCGCGCTGTTTATGCGGAGGGTTCAATTGTCCACGGCATACCACTCGGCGAACGAGGTGGCCGTTTCGTGCAACTTGATGCTGACCAACGAAACGCCTTCGGGCAAACGTTCGGCGATCACCCGGGCGAAATCCGCCACCATGTTTTCACAGGTAGGCTGATAGGCTGTTTCCACGATCCGGTCGAAATGGTCTTTCAGGGCCTTCCGCAGCAGGGTACTTCGTTCGCTGGCCCGCATCACCAACGTATGATCGTAACGATGGACGATCGCTTCGTTGACGATTCTTTTCAGGTCCCCGAAGTCCATCACCATACCGTATTTGGGGGAGCGGGGATCGCTTTCCGGCTCACCCGCCACCGTCACGAACAGGCGGTACGAATGGCCGTGTATCTCCCGGCACAAGCCGTCATAGCCTTCCAGCAGATGGGCCATTTCGAACGAAAACTCTTTGGTCAAACGGATCCGAGCCATGATCGTTTCGAATTATCGGGTTTACAGATCGTTTTTCACGTCCACCTGGCGGCAGAACGAATCCGACAACGAAATGAACGTTTCGGTCTGAGAGATGCCGGGAACCTGAAGGATATGATCGAAGATCGTATGCATCAGGTGTTCGTTATCGGTACAATAGAGTTTGATGAGGATGTTGTACTTTCCGGTGATGAAATGACACTCCACGACTTCCGGAATACTTTTGAGCCCTTCGACCGTCTGGAAGTTCATGGCCGGGTCGTCCACCCTGATTCCGATAATGGCGCAGACATCGTATCCCAGCACTTTGGGATTCACTTCCAGGCGTGAGCCGAGGATCACCCCGTTATCTTCGAGTTTTTTCACCCGCTGATGGATGGCAGCTCCCGAGATTCCGCACTCGCGAGCGATTTCCAGATAAGGCGTCCGGGCATTTTTGACCAGGAATGAAAGGATCTTGCGATCGATGGCGTCCAACGTAATTTTTGTCATAGTTCATTGTTTTAAATGAAACACTTAGCTATGGCCTCCCGGTTTCGAGGTCTTCGGGAGCGGTTTCGTCAAGGCCGCCGCGCCGGGCCTCGAGCAGAGGTCCGGCACAGGGTCTTACAAGCGATATAAGAGCGATCTCCGGGGGAAAACCGTTCCGCCCGAAGTTCGTCCAACGGATCGTCGATTATTTGATCACGCCCAGTTCGCGGCCGATCTTGGTGAAGGCAGCGATACATTTGTCCAAGTGGGCGATTTCGTGACCGGCCGACACTTGTACACGGATACGGGCCTGACCTTTGGGAACAACCGGATAATAGAACCCAGTGACATAGATCCCTTCGTCCAACAGACGGGCGGCGAAATCCTGCGAGAGTTTGGCGTCATACAGCATGACGGCACAGATGGCCGACTGAGTCGGTTTGATATCGAAACCGGCGGCCAGCATACCGGTCCGGAAGTGTTCCACGTTTTTGACCAGTTTGTCATGCAGGGCATTGCTTTCGCCCAGCATTTTGAACATTTCCAGTCCGGCACCCACGACTGCGGGAGGCAGCGAGTTGGAGAACAGGTACGGACGCGAACGCTGACGCAGCATGGCGATGATTTCCTTGCGTCCGGTGGTGAAACCGCCGACGGCACCCCCGAAGGCCTTACCCAGGGTTCCGGTGATGATATCCACCCGACCCCGTACATCGAACTGTTCGGTCACCCCGCGACCGGTTTTGCCGACCACCCCGGCGCTGTGGCATTCGTCCACCATCACCAGTGCATCGTATTTTTCGGCCAGTTCGCAAATTTTATCCATCGGAGCGACATTCCCGTCCATCGAGAACACCCCGTCGGTTACGATAATGCGGAACCGCTGAGCCTGAGCGGCCTGCAGTTGTTTTTCCAGATCGGCCATATCGGCATTGGCGTAGCGATAACGCACGGCCTTGCACAGACGCACCCCGTCGATGATCGAGGCGTGGTTCAGGGCATCCGAGATAATGGCGTCCTGATCGGTAAACAGGGGTTCGAACACCCCGCCGTTCGCATCGAAGCAGGCAGCATACAGAATGGTATCTTCCGTACCGAAATAATCGGCGATGGCTTTTTCGAGTTCTTTGTGAATGTCCTGCGTCCCGCAGATGAAACGTACCGACGACATGCCGTAGCCGTGGGTATCCATGGCTTTTTTGGCGGCTTCGATCAACCGGGGATTATCCGAAAGGCCCAGGTAGTTGTTGGCGCAGAAGTTGAGCACGTCGCCGCCGTTTTTCACCTGGATGGCTGCCCGCTGGGGCGAGGTGATGATACGTTCCTGTTTGTAAAGACCGGCCTGTTCGATGTCGGCCAGTTCCTGTGTCAGGTGTTGCTTGATTTTTCCGTACATAGTGATTATGATTTAACCGTTATTGTCTGCTGGTTGGTTCCGGAGCGCACCGTTTTCCGACCCCAAACCGTCCGATCGATTCTTGGGAAAGTCGGCTGTCCCGAAGGACTTCCGGTAACGGATTATCGCAATCCGCCCTCCGAAACTTACAATTTGCTACAAAGGTACTCTTTTTCGCACATCATCGCCCTTTTTTCAGGCAAAAATCGCATCTTTCTCTACCAATTCGTCAGCCGAGGCTCATTTTCCCGAAAGGGACGAAATTCCGGGCCGTTTTTCTGAACGGGGTCACACAGGGGTTTTCCCCGGTTCACCCCCGGGAAATTACCACTTTTCCTTACTTTTGAACCGGTCGATCTGGTTTTTGAAGATCTGACCGCAGGAACGACACTCATAGAAGACGTCGAACGTTTCGACGATCTCGATCCGAACGCCATATTTGCGTTTGTACCAATCGATAATTTCATCCGAGCGCACTTCGGTATGGTCATAGGTATCGTCATGGATTCGGCTGCGTATCACTTCCCGTTTCACCAGTTTTTCGGAGAGTTTGCGGTGACGGCCATAGGCTCCGCACTGTCGGCAGCAACTTCGTCGGAGATGGCTGACCAGAGCGACCCAAGCCAACGCCCCGGCAACGACCCAATAGACCAGTTCCCGGATCGAGTTCCACCCCCACAGGTGATAAAAGACGACCCACAGGATCACCAACATCCCCAGACCGCACCAGGTAAACAACCGTACTACCTTCAGGAAAGAGTAAGAATATACCCGGGAATAAAGTTTCGGATAGGCGATCATGAACCCCGGCATCACGACCCAGAAAGGATAGATCCCGTCGAAATTGACCATCAGGCAACAGAAGGCCGCCAGCAGCAAGAAGAGCACCCGTCGGGCTTTCCAGGCTTTGGGCAGCATCCAGGCCAGGAAAGCCACCCAGATCACGACCAGCACCCACCAGAAAGTCTGGAAGCCGGCTGATTTATACATTTTGTCCCGGGCCCGCAGGTTACCGTGCCAGGTTCCGTCCCCCAGATAGGCTCCGAAACCGGCGGTATCGCGAGGTTCGACTTGAGGGGTCGAGGCTGCGACGGCCGAATCGGCAGCGGCCTGCAGTCCGGCGAGGTCCTCGTCCGAAACGGGACGCAAATTGGCCTTCAGGCTAAACATATCCACCGGAAATTCCAGGTAGGCATCCAGCGGTTTGGGGGTCGAGCGGTAAACCGGATAGAAACGAAACATGCCATTCGCCTGATCATACACCAGTCGGGCCCGACGGAAAAACGAGGCCGCTTCGCCCGGAGGGCCCGGGATCATAAAAGCGACCTGCATCTCGTCCTTGCCCATATCCGGATCGGAAAGGCGTTTGATGGAGAAATCGGCCAAAGGTTGCCGGGGATTCCGTTCTCCGAACACTTGCATCTGTCCCACGATATCCCCTTCCGCCGGGCGATGTCCATGCAACTCCAGGCGATAAGTCAAGGTCATGCTATCGGTTTTCCAGAGCAGTTCTCCGGTCGCGTTATAGGGATAGGATTCCGTGGAGGGTGCGGCCCGAAGAGTCACCCCCAACAAACATAATATCACCCCCATCCAGATTCCGTGCAGTCTTTCGTATCGTTTCATGATCATCGTCGGATTACAGATACCTCAACAAAAATAGTTATTTTCGTCATCCGCCGCTCTACCCATCGGTTTATTCGGTAAAAAAAGGGGAGAACCCTCGGGATGGCCTATTTATTAAAATAATTTTATAATTTTGTACCCACAGTCCGACAGCCGGAGACAGATGTCGATCCGGTTTCCGGAGTTCCGATCGGGTCGGACGCGGATTTCCCGCCGCAAAACGCATGACGCCTCGACAGGCGATCGGCTTTGGATTCGGACGTTTATCGTGTCATTTCTATCAGCTACACAAATCATAAAAACAGTAAATGCCATGGCAACTATCGACAGCTACGATTTCAAAGGCAAACGCGCGATCATCCGCGTGGATTTCAACGTGCCCCTGAACGACAAAGGGGAAGTAACGGACGATACCCGTATCCGGGCCGCCATTCCGACGATCAAGAAAGTCCTCGACGAAGGGGGTTCCGTGATTCTGATGTCCCATCTGGGCCGTCCCAAGAAAGGTCCTGAAGATAAATTCTCGCTGCGTCACATCATCCCGACGGTTGAAAAACGTCTGGGTGTGAAGGTTGATTTCGCTGACGACTGCATGGGTGCCGATGCCGCCAGCAAAGCCGCTGCGCTGAAACCGGGTCAGGTTCTGTTGCTGGAAAACCTGCGTTTCTACGCTGAAGAAGAAGGCAAACCCCGTGGGTTGGCCGAAGACGCTACCGACGAAGAAAAGGCTGCCGCCAAGAAAGCCGTAAAAGCCAGCCAGAAAGAGTTCACCAAGAAACTGGCTTCGTATGCCGACTGCTACGTAAACGACGCCTTCGGGACGGCACACCGGGCACATGCTTCGACGGCGCTGATCGCCGAATATTTCCCCAATGACAAGATGTTCGGGTACCTGCTCGCCGGGGAATTGAAAGCCATCGACAAAGTGCTGCAGAATCCGGCCAAACCGTTTACGGCCATTCTGGGCGGTTCGAAGGTATCGACCAAGATCAGCGTCATCGAAAACCTGATGAAACGGGTTGACAACCTGATTCTGGGTGGCGGGATGACCTACACGTTCAAGGCTGCTCTGGGCGGCAAGGTAGGTCAGAGCATCTGCGAACCCGATCAGTTCGACACCGCACTCAACATTCTCAAACAGGCCAAAGAACTGGGCGTTAATCTGGTACTGGCCGAAGACGCCGTAGCCGCCGACGCTTTCAGCAACGACGCCAACACCCAGGTATGCCCGGCCGATGCCATTCCCGACGCCTGGGAAGGGCTGGACGTAGGACCCAAATCCATCGAAGCCTTCGACAAGGTGATCGCTGAATCGAAGACCATTCTGTGGAACGGTCCGGTCGGCGTATTCGAAATGGATACCTTCGACAAAGGGTCGCGTGCCATTGCCGATTCGGTGGTAGCCGCCACGGCCAAGGGTGCCTACTCGCTCATCGGCGGGGGTGACACCGTCGCCTGCATCAACAAATTCGGTCTGGCCGACAAGGTCAGCTATGTATCCACCGGTGGGGGTGCCCTGCTCGAATACATGGAAGGCATCGAATTGCCGGGCGTAGCCGCCATCCGCAAATAATTCCCGGGCAATTCGCCCCAAACTAAAAAAGCCGGTCCACGAAAGGACCGGCTTTTTTAGGATTTTTTCCGAATGTATTTTTTAAGTTTTAGCGAATCGGGTAGAGCCGTCTCTATTTTCCCCATCACTCTTCCATCATGAGGTCGCCCTCTCTCGGGGGAGCCTTTCGGTTTCCGGTTCCTGCTCTGAAACGGTTCGGATTCGGGTCCGAATTCTCGGGTCCGGAGTTGTTCGGGACCGGTGCTGCACCCTGTTCTATTTGGGTCTGTTCAGGTTCCGATGCTGGTTCCGGTTTCAAGGATTTCCTCTAAAATCCACCCCCGGAAACGAAACAAGCCTCACCTTTTCAAGCCGTCATGTCTACGATCGGTTCCCGTTTCATCCCCAGACAAGAGCTTCCTCCGTACATTCCCCGCTCCGTATTCCACGCTCCAGCAGTCAACCCCTTTATCCAAGATTTCCCCTCAACAGGTTTCCCGATCCATAGGTCAGTCGCCCTAACCCACCGCGCTGATCGTCTTTCGTTCATACACCCAAGGGAAAGCTCAACTCTCAGATTCACTGCCCGAAAAGAGCGGATTCCGTTCAGGAATGGGCACCTCGTACTCGATCCAGTCGAACCCGCTGCGACCATCCAACCGCCACCGCAAATACGTGATGGGGATTCCCTGTGCCAGGAATTTTTTCTCGTAGGTGGTTTTGATGGAGAGTTTCTCATCGGCAAACCCCGTTCCGTAAATATCGACGTTGTCGGCCTCGATCGGCAGACGGTTTCTTTCGATCACGGCCCGGGTATAGTCGTGCAGGTAACGACAATCGGTCTTTAGGTGGATCACCCCTTCCGGACGGAGAAACCCGGCATACAACTCCAGAAACGGCGGAGCGGTCAGTCGTTTTTTCACCCGGCTTTTGTGCAACTGGGGATCGGGAAACGTAATCCAGATCTCATCCACCTCCCCGGGCCCGAAAAACGAATCGATAAACTCGATCCGCGTACGCAGGAAGGCCACATTCTCCATGGCATTTTCGGTAGCGGTTTTCGCCCCGCGCCACATGCGCGCACCCTTGATATCGATCCCGATAAAATTTTTCTCGGGATGTTGTTCGGCCAGCGACACGGTATATTCTCCCCGTCCGCAACCCAACTCCAACACCAATGGATGGTCGTTTCCGAAAAATTCGCTTTTCCAATGCCCTTTCAGGCGATAATCTTTATGAAAAATTTCCTCGAACTCGGGTTGCACCATGCAGCGGAACGTCGCGTTCTCGGCAAAACGTCTCAATTTATCTTTTCCTCTTCCCATCGGATGGATACTGGATTTACGGGGTTAATCGGGATGAATCGGCCGCATGCGGGGATCGGGTACTTTCGTCGGAGGAGACGTCCGCAGCGTCGGTATCGATTCCCGCGCCCGCAGCGTCCAGCCGAATACCTACTGCAGCCACCCCGCGCGTCAACGTATCGGGCATGGCCGGAGCCAATATGAACAAATAGCGTCCCGGCTGTTGCAAGACGACATTCCGTCGGTACGCTTGTTCCAATTCGCCGTACATTCCTATTTGAGGCAGTCGACCATACACATTCATGCTGAGCGTATCACGCCATCGGTACCCGTCGGGGGTAACCGTGGTTATGGTCAGGGCCAATTTATCGTAATCGAAGTTATGACAAAAGCGCACCACGGCATACAGATCGCGTACCGAAACGGTATCCGTATTTTCGTACGAGACCGTCACCGCCTGAGAGGGCGTCCAGGCCTCCGGATTGGTATCGGCCATACGTATTCCGTGGGGGCTCAGGCAGGAAAAGCCTCCCCACGAGAACCCGACAAGCAGCCACAAGCAACGATACCTCAAACGCATGATCGGATGTAATCGCTGAATTATTCGGTTTTAGGCGTGCGTTGTTCGGAAGCGTTTTCACGCGGAGTACGTTCTGTCGGGGTCTCCCTGCGTTTTCCCGGCTGTTTTTGGGAACGTTCTCCCTCCGTACGGCCTTCTCCGGAGGAGCGATTGCCCCCACGTCCCCGATTACGGGAACGACGCGAACCGTTTCTGAGATTTTCGCCCCGAGGAGCGTCATTCTCCCGTCCGTTTTCAGCCGCTTTTTCCGGCGAAACATCGCCTCCGGTTTTATCCCGCCCCGACAGGTTCGTACGATCGTCTTTCCGTTCGCCATTCCGAGACTCCCGACTCTCCTTGCGAGCCATGTCTCCCCCGGCGCGAGAGGGACGGTTCCGATTTCGGTCGCGGTTGCCGTTTTGACGTTCTCCACCGTTATCGTTCGGTTTAACCTCTTTAGCATCGACGGATTCAGCCTCACGAGACCGTTTGGCGTCTTTGTTGTCCGTCCTGTTCCGATTTCGTCCTCCGCGTTTACGCCGAGACGAAGAGGTTTGCTGATCGAAACGGGTCAGGCTTTCTTCCCCCACGACATCGGCGAAGGTCGGTTCTTCGGGCAGGTTCAGCGTCGCCGCATCTTCGAGTTGTTCGACCTTCACGCCCTTCTGATTGAGCCGAATGATCTCCTTGACCCGATCCACGCTCAAGGCTCGCAAACCGGACATGGATGCAGGATCGCTGCTGAACCACATCGTACGGCTGAGGATATCGGTCTTGGCCAGGAAATAGTCTCCGTCCTGGGCGTGCAACGGTTCCCGAATCCGGGGAAAATCCTTCCGGGCATCGAGATAGGTATCCAGTTCATAGATCAGACAACATTTCAGTTTTCCGCACTGTCCGGCCAGCTTTTGGGGATTGAGCGAAATTTCCTGATGGCGGGCCGAGTTGGTGGTCACCGACACGAAGCTCGAAATCCAGGAAGCGCAGCACAACTCCCGGCCGCAGGAACCCAACCCGCCGATTCGTCCGGCCTCCTGGCGGGCTCCGATCTGTTTCATCTCGATACGGATCCGGAACTGGGCGGCGAATATTTTGATCAGTTCCCGGAAGTCGACCCGTTCGTCGGCGATATAATAGAAGATCGCCTTGATCTTATCGCCCTGATATTCCACATCGCCGATTTTCATATTCAGGCCCAGTTCGGCCGCAATCTGTCTGGAACGGATCATGGTCGAATGTTCGAGGGCGATGGCTTCCTGCCATTTTTCGATGTCGTACGGTTTGGCTTTGCGATAGATTTTCTTGAACTCGCCGTTCTGCGGATTGAAGCCCACCCGTTTCATTTGACGGGCCACCAGGTCGCCCGTCAGGGAGACGATCCCGATATCGTGTCCCGGGGAGGCCTCTACCGCCACGATATCGCCTCGTTTCAGAGGCAGGTTGTTGACATTCCGATAGTAACTTTTACGGGTATTTTTAAAACGCACCTCGACGATATCGTCCGGAAACATTTCGGGCATATTTTCCATCCAGTCGGTTGACCCGAGTTTGTAGCATCCGGGGCAAGCCGTTGCGTGGATCTGCTCGCCGCTTCCGACGAAGGTGCATCCCCGGCCCACGTCGTGAGTACAGGCGCACGTGCCGGCGGTTTTATCTGGAGATTCCTTTTCTTGCATGATTCAGGTATGATATAGGGAGTCGGCCGAGGGCCGGAACGAACAATTTGTACAAAGGTAATGATTTTTTTGAGATTCTAAACGAAGGGGGCGTCCGGCATCATCTGCGGATATTCCCCTAAAAAAAATGCAGAAACACGAGAAAAATCGAAGAAAATCGGAGAAAAATCATTAAATTCGAAAGCAGCCGAGCAATTTCGGCATCGAAATGTAACCTTAAAACGATCAGGCGATGAAAGTAAACGAACTGATGGCCACTTTGGAAAGCAAACATCCCGGCCAGAGCGAATACCTGCAGGCGGTACGCGAAGTATTGATCTCCGTCGAAACGGTTTATAACGAACACCCCGAATTCGAGGCGTTGAAGATTGCCGAGCGACTGGTGGAACCCGACCGTATTTTCACGTTCAAAGTTCCCTGGGTCGACGACCGGGGCCGGGTACAGATCAATCTGGGGTACCGGGTTCAGTTCAACAACGCCATCGGTCCCTATAAAGGCGGTCTGCGATTCCATCCCAGTGTCAATCTCAGCATTCTCAAATTTCTGGGCTTCGAGCAGATTTTCAAGAACGCACTCACGACCCTGCCGATGGGGGGCGCCAAAGGGGGCTCCGACTTCAACCCCAAAGGCAAATCGGACGGGGAGGTCATGCGGTTCTGTCAGGCCTTTATGACGGAACTGTGGCGCTATATCGGTCCCGAGACCGACGTTCCGGCCGGGGATATCGGCGTCGGAGCGCGCGAAGTCGGTTACCTGTACGGCATGTATCGCAAGCTGGCCCGGGAAAACACCGGGGTGTTGACCGGCAAGGGGATGACTTTCGGGGGGTCGCTGATCCGTCCCGAAGCGACCGGTTTCGGTGCGGTTTATTTTGTGGAACAGATGATGCGTCAGCGCGGCGACACACTCGCCGGCAAACAGGTGTCGATTTCGGGCTTCGGCAACGTAGCCTGGGGAGCGGCACTCAAGGCGACCGAAGTGGGGGCAAAAGTAGTGACCCTGTCGGGTCCCGACGGTTATATTTACGATCCGGCCGGGCTGGATGCCGAGAAGATCGACTACATGCTGGAATTGCGCGCCAGCAACAACGATGTGGTGGCGCCCTATGCTGACCGCTTCCCGGGATCGACATTCATCCCCGAAGCCCGTCCATGGGAGGTGAAGGTGGATGTGGCCTTACCCTGCGCCACCCAAAACGAACTGAACGATGACGATGCAGCCCGTCTGATTGCCAACGGAGTACGTTACGTCGGAGAAGTTTCCAACATGGGTTGCACGCCGGAAGCGATCGACCGTTTCATCGAAGCCCGCATTCCATACGGGCCCGGCAAGGCGGTCAATGCGGGCGGAGTTGCCACTTCAGGGCTGGAAATGACCCAAAACGCCATGAAACTCAACTGGAGCCGCGAAGAAGTCGATCGTCGTCTGCATGAGATCATGTCCTCCATCCACGAATCCTGCGTGCATTACGGCACCGAACCGGACGGCTACATCAACTACATGAAAGGCGCCAACATCGCCGGTTTCATGAAAGTCGCCCGCAGCATGGTGGAACAAGGGATTCTATAAATACATAGCGTACTGCACGAATGCGGGACGTTACCGCGGTGATACCGAAATGAAGAGCGAAAGGAGAACGTGATCTCCGGCTGGATGGACGCGCCTCCCGGGGCAGAGGAGACTCTTACCCGACATACGATCTCTCGGAAGATCCTTTTCAAAGCCGGATACGAACCGCAAAACACGGCACAAAGGCATATTGGCAAGGCAACGAGTTTTCCAAGACAAGCAAGGAGTTTCGGCTCGCGTCCGACACGGTATTGCGTTCCATTTGTCAGGCACCCAAAAAAGAACAGGTCGAAAATCGACCTGTTCTTTTTTGCTCATTATTCAGGATATACGAACTTCTCTTCCTCCTTAAAACGGCAGATCATCCACCTCGGAAGCATTCGCAGAGGCACCTTCTTCGGGAGAAAAACTTTCCAGCGGAGGGAAAGCATCGGCGGGAGGAACCGAGGCTGCCGGCTGAGGATTCACCCGGTTCATACGCCAGGCCCGGACTTCGGTATACCATCGGCCGTTATATTCCCGCGACTCCACGTTGGCGGCAATCGATACTTTTTCGCCGGGTTTCAGGGTTCCGGCATCCTGAGCCCGATCGCCCCAGAATCCCACACAGACTTTCCGACCGAAATCGCCCGCCTGTTCAAAAACGACTTCCTGTTTGATCCATTCGCCGCGCGCGCTGGTTCCTTTAACCACCGGCAATACGGCTACGACAGTTCCTTCAAATTCCATGGGTTATGCTTCTGGTTGGTCTTCAAAAATTTCGATTCCGGTAATCAGGTCGCCCTGACGGATCTGATCGATCACCTCCAACCCTTCGACCACTTTCCCGAAACAGGTGTGCACCCCGTCGAGGTGGGCCGTATTGGTTCGGTTGTGGCAGATGAAAAACTGCGATCCGCCGGTATCCTTACCCCGATGCGCCATCGAGAGAACCCCCCGGTCATGGTATTGTTTTCCTCCGGAGGTTTCGCATTTGATCGTATAGCCGGGGCCTCCGGCTCCGGTACCGAGCGGGCAACCGCCCTGAATCACGAAATCGGGGATCACCCGGTGAAACGAAAGCCCGTCATAAAACCCGCTTTTAGCCAGTTTCACAAAATTGGCAACGGTTCCGGGGGCTTCCTGATCGTAAAACTCGACCTTCATATCCCCTTTTTCGGTATGAATGATTCCTTTTGTCATGTGTAACGTAAAATTTGAAAAATAATTAATACGCGCTTTATTGCAGACGGACGCGAGCCCACAGCGGCAAATGATCCGACGGATAGAAATGGCCGTCCGAATCGGACAGCACCCCGAATTTGAGGACCTGAACTCCCTTGTTAACAAACAGATAGTCGATCTCACCCACATTCAACGTATCGAAGGCCGGTCCCACCTCCAGGCCACGAAAAGTGGCACCCACACCATACGGCGGAGTCTGGCTCACGGATTTGGCGCTCTGCAACGCTTGGGTCATCACAGCAATCGGCTGGCTTTCGGGACGCGAATTAAAGTCTCCGGTACACAATACGGGTAAAGAATCCTTCCCGGCAATTTCAGCGATTTTACGCATCAACAACCGAGCCCCTTCGAGTTGTGCGGTAGGACCCATGTGATCGAGATGGGTGTTGAAAAAGAAGAATTCCCGACCGCTGTTCCGGTCCCGGAATTTTGCCCACGTACAGATACGGTTACAGGCTGCATCCCAACCCAGAGAGACGGTATCGGGCGTTTCCGACAACCAGAACGTGGCACTGTCGAGCAACTGGAAACGATCCTTGCGATAGAGGATCGTCATGTGTTCGCCCTGACCGGGGCCTTCGCGTCCGGTTCCCAGCAGGTCGTACTCTTCCATCGTACGGAAGAATGCCAACTGTTCGGGCCGCACTTCCTGCATGCCCAACAGATCGTATTCATGGAAACGGATCAGTTCTTTGATTCGTTCTCGTCGCTGGCTCCAAGGGAAAGGGGCATTTTCTTCAATGCCGCACCAAATATTGTAACTGCCCACAACCAGGGTCGGTTCCTCCTGCGTTTTGGTTCCGTTCTCTGCCCCTGTTTGCCGACACGACGACAAAGCCCCCATCAACAAGAGGGCTACGCACCAAACTCCGTAACGCATAAGCCGCTATTTCTTCAGATCGTAGTAGCAACGTTTCGGCGAGAAGATCTTCTCTTCTTTAGCCAGTTTTTTAATGACTTTATCCACTTCGGCCTTTTCAACACCGACAGCGGCGGCGATTTCACCCGGACGCATAGCGCCTTTTTCTTCGAGTGCTTTCAAAATTTTTTCTTCCATTGCATCATCTTTTTCAGCGGAGTACGATCTCCGCTCGTGAATGGTCAAAGATACGAATTTCCACCGAGCCGAACAAATTTCCAGCCGTTTCTCCCGCACATACCGACCCTTCGGAAACTCCGAGCATCGCTCCAGAATCATTCCGCCCCGTCATTTCCACAGACAACCGAGCGACACAGATCCGTAATTTCCCGCGCTCAGTGATCACACGAATCCTCACACCCGTTCCTGCACATGCACCGTTTGGGCACTTCGCGGCAATACATACCAATTCTTTCCCTGTTCAGAAGTCGTCAAACGGCACTACGGGCGATAAGCCCGGCGCAGCCAATCCGCACTGGCCGGTCCTTCGCAAAAGAGCAGGTCAACCACCGACAAATCGGGTACAAACTCGAAACGTTCGCTGAAAACCTGATAATACGCCGGCGGAGTAAAAGCCGGATCGGGACGTTCCAGCCGTTTTTTGGGAGAGATGCCGACGCGCCAGTCATTGCGAGGATCGACCTCCTCCTCATAACGATCGGTCAAAGGCACCGTCCCGGTATAGCCAAGCAAATGGAGCAACAGCTCCTGCAAGGCCAGATTCAAGTCGACCAGATAGGTGTAGGAGCGCTCATAAAACGGAGCAAAACGTTCCTCGTAGTGGAAGAAATAAGGGGAATTGCGATAGGCCGACACCAACGCCTGCCAATGACGATGCTGCCAACGTTTCGAGTTATCGATACGAATATCGCGTACCGGCGTTTTGACACTGGCCCGGTTATGTACCGGCACAACCAGGCTCATCACGCCGTTCCCGGAAAGAATATCGCAGCGATTCCGATAACTCTGTTTGAGATAATGTTCATACAAATCGATACGACAATTCCCGCCCAACAAACGGGCGTAATAGTGCTGATTCCCCAAATAAGCCGTAGCAAGCAACGTTTCGGACGAAGAGAGCATCTTGTTGGCGTCGGTTATTTTTTGAACAGGTCGACTTCGCCCCGTTCGATTTGCCGATACATCCCGGCCAATTCCGCGACAACGGGCGAGATCAACCCCAACACGTCGCTGATATAGGCATCCTGGTTCTTTTCACCCTTGATCCGCAACAGCACAACGGAATAAAGAGCCCGGAAAAACAGCTCCACATCGCTGATATTCGGATTTTTAAGTTTACTTTTCAAGACGGGTATTTCGGGAGCTACCGCGGCATACAAACGACGGTACTTTTCCCCGACGGGCAATTCCAGCAGTTTCAGGTGCAGATCATTCAGATCCTGAATCAGGTGCAACGTATGATCGAGATGACCGACGGACTCTTTCCCCTCCTCACGCAAGAGGTTCACCAGCTCCATATACCACAAAAACACCTCCTGCATCTGTTCAGGATCCAGTCCGCGGGGTTGGACCAATTTGGCATAGATCGCTTCGGGGCTGAATTGCATCGCCCTCAAAAGATCCTCCAACTGCCATAAATACAGAATATATTCGGCAATATTCTCTTTACGTAAACTTTGTGCGGTATACATGAAAAGATCATTTCGACGTAGAAATTACAAAGGTAAAAATTCTTCTGAAATTATGAGTTCTTTCACGAAATTCCCCCACCCACACCGTTTCGGACCAAACAGAACCCGGGGGCCTTTCCCCAATCATCACTCCAACTCAATGAGTCCTATTTGCTCATATTCGGGCAAATCCCCTCTGCAAATTCTTGGATAATCGTTTTTTTCACTATCTTTGTGTGAAACTATCACCCACATCATGAACTTGAGCTTATTTGTGATCGGTGCATTCGTATTGTCTGCTTGTATAGGATGGCTGACCATTCCGCGTATTGTCGTTATCTCCAAGAAAAAAAAGCTCTTCGATGCCCTTTCTGACCGTAAATCACATACGGGCTCCATTCCCCGATTGGGCGGAGTCAGTTTTTTGCCCTCATTCATGTTCGCCTTTTCGCTGACCGTCGGTCTGCGTTATTTTTACGGATTAGACATATCGCCTCTCTTCGAGTTGGAAGCCTTCAAGGAGTTGTTGTTTTTATTGGCAGGGGCTACCATCCTCTTTTTCATTGGCTTGGCCGATGACCTTTCCGGACTTTCCTACCGCAGCAAGTTGCTGGCTCAATTCATCGCCGCCGTACTGTTGATTTATGCCGGCGTAGGAATTACGGATATGTGCGGACTTTTCGGATTGCACCATATTCATCCCATCATCGGAAGTATCCTGTCCATTTTGGTCATTCTGCTGTTGACCAACGCCTACAACCTGATCGACGGCATCGACGGGCTCTGCTCCGGACTATCTCTGTTGGCCCTGTTTACGTTCGGGATTTGGTTTTGGGCTCATGACATCTATATATACGCCATGATGGCCATGGCCATGGCCGGTGTCATCTCCGTTTTTTTCTTTTTCAATGTAATGGGCAACCGCTTGAAAATCTTCATGGGAGACACCGGATCCCTGATGCTGGGCTATCTGATCGCTTTTTTAGGACTAAAATTTTTCGCACTGAACATCGAATCGGGCTATTATCAGATACAAGCCGCTCCCGCTGTATTCTTGGGCATCGTATTCATTCCGGTTTTCGATACGTTACGCGTATTTTTCGTACGGATGTCTTTAGGACTCTCTCCGTTTTATCCTGATCGTCGCCACATTCACCATAAAATGCTGGCTTTGGGATTGACCCATCTCCAAAGTACGATGATCATTATTCTGATTCAGGCCTGTTTCATTTTTCTGAATCTGGGTCTGAAAGACATCAACATCAACGTATTGTTCGGATTAGACCTTCTTTTAGGCCTTTTATTGATTTTTATTTTGAATCGGTTGACGGATCGTCACCAGAAAAAATTAACTCACAAACAGGTATGACATTGCTGAAACGGGTTTTCCCCGCCTTCTGTTTTTTTGTCTTAGGATCCGGTTTTGCATGGAATCCGGCCTCTGCTCAACAGATCGATCCTTCCATGCTCCAAAAGGCCCAATCGATGGGTCTTTCTCCGTCCGAAATCGAAGCGTTGAAGAATACCCAACAGGCTCAACAAAGTCAGCAGTCTTTACGCACTCCTGGAACGCAGTCCAATTTTAACCAATTGGGATTGGATACGACCAAACGATGGAATCTAACTCCACAGGAATTGGATCAGATCAACCCTTCTCAACTGGAAAAACTGATCTCCAATAAAATCGATCAGGAAGGTCAACTCAAAGACGTCCGCTCTACACAACCGGGATCTGCCAACCTCACCCAAGATATAGGTGAATTTTTAGATGTAGAGCAATTACCGTATGAAAAACCGCTGCCAGTCGAATATGAAATCGTCATCAAAGACGGCAAATATATCAAACGGGCCCTGCCGATGGTGTTCGGGCGGGAAGTGTTTTCCTCCAAGAACCTAACATTTGCGCCGAATTACAACATGCCCACCCCCCCGAATTATATTTTGGGACCGGAAGACGAAATCATCGTAGAAGTGTGGGGCTCTTCGGAGATGTATGTCAAGCAAAAGATCACCCCTGAAGGCACGGTCACCATCCAAGGCATAGGTCCCGTCAGTTTAACGGGATTGACCATGGAGGAAGCGAACCAACGCATGGCCAGTCGAATCGCCCAGATTATGGAAGGGGCTCAGGTCAATGTCAGTTTAGGGCAGATTCGCAGCATCAAGGTTAATATCGCCGGCGAAGTCATGGTCCCGGGCACATACACCCTGCCTTCATTAGCGACGGCATTCAATGCCATTTATGCAGCTGGAGGGGTAAACCGCATCGGTTCTCTGCGTTCCATCAAAATCTACCGAAACAGTCAACTCATCTCGGATCTGGACGTATACGATTATTTGGTTTACGGCCGTTACGATACAAACATCCGACTGGAAGACAACGATATGATTATCGTATCGCCCTATGAGAACCATGTCACGATGACCGGCAAAATCAAACGGGAGCGCGTATACGAACTCAAGAAGGGTGAGACCCTCAAACAAGCCATCGATTATGCGGGGGGCTTTATGGGGGACGCTTACAGCAACAACCTAAACGTCTTACGCAAAACAGGACGTCAATACAGCATCCAGACGGTCGACCAAGCCGATTTCGATGCGTTCGTCATGTACGACGGGGACAGCGTTGTGGTAGACCGAATCATCTCAGAATATGCCAATCGACTGACCATTACCGGGGCCGTATGGCGTCCGGGCGATTATCAACTCTCCGACAAAATTTCTACCCTGTCCCAATTGATTGCCAAAGCGGAAGGGCTGCGGGGCGACGAATTCGCCTCTCGAGGTCAAATTACGCGACGTAAACCCGATTTTACGTATGAAATCATTCCGTTCGACGTACGGGCGGCCGCTACGGGACAAGAAGATATCACCCTGCAAAAAGAAGATTCGGTCTATATTCCCAATATTTTGGAATTGAGGGAAGATTACCGTATTGTAGTTCGGGGTGAAGTCAACCGTCCCGATACGTTGGAATATCGGGAGGGGATGACCGTGGAAGACGCAATCATTCGCAGTGGCGGATTAAAAGAGTCGGCCTCTTACGCCAACATCGAAGTTGCCCGGCGCATCAAGGATCCCACATCCACCGCTTATACCAATCGTACGGCCGACATCTATACTTTTACCATCACGGGCGATTTAGCGATTGCGCCCGAAGCCCATCGATTCGTACTGATGCCTTTCGATGAAGTTTATATCCGTCGCTCTCCGGGTTACCGGGAACAACAAAGCGTCACCTTATCCGGCGAAGTTCTGTACACCGGAGAATATGTCTTGGCTACGGCCGGAGAACGCCTTTCGGATGTTATCTATAAAGCCGGAGGGCTCACTCCGGAAGCCTATGTCCGTGGAGCCAGCATACGTCGTCTCATGACCGAAAATGAACGGGTTCAGGTGGAAACCATCCTGAAAGTGGCCGCCAACAACCAAGGAAGCGATTCACTGTCCACGGCCTCGTTAGCCAACAGCCTGGATTCCATTTATCCGGTAGGGGTAGATGTCGAGCAGGCGCTGAAAAATCCAGGCTGTAGCGACGATATTATTCTGCGAGATGGCGACCAGATCTTTATTCCCAAATACAACAGCACCGTAAAAATTTCCGGCAGCGTACTCTACCCCAATACCGTCACGTTCGAACGGAGCAAACTGAAGGATTACATCTCACAGGCCGGAGGATATACCGATCAAGCCCGTCGGCGACCGTTCGTCATTTACATGAACGGGAAGGTAGCGGCCACCCGCCCCGGATTCTTCTACAAAAAGTATCCCAAAATAGAGCCTGGGTGCGAAGTCGTCGTTCCCATGAAACAAAAGAGGAATCAGAATGGACTGGCTTCTGTGATGGGAATGATGTCATCCACAGCCTCGTTAGCAGCCATGGTCGCTTCGATCATCAATTTATCCAGATAACGACTTCACGTATCCATTCCTATGAGAAAGAAATGGCTTCTCGGTCTGGTTGCGGTCGGATTCTCGATCCTGCCGGGCGAATCCTCTGCGCAAAGCTATGTCAAATTGAACGGACTGTACGCTTTGGCCGGCATCATCAATCCGGCCGTCGAGTTTACGCTTTCACCCCACTCGACGTTCCAGACCGAATTGGTCATATCGCCCTGGAATGCCGTCAAGCATAACGGAGTGAATAAACCGATGCTTTTCGGAATCTTTTTGAACGAATATCGTTACTATTTCAAGCAGCATAACGGAGGTTGGTATATCGGAGCCAATTTCGGCATGATGGCTTTCAATATGACGAAGCCCACTTTTTCCAATGGGAAACTGGGGCTCAAACCCAACTCTTCGAAAGGCTATGGTTTTATGGGCGGGGTTGTCGGCGGCTACGAATGGCGATTCAAGGAAAAATGGATTTTAGATGCCTTTTTCGGGTTTGCCTATATGAATTCCCATTACAATGGTTATGCTTTGGTAGACGGGCTTGTCGAAGGGGGGCATGTTTATAATCGGGGAGAGATCATCATGACCCCTCACCGCAGCGAACAACCCGAACATCCCGACCCCTGGAACGGCTCTGCCGAATGGCTGCCCAATAAGATTGGTCTGTCGATCGGTATCATGATCAACGACCCGCACAAACGCAAAGGGAAAGCACAATAATGATCGATTATAATTTTTCTTGAAGGGTTAACCCGAATCACACATTCCGGGAAACGATCTTCCGCTCCAATTATCCATACCAAGGACTTCTCCACGGTTACTCGTTCGGGGAAGTCCTTTTTGATAGGACCCGCGACTGATTCCGAAGCCCAAGTCCGGAACAGCGACTGTACGAGGAGGTCTATCATCGGCAACCGGAATGTTCGGATTCTGCCCGTATCCTTCGCTGAATATCCTACCGTATTTACAATACACCCCAGCCATTTTTTATCTTCTCTATGTCACTTTTTTACGCGGGGAGCAGCTGTCACCTATAACACTGTTAGAGCCGGAAATTCCCTGAAATCGAAAAGAGCCGCACTTCCGTGCGGCTCTTTCAGAACATCGGGAGGCAATCCCTATTTGACCGTCACCTGTAAAGGTGCCGCCAGGGATGCAGCCGTCTGGCCCACATAATCGAACCATTTTGCCGCATCGGTCATATCGCGTTTGCTGGTTCCGGCCCCGGCATAATAAACCATCGGCTGACCAGCCTTCACCGTAACGACCCGCGTCATGGAATGGTCGATTTCCAGAGGCGACGAACCCGGCAGAACCACGGCACCTCCGATATAGCCGTCCTTCCCGGAACGGGAATCGGAAGCCGGTTCATACAACGCACTCCAATCAGCACCCGTTTTCACTTCGGTACTGTCGTGCATGATAACTCCGGCAGCCACTGAAATCGTATCGAAATCGCCGCTGTACAGGTCTACGATCTTATTGAACCGCGTGTTGGCATCCAACGAGATCGTTTTGACCAGACTCACCTGAAGGTCGCCCACCGCAAAGGGAGCATACGTCAACTGAACCGACGTACGTACGGGTCCGTTATCGAGGGTTTTCCAGGAGGCGAAGTTGCGGCTGTAGCACAATTTACCGTCCCATACGGGAGACGAAGCCCCCATACCCAACGTTGTGCCGACATTGTAGCAATCGTTTCCTTCCCCCGTATCGAGGTGATAACTACCCTTTCCGCTCAGGTCTTTTTCGTACCAGGCATCGATCACCAGTTCGGGAGTACTCTTCGACCAGAAGTCGATCCCGTTGGTCACCATATCCTTTTCCAGAGCCGGGCCATAAATACGATAGGCCACGACATTGTTTTCCCAGGCATAATCGTCCAGGCGTTCGGGTACGAAACGTCCGAACGTTTCGGCTTTGTAGGCCTTGCGGGTACCGACCATAACACTGAAATCAGCGCTTTCACCGCCGGCGAGCGTAACCTGGAAGATCAGCGAACGAGGAGTTTCTCCGCCTTCGAAAATCACCTGCGACGGAACTTGAGTTCCTTGCAGATCGGTTACCACCACATTTTCGGGGGTCAATTCGGCGACTTTGGCAACGAGAGTATCCCAAGCCACTTCCACCGTCTGACTCGTCTGCTGGAAGTTAGCCGGATTGTTCACCGTCACGGTTGCTTTGGGCGCTCCGGCACATGCGGCCAGGCATACGGCCACCAGAGCAATCAGCAAATTTTTCATGACTTTTACGGAAAAAATTAGTCTTATTTAGGTTGTTTACCGATATAAGCCAGGATACCGCCATCCACATACAGCACGTGACCGTTCACGAAATCCGAAGCGGAGCTGGCCAGGAACAGAGCGGGGCCCATCAGGTCTTCAGGCGTACCCCAACGGGCAGCCGGCGTTTTGGCGATGATGAACGAATCGAACGGATGGCGAGAACCGTCGGCCTGACGTTCACGCAGCGGAGCCGTTTGCGGGGTAGCGATGTAACCCGGGCCGATACCGTTGCACTGGATGTTGTATTCCCCGTATTCGGAAGCGATGTTGCGGGTCAGCATTTTCAGGCCCCCTTTGGCTGCGGCATAAGCCGATACGGTTTCACGACCCAGTTCGCTCATCATCGAGCAGATGTTGATGATTTTCCCGGAACGTTTTTTCATCATGGAAGGCAGTACGGCTTTCGAAACGATGAACGGAGCGTTCAGGTCGATATCCACCACCTGACGGAAGTCAGCGACATTCATTTCGTGCATCGGAATACGTTTGATAATCCCGGCGTTGTTGACCAGAATATCGATCGTACCGATGGTTTTTTCGATATCGGCAACCATGGCATTAACCTGAGCTTCATCGGTCACGTCGCACAAATAACCTTTGGCTTCGATACCCAGTTCTTTGTACGAGGCCAGCCCTTTGTCGACCAGTTCCTGTTTGATATCGTTGAAAACGATTTTGGCACCGGCTCTGGCAAATGCGGTGGCCAAAGCGAAACCGATCCCATAGGAAGCTCCGGTTACCAGAGCGACTTTGCCTTCGAGGCTGAACATTTCAAGTGCGTTTTTCATGTCTTTTATTTTTAAACGTTAATACGATGCTGTTTTTCTCTGGCGGGAGGACAGGGTCATGGCGGCCCGATCTTCTGTGGCAGGCTTGCCGTTCGCAACGACAGGATGCCGTCTCCGAAACCCGATCGGTTTTCGGCCGGAAGGACTATTTCAGGTCGGTCACGCCGGCGCCGTCCATATCGCCGTAGTCGAGGTTTTCACCGGCCATGCCCCAGATGAACGTATAGTTCATCGTTGCGCAGGCCGAATGGATCGACCACGAAGGAGAGATCACCGCCTGATCCTTTTTCATCCAGATATGGCGGGTTTCGTCCATCGTTCCCATAAAGTGGCAAACGGCCTGATCTTCGGGCAGATCGAAATAGAAGTAGGCTTCCATTCGACGATCGTGGGTGTGAGGAGGCATGGTGTTCCACACACTGCCCGGTTTGAGTTCGGTCATCCCCATCTGCAGCTGGCAGGTAGGTACCACTTCCTGCACGATCATTCGGTTGATCACCCGATGGTTGCTCTCTTCGAGCGAGCCCAGTTCCAGGATCACGGCATTTTCGCGGGTCACCTTCACGGTCGGATAGGCCGTGTGAGCTGGAGCCGAGTTGAAATAGAATTTAGCGGGTTGCGAAGCATCTTTACTTTCAAAGATCACCTCCTTATTACCCCGACCGATGTAGAGAGCTTCTTTGAAGGCCAGTTCATACCGGGTTCCTTCGACCGTCACCGTACCGGTTCCGCCGACGTTGATGATCCCGATTTCACGACGTTGCGTGAAATATTCGGCCCGCAAAATATCCACCGGTTCGAGTTTGAGTTTTTCAGCCACCGGCATGACACCGCCCACGATCAGACGATCGTACATCGAATAGGTTACATGGATCTCGTCGGCGCTCATCAGATTTTCCACCAGGAATTCCTGACGTAACCGGGCCGTGTCATAGGTTTTGGCATCGGTCGGATTGGTAGCGTACCGCAACGAAAAATTGGTTTTCATAGCCATATTTCTTTTAAACATTCACCGCAGCGGCTTTTCCGAACGGAAAGTCGCTGCGGGAACGAATTCATAGATCTTTCTTTCGTCCAGAAAAATGCCTTTCACAGAGACCGGGACAAGATTGCCGTTTCGAGGTCAACCGTTCCACGATATTCCGCAAAAGTTTTCAAAGAGACTACTTTTTGGTCAAAAAGTCTTCGCGGATGGGGTTGAAGCTGTCGATCAGCAACAAACGGGGGCCCAAAGCCTGTACCGTATGGGGTACATTCGAGGGCACGGCAAAGATATCGCCGGCTTTGAGTTTTTTGCTTTGGTCGCCGATGATGACGATGGCTTCCCCTTCAGCGATGTAGCTCATCTGTTCAGCCACATGCGAGTGCATGGGATCGGGTTCGGCCTGCGGGCCTTTGATATCTACGATGCAGACCATCAGATCGTTCAGGTAATTCAATTTACGGGTTGTCGAGGGGTTAACCTGAGTAACTTCGGCTTTTTCGTTTTCCCAGAAAATAGGCATATCTTTCAAATTGATAGGTTGGTTGGGATCATACACGGCATAGCTGACGGAATCTTTCGTCGCCGTGCTGTCTGCAGCGGCCGTGTTTTGTGCGTTCTGGTTACCGCAGCAGGCTACCCCTGCCAAAGCGATCGTCGCCAAGGCGGCTTGTTTCAGATTGATTTTTTTCATGGTATAAGTGTTTTATTGGGTTTCTTTTTTCTCCGTTTCCGTTTCGTCTGCCGATTGCGGCTACGACTCCCAAAGATACACAATTTCACGATCCCTTGCAAATCGAAGCATCGAGATATCCCTTCGAAGGTTCGCCTCAACCCTCAGACCGCAGCCCGTTCGGTTCGAATGCCCGGAGAGGCCGGATATCGGAGGTCATTTGACATCCTAACACAGACCGGGGGCGGAACCAACCCTGATCCCGCCCCCCGTATTTCAACCTATTTTTCAAACGCCACGGCGAACGTTGCGCCCATACCGCCCGTCACATTCACCTGAAGTTTCAGCGGAGAGAGCGAAAGCACCTTCACGTTCGGATTTTCGCCCAAAGCCCCTTTCACCGTTTTATCGATTTGCAGGGTGATTTCTCCCTCGTGCTGCATGGTAGGATCGCTCAACCCCACGATCAGATTCGAATCATCCTCACGCAGCGTCACCGAAGCCGGAGCGTCGACGCTGACCCCGGCTTCAGCCAACGTCCCTGCCTCCCAGAAATTGAGACCCGTCACGCCTTCCGATTCCGCCTGAACCGCCTGTACCGAAGGCGTATTCGACAGCACCTTCACGTTCGGATTTTCAGCATAGGCCCGAGTTTGTTCGGCCGAAAGGCCCGGCAATACGACATAAGCATACGTATCGCCCTGGGGGTTTTTACCGTGATCCACCCACAGGGTGAAATAATCCCGGGTTACGGGCGTCGGATCGCCATATTTCGTAAAGGCTCGCCAAGAGCTGGTACGACTTTCGCGCAGCACCTGCACGGTTTCTCCCTGCGGGAAGTAATAACCCATGGCCGTACCCGGAGTCGTGGTCTGGAACTGCACCCAACTCGGATCGGTCAGGGTCAACGTTCCGTTCTTATCCAAGGCCTTTCCGTCGGCACATACCACCGTAGCCGAGGTTCCGGAGAGTTTGCGGTTATCCACGATCGTTTCCACGGGCAGGTTGTCGCGGCTGGTCACGCCGGCACCCAGACATACGAGCTGATCTCCGGCCACGAACCAACTTTTCTTGGCCTGCAGGGTGCTCTTCTCATCCTGGAACCACATCCCCGAGATGCCGTACAGCCCTTCGATCGACGAACCGCCGACCCAACTGTGCGGACTCTTATAGCCGTCGGCATAGAGGACCCCTTTCCCGAAAGGCAGGGATTTCACTTCGTGACGTTTCTGATCCACGGTCGTTCCCGGCAGGCGGTACCAATCCACCGTCGACCAGAACTGATCGGTATACTGCGTCTGATCTCCATTATAGAGGTAGGTCATCCCGTCGCCCGTATGCCAGGCCATCATATTTTCAGTATCGATCGACTCATAGTTTTCGATGCGGCTCGAAGACATGGCCAGTGCCCAGGCAAACCCCGGACGGACATACATCACCCGATCCATCATCGGGAACTGTTTCAGATAGGGGGCCGGAGCCTGAGCCGGAATGCGATCATCGGCCAGGAAGGCCCGTACTTCGTCCAACTGCCAGGTCGGCACGTCGTTGGTCACGAAATCGCGATAATGATCGGAGAGGATTTCGTATTTCACCCGGGAGAGGATCCGATCCTGCACCTCCTGAGGCGAAAGTTTGGCCACATTATACGCGCTCATCAGGACCCGGTGTCCCGTCGAGCGGTCCGAAGCGGCCTGACGGGCTATTTCCCGGCCACGTACCAGATCCATCATGGCGCCCTGATAAATCAACGGCAGATAGGAGTTTTCCACCCATTCGCCGATCATCTGCACATGCGAGGGGTCGACCGCCCATTGCGAGCCGTCCACCAATTGGATGACACGCACCATATCGGCCAACATCCCGGCGCCATAACCACCCGTATAGGGATGCCACTGGTGTTGCAGGAACGAACCGTCCCGATAAAAACCGTCATGCGTATCCACATATTTGAATTCGGTATCGATTCCCTGGATTCCCATTTCGATTTTGGCCGGATCGTGCGCCAAAATACCGCGCAGAGCCATCGAGTAGCACTGCCAGATTTTGTTGGCACCGGTCGAAGCGCCTTCATACGTCACGTTCGGGGCGTAAAAGTCCAGGGCTTCGATGTATTTGGAGCGTTGTTCCGGCGTAAATTCGTCGTACATGGCCACCAGCATGTTGTTGACCGAATACGGCATCCCGATGATCCAGTCCCACCAGTTCCCATAGAGGGGATATTTCGGGCTCCACTTGTTGGCATACATCCACTCCATGCCTTCGATCACGTCGGTTTTCAGGCTATCGTTGTGGTAGTAGGCCGATCCGGGAGTCGCCCAGGCAACAGCCATACCGCTGAGTCGCCCGATGGAGGTCGTGATCGAAGCCGGACGGAACGGTGAGATGCTGTCATCCTGCGCATCCCGGTCGTTCCACAGGTATTCCCGTCCCTCGGCCTTATTCATGCTTTCCCAGCTCTGTTTGACGCCGGCGTCCATGGATTGAAGACGTTTGATTACGACGGAGTCGTTCAGATTGGCTTTCTGGCCGGTCAATTCATTGAAATAACGTTCCCGGAGCTCATCGTACGAAAGTTTTTTCGGTCCGCAGCCCACACAGAACAACAAAGCGGCTCCGGCGACCAAAGCCAGCCGAAGACCTCGAATTTGTTTGATTGTCATGGTTTTGTTCATTCTTTTAGGGTCTTATTTTTCAGGTATTATTCGATTCTTTGCACAGCCAGAAGAAAACATTTCTGCCTTCCATTTCTCAATCCGACACGCCTCGATCCCACATTCCTCGATCCGACATTTCCTTTGTCAGACACTTTCCCCGTCAGACACGCCTCGATCCAACACTCCCCCAGTCAGACAGTTCCCGATCCCACTCTTTCCGATTCAACACCCCCTGCCCGACACGCCCCTGTCCGCCTTTCAACGTATCGCCAGAAGATCCGCACAAAGGTTCCTGCCCATAAGCGGATACCGCAATGTTCTCCCCGATTTCCGAAAAATCTTCATCACCGTTCGAGCCGGGGAGTCAGGGAGCCGAAGATCCAAAGAACCAGAGAACCGGGGAGCGGAGGATCCCAGAAATTAGGGAGCCGGATTCCCGGCTTCAGCAGTCGTTTCCTGCTACTTTTTCAGTTTCACCTCCAGGGTTTCACCCAACGTTCCGACGACATCCACCTCCAGCTTCACGACCGGAACCAACGAGAGAACCTTCACCCGAGGGTCATCGACCATCACCGATTCAGCTTCTCGGGCCACTTCCAGGGTGATCGGTCCGGTTTGTTGATGGGTCGGGTCGCTCAGGGCGATCCACAATTCATCCTCCGTTTCCCGCAAGATCACCGAAGCGGGAGCGCTCACACTCACGCCCGCCTGGGGCAGGGTCCCCGCCTCCCAGAAATTCAGTCCCGTCACCCCTTCGGTGCGATGACGTACGGCCTGGACCTGCGGAGTATTGGCCAGCACGCTGACATTCGGATTCCGGGCATAGAGCATTGTTTGTTCGAGGTTACTGCCCGGCAACAACACATACGCATAGGTAGCGCCCCGAGGATTCTTTCCATGATCGATCCACATCGTGAAATAGTCTTTGACGATAGGCGTTTTATCGCCATAAGGCTGACTGATTTCATACCACGATCCCGTCCGGGTTTCACGCAGAAGATTCACCCGAGCAGGTTCCAGAAAATAATAGCCCACGGAGGTTCCCTCATCCGAACCCTCGAAATGCACCCAACCGGGATTTTCCACCTGACGGCTTTCATTTTGAGTTAATACGGGCACCCCTTCCAACTCGAACCGATACCGCATCGCATCGTTGAGTTTTCGGTTTTCGACGATGGTTTCGATCGTACGGTTGTCGCGGCTGTCGATACCGGCTCCGAGGCAAACGATCTCATCATCGACCATAAACCACGATTTTTTAGCCGTCAGTGTGCTTTCGAACGCCTTGAGGGCCATTCCCACCATGCCGAATTCCCCGAACAGGGAGGATCCCCCCACCCAACTTTCGGGACTCTTATACCCGTCGGCATACAGCAATCCCGGCGCAAAAGGCAGTGTTTCGGCCTTTCGTTCGCGGGTATCCACCGTGGTTCCGGGCATACGATACGCATTGACCGTCGGCCAGAAATCTTCCCCGAACTGCCGCAAATCTCCGTCATACAGATAGGTCATTCCATCGCCAATGTACCAGGCCTTGAGGTTTTCGCCGTTGATCGTCTCGTAGTTCTCGATCCGCTCCGAAGACATGGCCAGGCCCAAGGCAAACCCCGGACGAATATGCACGGCCCGATCCATGGCCCCGAACACCTTATTGAGGGTACCCGGTTCGGCAGGCACCACTCGTTTGTCTTCACGCAGCGCCCGAGCCTCGCCCACCAGATACGTAGGCATATCCAACAGCAAATCGCGGCAGGTATCGGCCAACATATGGGCCTTGATCACCGAACGCAAACGAGCCTTTTCGTCATCGGGCGCCACATCCGACAGTTTGAGCATCGAAACCAGCACACTGTGTCCCGATGCCCGGTCGCCGTATCCCTTCCGGGAGATTTCGCGCCCGCGTACCATATCCATCATGGCTCCCCGGTACAAGAGGGGTTCATATCCATTTCTGACCCATTCGAACAGCATCTGCTGATACTCCTGAGGCACCTCCCACGGCGATCCGTGCACCAGAGGGATCACACTGGCCATGTGCGAAAGCATCGAAGCGCCATAACCTCCATTATAGGGATGCCACTGATGCTGGACAAAAGAGCCGTCCCGATAGAAACCGTCCTTGGTCGTCACATAGACGAACTCGGTCGACAAGCCGTCGATGGCCATCTGCACTTGTTCGGGTCGTTGAGCGATGATCCCTCGCAGGGCCATATTTCCGCATTGCCAGATTTTGTTGGCCCCGGTCGAAGCGCCTTCGAAAGTTACGTTCGGGGCATAATAGTCCATGGCCGAAAGATAATTGGCCCGTTGTTGAGGAGTCAGATCGTCGTACAGCACGACCAAAATATTGTTCAGCGTCATCGGCACCCCGATCACCCATTCCCACCAGTTGTGATACATGGGGGTATCGGGATTGTAACGGTTCTGGAACATCCAGTCCAGCCCGGCAATCACATCCCTCAACAGGGAGTCGTTCCCTTCATAACGCGATCCGGGGGTATAGCAGGCACGCGCCATGGCTTCCAGACGCCCATAATCCATAGTCAGCGACTGGGCTTCGGCAAAACGATCCCGCGAATCGGTCCACAGATAATCCCGCCCGGGCGTTCGGTTCATTTCGTTCCAATAGGTTTCCACCGCCTGATCGGCCGCAGCGGTACGGGCTGCGATCAGGCTGTCCGAACGATCCACCTTGGCCGGCAGCAAGGTCCGGCGATAACGCAAACGCAGATCGTCGAACGAAAGGTTTTTACGGGAACATCCACTCAACAGGCTGCCCAGCAGCAACAGCAACCAGCACGAACGTTTCAGTATCGCAAAGTATCCATTCATAGGTACAACTTATATGACGGTTTGTTATTTCCTCGCGTTTTCTTTCCCGAAGGACGCCCTGCATCCCCGCCGGTCTTCTGCAGGCACGTTTTCAAAGACATTCCGATGGTCCTGCATCCCGACTGTACGTGGATCTCGATCCAACGCTCCCCGTCGGAATCGATACCGGTTTTCCGGCTTCTACAGAGCAAACGCCACCTGAGCCGTACGGCCCAATTTTCCAGCCGTGTGGATCCGCAATCGGAGCGGCGAGGTCGACAACACTTTCACATCGGGATTTTCCTGCACGAGCTGTCCCACCGTACGATCCAGCGTCACTTCGACGCCCGTTTCATTCACCTGGGTAGGATCGCTCACCCCGATCGTCAGCTGTCCGTCGGCCTCCCGGATCACCACCGAGCAGGGAGCATCGACACTCAGCCCGACAGCCGGTAAGGACCCCGCTTCCCAGAAATTGATGCCCGTTACGCCACAGGCATCATGACGCACCGCCTGTACCCGTGCTTCGTTGGCCAGCACGGAAACCGTCGGTTGTTCCGCATAGCGGGCGGTCTGTTCGGCCGACAATCCGGGCAACAGCACATAGGCATAGGTCGCTTCCCGAGGATTCTTTCCGTGATCCATCCACAGGGTAAAATACCCTTTCGTCACATCGGGCATATTCAAGGCAGCGTAATTGATATCGATCCAGTTTCCGGTACGATCCTCCCGCAACAGGTTCACGGCAGTCGGTTTCGGGAAGTAGTACCCTACGGCTGTTCCTTCGGTCGTCCCGGCGAAATGTACCCAACGGGCCTGCGGAGCACTCAAACGTCCATTTTGGGTCAGCACCGGTTTCCCGTCCAGCGTCATCGTGTATCGGGCATCGGCATTCAATTTCCGGTTTTCCACCGTGGTCTCAATCGTGCGATTGTCGGTGCTGTTGATCCCGGCTCCCAGGCAAACGATTTCATTCCCGGCCATAAACCAGCTTTTCTTGGCTTCCAACGTACTTTCATAAGCATCGAGCCACATCCCGACAGCCCCGTACAGAGCGTCTATCGAGGCTCCGCCCACCCAACGTTGCGGACTTTTATAGCCGTCGGCATACAACAACCCCGGAGCCAACGGCAAGGTTTTGGCCTCCCGAGGCCGGGTATCCACGGTCGTTCCGGCCAGCCGATAGGGATCGACCGTCGGCCAGAAATTTTCGCTGTATTGCCGCAGGTCCCCATCGAACAGGTAGGTCATCCCGTCGGCCGTATACCAACCCTTGAGGTTTTCGTCGTTGATCGTTTCGTAGTTCTCGATCCGGGCCGAAGACATGGCCAACCCCAAGGCAAACCCGGGGGTCTTGTGCACCACGCGATCCATGGCCGAGAACTGTTTATGCAGGGTGACGGGTTCCGCCGGCCGGATGTTTTCATCGGCCATCATGGCCCGGTAATCGGCCACCAGATAGAGCGGAATATCCATAATCAGATCGCGATACGTATCCTCCAGGGCCTGTTGTTTCACGGCGCTTTGCAGGCGGCTTCGTTCCGGTTCGGGAGCACTCTGGGAAAGCATGAACATCGACACCAAAATACTGTGTCCGGTTCCGCGGTCACCGGCTCCCGGACGCGACACCTCCCGTCCGCGCACCATATCCATCATCGCCCCTCGGAACATCAACGGTTCATAGGCATTGTGCACCCATCCATACAACATATTGACCTGTTCTTCAGGAACCTCCCAGGAGCTTCCCTGCACCAGATTCACCATCTCCGTCAACTGTCCCAACAACGAACGGCCATAACCGCCCGTATAGGGATGCCACTGATGCTGCACGAACGAACCGTCTTCATAAAAACCGTCATGCGTCCGGACGATTTTGAATTCGGTCTGCAAACCGTCCACCGCCATGCGGATCATATCCGGATCGTGGGCCAGAATCCCGCGCAGCGCCATGCTGTTACACTGCCAGATCTTATTGGCTCCGGTAGCAGCCCCTTCGTAGGTGACATCGGGAGCATAATAGTTCATGGCACCGATGTAGTTGGCCTTTTGTTGATCGGTCAACTCATCGTAGAGCAGCACCATCATTTTATCGATATTCAGCGGAGTCCCGATCACGAACATCCACCAGTTGTCATACAACGGAATCGACGGGTTGTAACGATTTTCATACATCCAATCCAGCCCTGCGATAATGTCGCGTTTGAGGGTATCGTTTCCTTCGTAGCGCGATCCTTCGGTGGCCCAGGCCAGGGTCATCGACAACAATCGGCTGTACGGAATCAGCGTATTGGTCGAGATGCCTTCGCGGTTGCAATCTTCCCACAACCAGGTCCGATCGGCGGATTTATCAAGTGATTTCCAACAAGTTTCGGCGGTTTGATCGATGCGGGCGATACGTCCGGCCACCACGCTGTCCGAAAGATCCAACGGGGAGCGCCCCACCAGCGTTTCGCGGTAACGCAACCGCATATCATCGAAGGAGAGTTGTTTTCCGGTCCCGCCACAAGAGACCAGCAAAGAGGCAACTGCGCAAAAGGCCAACACGCCACCGCGCAGAGCAGAAAAGGCAGAAGTCATGAGTTCAGGTTATAAGTAGGTTTTGTAGAGTTTCACAAAAATACATTTTTTCCGAAAAAAAAGTGTTTTTACGCTTCGGAATCCCGTTTTTACACCTCGAGTTCCTTTTTTTTAGGCCGATTTTCAAACTCCCGGGCCACAATTGTCTTCTGCCGGACAGAAAGAGATACTGAAACGAATCGTTTCCCGGAACTTTTTTAGAAATACCCCTAAATCTCCTTTCCAACGATCGTTCGGCTCCTGATCCGAAGCGTCATGCCGTCTTTTCCCGACCCGTTCCCCAACGCCTCCTTCCCAAGGTTATCCGGCGGCTCTCCGAACCTCGTTTTGTCTCTGTCTCCGGCCCCGCTCGACAACACATTCCCGATCGGACTTTCCCGACACAGGATCCGTCGTCCTCCCAAACGACAATGCCCGCGACGGATACGCGGGCATTGTCATCCAGACCGAAACCGGTCTGCATTCATGGATAAGGAAACTGTAGCGGCTCGGTGGCTTGATTCCAGTCTGAATTCTCATTCCGGTAAGGCAGTTGGATCGGATCCGTCGTTTTCTCCCATTGGATTCCGTCTTCATTCGAGAAGTGAACCGTAAAACGATACGGGCCTTCCTGCTGAGGAGCCCGATCGAAACGAAGGATAAAGAACGAGGATACCAATCGCCGTTCCGTCCGGTTAAATTCCTCCAGAGACTGCATAAAACCTTTTCCCATTTGTGCAGCATACCCCGAAAGAAGTCGTTTGGTGGTCTCGCCCCAAACCGGAATCGCCTCGTCATCGAACCCGCAGGCAAAATATTCGTCGGCCGAAGCGAATTCGATCGTCATCAGGTCGTCGAGCCGGGTGCCGGCCGGATGCTGTTCGTCGTAATCCTGATCCGAGGTGATATGCAGCCCTTCGATACGCCGAAACAGCGCCCTCATCATCAAATCTTCCAAATCGGTCAATTTTCCATAATAATCCTTATGAGCCTTCACCAGCGAATCGTATTTCAAGGCAGCAAGCGTATCTTTCGCCGTGAAGCCCGACTGACCATAAAACGGGTGCACTTCCAGATCGTCATTAGAGACCTCCAACACCAACTGGAGGTCATTTCCCATCGGCCGAAGTGGCCGTTTGTGAATACGTCAGGATATAGTGGTCATACAGACCGGAGATACGTCCGCCATCCCAAAGTCCTTCTTGTTGTTCTTCATGCTTGGTTTCCGGATTTTCCACCTGATCCTTGTTGCAGGAGCTGAAACCGATTCCGAGCCCCAGCCACAAAACACTCCCCATAAGAGCGTACCCTATTCCCCTTTTCATAAAGCATAATTTTTAACAACCCTAATCTATATTAAAACAACCTCCGGGGGTTGCCCTTTTCCCATAATTCGAACGGATAGCGGGTTCTTGTTTTCAGCGAATCGGTGCATACGTTCATTTCGGAAGCATTTCCGAGGAAGGTATCCGCAGAAAAACCGTTTTCACAACACCTGTCAGCTCTTCGACGCCTCGAAATCTGAGCCGGTTTCCTGCTCCGACATACATGCTCCGACTCAACTCCACGAAGTTGACTACCACCCATTTCCGGTCCGATATCTTTCTGAAAAACAACAAAAATCGCTCAAGGACCGAACAAAAATTGTCTTTTCGGCAATATACATAATTTCTAAAAGTCAAGCAAATATTACAAAAAGATTTATAATCAGACCGATCCCCCAGCAAAGACAAGGAGGCGTTTCCCCAAGGGAAACGCCTCCTTGTCTTATGCTCCGTGAGCCTCGTAACGGTTAGTCGAGCTTTTTCACCCGAATGTTACGGAACCACACGTTATCGCCATGGTCCTGAAGACCGATATAGCCTTCCTTGTTTTCGCCACCGCAGTTAAGCAGCAATTCATAGGCTTTGGCGTTCTTATCCTTGCTGAACTTGCTCTTATCCAGCATCGCCTGCCATTCCGGTGTCCACAGATGGTATTCCACCACCGGTTCGCCATTCTGATAATGTACCACGGTACCTTTGTACACCATGATTTTGGCCGTATTCCATTCGCCGTACGGTTTGGCGTTCTGAGGAACGGCCGGAATCATATCGTACAACGAAGCCGATTTGCGGTTCCCATTCACACCCAGTTTGGCATCGGGATGATTTTCATTGTCCAACACCTGATATTCAGGGGCCGAATAGTAGCTGGGCGTTTCGGGTACTTCCTGAATCATGTAGAAAATCCCGCTGTTGGAACCTTTATCGACCTTGTATTCGAGTTCCAGTTCGAAATTCCCCAGCTTTTCGGCGGCATAGATCAAATCGCCCCCATTGCGGGCCCCGGCTTCTCCGGCTCCCGAGCCATTGATCTTAATGGCACCGTCTTCGATCGTCCAAGCCCCGGGTACGGTATCCTTATTGTAACCACGCCAGCCGTTGAACGTTTCACCGTCGAAAATGGTCACCCATCCTTCTTCTTCCACCGTTTTGGTCGCCGTGCTGTCAGCAGCGGCTTTTTTGCTGGCATTACCGCCGCAGGAGGCCATCAAAGCCACCACCGCTACGGCTCCCATCCAATAACAAACTTTTTTCATCTTCTTTTTGCGTTTATCGATTTTGAAATTGTGTTCCGAATTACTTGGGCATATCGACCAGCTTCCAACCATCGCGATAAGTGTGCTTGATCAGTTCTTGTGCGAACTGCTGAGCATTGATCGGATCGGTATAGGTCTTCTTGAAGGTCGGATGACCGTCGTTGATCGAGAAACCGTCTTCGATCATGATCTTGATGGTTTCATCCGGAGAGATGTTGGTGAACTGCATGTTTTCACCGTCCCATTCCAGAATCTTGTTCAGCCCCTGCAAACGTACGGCCAGTACCCCCATCACGACCATTTCGTTGAACGGCCCGGCTTCGCTGAAATCCGAAGCGGTTTTCACGCGATTTTCGGGCGATTCCTTGCAGGCACGCACCCAGTCCATCTGGTGGTCGCTGTTGGGCACCACGCGATTGCGGGCCGGCACCTGAGGCTTGCGCCCCGATACCAACCACGGATCACGCCCATAGCAACCGCATACCAGCGTATCCTTGGTTCCGTAGAAAATCACCCCGCCACCGGCATTATTGAGGTTCGTTCCGGCCGGGAGATTGTCCGGACGAGGCGGTTGCAGACCGCCGTCATACCAGCTGACTTCCACTTCAGGCAGGTTGACGTTGTAGATCGAACCCCGTTCGGGGAAGGTCAGTTTCACGATTTGGGCCGAAGGCGCGCAATCGGTCAACAGGGCGGTCGAACTACCCTGCACTTTGGAGGGATACCCCAACTTCAGGCCCTTGAACACCGGATGCAGAATGTGGCAAGCCATATCGCCTAAAGCACCGGTACCGAAGTCCCACCAGCCACGCCAGTTCCAGGGCTGATAAATGGAGTTGTACGGACGCATTTTGGCCGGACCGATGAACAGATCCCAGTTCAGGGTATTGGGAATGGGATCGACCCGATCGGGACGCATCAATCCCTGAGGCCAGATCGGACGGTCGGTGAACGTATCCACCCGGGTCACTTCCCCGATTTCGCCATTCCAGATCCAGTCGCAGGTCTGACTGACGCCCACATCCGAAGAGCCCTGGTTCCCCATCTGGGTCGCCACGTTGTATTTCTTGGCCAGTTTGGTCAACAGCCGCGATTCATACACGCTATGGGTCAGCGGTTTTTCCACATAGACGTGTTTACCGAGGGTCATGGCGTCTGAAGCGATCAGACAGTGGGTATGGTCGGCCGTAGCGACTACCACGGCGTCGATATCCTTGTTCATCTGATCCAGCATCACGCGATAGTCCCAGAAACGACGAGCGCCCGGATAACGTTCGAAGGTTTTTTTCGCATATTTCCAGTCGGTATCGCACAGCGCAACGATATTCTGACTTTCGAGCCCTTTCAGTACGCCCGCACCGCGTCCGCCGACTCCTACGCCGGCGATATTGAGTTTATCACTGGGGGCCGTTTTGCCCACTTTTTTACCGAGAACCGAACCGGGTACGACGGTCAACCCGGCGGCAGCGACCGTACCCACGGCGCTGGTGCGAAGAAAATCGCGACGGCTAATTTTATCTGCCATTTTATTGATTTTTTTAGGTTTCTATTCAGGTTATCGTACGTACGGAGCGGCGTTCAGGAATTCATAGCTTTTCTGCACGTCTTTTTCCGGGGTAGAATCATACCGTTCCACTTCCACGAAATAGGATTCCATGCCGTTTTGATAGGCCGCTTCGAAAATCGGAGCGAAATCGATGGTTCCGCTGGCACCGATGGCCGTTTCGTCCTTGATATGCAGCAGCGGAATCCGTCCCTGGTATTTTTCGATGTAGGCCACCGGATCCACACCGCCTTTACCGGCCCAGTACACATCCAGTTCGAACATCACGTTATTGGGATCGGTATTGGCCAACATGTAGTCATAGATCACTTCACCGCCCCGTTTTTCGAACTCTTTGGCGTGGTTATGGAAGCCGAAGCGCATACCGCGGGCTTTGGCCAGTTCACCCACCTTATTGAAATAATCGCAGTAGAGTTTGATATCGTCCAACGTATCGCCGATGGGATAAGAGGCCTGTACGACATACCGGCAGCCGGCTTCAGCCTGGGCATCCAGCGCCACACGCCACCAGTCGAGCACCTCCCGTTCGGTTTCCGGGCTGTAGTTGGACCCGAGATGGGCTCCCGAAACCTGCATACCTAAATCTTCGACCATTTTCCGGAACTCAGAGGGAGTATATCCGTAGAGTTTTCCATCGCCATACCCGGCCGTTTCCAGAATGGTATAACCCATATTCGAAACTTTTTTCAGGGTAGCGGGGACATTTTTTTTCATCGCATCGCGCAACGAATAGAGTTGCAGACCGACGATTTTTTCTCCCCGTTCACGCGCCGAGACCGAATCCACCAGCAGGCTTCCTCCCACCAAGGCTCCGGCGGAAGCGAGCAGGGATCTCTTCAAAAATTCTCTTCTGTCCATAATTCAGGTTTTATGTTTTAGGTTTACTGTCGAACTTTCGGCATTCGGGACAGATCGCCTCCCCGGCTATCGGAGGAAGTCCGTCGGACGAATAAACGGCCCGTTCCCCGACCCCGAACCTAACAAATTTAAAGAAATTTATTGAATTATACCAAACTTGCTCCGGATTTTCACCGGCACTTCCCAAGCACGTTTTTTCGATCCAACGCAGGGTTCTCCCCGCGGCTGAAACACAAAAAACATCGTTCGAACCGTCTTTTATACAGGTCCTGCCTTTTGTTTCCGGGCCTTTTTCACCGAAACACTTCCAAACTCCGACAGAAAAAAGGCGGGCCGACAACGTTCATTTTTTCTGACACGAACTTTCGCCCGAAACACCCGAAACAGACCTGCCGACGCCCCTTGTATGAACCGTTCCGAATAAAAGCGTCCCAACCCTCCGAAACAACGTTCCGACCCCAACTGTTTCCCGACCCGCACCTCTCAACTCAACATCCCAACTCACACATCCCGGCTCACTTTAACAGCCAAGGCCCGCATCTGAAATGGATGCGGGCCTTGGCTGTTATCCGGGTCTGAATACTATTTCAGATCCTTGAGGTTTTCGGCAATCTGTTCGTCGGAAAGCGTATAGTTCTGGAGGTCTCCCGACAGATACTTGTCGTAAGAGGCCATGTCGATCAGGCCGTGTCCCGACAGGTTGAACAAAATCACCTTTTCTTCGCCGGTTTCCTTGCAACGATTGGCTTCGCGGATCGTGGCGGCGATGGCGTGCGAAGATTCGGGGGCCGGAATAATGCCTTCGGTCTGGGCAAACAGACACCCGGCCGCAAAGCTGTCCAGCTGGTCGATATCGACCGCTTCCATCAGGCCGTCCTTGAGCAACTGGGAAACAATCACCCCGGCACCGTGATAACGCAACCCCCCGGCATGGATGTGAGCCGGCGCAAAATTGTGTCCCAGGGTAAACATCGGAAGCAGCGGCGTATAACCGGCTTCGTCCCCGAAGTCATAGAGGAATTTTCCCCGCGTCAGTTTGGGGCACGAAGCGGGTTCGGCCGCCACGTAACGGGTTTTGCGCCCTTCTTTGATGGTGTGACGCATGAAGGGGAAACAAAGCCCGCCGAAATTGGATCCTCCGCCAAAGCAGGCTACCACCACATCGGGATATTCTCCCGCCAGGGCCATCTGTTTTTCGGCTTCCAGCCCGATGACCGTCTGGTGCAGCGCCACGTGATTAAGCACCGATCCCAAGGTATATTTGCAATTCGGCACGGTCGTGGCCAGCTCGATGGCTTCCGAAATGGCCGTACCCAGCGATCCCTGATAGTTGGGGTGATCGGTCAGGATCTTACGACCGGCTTTGGTCGACATCGAAGGCGATGCGGTCACCTGAGCCCCGAAAGTCTGCATGATCGAACGGCGATACGGTTTTTGCTCGTAGCTGACTTTCACCATGTAAACGGCCAACTCCAACCCGAACGCCTTGGCCGCATAGGAAAGTGCGGCTCCCCACTGTCCGGCACCGGTTTCAGTCGTAATGTTGGTGATGCCTTCCTTTTTGCAGTAGTAGGCCTGCGCCAGCGCCGAGTTCAGCTTATGCGATCCCACCGGGCTGACACTTTCGTTCTTGAAATAGATGTGAGCCGGTGTTCCCAGAGCCTTTTCCAACCCATAGGCACGCACCAACGGCGTACTGCGATAATTTTTATAGAGTTCGCGAACCTCTTCCGGGATGTCGATCCAGGCATCGGTCTGGTTCAGCTCCTGATGGACCAGCTCTTTGGCGAAAATCGGATAAAGATCTTCGGGTTTAAGCGGTTCACGGGTCGCCGGGTTCAAAGGCGGCAAGGGCTTATTGACCATGTCGGCCTGAATATTATACCATTGGGTCGGAATTTGATCCTCGGGCAGAAAATAGCGTTTGATTCTGTTGCTCATCGTTTTCGGTTTTACAAATTATACATTCATTTTCAGTTCGATTGCGGAAGGGACTTGGTCGATCCGATTTCCCACCCCGACCCTTCGGAAATTTTCGCTCGTTGCCGATCGGAAGCCATATCGTGATTTCGGCGGGTTTCTCAACCGATTCTGGCGGCTGAGACCGATCGGGCGAAAAGTCCGCCACTCAGGGCCCTTGGTTGGCGGTTTTCCGGGAGGAGGGGCGAGAACAGGCCGGAAAGAACGGCTGCTGAAAGCAACAAGGGCTGTCGTGAGTTCGACAGCCCTTGTTCGGATATATGCGATTTTCGGCACAGGTCAGCTACTCACCCTTTAAACAAGTTGCGAGCGCCACCACCAAGTATTTGCCGAAAAAAGATTCATCGATTTTTTTCTTTAACAGCAGGTTTCTGATCGGCCCCTTCAGGGTCTCCCTCCCCCTCTTGCATGCAAATATAAAAACTATTTTCGAATATCGAACGCAATCGCTCGATTTTTTCAATCGAAATTTGAGAAACGATGTGCGGAGATCCGGGACATCCGCTTTTCATAGCCGAACCGGGAATCGTGTCTTTCGGCGGTCCGATCCTTATCCCTCGAGATTCGGACCCTTAATATCCGGATCCTCGATATCCGACCTTTTCCGGCAGGCGCCCTCATGTCCGTCATAACCGGCACGGGTGCCGGGCAGGTGCCGTCCCAACAAACAGCCTCCCAACAGACAGTCCCCCGCGACAAACGGTCCCCCGACAAACAGCCCCGAGACCATTTTGTGACAACCCGCCATCCTGCCCGCAAATCATCCCCCGAAACCGGCCGCAACCCTTTCGAAGTATCCGATTCGGAATCGTTCCTACTCGACTTTATCGTAGACCAGTTCGAAATCGTCCACCCACATTTTACTGTTACGGCTTCCAATATAGTAGTCCCCGTAACGGGAGGCAGAACATACGACCACAATGTGGGTCGGCACGAGGTTCGTCGCCCGGTAATCGAGAGGAATCGTAAACTGCTGCCACTCACCGATCGTCTTGTCGAGCACCAGTTGTCCATAAGCAATCACCGCTTCGCTGTTCGGATCGAAGAAGGTGTTTTTGTCGCGCGTATCGACACAGATAGGCACCTCGGTCGTTCCCAAAACTTTGTTGTCACCGGACTCTTTTTCGCAATAACCGTACTTCTCGGGGGTCCAGGTTCCCAACGCGACATATACGATTCCGTTATCGGGATCCCCCTTGGAAATGGTCACCCCCGTCGGTTGGGTGGTTCCGACATCGGTAATCTCCCCGCAGGTATATTTGATCCATCCTCTCAGAGCTACCGGCCGCTGAACGAACGGGCGTCCGAAACCGACAATCCCGTTCGTACCCCTCGTTCCCACATAGCGTCCCACGAAGAGGTTTCCGGCCGCCAGTTTTCCAATACCGGCTACCCCGGCCAATTTGGATTCGAGCTGAGCCGCATACATACCGCTGCTCCCCGGACGCGGGTCGGCTACCTTGTTGGTCAGGGTCGTTTTGGCGATCGCCGCCCCCGGATTCCCGGTTCCCCAATAGGCCTCATCCACCGAAGGTCCGGGATAGACGATATCCCCTTCGGTACACCACTGTTCGAAGCCTCCATTGGTCAAAGGCGTTTCCGCTCCGGTCGTCACCGTCTTGATTTCCGATTCGTCCGTTCCCGAGTAAGCCACCACTTCATAGGTCTGTTCCGGTTCGACTCCCGAGAGACAAGTCGAAAAAGCCCCCCCCGAAACCGAAATCTGATCCGTAGGTACGGTTGTCCATTCCGCGGCGTCCTGCTTGCGATAACGGAATCCCAACTCTGTCCCGCTTCGGCCGGCCCCATAGAGCCAGATCAGACGGGTCCACGCATCGACCTGCGTGAACTGAACCTTAATTTCAGTCGGAATGACATACAGCGACCACTCTTCCTCGAACTCATGATACCGGATCGTAATCGTACGATAGGTTTCGAACGAAGTCAAGGTGGAGGGATCCGGTTCCATGGTAGTGATGTCCCGGGGGCCCAGTTTCAAGGCCGTAATTTTAATATGATTCAAATCGGTTCCCTCGGGGACATAAGCCGTTGCCGTATGCAGGTCGGCATTGAATTCCGCCGCTCCGATCTGTGACTCGACCGTAAAGATCCGCTCAATGGGCTGATCGGCCTTGAGGGTCCATTCATAATCCTGATACAGCGAAAGGGTAATATTGAGGTCGCTCCGCAAATCGAACTCCCCGGACAACGGAATGGAGGCTTTACCCCCCTCCGTAATGGAGATTTGGGAAATCGGCACCCGGCTGATGTCGGTCGTTTCGTCGAGATGCAGGGTGACCGTCCGGCTTTTGGTATCGATATCGGAGGCCTCACACGTAAAGCCCTCTCCGGTCACCCCCAGGATATTGATCTCCACGACCGGATAAGGCAGGTCGTTCTTGATGCACGAGAGCAAACCCAAAAGAAACAAATAAAAGAATATGCGGAAACCTTTGTGTATCATCTTATAGCAGGATATTGAGTCCGATCCGGATATTGAGCAAATTCAGACGGAAGCGCATTTTAGCCGCTTCCCGTTGTCCGATCACATTTCCCTGGTCGTCCGTTTGTTTGATTTTGGTATACTGCAACCCTCCCAGTCCGAACGAAAGGGTGCTGCACACATTCGGGAAAATAAAGACGGCACAACCCGGATTGAACGAAAATTTGTACTGCTGACTGTTACTGCGAGTATATTTGGTTACCCCATTCGAAAGATAGGAAAATACCGTTTCTCCATTTTTGTAGGAAAGTTCCAGTTCGGCAAACAACCCGAAATGACCCCGGGCATCGATCCCTGCATACGAGCGCATGAATACCCCGACCGAAGCGGCATTGTTGGTCAGATGCAGATCCGACAGCGAGATGTCCAGATCGTTCGAGGAGCCCAGATTCAGGGCCAGGCTGCTGATATCGCCCCGGGTTTTCGAATAGCCGAACCGAACCCCCACACTCAGATTGTCTTTGATGAAGTACCCGACCGAAGGATTGATCGTAAAGACGCTCCCCTTGAAATTCAGGTTATCAAGCAAAAGCATGAAATCGGTCTCATCGCTGGATATCACACCATAGGAAACCGTCAGACCGGCCGCCACTTCCCGTTTGAAGATAAAGCGATTCCGATTGATCTCCCGGTCGATGCGACGCCGTGTGGGCAAAAAGCGGGCTTTGGGCGCTCCCGTATTCGAGAGTGTATCCTGTTTCTTTTCTTTTTCCGAGAGGGCCTGTTCGGAAAAAGCCTGTTCGGAAAGAGCCCGTTCAGAGAGCGGTTGATCGAGCAGACGCCACGAGGACTCCGGCCGGTCGGACGAATCCGCCGTCCACGATTTTTCCACTTCCTCCACGACATTTTCCAGGGAATCCCGAGAGGCCGGGCTCTTATCCGCCTGAGGACTTTCAAGCCTTGAATCCGGAAGGGTGTCGATAGCGGAGGATGCCGAAACCGACAGGGTTTCCCGGGGTTCTCCGTCCGACAAGTCCATTCCGCTCCCCGAGACGGCCGCAATCGATTCTCTTCCCGAAAAAATCGTGACGATCAACAAGATAATATATATTCGTTTTTTCATCATATCACTTCGGTTAGAGATAGAATGCAACCCCTATCCCAATGGAAAAAATATTCACCTTAAAATTCATCATGCTGGATTTCCGGGTTCCGACACTCACCTGATTATGGATTTGCCGCACCTTGCTGTAGGTGATCCCCATGATTCCGACATTGAGTTCGATGGCCATGTTGTTCGTGGCGAAGGCTACCAGGCCGGGCGTGATCCCCAGCGAAAAATGCTGTCCGGTTTCGTACGTTCCCCGCACGGGGGTTCCTTCGGCGAATTTGGCCTGGGAGCTCCCCATGGCCAACTGCATTTCGTTGAACAACGCGAAACGTTTGCTATTTCCAAGCGGGATATACTGTCGCCAAACGAACGAAGCCTGATAGGTATGTTTGATGGAATAAAAGGTATCGATTTTCAGATCGATACCCGTATCCTCGTCCCCGAGCTGGATACTCCCGTTGTCAATCGACTGAAAAGTCCGCGAATACACGAACCGGGCCCCGATAACCATATTGTTCCGGAATGCATATCCCAAAAAGGGCGATACGTTGACGGAATAGCCTTCGGATTCGATGCCCTCAACCACCACGAAAGTATAATGGTCGTTGGAATGGGCCGAAAACGAGGCATTGATTCCGGTGACCCATTGACCTTGCGGCACGAACATGTTCGACATGGAGGTCAGGCCACGTTGTCGTTTCCGGGTGCGGATCGAATCGGCCGACAGTTCCGGCAGTTTTTGTTTATATTTCCGGCGGGACGGAGAGTCCGGGCTGTCCAATCGCAGAGGCGTATCCAACGGCTGATTCCAGGCGAGCGTACCGGTCTCCCCGGTCTGAAAAAGGGCCGCCTCCGGAGCCGATTCTGAAAAGCCGGAATCCAAACCGGTTTCGATCGACTTTCCGCCCGACCATTCCCGGAACGAGGTATCCGGCTCCTCCACAGCATTTCCGGTCTGGAATTCAGACCGGAAATCGTGGGCTTGGAGAGACCCCGCCCCTGCCAACTGCAACAGGATGAAAAGGACGACCTTTTTCGTCATAACACGGGTTTATTCGTACACAAATTCGATGTCATCCAGATAAAGTTCGCTATCCGTACTCCCTTCAAAATAGTCACCCATATAGCTGGCCGAAGCCGTCAGGATCAACACATTGGGCTTTTCCGAAGCATACTTTTCCCGATAGGTGATCGGAATATCGAGCATGGTCCATTCGCCCTGGGACTGTTCGATCAACTTATCGCCGTAACCGATGATATGCCCTTCCAGGGTGGAAGGATTATTCCGGTTCGTATACAGGAATTCTTCGTCCGGAGAGAACGTCGTATTGTCGATATCGCCGGTATTGACCGCATGGTAGGTACAACCCGGTTTGGTCATATGGGTCAGACAAACGAACACCCGACTCTTATCATCGCTTCCCACATTCCCTTTATACCATATCCGCAAGGCTTTGGGTTTCGCATTGAAGTCAAAAGCACGCCCCATATTCACGGTACCGTTAGTTCCTGAGACACCGCCGAAAGCGCCGACAAAAATATTTCCGGCCGCCAATTTGATAACCACTTCCGTCGTTTTCAGGCGAGCGGCATATTGTCCGGAGGAACCCGGACGCGGATCGGCCACCCGAGTCGTCACATTATATCGTGCCCCGATCGAGGTCGAACCCGGATTTCCGGTTCCCCAGAACTCCGTTCCTCCGGCCGCATAGGGGAACCACGGATTCCCGTCCTGGTGCCACTCTTCGAATCCGGCATTGGGAATTTGTACCCCAACTTCCGTGGTCACGGTCTTCACTTCTCCGCTTTCTGCTCCGTTTTCCAAGAGCTGATATTCATACGTTTTCCCCGGTTTGAAGTCGCTGGGAGTCGCCGTATAGGTATATCCATCTTCGGCTTTTTGTGCGGCCAACGTCGTCCAATCGCCCGCACCCTGTATCCGATATTTTACCGACACGACCGTCGTAGCCGGATTGGTCACCACCGCACTCAAATCAGCCGTTCCGAACCACAGATCCTGAGCGGCAACTTCTACCGGTTTGGCCACGGCAACACGAGCCGTCACCTTACTCGCCCCCAAAGCCGCATCCGTAATTTCGAAATCGAGCGACTGGATTCCCCCCGAAAGGCGATTCAGGAATTCCGGCGTCAGCGATAACGAACCGTTCGCCTCATCTGTAGACGCATACGTAATCCCGTTCCCCGCAGCTTCGGGCACCACCTGCCCGTCCCGCAAGATTTCATACACCGTTTCCGTACCCTGTACCGTCATCTTCAAACTCGACAACGGATTGATCGAAGAGACACTGAAATCGATCGGATCGGCATAATAACCCTTCACACTTTCGATATCGAATCCGTTCCCCATCACGGTCGGTTCCGGGCTGAACACAAAGGGATCTTCGATAACCTCTTCGTATTCCTGAACCTTGACCGCCACGGTCAGGTAACCGTCCGGTGTTTTCGAGTATTTGAAGTTGAGCGTATACTGCATCCCGGACTGGGGCTGCTCGATCAGGCCGGTTTTCGTATTGTACCGATTGATCTCCGGATCGGAACTTTCTCCGGAAAAACCCCAACTCAGATTGGAAACACCTTCCGGCAGAAGGAAAAAGCCGGTCGTGTCACTCGTGTACTTCAACGTGGGGACCCGATTATTCGCTGCATCGTCCGAAGAAAAAGCGTCCGAAGCACATACATAAACCTGTGAGCCCAAATCGAATTTCTGAGCCACCGTCGCATCGAACTGTACCCGTACCGCAATGTTGGTAATCTTACACGTAATGGGGACCACTTTGGTTTCCTGAGCATCCAGGTCGAATACAGTTTCTCCGGCATACGTTTTATCCGTATAGGTCGCTTCGGTGCGATTCCCCGCATCGACCACCACCTTGTAACGACCCGACGCCAGGAACAAATCGTTCGGCACGGAGTTAGCCGGTTTGTACTTGCGGATTAACCGTTCAGTCGTTCCATCGGCCCCGTCCGATTCGACCTGATAGATCCACAGGGTGCTGACTTCCAGCGGATCGTATTCGGTATCGGCTTTGGTATTCAGAGGAATAACCTTTTCTCCTACGGTCAATTGAAAACGGAGGTTTCCGGTCGGTTCGTCCGGAACTTCCGGCACCTGTTTCGCACAGCCTCCCAACAGCATGAGCAGAACAACCACGCCCATAAAACGGAGCCGGGAGAAAATAAGTATGTTCATCGTTTTCATTTTTGCGGCACATTAACTTGAATGGTTCTACTCGTCGTCCCTCCGGCATCGGTCACCGTCAGTTTGAAATCGCTGTTCCCCGGCCCCAAAACCTCCAACATCGGCATAAAGTCCGAAATGTCGAATTCCAGGGCTTTCTGACCGGACACAGCATCTCCCGTGGGGAACTTCAGGCCTTCCAGAGGCTCTTTATAAGGACCGGGGTTAACCAGATCCATCTGAGTCGACAAGCCCAAACCGGCCAATTCTTGCGGCGTTAACGTCACACTGTTGATTTCCACCGTAAAGCCGACGATGCCGGTAGCGGAAGTCACCGAAATTTTCACTTCCGGTTCCGAACCGCCGATCGTATAACGGACATTGAAATCATAGGGCTTCGACCCATCCTTATTGGTCCACTTGATTTCAGGGGCCGAACCGACCGAACCGCCCTCGGTCACCCGAATCGCCAAAGAGGTATACGAAGTACGCCCCTTGGTATCGACAACCACAAACTTCACGGTATGCGTCCCTTTGTAACGGAACAGACTGGTCATCCCGGCATCGGTCACCGTGGCAGACAACGCTCCGGTTGCGGAGGATTCCTGCATCAACAAGTAAGGACTTAGACCCGCATTCTGAGGCCAAATGGAGACCGTATTGTCGGCATATCCCGCCTCCGTCAACGCAGTCAGCAGATCGGAATTGTCCGATGAGAAAACCAGCTTGGCCGAACGTACCGCAAAACCGGTTTGCGGCGTAATCGCCGTACGAAGATTCTGCTTCCACTTACCCAACTGTTCATCGAACATATCCTGGCTGATGGTGTAACCTTGTGCGATATCGGAGCCGTCGAGGGTCACCACCGGCGAGTTCGGATCCGAAATATCTTCATCCGGAATGGTCTCTTCCCCGACGGCTGCAAACAACTGCATCACATCGACATCGATTTTCTGATCATATACCCAATTCTCCACACTCATCTCGAACTGCACATCGCCCTGCGTGGCATTGAGTACCTTGATCGAGATTTTACGCCACTGTCCGG
>CALVFO010000014.1 GCA_944326855.1 uncultured Alistipes sp. | reverse complement strand
CTTTGCAGTCCAATTTGTGTAATCAAACATTTCTGAATGTACGCAATCGTAGAAATTGCAGGTCAACAATTCAAAGTTGAAAAAGGTCGGAAACTCTATGTTCACCGTCTCGCTGGGGAAGAAGGTTCCTCGCTGAGTTTCGACAAAGTCCTGCTGACAGACAACGACGGTCAGGTTAATGTTGGCTCACCTGTAGTAGAAGGGGCCAGTGTAAAAGCAACGATTCTTCGCCATTTGAAAGACGACAAAGTCATCGTCTTCAAGAAGAAACGCAGAAAAGGATACCAGGTTAAGAACGGTCATCGCCAGTATCTCACCCAGATCCTCATCGACGAAATCGCTAACGCTTAAAAACAGAACAACATGGCACATAAGAAAGGGGTAGGTAGCTCCAAGAACGGTCGTGAATCCGAAAGTAAACGATTGGGAGTTAAATTATTCGGTGGCCAGGTTGCCAAAGCCGGCAACATTCTGGTTCGTCAGCGCGGTACTGTACACAACCCGGGCGAAAACGTGGGCATGGGTAAAGACCACACCCTGTTCGCTTTGGTAGACGGCACCGTATCGTTCAAAAAGAAAAACAACAACAAATCGTACGTATCGATCATTCCTTTCTCTTAATGAACGTTACGATCGATTTCGATCTCATAAAAACACGCCGAATCCCCGGCGTGTTTTTTTGACAGATAGATAAGGACGGTCTCCTTCTCCTTCTCCTTCTCCTTCCTTTTTCTCTTTCCCGCACCGGCACTACTCGAACCCGTCCTCATCCCCGAAATCGAAGCAAAGTTGCCGATCAGGGGAGGCCGGCATCAAAGCATTCGACACCGTCAAGCCCAACAAACGCACCTTCCGTCCTTCGAAATCCACCTGATTCAACAATTCCGCCGCCGTTTCCAGCAAACGATCCGGTGTCTCGACCGGACAGGTCAAAGTCCGAGATCGGGTAATCTGCCGAAAATCATCGTATTTGAGTTTGAGCACCACGGTTCTGCCGACAAAACGTTTTTGTTCGAGCCTCGCCCACACCTCCCGATGTACGGAAACCAACTTATCCAACAACTCACCCCGATCAGCCACATCCTCTTCAAAAGTCGTTTCCGCCCCCAACGATTTACGAATCCGATCCGGAACTACTTCCCGTCGATCCACCCCCCGGGCATACTCATAATAAGAGCGTCCGGGCTTCCCGAAATAACGCACCAGATCCGCCTCCGACCATTGACGCAAATCCGCACCGGTTCGTATGCCGAGACGATGCATTTTGCGGGCCGTCACTTCCCCGATTCCGAAAAATTTCTCGATCGGCAGCGTTTTCACAAAAGCCTCGATTTCAGCAGGCGGAATCACAAACAATCCGTCCGGCTTGCGATAGTCGGACGCGATCTTCGCCAGCATCTTGTTGACCGACACTCCGGCCGAAGCGGTCAACCCGGTTTCCTCCCGGATACGGGTTTTGATCTCCTGCGCCAGCAGGGTAGCCGAAGGCAGGTGGGAAACATCGAGAAAGGCTTCGTCGAGCGACAAAGGCTCAACCAATGAGGTGTAATCGTGGAAAATCGACTGAATTTGCCGGGAGATGTTTTTGTAGTGTTCCATGTGTACCGGCACGAAAATCAGTTCCGGACACAGTTTCCGGGCACGAAGCGAAGAGAGCGCCGAATGTACCCCATAACATCGGGCCTCATAACTGGCCGTCGCCACCACGCCCCGGGGGCCGTCATGACCTACAGCAATCGGACGTCCCCGCAACTCGGGATGATCCCGCTGCTCAATCGACGCATAAAAAGCGTCCATGTCGATATGAATGATTTTGCGCAATGATCCTCCTTTCGATGACCGAGAATCCGGTTATCGACTTTTCGCCCCGGCACGATCCGGTCGGCACCGACACGTTTTCCGGGAGCTATTTCAGCCCCGGGAAACCGGACCGAAGTTTTTATTTCTGTCCGACAAGCTATGGAAAAGCTCTCCGCAGGATCCGTTTCAGGAAAATTCCCGCAAGGTTAACGATAATCTTCAGGCGTGATTGTAAAGTCCATAAAAGGTGAACCGTCCTGGAACGTGTACCGATATTCGAATGTGATACCCAAACGACGGATGCGACGGATGTCGGAGTCTTCTTTCAAGGCCTGAATAGCATTTTTCAAAGCCGTTTGTCTGAACTGTTCCCGATTGATCACGGAATCCTTTTCCACCATGTCGCGGGTCAGCACCGTCGATTCAATATTATAAACCAAAAGATGATCCGGCAAATTCACCACCCGTTTCAAGGTCATGCCCGGTTCCAAATCCCGGGGACATTTCGAGTTCAGGGCCATGGTATAATCCAGCAGCAGGGTTTCCACCCGGTCTTCGCTGTTCCAGCAAACCCCTCCATACACCAAGCCGCCTATCACCACAATGACTCCCAATAAGACCCAGAGAATCTTTTTTTTCTTAGTTTTCGATTCCATACAACAAGTTGAAAAGTTTTATTTTCGGGAACGAAAATAAACAAAATCGAAAAGTCCGTCAAATCTTTTCGACAAAGATTTCATCACGCCGTATTCCCCTCCGCGTCCAAAAAATCACAGGACCGAAACGGATTCGGGAATTATCGCCTATTTTTGCAGCAAAGAACAATCCCTCATGAAAACTCAAGCCGTTATCGACCACATCGTTCAATGGATGTCCCGGTATGCCCGCCAGGCCCACAGCACAGGATTTGTGATCGGCATTTCCGGTGGCATCGACTCCGCCGTCTGTTCGACCCTGGCCGCCCGGACCGGATTGCCCACCCTGTGCATGACCCTGCCCATCCATCAGGCATCGAGCCATGTCAGCCGGGCCGACGAACACGTCGCCTTCCTGAGAGCCCACTATCCGAACGTATCCTCACTGGATGTCGATCTGACGTCGGTGTTCGACCTGCTGTCCGAGGCGTTACCCTCGTCGGACAACCGGCAAAAGCTGGAATTGACCCGGGCCAACACCCGATCCCGTTTACGGATGGTTTCGCTGTACTACATGGCCGGTCTGAACAATGCCCTGGTTGTGGGTACGGGCAATAAAATCGAAGATTTCGGAGTGGGATTTTTCACCAAATACGGAGACGGAGGAGTCGACATGAGTCCCATCGCCGACCTGACCAAAAGCGAAGTATACCAGTTGGCCGAAGCCATGGGCATCTGCGAATCGATCCGACAGGCCGCTCCTTCGGACGGACTCTTCGACGGCGAACGTACCGATGAAGACCAGATCGGAGCCAGTTATCCGGAACTGGAACGGGCCATGGAGTTCGTCCATCAGGGAGGAAAGGCCGAACAACTCAGCGGCCGTGACCGGGAAGTGGTCGAAATTTTTCTCGCCCGCAACCGGGCCAACCGCCACAAGATGGAAGCCATTCCCGTCTGCACCATTCCGCCCGAGCTGAAATAGGCAATCCCGACATCAGCCACGAAACGTTGCGTTTCCCCGCTCCGGAGATTCAAAACCTCGGTCACGCTCACGTGGTCCCGGTCTGTCCCGGCCACTTTCGGCCTGTTCCGTCCGGTTCCGGTCCGTCCCACTCTCTTTCGTTCTTTTCCGCCCGGTTCCAGTTCGTCCCGGCCACTTTCGGGCTGTGCCGCCCGGTCCCGGTCCTTCCCATTTGAAACCGGCCTACCCCAGCCGATTTCGGCTTTCCTGTCCGGAAATACGACCGGGTGCAGAATATCAAACTAAAGATAATCAACGATTCAGCCAGTCGACCAGCGCATCGGCACAACGTTCTCCATCCACCGCTGCCGAAATAATGCCGCCGGCATATCCGGCACCTTCCCCGGCCGGGAAGAGTCCCTGCACCCGAGGATGCATCAACGTATCCGGATCCCGGGGAATACGTACCGGGGACGAGGTCCGAGACTCCACCCCCACGATCAGCGCTTCGTTGGTGACGAAGCCCCGCATCTTTCGGTCGAAAGCCGCAAAGCCACCCCGCAAAGCCGAAGCGATAAAATCCGGCAACCACCGATGCATCGCCGTCGGGGCCACTCCCGGCACATAAGAGCATCGGGGAAGGGTTTTGGAATCGACTCCCCGCACGAAATCGGCCAACCTCTGTCCGGGAGCCACCTGACGATCTCCGACCTGCGCATACGCCAACTCTTCGAGCATCTGCTGATAGCGCAAGCCGGCCAACTCACCGTACTGTTCCCGCAAAGGCTCGAAATCCGAAAGACGGATTTCGGTCACGATTCCCGAATTGGCATAAATGCTGTTGCGTCCCGAGGGCGACATACCGTTGACCACCGACTCCCCGGCTCGGGTCATGGCCGGTACGATAAACCCGCCCGGGCACATGCAAAACGAGTAAACCCCGCGACCGCCAACCTGATGCACCAGGCTGTAAGAGGCGGCCGGCAGGTATTCGCCCCGTTGGGGCATATGGTACTGGAGGGTATCGATCAGGGCCTGGGGGTGTTCGACCCGTACGCCCATGGCAAAGGGTTTCGCCTCGATTTCCACCCCGTCCCGATACAAAACCTCGTAAATATCCCGCGCCGAATGTCCCGTCGCCAACACGACAGCCGCGCCTTCGACCAGGGTATCTCCCAACCAGACACCCCGTACCCGATCGTTGTCAACCTGGAATCCGGTCACTTTGGACTCGAACAACACGCTTCCTCCGGCCCGGACGACACTCTCCCGCATGGCGGCAATGATCCGGGGCAAACGATCGGTTCCGATATGGGGATGCGCATCGTAGAGTATCGACTCGTCCGCCCCGTGAAAACGGAACACCTCAAGCGCCTTGCGATAATCTCCCCGTTTTTTGGAACGGGTAAAAAGTTTACCGTCGGAATAGGTCCCGGCGCCCCCTTCCCCGAAGGCATAATTCGAATCGGGATCGACCCGACCGTTCCGATTGATCTGAGCGATATCGCGTTTGCGGGAAGAGACATCCCGTCCCCGTTCCAATACCAGCGGCCGAAAACCGCGTTCGATCAACCGCAACGCCGCAAACAGTCCCGCCGGACCCGAACCGACCACCACCACCGGCGTACGTCCGGTCACATCCCCATACTCGAAATGAATTTCGGGCGGCATCTGATCACCGTCCACATACACCTCCACGCCGAGATTGACCTTCACCCGACGCCCCCGGGCATCGATCGAACGCCGCACAGGACGCACCAGGGCCAATCTCGAGACAGACATTCCCAAACGGGAAGCAACCAACGGTACGTAATATTCGGGGGACGAAGCCTCGCGCGGCGTCAAGACCAGAGAGAGTTCAATGGGCATTTTTGCAGGGAATTAGCGTAATTTTCGGTCAAAATTACTATTTTTGTTTCACATTTAAACTCTCTGACGGAGCTCGTTGTCGGATCTTTCCGGTCACCCCCGACTCCGCACATACCCTTTCGACCGTCGGGCCATACATGCCCGCCGTCGAGAAAAAGGAACCACGTAACGCCGCTTTATTTGAGAGACCGTATGAAAAACCTGGTTATCATCCCGACGTATAACGAGTTGGACAACATCCGTCCGATGATCGAGAAAGTTTTTTCGCTGAGCGAACCGTTCGACCTGCTGATCATCGACGACGGATCACCCGACGGCACAGCCGCCGTCGTCAAAGAAAAACAATCCGTTTATCCCGGCCGCCTGCACCTGATCGAACGAGCCGGCAAACTGGGGTTGGGAACGGCATACATCACCGGATTCCGCTGGGCATTGGAACAGGGATACGATTATGTTTGCGAAATGGACTGCGATTTCTCGCACAATCCCGACGATCTGGTACGACTGGTCGATGCCGCCCGGTCTGGAGCCGACCTGGTGATCGGATCCCGTTATGTCAAGGGAGTCAATGTGGTGAACTGGCCCATGAAACGGGTATTGCTCTCTTTTTTCGCCTCAAAATACGTACACTGCATTACCGGCATGCCGATTCACGACGCTACCGCCGGATTTGTCTGTTACTCGGCCAACCTGCTGCGCACGATGGACCTCGACCGCATCCGCATGAAAGGGTACGGGTTCCAGATCGAGATGAAATATACCGCCTGGAAACTGGGCTTCAAGATTCAGGAAGTCTCCATCATTTTCACCGAACGCACCCAGGGAGCCTCGAAAATGAGCAAAGGCATTTTCAGGGAAGCTCTTTTCGGCGTATTGGGACTCAGGTTCCGTCGCATCAAACCGCTAAAGGCATAATCCTTTCATCACCATGGCACGAACCATCATTCGGGGCGGCACGATCCTCAACGAAGGCCGCCGCTATGAAGGCTATATCGAGATCGAAAACGAACGCATCGTACGGGTAGCCGAAGGAACATATCCGGGACCCTCCGCCACCGAAACGGTCGAAATCATCGAGGCTTTGGGAAAATGGATTTTGCCGGGGGTGATCGACGACCAGGTGCATTTCCGGGAACCGGGACTCACTTACAAAGCCGATATCCACACCGAATCGGCTGCCGCCGTGGCCGGCGGGGTTACTTCCTTCATGGATATGCCCAACACCAAACCGGCAACCACGACTCTCGCCCTGCTGGAAGAGAAATTCGAACGGGCGGCCCAAACCTCCCTGGCCAACTATTCGTTCTATCTGGGCGCCACCAACGAAAACCTCGACGAAATCACCCATATCGACCCGAAACGAGTCTGCGGTCTGAAAGTTTTCATGGGTTCATCGACCGGCAACATGCTGGTGGATGATGAAAAGGCGCTGGCTGCGATTTTTGCCGAATCCCCGGTTCTGATCGCCACCCACTGCGAGGACGAAGCCACCATCCGGGCCAATCTGTCCGCTTTCAAGGCGCAATACGGAGACCGTCTCACAGCCCGCATGCACCCGCTGATCCGTTCGGCCGAAGCCTGCTACCGTTCTACCGCCCGGGCGGTAGAACTGGCCGATCGGTATGGAGCCGACCTGCACGTACTCCATCTGAGTACGGCCCGGGAACTCGATCTGTTCAGCGACGGCCCGCTCGACGCCAAGAAAATCACCAACGAAATCTGCGCCCACCATCTGTGGTTCTGCGATGAAGACTACGACCGCCTGGGCAACCGCATCAAATGGAATCCGGCCGTCAAAACCGCTGCCGACCGTCAGGCCCTGCGCGAAGGAGTGCTCAACGGGAAAGTGGACGTCGTGGCGACCGACCATGCCCCCCATACCCTCGAAGAAAAACAACGCCCCTATGCCGAAGCTCCTTCGGGAGGACCACTGGTGCAGCACTCTTTGGTCTGTCTGCTGGAACTGGTCCGCCAGGGCATTCTCACCCCCGAACAAACGGTCGAAAAAATGTGCCATGCTCCGGCCCGACGTTTCGCCATCCGGGATCGGGGCTTTCTGCGCGAAGGCTATTTCGCCGACCTCGCGATTGTAGATCCCCAAGCCCCTTGGACCGTCGCTCCGGAAAACATCCTCTCCAAATGCGGATGGTCGCCGTTTGAAGGGGTCACTTTTTCGCATCGCGTCGTCCGCACCCTGGTCAACGGACGAACCGTTTACGCCGACGGGAAGCTCGATCCGACCGTTCGCGGCCAAGCCTTGACTTTCGACCGCTAACCCCAAGGTAGACAAGGCCTCCGGAGCCCATATTTTTAGAGTCAAATTTTGCGCCTGAATAAAAAACCGCTATCTTTGCTCTACCTTAGAGCGGATATGGCGTAATTGGTAGCCGCGCCAGACTTAGGATCTGGTGTCTTTATGACGTGGGGGTTCGAGTCCCTTTATCCGCACGATTTTCAAAAACCGCCTGTCAAGCGTCTGAAAGGCGGTTTTTTACGCCGAAATAACCAAATCATATTGATTGATAATGAATATCGTTAGAGAAAATCTGGAAGACCTGACCACCCTGCTGAAAGTAACCGTGGCCGAGGCCGATTACAAAGATGCCGTCGAAAAAGCCCTGCGCACCTACAAACGCAAAGCCAACCTGCCGGGTTTCCGTCCCGGAATGGTTCCCATGGGCGTCATCAATAAGATGTACCGCAAAAGCGCCGTGGCCGAAGAAGCCTATCGCATCGCCTCGAAAAGCGCTTTCGACTACCTGGAAAAAGAAAAAATCCAGATCGTGGGCGACATGATCCCCAGCGACCAGCAAAAACCCCTGGACTTCGACAAAGATACCGACTATGAATTCGTGTTCGAAGTAGGTATCGCCCCTGAAGTAAACCTCTCTCTGAGCGCCAAGGATAAAGTCAAAAAATACGAAATCAAGATCGACGACAAGATGCGTGAAGGCTATCGCAGCAACTTCGTACGCCGGTTCGGCAAGCTGGTCGATGTCGAAACGGTCGAAAAAGACGAAGCCCTGACGGTAACCCTCGATCAACCCGAAATGCAGATTCAGGAAGCCTACGTCGGGCTGATCGGCATGGACGACGAACGCCGCAAACCGTTCCTCGGCAAAAAGGTGGGCGACACGATGGAAGTGGATGTCAACGAACTCTATCCCACCCCGGCCCAGCGCGCCTCGATTCTGAATGTCAAGGAAGCCGAACTGGAAACCATCAACCCGAAATTCACCCTGACGATCAACCAGATCCGTCGTTTCGCCGAGCCCGAATTGGACGAAGAATTCTTCAAGACGGCCTTCCCGGACGGCAACGTCACCAACGCCGAACAGTTCGCCCAATACATCGATGCCCAGATCGCCGGCGATCTGAACCGTGAAACGGAATACATGTTCACGCTCGACATGCGCAACTTCCTGCTCGAAAAAGCCAACCTCACCCTGCCGGCCGCCTTCCTCAAACGCTGGTTGTTCACCATCAACGAAGGCAAATTCTCGATGGAAGAGATCGAAAAGGATTTCGACAAGTTCCTCGACATGATGAAATGGAACCTCATCCAGAAACACTACATGCAGGAACTCAAGTTGGAAATCACGCCTGAGGATGCCATGAACGAAGCCCGCGGTCTGGCCCGGATGCAGTTCGCCTATTACGGCATGAACCAGGTCGCCGACGAAATGCTCGACAACTACGCCAAGAGCATTCTCGGCAACAAGGAAGAAAACCGCAAGATCTACGACAAACTCACCGAACGCAAGGTGATCGAAGCCCTCGAACCGGCCATTACGGTCACCCCGACTTCGATTTCGGCCGAAGAGTTCGCCAAGCTGGTCGAAAAAGTACAGTAAGCTATCCATACCTCTTCTTTCGGGAAGAGATCCTACACAGACCGGCTATTCGGGAAATCCCGAATAGCCGTCTGTCCCATAGGGGACTCATTGCAAGCCCGCACTTTTTCACCCCGGAGGCGACTGCGGCGTCGATTCCCCCATATAGCACCCGACCACTCATCGGATCCGCTGTAAAGACATCGGGCCGGACCTCCAGCCAAGAACCGCTTAAAACCATCGATCATGAGCCAATCCGAATTTGAAAAATACGCCCGCGGACATGCCGGGATCAGCAGCCTGAAACTGCATAATTTCCAGAAAATCACCAACGATTATATCTCGCCCACCATCATCGAGGAACGCCAGTTGAACATTGCTTCGATGGATGTCTTCTCCCGACTGATGATGGACCGGATCATCTTTCTGGGCGTACCCATCTATGACGATGCCGCCAACATCATCCAGGCCCAACTGCTGTTTCTGGAATCCACCGAACCCGAAAAAGACATCCAGTTGTACATCAACTCGCCCGGCGGATCGGTATCGGCCGGACTGGGTATTTACGATACCATGCAACTGATCTCGTCGGACGTCGCCACCATCTGCACCGGTATGGCCGCCAGCATGGGTGCCGTTCTGCTGACGGCCGGCACCGCCGGAAAACGGTCGGCCCTGCCCCATTCGCGCATCATGATCCACCAACCGCTGGGGGGCGTGGAAGGTCAGGCTTCGGATATCGAAATCACCGCCCGTCAAATCATGCGGACGAAAAAGGAACTGTACGAAATTCTGGCGCAACACAGCGGCGCTCCGTTGAAAAAAATCGAGAAAGACGCCGATCGGGACTATTGGATGACCGCCCCGGAAGCCCAAGCCTACGGTCTGATCGACGAAGTGCTCTCCAAACGCAAATAATTTTCCGAAATCGGTACTGGATTCGCCAGTCCATCCGTTTTCTATTTTCAACGTTCGACATTCAATGCTATGGGAAAACAAGAATATAACGATCAGGGTGATTGTTGTTCGTTTTGCGGTCTGTACCGCAACGAGGTCGATGTGATGTTCGCCGGCACCAACGGCGCTTTCATCTGCGACCAGTGTATCGAACACGCCCATAACCTCATGGGGGAACACGCCCGGCAACTCCAACGGGCAACACTGCCGGAACTGACCCCCGATCAACTGCTCAAACCGGCTCAGATCAAGGCATTCCTCGACCAATACGTCATCGGCCAGGATGCCGCCAAACGCTATATGTCGGTGGCCGTCTACAACCATTACAAACGCCTGATGCACGCCGGGGAAAAAGACCGCGACACCGAAATCGACAAATCCAACATCGTTATGATCGGTCAGACCGGTACCGGGAAAACCCTGCTGGCCCGTACCATCGCCAAATTGCTGAAGGTTCCTTTTACCATCGTGGACGCCACGGTACTGACCGAAGCCGGATACGTCGGCGAAGATGTGGAAAGCATCCTCAGCCGCCTGCTCCAGGTGGCCGATTACAACGTACCCTTGGCCGAACGCGGAATCGTCTTCATCGACGAAATCGACAAGATCGCCCGTAAGGGGGACAATCCTTCGATTACCCGCGACGTATCGGGCGAAGGCGTTCAACAGGCTCTGCTGAAGATCCTGGAAGGCACCATCGTCAATGTGCCCCCTCAGGGAGGCCGCAAACACCCCGACCAGAAATTCGTGCAGGTCAACACATCCAACATTCTGTTTATCTGCGGCGGGGCATTCGACGGCATCGAAAAGAAGATCGCCCAACGCATCAATACCCAGACGGTCGGATACGGTCAGCTGAAAAAAGAACGGGTCAACCAGGATAACCTGCTGAGCTACGTTCAACCGCAGGACCTCAAAGCCTTCGGTCTGATTCCCGAACTGATCGGGCGATTGCCGGTGTTGACCTATCTTGAACCGCTCGATCGCGACGCCCTGCGCCGCATCCTGACCGAGCCCAAAAACGCCATCACCCGCCAATACGTGCGGCTGTTCGACATGGACGGTATCAAGTTGTCGTTCGAACCGAGCGTACTGGACTACATCGTCGACAAGGCCATCGAATTCAAGTTGGGAGCCCGGGGGTTGCGCTCCATCTGCGAAAACATCATGATGGACGCCATGTTCGATCTGCCCAGTTCCGGCAACCGCAAGAGTTTCAAGGTGACGTTGGATTACGCCAAAACGCGTACGGAAAAGATCAATCTGGACAAACTCAAAGCCGTGAGCTAACCCTTTCACGACAGGGTGATTCTCCGGACGGCATCAGGACTTGTCACCACGCGGCTCCGCTCGGCAAACGCTTCGCGGATAACAGGACGCTGCCGGATCCGGAACCGAAAGCCACCGGAGCCATCTACCAACACAAAAAGGGGAAACGAAAGTCGTTTCCCCTTTTGTAATGACAACTTCTATCGGTCCCTGCCTATAAGTTCAATTCCGTTTCGATCATCGACGGAGTCAGTTCGGCCGAATTACCGAACCAACTCACGCGTCCTTTGGCATCCATCAGCACACTGAACGGCACATATTGTACCTCGAAACCATTGAACGTTTTACCCTCCTCATCCAAGGCCACCGTAAAAACATATCCCTTGTCCAATACCAACGGTTCGATCCGGTCCCGACTCTCCCGGGCCAACACCAAAACCGTCACTCGTCCGTCATACGCTTTGGCCATCTCATTCAACACCGGTAGACGATCCCGACTGGGTTGACTGGGCGAATAGAAAAACTCGATCAGCAGGGGCCGATCCTCCGGCAAGGCCGTTCCCAAAACGTATTCCTTGATCTTCAGATCCGCCGGTCGTTGTCCGATCACCAAACGCTGGGCCGATGCCACCGAAAGAGATCCGAACAGAACAACGAGCCATAGTGTGATCTTACCTGTCATAATCTTCCATTTTTAAGTTTCCTGGGGACCCTTCCTCCGGCATATCCCCGGGTTTTCAACAAAATTAGGCTTTTCATGAGTAATACGCAAAACCCACCGAAAATGTTACTCTCCGCCCCCTTTCTCCTAACGGTTCCGATCGCATCGAAAAACCCGAATCCGGGCCCTCTCTTTTTCGATTGCGTTTTGTAAATTTGTCGGAAAGCGCGCTCCACGAACCGGAACCGTATTCTTCCGATACATGACGCACCTAACATCGATACCGTTATGAGAACCCGACTTCTGCTGCATGCCGTTACCGTCCTCACGACGCTGATTCTGCTTCCTCTCCGAGGAGAGGCCCTCCCGCCTCAGGAACTGCCCCGGGCCGACCGTTCCGTCCGGGTACAACCGATCGTCGATACGCTTCGGGCTGCGCTGGGCGAAGGGGCTATCTGGCACCCGTCCCGAAAGACGCTTTTTTGGGTCGACCTCACCGGACAACGACTCTATGAACTCGTTCCCTCCGAACGGCACTGCCATCGCTGGGATTTCGACGCTCCGGTATCGACTGTCGTTCCGGAAAGCGACTCGACGGTAGTCATCGCCCTGGCCGATCACCTCGAACGTTTCAACCTTCGTTCTCAACATCGGGATACCCTGGCCCTCATTCCCGACCGGGGGGGACGGCTGCGTTGTAACGACGGCAAATGCGACCCGGCCGGACGCCTCTGGATCGGCACCATGGCCTATGACGGAAGTCCTGAAGAGGGAACCCTCTACAGCGTCGAACCTTCGGGCGAGATTTCCGTACAGATCGGCAGCGTATCGATCTCCAACGGCATCGTCTGGAGTGCCGACCGCAGCACCATGTATTACATCGACACCCCCACCCGACAAGTATGTCGCTACCGGTATGACGAAGCCAGCGGACGCATCAGTTTCGAAGAGGTTTCGATTATCGTACCCGAGGCCTGGGGGTCGCCCGACGGGATGACCATCGACCGCAATGGAAAGCTCTGGATCGCCCACTGGGGCGGAGAGGGTGTCTACCAATGGGATCCCGACTCGGGCGAACTGATCCGACGTATCGCAGTTCCCGTCCCCAACGTCACGTCCTGTGCTTTCGGAGGCGAAAATCTCGACACCCTGTACATCACGACCGCCGCCTGTTCACCGGCCGATTCGACCCGGTATCCGCTCAGCGGAAATCTGTTCGTCTGCAAGCCGGGCGTCAAAGGGGTCAAGGCCCATTTTTTCGGCAAAAAAAATTAAAAATTAATCTTGAAAAGTCCGGAATTACCCTTAATTTTGTAAGATTCCGTGCCGATGGCATCATCGGGTAACCCAACCGGCTCATCGAACGTCGATTAACTCCCGTCCCGCCCGCACGAAACACCATAGCAAACACTAAATAAACCAAATCATATTTAAAAGATGAAACCTACTCACATCGAACACCTCGGCATTGCCGTTAAAAGCCTCGACACTGCCATTCCCATGTGGGAAAAATTACTGGGCACCAAATGCTACAACATCGAAGAAGTAGCTGAACAAAAAGTCCGCACGGCCTTCCTGAAAATCGGTCAGACCAAAATCGAACTGCTCGAATCGACCGCCGAAGACGGCCCGATCGCCAAATTCATCGAAAAGAAAGGTGAAGGCATTCAACACGTAGCCTTTGCCGTAGAAGGCATCGAAGACTCGCTGGCCGACTGCGAAGCCGCCGGTATCCGTCTGATCGACACCACCCCGCGTAAAGGCGCCGAAGGTCTGACGATCGCTTTCCTGCACCCCAAATCAACGGGTGGCGTGCTGACGGAACTCTGCGAAGACAAAAACAAATAACAGCCTATTTTTCGGAGCCATCGATCCTTGAACCCTGGCTCCGAAACTGTTTTGCCGCCATCCGACCGCCCCTACAGGCACATGCCGGAAACCGTGCGGCAACGAAAACCACACAAACTTTTGAATCCGACATCATACAATGAGCAATATTCAGACTAAAGTCAAAGAATTGATTGACTTTCGCGAACAGGCTAAACTGGGAGGCGGACAGAAGCGTATCGACTCGCAACACCGCAAAGGTAAAATGACCGCCCGCGAACGTATCGCCATGTTCCTGGACGAAGGTTCGTTCGAAGAGTTCGATATGTTCGTCACCCACCGCAGCCACGACTTCGGTATCGACAAGGAAAAATATTTCGGAGACGGCGTCATCACCGGTTACGGAACCGTCAACGGAAGACTGGTATATGTGTTCGCCCAGGACTTTACCGTATTCGGCGGCTCCCTCTCGGAAACTTTTGCCGCCAAGATCTGCAAAGTCATGGACATGGCCATGCGCAACGGCGCCCCGTTGATCGGCATCAACGACTCGGGTGGCGCCCGTATTCAGGAAGGAGTGAACAGCCTTTCGGGGTATACCGAAATTTTCCAACGTAATATCTTGGCCTCGGGCGTCATTCCCCAGATTTCGGCCATTTTCGGTCCCTGCGCCGGGGGTGCCGTTTATTCTCCCGCCCTGACCGACTTCATCCTCATGAGCCAGGGTACGAGCTACATGTTCGTTACCGGTCCTAAGGTGGTAAAAACCGTCACCGGAGAAGAAGTTTCTCAGGAACAACTCGGAGGCGCTTCGGTACATGCTGCCAAAAGCGGGGTAGCCCACTTTATGGTACAAACCGAAGAAGAAGGACTCGAAATCATCCGTAAGTTGCTCAGCTATCTGCCTTCCAACAACATGGAAGATGCGCCGATGGCCGTCTGCACCGATGCGATCGACCGCCTGGAAGATTCGCTCAACGAAATCATCCCCGACAACCCCAACAAACCGTACGACGTTAAGGAAGTGATCCGCGCCATCGTGGACAACGGCGAATTCCTGGAAAGCCAGAAACAATACGCCCAGAATATCGTCACCTGCTTCGCCCGTTTCAACGGTCAAAGCGTGGGGATCATCGCCAACCAACCGAAATTCATGGCCGGGGTATTGGATATCAATGCGTCCCGCAAAGCCGCGCGTTTCGTACGCTTCTGCGACGCCTTCAACATTCCGATCGTTACGCTGGTAGACGTTCCCGGTTTCCTGCCCGGCACGAGCCAGGAATACGGCGGTATCATCATCCACGGCGCCAAACTGCTGTTCGCTTACGGCGAAGCTACCGTGCCCAAAGTCACCGTCATCCTGCGTAAAGCCTACGGAGGTGCCTATTGCGTGATGAGCTCCAAGCACCTGCGCGGCGACCTGAATTACGCATGGCCGACGGCTGAAATCGCCGTGATGGGCCCCAAAGGTGCGATCGAAGTACTCTCTTCCAAAGAAATCGCAGCCATTGAAGACCCTGAAAAACAAGCCGCGTTCATCGCCGAAAAAGAAGCCGAATACCGCGACAAGTTCGCTAACCCGTATGTGGCCGCCCAATATGGTTACATCGACGACGTGATCGAACCGCGCAATACCCGCTTCCGCGTCATCCGCGCCTTGCAGTCGCTGGCTACCAAACGCCTGCAGAATCCGCCTAAAAAACACTCGAATATTCCTCTGTAAACCCGATCGACTATGGCAATGCTAACAATCGTATGGGGCTGGCCGGAAATTCTGAACGTGGCGCTCATCGGTTTTCTGCTGGTAGTAGTCATTTTGCTGCTGCTGGTGGAAATCATGAAACTGTTCGGTATGATATTCACCTACAAACGCAACAAAACTCCGATCACCGAACAGGAACTGCGTGTGGAAGAAATCGCGGCTATCACAACCGCACTGGCTCTCTATACCCACGAACTCCATGATCACGAAACCGAGGTACTGACGATCCAGCAGATCAAACGTATCTACTCCCCGTGGAACTCGAAAATCCATGGTTTAACTCAGATACCCAATAAAAAATAAGGACCTACCATGAAACAATATGGATTGAAAGTGAACGGCCATCAATACGATGTGATGGTGAAAGATATCAACAAGGAGATGACGCTCGCCGAAGTGGTCGTCAACGGAGAAACCTACCAGGTGGAAATCGCCGGCGTTAAAGGCAAGGCGTCGTCGAAACCCCATGTAGCCGCTGCTCCCGGCACTTCGGCCACGACCGTTACCCCCTCGACCTCCAACCCGTCGGTTCCCCGGGCTGCCGCTCCGTCGGCCGGCGCCGGTGCGGCCATCAAATGTCCCCTCCCGGGTACCATCCTGAATATCAAAGTGAAGGTGGGAGATACGGTTTCGGTAGGTCAAACCCTGATCGTATTGGAAGCCATGAAAATGGAAAACAATATCGACGCCGATCGCAACGGGGTTATCAAACAAATTCTCGTGCAACAAGGCGCTACGGTGCTGGAAGGCGATAACCTTATCATTATTGGTTGATCATGATGGGGTATTTGTTGACCGCTGGGTCCAATTTCACGGCTGAAAGCCTGCAAACGTTCTTCGCTTCGACGGGGTTCGCAGGCGCTACGTGGGGCAACATCATCATGATTTGCGTCGCGTTCTTTCTGCTCTATCTGGCTATCAAACACAAATTCGAACCGCTGTTGCTGTTGACCATCGCCTTCGGGATGCTGTTGACCAACCTGCCGGGAGCCGGCATGTTCCACGCTTCGCTCTTCGCAGACGGACACGTCCACTGGGAACATTTCGTCAATGATGCCGGATTGCTCGACTACCTCTATCTGGGCGTTAAGCTCGGAATCTATCCCTGTTTGATCTTCATCGGCGTAGGCGCCATGACCGATTTCGGTCCGCTGATCGCCAACCCGAAGAGTTTTCTGTTGGGGGCTGCCGCCCAAATCGGTATCTTCTTGACTTTCATCGGTGCTTATGCCCTGGGATTCACACCGGCTCAAGCCGGTTCGATCGGGATCATCGGGGGAGCGGACGGGCCTACGGCCATCTACCTCACCTCGAAACTGGCACCCGAACTGCTGGGCCCGATCGCCGTGGCTGCCTACTCCTACATGGCGTTGGTACCGGTGATTCAGCCGCCCATCATGCGTGCGTTGACCACCAAAAAGGAACGTGCCATTAAGATGTCGCAGTTGCGCCCCGTCTCGAAAACCGAAAAAATTCTCTTCCCGTTGGTGATTGCCGTCATCATCTCGCTGTTGTTGCCGAGTGCCGCACCGCTGATCGGCTGTCTGATGCTGGGTAACCTGATGAAAGAATGCGGTGTCGTAGAACGCCTGAGCAAAACCGTTCAGAACGAACTGATGAACATCGTGGTGATCTTCCTCGGAATTACGGTCGGTGCCACGGCTACCGCCGAAGCCTTCATCAACCTGAGAACCCTGAGCATTCTGATGCTGGGTGTGATCGCCTTCGGAATGGGTACGGCCGGTGGGGTTCTGCTCGCCAAACTGATGAACCTGTTTGTGAAGGACGACAAGAAGATCAATCCGCTGATCGGTTCGGCCGGGGTATCGGCTGTACCGATGGCCGCCCGCGTATCGCAACTGGAAGGCCAGAAGGAAAATCCGAGCAACTTCCTGCTGATGCACGCCATGGGCCCGAACGTGGCTGGTGTGGTCGGCAGTGCCGTTGCAGCCGGTATCCTGCTCAGCTACCTCGGATAATCACACTCTCCCGATAAAAAAGACGGTCTCCACAAAACTGGAGACCGTCTTTTTATTCCTCCTTTTGATCACTTCACAAGGAGTATGGACAGAAACCCTGGCGCCATTTCAACGATCCGGCAGCCAAGATGCACAGAAAACTTCCCGGAATCCCATTTCCCAAGAAAACCGTACCATTTTCGGCGGTTCCCCCAAAATGCACTTCAGCAACTCAGGCACCCACGGGATTCCAGGCTATCTTAGCCGCATTCCGACACGAAAAAGCGGCTTCCCGAAATTGGGAAGCCGCTTTTCGATTCCACAACAGCGATCAGCAACCGCCGCAATGGCAACCGCCTTTAGCATCTTCTTCGCAATGGCAGTCGCCACAACCGTCCCCACACCCGCTTCCGCAAGCATGGGCCGGCATCATATCTTCCGGTTTGGCTTCCCGCACTTCGACAACGGCTCCGGAAAATTCCAGGTCCTTACCCGCCATCGGGTGGTTGAAGTCCATCGTGACCTTATCGCCTTCGACTGCCTTCACAACGCCAACCAGACGATTCCCCTGATTGTCACTCATGGGCAGCTGATTACCGATTTCCAGCAAACCTTCTTCGATCTGACCGTCTACCATAAAAACGTCTTTGGGCAAATCCACCACAGCTTCCGGCATCACCGGTCCGTAAGCATCTTCGCTGGCCAGTCGAAAAGCGAATGCGTCTCCTTTACCCAACCCCTTCAGCTGGGCTTCGAATTTGGGCAACAGAAAACCCGCCCCATATACGAATTGCAGCGGAGCTTCAGCCGTCACTTTTTCGACCAGTTCACCGTCTACCTTGAGTTCATAGCTGAGCGCCACAAATGTTTTTTCTCCGATTTTCATTCTATCTGTTTTAGGTAAAATATTCGTTGTTCGGGCACGGGAAAATCGTCATTCCTCGCCGATCTTCCCAGCCCATTTCCCTATGCCTTTTCGTCTTCCGCAAAACCTTCGCAGGTGCAGACCAGATTGCGGTCTCCATACCCGCCGTCGATCTTGGAAACATACGGAAAGAACTTGTTGTAACGAACCCATTTCAACGGATAAACCGCTTTTTCTCGGGTGTAAGCGTGCGTCCACTCATCGGCCGCAGCCTCTTCAGCCGTATGAGGGGCCATTTTTACCACGTTGTCTTCCCCATCGGCCGTACCCGCAGCAATCTCTTCACATTCGCGTTTGATCTGTACCATGGCTTCGACAAAACGGTCGAGTTCAGCCTTGGATTCGCTTTCGGTCGGTTCAACCATCAGGGTTTCATGCACCGGGAAAGAGACCGTAGGCGCATGGAAACCATAGTCCATCAAACGACGGGCAACATCCCCGCATTCCACCCCGCCGTATTCCTTGCGGAAATGACGCAGATCGAGGATCATTTCATGCCCTACCCGACCGGTTTCACCCGTATAGAGCGTATCGTACTCACCTTTGAAGGCAGCCACCAGATAGTTGGCATTCAGGATGGCCATTTCCGTAGCCTGACGCAGACCGTTAGCCCCCAGCAGTTTGATATATCCGTAGGTAATGGGCAGAATCATGGCGCTGCCGTAAGGAGCCGACGAAAGGGCCGTAATGCCGTTGTCGCCTCCGGTCGTTACGATGGAGTGTCCCGGCAGGAATTCGGCCAGATGGGCTGCCACACAAATCGGGCCTACCCCCGGACCGCCACCTCCGTGCGGAATGGCAAACGTCTTGTGCAGATTCAGGTGGCAGACATCGGCTCCGATATAGCCCGGATTGGTCAACCCTACCTGTGCATTCATGTTGGCCCCGTCCATATAAACCTGACCGCCGTTGTCGTGTACGATATCCACGATTTCACGGATTCTGCTTTCGAACACGCCGTGCGTCGAAGGATAGGTCACCATGATGCAGGCCAGATCGGGGGCATATTGTTCGGCTTTGGCTTTCAGGTCGTCGATCATGATGTTACCGTGTTCGTCGCAGGCCACCGTTACGGTCTTCATGCCGGCCATCGTCGCCGAAGCCGGGTTGGTACCGTGTGCCGAAGCGGGAATCAACGCAATGTTGCGGTGTCCCTGCCCTTTGCTTTGCAAATAGGCCCGGATGACCATCAGACCGGCATACTCGCCCGAAGCCCCCGAATTGGGTTGCAACGAAGCGGCGGCAAAACCGGTAATCACCGACAGATCGTGCGACAGATTGCGGATCAGCTTCTGATAGCCTTCGGCCTGATCTGTCGGCACAAAGGGATGGATATTGGCAAACTCGGCCAGACTCAGCGGCATCATCGTTACGGCCGGGTTGAGTTTCATGGTGCAGGAACCCAGCGAAATCATGCTGTTGGCCAACGAGATATCGCGGCGTTCCAGTTTCTTGATGTAACGCATCAGTTCGGTTTCACTGTGGTAGTTCTCGAAGACCGGATCGGTCAGAATAGCCGATTTGCGTTGCAGACTCGCCAACAAGGTCACCTTATCGGCCGATTTGACCACCGGAGCCTTTTTCCCGGCGGCGGCGGCAAAAATGCCCAATACGGTATTCACTTCCTGCAGATCGGAAAGCTCATCGAAACTGAGGCGTACCCGACGATCGTCCACGTAGAAGAAATTGATCTTCTTTTCCAAGGCCAGCGTACGAACCTTTTCGACATCGGCTTCCACCTCCAGGGTGTCGAAGAAACTGGTCGTTTTCAAGGTATAGCCCAGCTTTTCCAAACCTTCGGCCACGGCTACCGCGGTCGTGTGGGCGTTCAGCGCAATCCGGCGCAAACCTTCCGGTCCATGATATACGGCAAAGAAACCGGCCATGCTGGCCAACAGAGCCTGTGCCGTACAGATGTTCGAAGTGGCACGTTCGCGTTTGATATGCTGTTCGCGCATCTGCAGGGCCATACGCAAAGCCTGATTCCCGAGACGATCCACCGATACCCCGATGATACGCCCCGGAATGTAGCGTTTGTAATCCTCCTTGGTAGCCATGTAAGCGGCATGGGGACCCCCATAGCCCATCGGAATTCCCAAACGTTGGGTAGAACCCACCGCGATATCGGCCCCCCATTCGCCCGGAGCTTTCAGCAATACCAGGCTCAGAATGTCGGCGGCCACAGTGACCATCACCCCACGGCTGTGAGCCGCTGCGGTGAAATCTTCGTAATCGCGCACCTCGCCGTCCGCAGCCGGATACTGCACGATGGCTCCGAATTCACGACCCGAAAATTCGTAATTATCGTAACTGTCGCAAACGATTTCGATTCCGAACGGTTCGCTGCGCGTAAGCAACACATCGAGCGTCTGCGGGAAGATGTTTTCATCCACGAACAACACGTTGCGGTTTTCCTGTACCGCCGCCCGCGAACGCAGGGCGAACATCATGTGCATGGCTTCAGCGGCAGCCGTTCCTTCATCCAGCAAAGAACAGTTGGCCACGGGCAGTCCCGTCAGGCTTACCACGGCACTCTGAAAATTGAGCAACGCTTCGAGACGTCCCTGCGAAATTTCAGCCTGATAGGGCGTATAGGAAGTATACCAGGCCGGATTTTCAAACACATTGCGCAGAATCACGGCCGGAGCGGTCGTGCCATAATAGCCCATCCCGATGAGGCTGCGATAGATTTTATTTTTGCGACCCAACGCACGGATGTGGTCGGCGTATTCGGATTCGGTCATGCCTTCGGCCGGCAGATCGAGCGGTTTTTTCAGACGGATGGTAGCGGGTACGACCTGATCGATCAGTTCATCCACGCTTTTAACGCCGATGGTTTCGAGCATCTGTTCCACCTGAGCGGGCGAAGAGCCGACATGGCGCGACACGAATTTATCTTGTGACATAGCGGTTAAGTTTGGTTAAGTATTTAGTAAATTGCAAAGGTAAAAAACATTTCCGGCCCATCCAACGACCCCGGAGGGCAAATTGCAAACATTACACGAACGAAAATCGCCCCAACGTCCTCCGTTCCCTTCGCGGTCCTCCGTCAATAGGTAAAACTGCTGCCTCCGATGAACTCCCGCAGAATGGATGTCGGCGGGATTTCATCCCCGTCCAAAGGCGTAAATTGATCCAACAGACGCAACAGCCTGCGGGCCTCGCTATATTCCACCATGGTATCGGGAACCTCGTACAACAAGGGTTCGACCCGACTTTTCAAAACCGCCAGTTCGTAAAACAACGAAGAATTGAACATCACATCGGCCTGTTCCTGATTCGGGAAAATATACTTGTCCTCGCCCCGACGAACGCTGCCCCAACGCCGCAACGTATCCGAAGCGCTGCTGCCCCGCGAATTGTAATCGCGTACAATGCGCCGAATCAGACGATTGTCGGTCGTCGCAATCCGATTGACATTATCCATCGAAATGGAGGTAAGGGCCGACACATAAATCCTGAACTTGTATTTATCCTCGATATGGGCCGTGAGTTTGGGATTCAGGCCGTGAATGCCCTCGATCACCAGGATCGAACGCTCGGTCATCTGAAGCGGAATGCCCTCCGAAGTCCGTTTCCCGGTAATGAAATCGTAGCGCGGAATGGAGACCTGACGACCGGCCAACAATTCTCCCAAATGCTGGTTGAACAACCCGATATCGATCGCCTCCAGGGTTTCGTAATCGTAACGGCCCTGATCGTCCAGCGGGGTTTTCTCCCGATCCACGAAATAGTCGTCCAGGGAAATCAACACCGGTTCGAGCCCCAATATCCGCAACTGAATACCCAGACGTTTGGCGAAGGTCGTTTTTCCGCTGGAGGAGGGACCCGAAATCAGCACGATGCGAGCCCCGCCCTCCTTGTGCGAAGCCTGAATCATATCGGCGATATGGCCCAGTTTTTTTTCATGGAACGCTTCGGCAATCTTGATCAGTTCACCGCCACGTCCTTCCAGAATCCGGGAATTGAGTGCCCCGATATTCGCCACACCGATCACCCGTACCCAATCGGCATACTCATTGAACACATCGAACATCTTATCCTGCGGAACCATCGCTTCCAAATGGGTAGGATCGGTTCGTTTGGGCACCGAAAGATGGAAGCCCTTGTAATATTTATGCAACTCGAACAACGGCACGTACCGGGTGGAGGTCGCCAATACCCCATAAAAATAACCGACCAGATTGGCCAGGCTGTAAATCGTCACATACAAATGGGGACGCGTCCTGAGCAGAGCCTCCTTGTCTTCCATGCCGCCCTTGCGATACAACTCTTCGGCTTCGGCCAGGGTCATTTTTTCCCGTACGATGGGAATATCCTGATCGACGATATCCCGCATCCGTTCCTGAATCTGATCGAGCATCTCGCCCGAAACATTCTCCAGCCCCTGTATTTCACAATAAAATCCTTTGGCTACCGAATTTTTGATGTACAGCTTCCGGTCGGGATACAGATCATAGACGGCCTTCTGCAAAACGAAAAACAGCGTTCGTTGATACACCCCCATGCCGGCAAAATGGGTGATGTCGATAAAACGGACAGACACCGGATTATAGACCCGATAATTCAACTCTTTGAGCCGATTGTTCACATAGGCCGCCAAAAACGGATAGTCGTTTTGCAGGGCCAACATTTCGGCGACCTGTCCGAGCGTCGTACCCATGGCGACAAACAAGGAACTGCCATTGTTCTCGCAAATAATTCTCACATTTTCATTCATAGACTGCATATCGCTTTTCACCATTTAATTTCTCATCGAAGTCTCTTCGGCCTGCCATTTCCGGGGTTCTGCCCTTCCCGGAGTCCTACCATTTCCGGGGGCCTGCCCTTCCCGGAAGAGAACATACTCCCCGACAAACATCGCCCTCCGTTTTTGCCCCGAGCAGGAGGATGGCTGCAAATACCACACCATACCCGACCTGAGCACACATCGCCGATCCGTCCCGTCCGAGACTCCATGCCAACAGCGGTTTCAGGACTTTTCCAGAGACACCCCTTATATTATAAACGAAGGACAGGCCCGGCCATTTTTCCCCGAACATTTCCGCTTTCCCGAAAGATGCGTCCCGTCGGGAAAGAAGCTCCGATTCCGAGCTCCCCGGCGAGCGGTTCCTATCGCTCCGGATTCCGGGGAGGAGCCCTCCGGTCGATCCTCGAAAATATCAGTTAAAGATAGGGATTATCCAGGAAATGTCCTGTCGATTAAGGAGGATTTTGTGTTTTCCGCAGAAAAACATTACCTTTGTCGCGCCTTGGATACGCCCAATCCCTTCATCCCGACGGGAACAAAGGGAAAAGGCCAATCGCAATGGTTCTACACATAATGTCCAATTCATTAATTACCAAACAAATTCATTAACAATGGCAACTGAAAAAGAAACCGAAAAGAATGCAGCTCAGGCCGCCTACGCTCAACCCGTAGACCTGAACACTTTCGACTGGAATTCGTATGAAAATGACCTCGGTCTGTACGAAGACAGCAAAGAAAACATCGAAGCCAAGTACGATCAGACCCTCTCGAAAGTACAGGTCGGCGAAGTGGTGGAAGGTACCGTGATCGGCCTCAACAAACGCGAAGTAGTAGTCAACATCGGCTACAAATCGGAAGGGATCATCCCCGTGAGCGAATTCCGCTACGACCCCGATCTGAAAATCGGCGACAAAGTGGAAGTATACGTCGAAAGCGCCGAAGACAAAAAAGGCCAGCTGGTTCTCTCTCATAAGAAAGCCCGTCAGCTCCGTTCGTGGGATCGTGTCAACGAAGCCCTCGAAAAAGACGAAATCATCAAGGGTTACATCAAATGCCGCACCAAGGGCGGTATGATCGTGGATGTCTTCGGGATCGAAGCCTTCCTGCCCGGTTCGCAGATCGACGTGAAACCCATCCGCGACTACGATATCTACGTAGACAAGACCATGGAATTCAAAGTCGTGAAGATCAACCAGGAATTCCGCAACGTGGTCGTATCGCACAAGGCCCTGATCGAAGCCGAACTCGAAGCTCAGAAGAAGGAAATCATGTCCAAGCTCGAAAAAGGTCAGATTCTCGAAGGTACCGTCAAGAACATCACCTCTTACGGGGTATTCATCGACCTGGGCGGCGTAGACGGTCTGATCCACATCACCGACCTGAGCTGGGGCCGTGTCAACCACCCCGAAGAAATCGTTCAACTCGATCAGAAACTCAACGTGGTTATCCTCGACTTCGACGATGCCAAAAAACGCATCGCTCTGGGTCTGAAACAACTTTCTCCGCATCCTTGGGACGCACTAGATCCCAACTTGAAAGTCGGAGACAAGGTCAAAGGAAAAGTGGTTGTGATGGCCGATTACGGAGCCTTCATCGAAATCGCTCCGGGTGTAGAAGGTCTGATCCACGTATCGGAAATGTCGTGGAGCCAGCACCTGCGTTCCGCTCAGGAATTCATGAAGGTGGGCGACGAAGTAGAAGCCGTTATCCTGACCCTCGACCGCGAAGAACGCAAAATGTCGCTGGGTATCAAACAGCTGACTCCCGACCCCTGGGCCGACATCGAAACCAAATATGCCGTAGGCAGCAAACATACCGCCAAAGTGCGTAACTTCACCAACTTCGGGGTATTCGTAGAAATCGAAGAAGGTATCGACGGTCTGATCCACATTTCGGATCTGAGCTGGACCAAGAAAGTGAAACATCCGGCTGAATTTACCCAGATCGGGGCTGAAATCGAAGTGGTCGTTCTGGAAATCGACAAGGAAAACCGTCGTCTGAGCCTGGGCCACAAACAGCTGGAAGAAAATCCCTGGAATGCTTTCGAAGCTCAGTTCACCGTGGATTCGGTACACAGCGGCACCATCACCGAAATGAACGATAAAGGCGCCGTGGTATCGCTGGGCGAAAATGTGGAAGGTTTCGCTCCCGCCAAACAACTCGTCAAAGAAGACGGCACCACCGCCAAAGTAGGCGAAACCCTCGACTTCAAAGTGGTGGAATTCTCCAAAGCAACCAAACGGATCATCCTCTCGCACACTCGTCTGGGTGAAGAAATCAAACGTCAGGAAGCTCAGGCCGAACGTGCCGAACGCAAAAAAGCGGACGACCAGGCCAAAGATTCGGTGAAGAAGATCAACGCCGCCGTGGAAAAAACCACGCTGGGTGACATCACCGGTCTGGCTGAACTGAAAGCTCAGATGGAAGCTGCTGAAGAAAAGGCCGAATAATCGGTTTAGTCCATGACGTTTCGGGTTACCATATTGGGTAGCAGTTCGGCCTCGCCGACTCCGAGACGCAATCCTGCTGCTCATGCACTCAACGTGCATGAGCAGTTTTTTTTGATCGATTGCGGCGAAGGCACCCAACAACGACTCATGCGGGCCGGTATCAATCCTCAGAAAATCAACGCTATATTCATCAGTCACCTGCATGGCGACCATGTTTATGGTCTTTTCGGGCTGATCTCGACCCTGGGGCTGCAAGGACGACGCACCCCGCTGACCGTGTATGCTCCGCGTCCTTTCGACGAGATATTGGCCTGCCACCTGCGCTATTTCGACAGCCAGCTTCCGTATGAAGTGATCTGGCAGGAGGTCGAAACCCGCAAACACCGGCTGCTCTACGAAAACAAGGTGTTGGAGGTCTATTCGATCCCGCTGCGACATCGGGTTCCGGCCGCCGGATTTCTGTTCAGGGAGAAAGAACCGCCGCTGAACATTCTTAAAGAGGCCATCGAACAGTATGGATTAGGCATCGCTGACTGCGCCGCCGCCAAACGGGGCGAAGACCTTCTGCTGGCTGACGGACGCACGATTCCGAACGAATCGATCACCTACCGACCCTATCGGGGGCGCAGCTACGCCTATCTGAGCGATACGCTCTACTCGCCTAAGGCGGCCGGTCTGGTACAGGGTGTCGATCTGCTCTACCACGAAGCCACCTTCGCCGACTCTGACAAAGCGCTGGCCCGACAAACCGGACACAGCACGGCCCGACAAGCCGCCACCGCCGCCCTCAAAGCCGGTGCCGGCCGGTTGCTCATCGGCCATTTTTCTTCCCGCTACAAGGATGAAACCGTGCTGGTCGAAGAGGCCCGCAAGCTGTTTCCGCAAACCGAAGCGGCTGAAGAGGGCAAAAGCTATGAGATTCCCCTGCTAAAAACAAAACGCTGATGGAAAAGAAAAAAGAGACTTCTTCCTGGCAAGTGCTGGAAAGCCAATACGTACATCGGGCTCCCTGGTTGACCGCCCGACGCGAAACCATACGTCTGGCCAATGGACACGTGATCCCGGAATACTACGTTCTGGAATACCCGGATTGGGTCAACACACTGGCCATCACCCCGGACGGCAAGTTCGTTTTCGTTCGTCAGTATCGCCACGGTCTGGGAGTTACCTCCTATGAACTGTGCGCCGGAGTTCGCGATCCGGAAGACCCCGACCCGCTGGCCGCGGCCCAACGGGAACTGATGGAAGAAACCGGCTATGGAGGAGGTCAATGGGAATGTTACATGACGATCTCGGCCAATCCCGGCACCCAGACCAACCTGACCTATTGCTTCCTGGCCATCGGGGTCGAAAAAATTTCGGAAGCCCACCTGGAAGCGAGCGAAGAGTTGAGCGTCCATCTGCTGACGGTCGACGAAGTCAAGAGCCTGCTGCTGAACGACGAAATCAAACAGGCTCTGCACGCCGCTCCCCTGTGGAAATATATGGCCCTTCACCATTTGTTATAAGTGATCCGGGCCGACGAATCCACCGACATTTTTTCGTTGACGTTGCGATTTTTCCCGGTTCTGTCCGTTTTCGAGTACCTCTACGACATGATAAAAGCGATCTTTTTCGACATAGACGGGACGCTGGTCAGTTTCCAGACCCACACCGTTCCGGAACCGACCCGCGAGGCGCTGATCCATTTACGACGACAGGGCATTAAACTCTTCATTGCCACCGGACGACCTCTGGCACAGATCAACAACCTCGGCGATCTGGTTTTCGACGGGTACATCACCCTCAATGGAGCCTACTGCCTCCGGGGTGACGGCACGGTCATCAGCCGCAGGCCCATCCCCCGCAGCAATGTGGAGGCGCTGATCCGCTATCAGGATCAACATCCGTTTCCCTGCATCTGTGTCAGCGAACACGACATTTCGATCAACTTCGTCGACGATGCCGTCTCGAAACTCTCCCAACTGGTAGCCGTGGCCCCGCCTCCGATCAAGAGCCTCGAAGAAGCCTCCCGGCAGGCGATCCTGCAAATGAGCATCTATGTCGATCGGGAACGGGAAGAAGAACTGATCCGCGATGTGCTGCCCGATTGCGAATCGAGCCGCTGGAATCCGCTCTTCACCGACCTCAATCGGAAAGGCGTGGACAAAGCCTCGGGAATCGACCAGATACTGGATTATTACGGGCTCTCGCTGGAAGAGAGCATGGCTTTCGGAGACGGGGGCAACGACATCGCCATGCTGCGTCACGCCGCGATTGGCATCGCCATGGGAAATGCCATGGATGAAGTCAAGGTGCATGCCGATTATGTAACCGATTCCGTCGACGGACTCGGCATTCCCAACGCCCTGCGGCATTTCGGGCTGCTATAAACACTCAAGCACACGGTGCATGACAGCATCTGAGGGCTGACGCCCCACCCTGCCAGCACCCATCCCTTACAATACACGAGGGCTTCCCTTTTTGGGAAGCCCTCGTTATTTCTCTGCCAACGACTTGTGTGTGTCGGCCTACCGGGCTGCAGCTTATTCGCCTGCCGACACCCATCCGGGAGCCTGCACCCGTATTTCCTGCCCGTCGGGAGTTATCAACATCACCCCGGCTTCGGGAGCCGTGATATGACCGATCACATCCACGCCCAGCGCAAAAATCTCGTCCCGTTTTTCCAACGGCACGGTGAAAAGCAACTCATAGTCCTCTCCCCCGTTGAGCGCCGCCACTACCGGATCGTTATGCAATTCGTCGGCCATAGCCGAGGTCTCTCCGGCAATCGGAAGTTTATTCAGATAGATACGGGCCCCAACGGACGAATTCTTACACAGATGGAGCAATTCCGAAGAGAGTCCGTCGGTGATGTCGATCATCGAAGTGGGCACAATACCCCGCCGATCCAACTCCCGGATCACATCCACACGTGCTTCAGGACGCAGCTGCCGGCCCAAGATATATTCATGCCCCTTGAAATCGGGCTGAGGATTGGGCATGCCGTCCAGGGCCCGTTTTTCGCGTTCGAGCAAATGCAGTCCCATGTAGGCCGCACCCAAATCCCCCGTCACGCAAATCAGATCGTGTACCCGAGCCCCTGAGCGATACGCGATTTTGTCTTTGGCCACCCGTCCCATCGCCGTCACACAAAGCGTCAGGCCATTGACCGAGGCCGAAGTGTCTCCTCCGACCATATCTACCCCATAACGGGTACAGGCCGCCCGAACCCCTTCGTAGAAAAGGTCCATCATCTCCACCGAAAAGCGGGATGAAATTCCCACGGAGATCATCACTTGAGTCGGGGTGCCGTTCATGGCCAGAATATCCGAAATGCCGGCCACTACACATTTGAACCCGAGGTGCTGCAAAGGGAAATAGGTCAGATCGAACTGAACGCCTTCCAGCAGCAGGTCGGTCGACACCAGCAGATAATCCGTTCCGGCATCGATCACCGCGGTATCGTCTCCGGCCGCCCGCACCGTCGAGGCGTTCTGTTTTTCAAAGGGAGCCGTCAGTCTGTCGATCAGGCCGAAAAGGCCCAAATCGGAAATGGGAGTCGCTGTTTTTTTACTCATCCGAACGAAATGTTGTTATGTTATTCACAAAGGTAGGAGCATCTTTTGTCACGGCCAAAAAAAGTCCTAATTTTACACCCATTAATTCATTCAAGAACTACCGACATGATCAATCTTGTTTTGTTCGGCCCTCCGGGGGCAGGTAAAGGAACCCAGGCCGAAAAACTGGTCGCCAAATACGGTTTCAACCACATCTCCACCGGCGAAGTAATCCGCCAGGAGATCCGCCAGGGTACCGAACTGGGACGCAGTATGAAAAGTTACATCGAAAAAGGGGAACTGGCCCCCGATCAACTGGTCATCGACATCATCGCCGACTACGTGGCCCGTCACAAAGAGGCCAAAGGCAACATTTTCGACGGCTTCCCGCGCACGACGGCCCAAGCCGAAGCCTTCGACCGCATTATGGATCAATACGGCACTCCGGTGAGCATGATGCTTTCGCTGGACGTTCCCGACGAAGAACTGATCCAACGCCTGCTCAAACGAGGCGAAGTCAGCGGCCGGGCCGACGACAGCAGCGAAGAGGTGATCCGCAACCGCATCGACGTCTACAAGGCTCAAACCGCCGTCGTAGCCGACTATTACAAACCGATGAACAAATTCCGGCTGGTCAACGGGCTGGGTACGATCGACGAAATTTTCGATCGTCTCTGCGCCGAAATCGACCGTCTGTAATCCCAGGGATCTCCATTTATGAAAAACGGCTTCCGAAATTCGGAAGCCGTTTTTCAATGCGGTCCATAACGACCCGAAGAAGCAGAAACCTACCGGCCCGAGAAACGCATTTTTGTGAATATCCTGTCAAGAACCTGTTCACAACCTCCAAAAACCGGTTGACAAAACGAGGATAACAGTTCATAAGATGTTAACGGGA